>NZ_JBIAYW010000038.1:0-62035 GCF_042898305.1 Dactylosporangium sp. NPDC000521
CAGGTCCCACTCGGCATCGGTGAGTTCGAATCGGGCAGTCATAGCGTCTGGGTAACAACCCCGACGCTACAGATCATCCCAACTCAAGATCCAAGGGACACGGCCTAGTGGCCCGGTTTCGCTCGGCGGGGCTGCCGGTGGATCTTGTCGGCCATCGCCGTCCTCGGCGGGCGGTCTCAGGCGAGGTCCGCGTGCGGGTTCGCCGATCCATGTGGGATTTCGCAGGAGCAGGCCAGCACGGCGGGGGGTTTCTTCCTGCCCGGCCTGGGGCCGGTCGCCAGGTGGCGTGGTTGCGGTGTTGATCCCGGCCGCCGTCCTCACATGGTCCAGCGCCGTCGAGGGTGTCATTCGGTGTTTCCACGCCGTCGTTGGCCTTCACAACCAGTGCACGTCACGCCGGTCGCTGACGTCGGGCTCGTCGTTGTTGGTTCATGACCAGGGCACATCGCACCGGTTGCAGACACAGCGCTCACCGTCGTGGTTCACCACCAGCACGACGTACCCCCGACCGCGGACGCCGCCGCGTGGTACGACCTCGTGCGAATCGATCGTGGTCATGGCCTTGTTGATCCAAGTCGCGTGGTGGTCGTCCGGGCGGCCAGGGGCGTCCTTCGATCATGACGAGGCCGGTTGCTGGGATGTTCCGGCGGTGAGGTGCTGTTCAGACGCGGTGCGTGCGAGTGTGCCCGTCTCCCGGGTGGTTCGGTTTCGCTGGGCGGGCTGCGGGTGGATCTTGTCGGCCATCGCCGTCCTCGGCGGGCGGTCTCAGGCGAGGTCCGCGTGCGGGTTCGCCGATCCATGTGGGATTTCGCAGGAGCAAGCCAGCGCGGTGGGTGAGTTCTTCCTGCCCGGCCTGGGGGTGGGCGCCAGGTGGCGTGGTTGCGGTGATGTTCCCCGGCCTTCGTCCACGCATGGTCCAGCGCCGTCGAGGGCATCCTTCGGTGCTTCCACACCGTCGTTGGCCTTTCACAACCAGTGCACATCGCACCGGCTGCCGACGTCGTCCTCACACCACCAGCACGATGTGCCCCGTCGAAGACGCCGCCCCGTGGCACGTCCTCGTGCGAATCAATCGTGGTCATTGCTTTTCGATCCAAGTCGCGTGGTGGTCGTCCGGGCGGCCAGGGGCGTCCTTCGATCATGACGAGGCCGGTTGCTGGGATGTTCCGGCGGCGAGGTGCTGTTCAAACGCGGTCCGTGCCAGCGCGGTGGGTGGGTTGTTTCCGCCCGGCCTAAGGCCGGGCGCCTGGTGGCGTGGTTGCGGTGTTGTTCCCGGGCGCCGTTCTCGCATGGTCCAGCGCAGTCGAGGGCGTCATTCGGTGTTTCCACGCCTTCACAACCAGTGCACGTCACGCCGGCCGCCGACGTCGCGCTCGTCGTTGTTGGTTCATGACCAGGGGACATCACACCGGCTGCCGACGTCGTCCTCATACCACCAGCACGATGTGCCCCGACCGAAGACGCCGCCCTGCGGCACGACCTCGTGCGGATCGGTCGTGGTCATTGCGCGGGCGGCCAGGGGCGTCCTTCGATCATGACGAGGCCGGTTGCGGGGTGTTCGGCCGCTGTCGGTCGTGTGGAGCCGGCGCTCGTCGGATCGGGGTCTGCGAGGATCGGCCGGTGCAGGCTGAGCAGGATGCGGAGTCGCGGCGGAGCGAGGCGATCGTGGGGTTTCTCAGCGCGGGGCTGGACGTGCCGCCGTCGAGGGCGGTCATTGTCTCGGCGCTGGGGGAGGCGCGGCGGGTGGTGCGGGGGCGCCGGGAGCTCGGGCTGGGGATCGGCGAGTGGCTGGACGGGGAGGTCCGGCTGCGGGGCGTCCGAGAGAACGCGGCCGTCCTGGCCGTGCTTGAGGTGCCGGAGTGGCGGGACGGGGCCGCCGGCGGGTACCGCGGTGCGCATCCTGAGCGGGCGGGGGTGCTCGAGGCGGTGCTGGCCGTCATCGGTCAGGCGCCCGTTGTTCACCGGCCGTGTGTGGTCGGCGTGCGGCTGGAGGGCGCACGATGAGGGTGGATCCGAGGAGCAGAAGGCCTACGTGCTGAGGCCCGGCATGGCGTCGCTGGTGAGTTTGCGGCGGAGCATGACCTGGCGGGTGCCGTCCGCGTAGAGGCGGACCCTGGCCAGCTCCCAGCCGCCGTATTCGGCCTGGATCGTCAGCTGTGCGTTGGCGGTCAGCCGGTCGACGTTCGACGGCAACCGCAACGGCACGTATTCGTAGTCCATGAACCGATATTGCTACGGCGAAATGCGCTGCACCAGCCCTTCAGCCGACCCGGCGACCGCGAGCGTGCCGGTGGTGGGGTCGGCGGCGACGGCGATCGGCAGGCGGACGGTGGGGTGGCGCGCGACCTCGCGGGGGGTGCCGCCGCTCAGGTCGTAGCCGACCAGTTCGTTACGCTGCGTGACTGTGACCCACAGTACGGAGCGGGTGAAGGTGAGCGCGTACGGGCCGCCGGGGACGGGGTAGCGCTGGCGCAGGAGCAGCGGGCCGGTCTCGAAGACCAGGAGTTCGCCGTCGCGGGCGTCGAGGACCAGGAACCTGCCTTTGTCGTCGGTCGTGACGGTGGCGGCGCCGTCGCCGGCGCGGAGGCCTTCGCGGCGGGCGCCGGAGGTGGCGTCGTACACGGTGAGTGACGTCTCGGCGGGGTCCAGGACGCCGATGAGATCGCCGGTGACGGCGACGCCGCCGGGGTTGCCGCCGGTGTGGATCGTGCGGGTGACGGCCCCGGTGGGAGAGAGGATGATCACGTCGCCGAGGGTGGGGACGGCCACCGCGGTCCAGCCGGACGGGTGCACGGCGAGGGCGGTGCCGGGGCCCGGCAGCTCCCAGCGAACCGTCGGACCGCCACCGCCACCGCCGTCGACGGTCAGCACGGTGCTGCCCGCCACGGCGCGGAAGCCGCCGGACGGGAGGGCGACCACGGCTCGTACAGGAGCCGGCGTCGGCAGGAGAGCGTTGCCCGAAGCGTCGAGAACGGCCAGCCCGGACGGCAGCCCGACCGCTGTCCGTGGCCCGGAGACGGCGACGGCGGAAGGGGACCCGCCGGCCGGGGAGACGACCCCGGCGGGGGAGGCGGACGGCGCCGGTGCCCAGGTGGGGGTCGGGACCGTCGCGTCCGGGTGGCCGACCGGAGCTCCGGCGTCGCACCCGGCGAGCAGCGCTACCAGTACAAGAGACGTCAACGCGGATCGGATCATGATCTGCTGATTATGTCTGCCGCTCGGGATAGCCCGACGTCGGAGCCGACACGTCGTCGAGGGCGGCGCGGATCTCGCGGGGCAGCTCGATCTCCTCGGTCTGCAGGGCGCCGAGGAGCTGGCCGACGGTGCGGGCGCCGAGGACGGGGGCGACGACGCCCGGCCGGTCGCGGACCCAGGCGAGCGCGACCTCGAGGGGCGACACGCCGAGGCCGCCGGCGGCGGTGGCGACCGCCTCGACGATGCCGGCGCAGCGGTCGTCGAGGTAGGGGGCGACGAACCGCTCGAAGTGCGGCGACGCGGCGCGCGAGTCGGCGGGCACGCCGCCGCGGTACTTGCCGGTGAGGACGCCGCGGCCGAGGGGTGACCAGGGCAGCAGGCCGATGCCGAGCGCGGAGCAGGCGGGGATCACCTCGCGCTCGATGCCGCGTTCGAGCAGCGAGTATTCGACCTGTGTGGAGACCAGCGGGGCGCGGCCGGGCCAGGCGGCCTGCCAGGTGGCGGCGCGGGCGGTCTGCCAGCCGGAGAAGTTCGACACACCCGCGTAGCGGGCGCGGCCCGTCGACACCGCCGTGTCGAGCGCGCTGAGGGTCTCCTCCAGGGGGGTGTCGGGGTCGTACCCGTGGATCTGCCACAGGTCGACGTGGTCGGTCCCGAGGCGTTCGAGGGACGTGTCGAGGGCGCGCAGCAGGTGGCTGCGGGAGCCGTCGCGGCGGCGCGCCATGCCCGGGCGCAGGCCGGCCTTCGTGGCGATGACCAGCTCGTCGCGGGGCACGAGCCGGCCGACGAGGGCGCCGATCACCGACTCCGCCTCGCCGTCGGCGTAGACGTCGGCCGTGTCCAGCAGCGTGCCGCCCGCGTCGCGGAACGTCTTGAGCTGGGCGGCCGCATCGTCGGCGTCGGTGTCACGGCCCCAGGTCATGGTGCCGAGGGCCAGCCGGGATACCGCCAGCCCGCTACGGCCGAGCGGTCGCTGTTGCATAGGTGGAACGATACGGCCGGATCCCACCGAAGGCGGGTAGGTGGGCCCCCCGCTACCCTTGGTGCCGCCCGTGCAGGGTCGCGCGGGGGACCCTGGGAGGCAGATGTGCGGCTCGCGTTGAACCTCGGATATCTCGCGGCGTGGAATGAACCGGCCGGTCACCTGGCCCTCGCGCAGGAAGCCGACCGCCTCGGCTTCTCCTGCGTGTGGGTGGCGGAGGCGTACGGGTCGGACGCCCCCTCGATGCTCGCGTGGTTCGCGGGCCAGACGGAGCGCATCGAGCTGGGCTCCGCGGTGTTCCAGATCCCGGCCCGGACGCCGGCGATGGCGGCGATGACCGCGGCGACGATCGACAAGCTGTCCGGCGGCCGGTTCCGGCTCGGTCTCGGCGTGTCGGGCCCGCAGGTGTCCGAGGGGTGGCACGGCGTCCGGTTCGGCAAGCCGCTGCAGCGCACCCGCGAGTACATCGACATCGTCAACCTCGCGCTGACCCGCAAGACGGTCGCCTACGACGGGCAGCACTACCAGCTGCCGCTGCCCGACGGCCCCGGCAAGGCGCTCAAGCTGACGCTGCACCCGACCCGCGACCACGTCCCGGTGTACCTCGCCGCGGTCGGGCCGAAGAACCTGGAGCTCGCCGGCGAGGTCGCCGACGGGTGGCTGGCGATCTTCTTCTCACCCGAGTTCGCGACGGAGTCGCTGAAGCCGATCGAGGCGGGCCGGGCCAAGGCCGGCAAGACGCTCGACGGTTTCGAGATCTGCGCCGGTGTACCGGTGGTCATCGGCGACGACCCGCACATGTGCGCGGAGCTGGTGCGGCAGTACGCGGCGCTGTACGTCGGCGGGATGGGCAGCCGCGAGCAGAACTTCTACAACGCGCTCGCCACGCGGATGGGGTACGGCGACGCGGCCCGCGAGGTGCAGGACCTGTACCTGGCGAAGAAGCACCGCGAGGCGGCCGCGGCGATCCCGTTCGAGTTCATCGACCGCACGTCGCTGATCGGGCCCGTCGAGCGGATCGCGGAGCGGCTCAAGGCATACCAGGAGGCCGGCGTCACCGAGCTGGCGGCGCTGCTCTTCGGCGACCACGAGCACGGCACGGAGACCATGCGGCAGCTGATGCGCGCGTACGAGATGGCAGGCTTGTCCGCGTGACGACAGTGCTCCTGCTCCGGCACGGCCGGACCACCACGAACGCGAGCGGGGTGCTCGCCGGCCACCAGCCCGTCGGGCTCGACGACGTCGGACAGGCGCAGGCGCTGGCGGTCGGCGAGCGGCTCGCCGCGGCGAAGCTGCCCCTGGCGGCGGTGGTGTCCAGCCCGTTGCCGCGCTGCCGGGAGACGCTGTCGCTGGCTCTTCCCGACTTTTCCGACATTTCGGTGGATGAGGGGATTGTCGAGTGCCGCTACGGTGACTGGACCGGCCGGCCGCTCAAGGAGCTCGCCAAGGAGCCGCTGTGGGCGACGGTGCAGGCGCACCCGTCCGCGGCGGTGTTCCCCGGCCCCGAGGGCGAGTCGATGGCGGTGATGTCCGCCCGTGCGGTCGCCGCCATCCGTACGTGGGACGCCCGGCTCACCGAGTCGCACGGCGCGGACGCCGTCTGGCTCGCGTGCAGCCACGGCGACATCATCAAGGCGATCGTCGCCGACGCGCTCGGCATGCACCTGGACCTCTTCCAGCGCATCGCCGTCGAGCCCGCGTCGGTGACCGTCATCCGGTACACGCCGCTGCGGTCCTTCGTCCTGCGGCTGAACGACACCGGGGGAGATCTCTCCCCGTTCGTCCCGAAGGTCGACGAGGAGCCGACGTCGGATGCTGCCGTCGGGGGCGGTTCGGGCGGTTCTGTGTGATCTTGCCGCCTGGCGTGAGCGCTGACCGAAGCATGCGGATAGAGTTCTAGCATGAGCGGTCCGGAGCGTAGCGGAGGAGCCGCGGACGAGCGGCTCGGGCGGAGCTCACGCCGGCGCCGGAGCGCAGCGGAGGTGACAGTGTGAGCCACCAGGTGTACGCATTTGAACCGCCCGAGCGGTTCGTCGCGGGGACCGTCGGCGCGCCCGGGGAGCGGACTTTCTTCCTGCAGGCGCGCGGCGGCGGGCGGCTGATCAGCGTCGCCCTCGAAAAGGTGCAGGTGACCCTCCTCGCCGAGAAGCTCGAGGAGCTCCTGCTGGAGGCGCAGCGCCGCTTCGGCGTCGACCTGCCCGAGACCCCGGCCGCCGACACCAGCGACAACGAGCCGCTCGACACCCCTCTCGACGAGGAGTTCCGCGTCGGCACGCTCGGCCTCGCCTTCGACGTCGACACCGCGACCGTGGTCATCGAGGCGATCGCGGTCGGCGACGAGGAGACCGAGGAAGCCGACGACGAGGACGACGACGAGCTCAGCACCGCCGACCGGGACCGGCTGCGGGTCCGGCTGACGCCGCAGGCGACCCGCGCGTTCATCGACCGGGCCAAGCGGGTCGTCGCGTCCGGCCGGCCGCCGTGCCCGCTGTGCGGCCAGCCCCTCGACGCCCGAGGGCACCTCTGCCCGCGCCACAACGGCTACCGCCGGTAGACGCCGTGCCGGCTTTGCCCCAGGACGAGGCGCTGGAACTGCTCCGCCACGGCACCATGGAGATCGAAGGCCGGCTCATGGACGCGTCCAACGCGACGCTGCGGGCCGTCATCACGCACGGGTCGACCGTCGCCCGGTGCGTGTACAAGCCCGTCAGCGGCGAGCGGCCCCTGTGGGACTTCCCCGACGGCACCCTCGCCGGCCGTGAGTACGCGGCCTGGCTGCTCTCCGAGGCCACCGGCTGGTCCGTGGTCCCGCCGACCGTCCTGCGCGACGGCCCCCTCGGCACCGGCATGGTCCAGCTGTGGATCGACGACGAGCTGCAGACCGACGACGCGATCCTCGGCTTCGTGCCCGCCGGCAAGGTCCCGCGCACCTGGAAGCGCATCCTCAGCGCGCGCGACGAGCACGGGCGCGCCTTCGTCCTCGCCCACGACGACGACCCCCGGCTCGCGCGGATGGCGGTCTTCGACGCCGTCGCCAACAACGCCGACCGCAAGGGCGGGCACATCATCGACACCGTCGACGGCCGCGTGTACGGCGTCGACCACGGCATCTGCTTCCACGCCGAGGACAAGCTGCGCACCATCCTGTGGGGCTGGGCCGGCGAGCCGCTGCCCGACGAGGCGATCGAGGTGCTGGAGAAGCTGCGCGCCCAGTACACCGCCGGGCTCGCCGAGGCGCTCTCGGAGCACCTGACCGCGGCCGAGGTCGGCACCGTCGCGCTACGGATCACCCAGCTGCTGCAGGGCAAGCGGTACCCGGCCCCCGACGAGGACCGCCACGCCATTCCGTGGCCGCCGATGTGAGGCCCTGTCTACGCTAGGTTCGTCACACCGGTCTCCCCGATGTTTCCGTCGTACCCCGCGGATAGTCTTGGCGAATGGACTCATGGTCGGCACCGGCGGTGCCCACGCTGCCCCGCACCGCTGCCGGTGCGACCACCCTCGCCCTGTTCGACTCCGCGCGCCGCGAGATCGCGCCGGTGCTGGTCGAGGGCAGGCCCGCCACCATGTATGTCTGCGGCATCACCCCCTATGACGCCACCCACCTCGGCCACGCCGCCACGATGCTCGCGTTCGACCTGGCCAACCGGGTCTGGCGCGACGCCGGCCACGAGGTCGACTATGTCCAGAACGTCACCGACATCGACGACCCGCTGCTGGAGCGCGCCGCCCGCGACGGCGAGGACTGGGTCGTGCTCGCGATGCGCGAGACCGCCCTCTTCCGCGAGGACATGGAGGCGCTGCGGATCATCCCGCCGAGGCGCTACGTCGGCGCCGTCGAGTCCATTCCGCAGATCGCGCGCCAGGTGTCCGCGCTGATCGCGAGCGGCCACGCGTATGCGCTGGAGGACGGCACCGGCGACGTCTACTTCAGCGTCGCGACCGCCCCCGGCTTCGGCAGCGAGTCCAACCTGTCCCGCACCGAGATGCTCCGCCTCGCCGCCGAGCGCGGCGGCGACCCGCAGCGCCCCGGCAAGCGCGACCCGCTCGACCCGCTGCTCTGGCGCGGCCTGCGCGAGGGCGAGCCCGCGTGGGACGGCGGCGACCTCGGCCCCGGCCGCCCCGGCTGGCACATCGAGTGCGCCGTCATCGCCCAGAGCCTCCTCGGCGACACCATCGACGTCCAGGGCGGCGGCAACGACCTGCTCTTCCCGCACCACGAGTGTTCGGCCGCCCACGCCGAGGCCCTCAGCGGCAAGGCCCCCTTCGCCACGCACTACGTGCACGCCGGCATGATCGGCCTCGACGGCGACAAGATGTCCAAGAGTCAGGGCAACCTCGTCTTCGTCTCCCGCCTGCGCGGCGACGGCGTCGACCCGATGGCGGTCCGCCTCGGCCTCCTCGCCGACCACTACCGCAACGACCGGCAGTGGACCGACGACGTCCTCAAGACCGGCCAGCAGCGCCTCTCCCGCTGGCGCACCGCCGCCAAGGCCACGGTCGGCCCGTCCGGCATCGAGCTGCTCGAGCAGCTCCGCGAGCGCCTCGCCGACGACCTCGACACACCGGGCGCCCTGGCCGCCGTCGACGCCTGGGTCGACGCCACCCTGGCCGACGCCGGCGAGGACCGCGACGCCCCCGCCGTGCTGCGCCTCGCCGTCGACGCCCTGCTGGGCATCAAGTTGTAGCCCGTCCCCACCGCCGACACGTCGCCGGGCATCGGTTCCTCGCCCGCGTCGTTGAAGCATTGAAGGATCGCGCGGGCGGGCCGGCCTGATCGCCGCACCCGGGATCGTCGGACGCCCCGGGTCGCCGCCCGGCGGAGGCCTCCCGCCCGCGCTGCTTCACTCCCGCCCCCTCGACCGGACGGGTTCACTCTCGTGCACCCGGCCGGACGGGTTGCCTCTCGTGCCGCGCACGGGTTCGCTCTCGTGTTCCGCCCGCGCTTCTTCGTTTGCGCGGCCGGCGAGGGGTTCGCTCGTGCTCCCGGCCGGGCGGGTTGCCTCTCGTGCCGCGCGGGTTCGCTCTCGTGTTCCGCCCGCGCTTCTTCGTTTGCCCGGCTGGCGCCGGGTTCGCTCGTGCTCCCGGTCGGACGGGTTGCCTCTCGTGCCCCGCACGGGTTCGCTCTCGTGTTCCGCCCGCGCTTCTTCGTTTGCCCGGCCGGCGACGGGTTCGCTCGTGCTCCCGGCCGGACGGGTTGCCTCTCGTGCCCAGGCCGGACGATCCGCACGCATCGCCGCGGGTCATGGGCAGTCTGTGGCCTCGGCACACCGATGCGGCGGGCGAGTCGGAACAGGCCGGCCGCGGAGTCGTCCGCAAAGAGGAGCGGCTGCTGCCCGACCCGGGCCCGGCCGGGACACCCCAGGTACATCCGCACGTGCCGCCGGATGCCGGCGGCCGGGACAGGGCCGGTGGTCAGGCCCCTCAGCGCTGCCGTCCGAAGCGGCTATGCGGGCGCGCCGGTGGTCAGGAGGGCGTCGAGCAGGGCGGCGGGGGCGGGCGGGTCGGGAGGGGTGCCGTAGAGCGCGGCGTTGACGCGCCGGCCGGGGCCGGGGAGCGGCTGGGCTCGTACGCCTGCCGAACGGTGCGCGCGCAGCGCCAGGTCCGGCAGGATCGTGACGCCCAGGCCGGCGGCGACCAGGGCCTGGACGGCGACATAGTCGTCGGTGGTGAAGGCGATCTCCGGTGTGAACCCGGCCGCCGCGCACCGCCGCACCAGGCTCGTCCGGCAGCGTTCGCAGCCGCCGATCCAGCGGGCGTCGGCGAGGTCGGGCAGGTCGCGGGTCTCGGTGAGGCCGGTGACGAGGTGCAGCGGCTCGTCGAACAGCGGCGTCAGCCGGACGCCGTCGTCCGGGGCCGGCTCGCCGGCGGCGTAGTCGAAGACGACCGCCAGGTCGACCTCGCCGGCCTTGAGCAGCCGCAGAGCCTCCGGCGGCTCGGCCTCCACCAGGCTCAGCGCGACGCCCGGATGCGACGCGGCGAAGCGGGCGGCGGCGAGCGGCACGAACGATCCCAGCGCCGACGGGAACGCGGCGAGCCGCACCCGGCCGGCCGTCAGCCCGCTCAGCGACTCGAGCTCCGCCTCGGCGGCGTCGAGCCGGCCAAGGATCTCCTCGGCGCGCTCGGCGAGAAGCCGGCCGGCGGGGGTGAGGCGCACGCCGCGGCCGACGCGCTGCACGAGACGCGCGCCCGTCTCGGCCTCGAGGCGCGACAGGTGGTGGCTGACCGACGGCTGAGCGTAGTGCAGCGCCTCGGCGGCGGCGGTGACCGAGCCGTGCCGGGCGACCGCGACGAGGACCCGCAGGCGCGTCACGTCAAGCATTGATCCCACCTATGGATTCCCGAGGAACTCGGCATTGGATTTATATATGGTACTGGCAGCAAGCTGGACCCATGTTGGGACTCAACGATGTGCTGCGGGCCCGGCGGGCCCTCGATCCGCACCTGCCAGCCACTCCGTCCTGGTCGTATCCGCTGCTGGACGAGGTCGCGGGGCGCAGCGTGGTGGTCAAGCACGAGAACGCGCAACCGACCGGGGCGTTCAAGGTCCGCGGGGCGCTGAACCTCATGGCCGGACTCGGCGCGGGGGCGCCCGTCGTCTCGTACTCGACCGGCAACCACGCCCGGTCGATCGCCTACGCCGCCCGCGTGTTCGGCGTCCCGGCGCACGTCGTGATGCCGGCCGGGGTCGCGGAGTTCAAGGTTCGCGCGGTGCGGGCGCTCGGCGCGACCGTGTCGCTGCACGGGGAGAACATGGCCGCGGCGGAGGCGTACGCCGAGGAGCACGCCAGCACGGCCGGCGGCCGGCTGGTCAGTCCCGGTGACGAGCCGGCCTTGATCGCCGGCGTCGGGACCGCCTACCTGGAGCTGTTCGAGCGCCACCCGGACCTGGACACGGTGGTGGTGCCGATCGGCAGCGGTACAGGAGCGGCGGCCGCCTGCGTCGTGGCCGCCGCCGTCGCGCCCGGCTGCCGGGTCGTCGGCGTGCAGTCCAGCGCCGCGCCGGCCGCGCACGACTCGTGGCGGGCCGGGGCGTGCGTGCACCGGGACAACCGGACCAGGGTCGACGGGCTGGCGACGGGGCGCGGGTTCGAGGTGCCGCAGAAGATCCTGCGGGACCTGCTCGCCGACTTCGTGCTCGTCGACGACGACGCGATCGACGACGCCCGGCGGGTGCTGTCCGGCCGCGCGCACACCCAGGCGGAAGGCGCCGGCGCCGCCGCCCTGGCCGCGGTCCTCGCCCGGCCCGACCTGATGGGGGAGCGGGTCGCGGTGATCCTGACCGGCGGCAACGCCACCCCCGCCGAGCTGTCGCGATGACCCCCGGCCGGAAAGCCTGCCCGAGGCACCGGACCGCCGCGCCCATTCCAGCTCGGCGGGGCGGCAGGGCACGTCCACCCCCGCACCGGGATCCCGGCCCCGGTGGGCGGGCACGCGAGACCGGCGTAACCCCCCCAGAGTGTGATCCAGGACACCATCCGGCGCGCGGAACCGACCGTTCGCCGATCCGTGCGACCGCCGGTCAGCGCCCGGGACTGCGATCAGGTTACGTCGATCTACCTGGCCGCCCGCCAGGCGCGCACAACCCCCCGTGAAGGAGGTAGGCCGTGACCGGTCCCGAAAGGCCCGACACCCCGCGGGCCGCGGACAAGAGCCCGTGGAACTGGCTGTTGTTCATCCCGATCGTGCTGCCGCTGGTCACCGTCTGGTACAACGCCGACAGCCCCCGCCTGCTCGGCTTCCCCCGGTTCTACTGGATGCAGCTCGCCATCATCGCCGTCGGCGTCGGCACCACGACGCTGGTCTACCAGATGACGAAGCGGCGGTGACCGGCGATGTGGCGTGACCATCAGGTCGAGATCGCGATCTTCGTCATCCTGTTCGCCGGGGTGAGCGTGGTCGGCTTCGTCGCCGCCCGCTGGCGCCGCCCGGACAACCTCAACCACCTCGACGAATGGGGGCTCGGCGGCCGCAGCTTCGGCGGCTGGATCACCTGGTTCCTGGTCGGCGGCGACCTGTACACCGCCTACACCTTCGTCGCCGTCCCGGCGCTGCTGTTCGCGGCCGGCGCGGCCGGCTTCTTCGCCGTCCCGTACACCGTCATCATCTATCCGCTCGTGTTCCTCGTCCTGGTGCGGATGTGGTCCGTGTCGCACCGGCACGGGTTCGTGACGCCGGCGGACTTCGTGCGGGCCCGGTTCCAGTCACCCACGCTCGCGCTGCTGATCGCGGTCACCGGGATCGTGGCGACGATGCCGTACATCGCGCTGCAGCTCGTCGGCATCGAGTCGGTGCTCAAGACGATGGGGGTGACCGGTGCGGGCACGATCGCCCGGCACCTGCCGATCATCGTCGCGTTCGCGATCCTCGCCGCCTACACCTACTCCAGCGGCCTGCGGGCGCCGGCGCTCATCGCGTTCGTCAAGGACACCCTGATCTACGTCGTCATCCTCGTCGCGGTGTTCTACCTGCCGTACAAGCTCGGCGGCTGGGGCGCCATCTTCGACGCCGCCGACGCGAAGTTCGACAAGACCCCGGCGGCGACCGACGGCATCCTCCTCAACGCCAACAACCAGCTGCAGTACATCACCCTCGCCCTCGGCTCCGCGCTCGCGCTGTTCCTCTACCCGCACAGTCTCACGGGTGTACTGGCGAGCAAGAACCGCGACGTGATCAAGCGGAACATGTCGGCGCTGCCGGCGTACTCGCTGCTGCTGGGCCTCATCGCGCTGCTCGGCTACGCCGCGATCGCCGCCGGCGTCGCCCCGCTGAAGAACCCGAACGGCACCAACGACAACAACACCGTCGTGCCGCTGCTGTTCGACAAGCTCTTCCCCGACTGGTTCGCCGGCGTCGCGTACGCCGCCATCGGCATCGGCGCGCTCGTCCCCGCCGCCATCATGTCGATCGCCGCCGCGAACCTGTTCACCCGCAACGTGTACCGCGAATACCTGAAACGCGACGCCACCCCGCACCAGGAGGCGACCGTGTCGAAGGTGACGTCGCTGCTGGTCAAGGTCGGCGCGCTGGTCTTCGTCGTCTTCGTCGACCCGCAGTTCTCCATCGACCTGCAGCTCATCGGCGGCGTCATCATCCTGCAGACCCTGCCGGCGGTCGCGCTGGGCCTGTTCACCCGGTGGTTCCACCGCGGCGCGCTGATCGGCGGGTGGGTCGCCGGGATGGGCCTCGGCATGTGGATGCTGTACCAGATCCCCAACGCCGCCACGAAGCGCGCCCACTTCGGTGGCTCCGCGTTCCCGCTGAAGGAGTTCGGCTTCGACTCCGCGAAGACGATCTATGTCGGTTTCGTCGCGGTCGCGGTCAACCTGATCGTCGCGGCGCTGCTCACGTTGATCCTGCGGGCCGCGTCGGTCGCCGACGGCGGCGACGACACCAGCGCGGCGGACTACTTCGCCGACGAGGGCGACCCGCGCGTCACCACCGCCGGCCCGGCCACGAAGCCGGAGGTCGCCCCCGACCCGATCACCTGACCGGCGCCCGCCGGACGACCATGACGGCCACACACCGACCGGTGGGTGGCCGTCATGGTCGTCCATGGGCGGATCCATGGGGCGAACCGCGGTCAGGGGATCGCCGCGGTGACCGTGGTCCAGGTGCGCTCGTTCTTCACGTCGGCGAGGGTGGCGCCGTCCAGCACCTTCCGCATCTCCGCGTCGGTCAGCCGTCCGCCGCTGCTGACCTGGATGTCCACGCCGTCGACCCACTTGTTGCAGAAGCCGTTGCCGCACGTCACGCCCGGCGACGGCTGCTGGTTGGAGTTGGCGGCCGGCACCACGTACACCACGAAACTGCCCGCCGGGTCGTCGCCGTCCTCACCGCCGAACGGTGCCGTCAGCCCCGTGGTCGGCAGGGCCGGGTTGCTGAACAGCAGGCCCGCGTAGTCGCCCTCGCGGGCCGTGGCGATCCCGTTGAGCCCCGTCATGGCGTGCGCCGACGCCTCCTGCAGGCGGTACCCGGCCGGCACGTGGCTCAGCTTCACCGGCACCTTCACCGGCACGGACGCCTGGCCGCGCAGCCCGGCGGCGAGGTCGCGCAGGTCCTTCGCCGACGGGTACGCGGCGTCGTCGGAGCTGGCCTGGATCACCGCCCACGCGTCGGTGTTGTACTGCCACGCAAGCGTCCGCCGCACCGCCCAGCCGAGGTACGGGACGCCGGCCTCCAGCCCCGGCCGCCCGGCGATGGTCACCGGCCGCGTGCCGGTCAGCTTCGACGGGTCGTACGCGCCGGCCCGGTACACGGTCAGGTACGCGTACAGCTTCTTGCCGCCCTGCGCCGACGCGCTCGGGTCGCCGGGGCTGTCGGTGGTGATCAGCCCGTCCGCGTAGACGGAGGCGAGCTGGTACGCGGTCGACACGTCGACCGGCTGCGCCACCCGCAGCTTGCCGACCCTGTAGCCGGCGAACGTGAACGTGAACGACTCCGCGGTCGCCGGCACCGGCTGGTTGCTCCCCGGGGCGCCCACCTGGATCGGCGCCTCCTGGCCGCCGCGTCCGAGGGCGGGCACGGCGACGGCGGCGGCGATCACCCCCAGCACGGCGACGGCGGCGGCACCGGTCGCCACCCTGCGCCGGCGCTGGACCCGCCGGCCCGCCGCCAGGATCTGGTCAGCGTCGTGCCGCAGCGGCGGTGGCTCTGACGTCGCCAGCTCCACCAGGTCCTGCATCTGCATTGGTCCACTCTCCGAGTTCAGACGGTTCATCCAAGACCACGCCTCCGGCGGCGAGGGCCGCCCGGAGATTCGCCAGACCTCTGGTCGTCTGGCTCCTGACCGATGCGGCCCGGATCCCGAGCGCCTCCGCGGCCTCCTCGGCCGTCATGCCCAGGTAGTACCGCAGCACCAGCACCGCCCGCTGCCGGACGGGCACCGCCTGCAGCGCCCTGCGCACGGTCAGGCGTTCGTCGGCGGCACCGGTGGGATCGGCCTGGGCGACGTCCGGCACCCTGTCGCCGGCGGATCGTTCCCGCCGCCACCATGGCCGCCGGGTCTCGTCGATCGCCGCCCGCACGACCATCGTCTGCGCGTACAGGTCCGGTCGATCGAGCCGCGACCAGCGCGGATACAACTTGGCCAGGGCGTTGGCGACGGCGTCCTCCGCCGAGTGCCAGTCCCCGCACGTGACGTACGCCAGGTTTCGCAGCGCCGCCATCCGCGCCGCCACGAACTCCCGGAACCCGTCCGGATCCTCTGCCTTCAAAGGGCCGCTCCCTCCGCCGCGGATAGAACGGTCCCCGCCCACCCGAACGCTGCACGCCCGCCGGAACTTTCTCGGAGTGCATTCCGGGGCGCGCCGCAAGTGTGCGGTGCCGGCCTGAACCGCGGCGTCACATCAGGAGCCGGTCATCGGGGGCCGACCGGCCGCGGAGGTCCTAGCCGAGGGCGAGGTCGGGCTCGTCGATGGGCAGGCCGGGGCGGACGCCGGGGATCTTGTACTCCTCGGTCAGCGAGGTCATCGGGCCCGGCCAGGCGGCCTGGGCGACCTCGATCGGCTTGTGCTCGGCGTCGTACGCGATGTGCAGCAGCACCAGGACGGGCGTGTCGGGGCGGATCTGCAGCAGCTCCGCCTCCTCGCGGGTGGGGAGGCGGGCGCTCACCTGGTCGCGGGCGCTCGTGTAGCGGCGGCCGGTCTCGGCCTCGACCTCCTGGTACAGCGGGCGGTCGAACACGTCGGGGCGCTCGATGGACGTGCCGCGCACGTCGGCGGGGCGGAACCAGGAGGCGCCGACCTCGACCGGGGCGTCGCCGGTGCGGACGAGGTGACGCCGGACGAGCAGCGGCACGCCGACGTCGATGCCGAAGGCCTCGGCGACGTCGGGCGGGCAGGGCATGGCGCCGACCTGCATCAGGTGCTGGCGGTAGCGGGCGGCGAGCTCGGCGTGGTAGCCGCGCTCCGCACCGTAGCGCCCGCGGGAGAGCCGGTTCATCCGGCGCTTCGTGCCGCGGACGAACGTCCCCGAGCCGGGACGGGTGATCAGCAGGCCTTCGATCCGCAGCTGGTCGATGGTGCGCTGGACGGTCTGCTTGGCGACCCCGAACTGCGTGGCGAGCGACGGGATCGACGGCAGTCGCTCGCCCGGTGCCCAGTCGCCACGGTGGATCCGGGCCCGGAGCTGCGCGGCGATCTGCCGGTGCGGGAACTCCGCGGCCCCAGGGTTGATGGTCATACGTAGAAGACTAGCCTCCTAGGAAGCTGTACGCAAGGCGAACGGGGCCACAATGAGCCCAGGAACGGCGGGTACAGATTCGCCACATGATGGGAAGTGGCTACTGAGCTATGGGAGTGGGGCTCGTACTGTGACTCCATGCAGGTGACTCAGTCCGCGAAGCTGGCCAACGTCTGTTACGACATCCGCGGACCGGTCATGGCCGCCGCCAAGCAGATGGAGGCCGAGGGCCACCACATCCTGAAGCTCAACATCGGCAACCCGGCGCCGTTCGGGTTCGAGGCGCCGGAGGAGATCCTCCAGGACGTCATCCTGAACCTGCCCGCCGCCCACGGGTACGGCGACTCCAAGGGCCTGCTGTCGGCCCGGCGCGCGGTCGTGCAGTACTACCAGCAGAAGCAGGTCTACGGCGTCGACATCGAGGACGTGTACCTCGGCAACGGCGTCTCCGAGCTCATCGTGATGGCGCTGCAGGCGCTGCTCGACAACGGCGACGAGGTGCTGATCCCTTCGCCGGACTACCCGCTGTGGACCGCCTCGGTCAGCCTGTGCGGCGGGCGGGCCGTGCACTACGTCTGCGACGAGAGCAATGACTGGATGCCGGACGTCGACGACATCGCCGCCAAGGTCACGCCGCGCACCAAGGCGATCGTGATCATCAACCCGAACAACCCGACCGGCGCGGTGTACTCGCAGGAGATGATCGAGCGGATCACCGAGGTCGCCCGCCGGCACAACCTGCTGGTCTTCTCCGACGAGATCTACGACAAGATCCTCTACGACGACACGACGCACGTCTCGACGGCCGCGGTGGCGCCGGACCTGCTCACGCTGACGTTCAACGGGCTGTCGAAGGCCTACCGGGTGGCCGGCTTCCGCACCGGCTGGCTGGTGCTGTCGGGGCCGAAGCAGCACGCGACCAGCTACATCGAGGGCCTGGACATCCTCGCCAACATGCGGCTGTGCCCCAACGTGCCGACGCAGCACGCCGTGCAGACGGCGCTCGGCGGGTACCAGAGCATCAACGACCTCATCCTGCCCGGGGGCAGGCTGCTCGCCCAGCGTGACACCGCCTGGCGGATGCTCAACGACATCCCGGGCGTGTCGTGCACGAAGCCGAAGGGCGCGCTCTACATGTTCCCGCGCATCGACCCCGAGGTGCACCCGATCAAGGACGACCTGCAGTTCGCGCTCGACCTGCTCCGCAAGGAGAAGCTCATGGTCGTGCAGGGCACCGGGTTCAACTGGCACCACCCCGACCACTTCCGGATCGTGACGCTGCCGCGGGTGGCCGACCTGGAGGACGCGATCGGGCGGATCGGCCGGTTCCTCAGCACGTACCGCCAGGTCTGAGCGCTCGGTGGAAGGGGGCCGCCGCGGCCCCCTTCCACCGGACAGCTGCTACCAGGCGCCGGTCGCGGACGGGCCGGCCTGGCCGCCGCGGCGGCGGAGGTACTTCTCGAACTCCTGGGCGATCTCGTCGCCCGACAGCGGCTGCAGGCCCGCGTCGCCGGAGCGCTCCTCCAGCTCGCGGACATACTCGGCGAGCTCGGCGTCCTGCTCGGCGGCCTGCTTGAGCCGCTCCTCCCAGTCCGAGGACTCCTTCGCCAGGTCGCCGGTCGGCACGGGGAGGTCCAAGACCTCCTCGACGCGGTGCAGCAGCGCAAGGGTCGCCTTCGGGCACGGCGGGTTGTTGGCGTAGTGCGGCACGTGCACCCAGAAGGACACGGCCTCCAGGTCGGCGCGGGCGCACGCGTCGTGCAGGATGCCGACGATGCCGGTGGGCCCCTCGTACCGCGTGGGCGTCAGGCCGAGCCGCTCGCTGGTGTCGGTGGTGGTGGCGCCGCGGGGCGCGGAGCCGCTGACCGGCAGCGGGCGGGTGTAGGGCACGTCGGCGAGCAGCGCGCCGAGCAGCACGATCCGGCTCACCTCGAGGCTGTGGCAGACCTCGAGGACCTGCTCGCAGAACGTGCGCCACCGCATGCTCGGCTCGATCCCGCGGATCAGGACGATGTCACGCTCCGCGTCGGGCGGCGTGGCCACCGAGAATCGGGTGGTGGGCCATTCGATGCGGCGGGTCTCACCCTCGGACATCATCACCGTCGGCCGGTTGACCTGGAAGTCGTAGAAGTCCTCCGGGTCGAGCGAGGCGATGGGCTCGGCGCCCCATTCCTGTTCGAGGTGCTCGACGACGGCGGTCGACGCGTCGGCAGCGTCGTTCCACCCTTCGAACGCGGCAATCGCGACAGGGGAGCGCAGCACGGGCAGGCCGTCGAACTCGGTCACGGTCCCAGCCTACGTTGGACACCGCCGGATGGCTTGCCGGCCGCGCCAGGGTGTCGGTTTCCAAGATCACGTATTCCCCCGGCCGGCGGTGAATACTCTGGGTCGATGCGATGGCTGATGTACGGGGCGGGCGCGGTCGGCGGCGTGGTCGCGGGCCGGCTGGCGATGGCGGGGCACGACGTGGCGGTCGTCGCGCGGGGTGCGCACCTGGAGGCGATCCGCCGCGACGGGTTGACGCTGCGGCAGCCGTCGGGTGACACGGTCGTGAAGATCGACGCGGTCGGGCATCCGGGGGACACCGGCAAGGACGTCGTCGTGCTCGGTATGAAGGGCATGGACACCGCCGCGGCGCTGGTCGCCCTCGAAGGCTTCGACGGGCCGGTCGTGTGCCTGCAGAACGGGGTCGCCAACGAGCGCGCCGCCCTGCGGCACAACGCCTGCGTGTACGGCGTCCACGTGATCCTGCCCGCCAGCCACCTGGAGCCGGGCGTGGTGACCGCGCACTGCGCCCCGGTCCCCGGCATCCTCGACCTCGGCAGGTACCCGTCCGGCAGCGACCCGACCGCGGCGGCCCTCGCCGGTGACCTGGAGTCGGCCGGGTTCGTGTCGCAGCCGCGGGCGGACATCATGCGCTGGAAGTACCGCAAGCTGCTGCTGAACCTGGGCAACGCCGTCGAGGCGCTGTGCGGCCGGGTCGACGGCGTCGACGAGGCGGCCGAGCGGGTCCGGGCGGAGGGTGAGGCGGTGCTGCGGCACGCGGGGATCGACGTCGCGTCCGCGGAGGAGGACCGGGAGCGGCGCGGCGACATCATGCGGTGGCCCGCCGGCAGCCCGCTGGGTGCGGGGCGGGCCGGCGGGTCGTCGTGGCAGAGCCTCGCCCGCGGCACCGGCACGGTGGAGGCCGACTACCTCAACGGCGAGATCGTGCTGCTCGGCCGCCTGCACGGGATGCCGGCCCCGGCGAACGAGACGGCGCGGCGGCTCGTGCAGCGCGCGGCCCGCTCGCACGACGGGCCGGGCAGCATGACGCCGGCCGAGTTCCTGGCGGCGGTGAACGCGGCGGTGGACACGGCCGTGGACGCGGCGGTGGACACGGCCGTGGACGCGGCCGTGACCTTGGGCACGAACGACGGACGGTGACCGGGGCATTCAGGCAAAATCCGTCAGGTGGCTTCTGACGACCGGCTCGCGGCCGTGCTCTTCGACATGGACGGCACCCTCGTCGACAGTGAGAAGGTGTGGTCCGTCGGCCTGACCGAGCTCGCCGCGCACTACGGCGGTGAACTGTCCGCGCAGGCCAGGCACGCGATGGTCGGCACCAACATGACCGACTCGATGCGGCTGCTGCACGCCGACCTCGGGCTGCCCGCCAGCGTCAGCACCGACGGGAGCGTCCGGTGGCTGGAGGCCCGGGTCAAGGAGCTCTTCCACGGCGGCGTCGAGTGGCGGCCCGGTGCCAAGGAGCTGCTCGCCGCGCTGCGGGCGGAGGATGTACCGCTCGCGCTGGTCACCGCCACGCACCGGCACCTGGTGGACGTGGCGCTGCTGACGATCGGGGCGGACAACTTCGACGCGGTCGTCGCCGGTGACGAGGTGGACGAGACGAAGCCGCACCCGATGCCGTACCTGACCGCGGCGCGGCTGCTCGGGGCGGCGGCGATGGACTGCGTGGCGGTGGAGGACTCGCCGAACGGGGTGCGCAGCGCCCGGGCCGCCGGCTGCACGGTCCTGGCCGTGCCGTGCGAGGTCGACCTGGACCCGACCGGCGTGACCCTCGTCGGGTCGCTGCTCGACGTCGACGTCGCTTACCTGCGCAAACTGGTCGCCTGACGGCGCCCGCGGCCCCGGCTGGACAGCGATGTGGCGGCCGGCTTCCGGTCGCCTGGCGAGGTCGCGGATCGTCGTGCGGGCCGGTCGCGCCGCGGCTGCCCGTACCGACGCGGCGAACGCGGACGGAGAAGGGGCGCCTCCCCGTGAAGGCGCCCCTTGCTTCCGTGCTTCCGTGCTTCCGAGCTTCCGAGCTTCCTGTGGCGGGCTCAGTCGTGCGCGATCGCCTGCAGGACGTTGACCCGCGAGGCCCGGATCGACGGCAGGATCGCCGCGATGACCCCGACCAGGGCGGCGAGCAGCAGGTACGTCGCCATCTGCGTCCACGGGAACGCCATCTTGCTGAAGCCCTCGTCCTTGAGCGCCTTGACCACTGCCGCGCCGAGGCCCGCACCGACGCCGAGGCCGAGCAGCGCGCCGAAGGTGGAGATGACGACCGCCTCGACGGTGACCATCCGCATCGTCTGCGCCCTGCGCATCCCGATCGCGCGGAGCAGCCCCAGCTCGCGGGTGCGCTCCAGCACCGACAGGGCGAGGGTGTTGACGATGCCGAGGACCGCGATGAGGATCGCCAGCGCCAGCAGGATCTGGATCATCATCAGCAGCTGGTCGAACTGCGCGGACTGGGCGTCGACGAACTCGGCGCGGTTCGCGACCGATACCTCCGGGTTGTCGACGAGCAGCTGGTCGACCTGCCGCTGGATGTCGGCGACCGCGGTGCCGTCGCTGACGCGCAGGAAACCCCACGACGGCTGGGCGGCGCGGAAGTCCTTCACCACGTCACCGGAGACGATCAGCCCACCCATGACGTCGTTCTTCTGGTACAGGCCGACGATCTTCACGGTGTGCGGCTCGCCGCGGGTGAACTGCATCGTCATCGTCGAGCCCAGCTTCAGGTTTTGCTTCTTCGCGGTGTCGACGTCGATGACGGCCTGGTCCGGGCCGCTCCAGGCGAGCGTCCCCTCGGTCGCGACCAGCTTGAACATGCCGGCGTAGGCGGCCATGTCGGGTGTCGCGGAGATGCCCCGGCCCTCGCCGTCGACCTGCGCGAAGTCCCAGTACTCGCTGGCGGTGCTCGACACGCCCGGCAGTTTCGCCGCGGCGGTCATGACGGCCGGGTCGAACTTCGCCGGTCCGTTGTCGTCGCCGTCGCCGGAGATGATCAGGTCGACGGTGACCTGGGTCGCGGCCTGCGACGACAGGCTCTGCTTCGCCGAGGCGAGGATGACGTTGACGCCGGTGATCAGGGCCAGGCCGACCATGAGCGCGGCCGCGGTGATCGCGGTGCGCCGCGGGTTGCGGCCCGAGTTGAGCCGGCCCAGCTTGCCGGGCACCGACCAGGAGAACAGCCGGCCGAGCAGCGCGACCACGGGCCGGGCCAGCAGCGGCGTGAGCAGCGCGACGCCGATGAAGCTGATCAGGACGCCGCCGAGGATGAGCCACAGCGTGTTGTCGCCCTGCCCGGCCAGGCCGAGGCCGAGCATCGTGCCGCCGGCCGCGCCGATGAGGGCGCCGCTGACGGTGAGCTTGGTCAGCGGGCGGTCCGGGGTCGCGACCTCCTGCAGCGCCGCGATCGGCGGGATGCGGGAGGCGCGCAGCGCCGGCAGGACCGCGGCGACGACCGTCACCAGCAGACCGACCACGAACGCGCTGATCACGGCGGCGGCGGGGACGCCGACGCTGGCGAGGGCGACGCCGCTGACGTTGCCGAACACCCAGGCGAGCAGGACGCCGACGCCGATGCCGGCGGCGAGGCCCAGGACCGAGGCGATGAGCCCGATCGCGACCGCCTCGATGATCACCGAGCCGAGCGTCTGGCTGCGGCTGCCGCCGAGGGCCCGCATCAGCGCCAGCTCGCGCGTCCGCTGCGCGACGATGATCGAGAACGTGTTGAGGATGAGGAACGTGCCGACGAACAGGGCGACCCCGGCGAAGCCGATCAGGATGTTGTTGAAGAACGACAGCCCTTCACGGAAGTCCTTCGTCGTCTCGTCCTGCAGCTGCTTGCCGGTCTTGACCTGGAACCCGCCGGCCTCGCCGCCGAGCGCGGCGGCGACGTCGGCGCGCAGCTGGTCGTGCGTGACGCCGGGTGCGGCGGTGACCTTGATCGAGCTGTACACGTCCTTCTCGCCGAGCATCAGCTCCTGCGCGACCGGCGTGGTGAAGAAGACCTCGAGCGAGCCGCCGAGTGAGTCGCGGTCGCCGCTGTAGCCGACGATGCCGACGAGCTTGAACACCTTCTTGCCGGGCTGCAGCGTCAGGACGCCGACGTCGTCGCCGACCTTGACGCCGGCGGCCTTCGCCGTGGTCGCGTTGACCACGATCTCGTCGTCGGCCTGCGGGCCGCGGCCCTCCCGCAGCTGCATCAGGTCGGACGTGCCGGCCCAGTTCTCGCCGAGCCGTGGCGGGCCGAACGTGGTGACGACCTTGCCGTTCTTGCCGATGACGCGGGCGCCGTCGGCGTTGGCCTCGCCGACGACCTTCGCGACGCCGGGCACGTTCTTCAGCTTCTCCAGCGTCGCCGCCGGGATGTTCGACGTCTGCGACGGCCCCATGTCCTGGTCGTCGACCTTCGGCTTCTGGGTCACCTGGACGTCGGTGTCCTCGAACACCGACGCGAACAGGCTGTCGAACGAGCGTCCCATCGTGTCGGTGAGCACGAACGCCCCCGACACGAACATCACCCCCAGCACCACGGCCAGGCCCGACAGGACCAGCCGCAGCTTGCGGGAGAGCAGGCTCTTCAGCGTGGCGCGCAGCATCGTCAGGCCGCCTTGTCGAGACGCTTGAGACGGTCGAGGACGGCGTCGGCGGTCGGCGCGTACAGCTCGTCGACGATGTGCCCGTCGGCGAGGAACACGACCCGGTCGGCGTAGGAGGCGGCGTTCGGGTCGTGGGTGACCATGACGATGGTCTGGCCGAAGTCGCGGACCGAGTTGCGCAGGAACGCGAGGACCTCCGCACCCGACCGGGAGTCGAGGTTGCCGGTCGGCTCGTCGGCGAAGATGACCTCCGGCCGTGACACGAGCGCCCGGGCGCACGCGACCCGCTGCTGCTGGCCGCCGGACAGCTGGCTCGGCCGGTGCTTGAGCCGGTCCCGCAGCCCGACGGTCTCGATCACGGTGTTGTACCAGGCGGCGTCGGGCTTCCTGCCCGCGATCGACAGCGGCAGCAGGATGTTCTCCTCGGCGGTCAGCGTCGGCAGCAGGTTGAACTGCTGGAAGATGAACCCGACCTTGGTGCGGCGCAGGTTCGTCAGGCCCCGGTCCGACAGGCCGGTGATCTTCGAGTCGCCGATGTAGACCTCACCGCGCGACACGGCGTCCAGCCCGGCCAGGCAGTGCATGAGCGTCGACTTGCCCGAGCCCGACGGGCCCATGATCGCGGTGAACCGGCCCTTCTCGAGCTCCACGGAAACGCCGCCGAGCGCGTTGACCTGCGCCTCGCCCGTGCCGTAGACCTTCCAGACGTCGACCGCCTTCGCGGCCACCTCGGTGCGTGTCGCAACCGATGCAGTCATGATTCCCCCTGGTGAATGGTGTGCCTTCATCCTCGGGGCGGTTCCGGCTCGTCTCGTCCGCCCGCAGGGCGACCCGACCACCGGTTTTGGACGGGGGTTTGGCCCGGAGTGGAAATCAGGGTCATCCCCTAGCCCGCCATTCTCAGCCTTCACAGAAAGGGCTCCGGAAAAGCGGAAAGCCGGTCGGGGGAGACCCCCGACCGGCCTTTTGTCAGCGCTGGTGCCTATTCGTAAGCGATGGCGTTGAGCACGTTGAGGCGCACCGCCCGGATCGCGGGGATCAGGCCGGCGACCGCGCCGATGACGAGTGCCCCGATGATGTAGGCGATCATGTACCCCCAGGGCAGCGTGACCGCGCCGAAGCCGATCACCGACTTGAGGGCGGTGACCGTCGCCGCGCCGAGCCCGGCCCCGACGACGAGCCCGAGCACCGTGCCGAACAGTGTGATCACCACGGACTCGATCGTCACCATCGACCACGTCTGGCTGCGCCGCAGGCCGATCGCCCGCAGCATCCCCAGCTCCCTGGTCCGCTCGATCACCGACAGCAGCAGCGTGTTGATGACCCCGAGCACCGAGATGCCCAGCGCGATGAACAGCAGCACCTGCACGATGATCAGCGCCACGTCGAACTGCTGCCGGCTGGAGCCGACGAGCTCGTCCTTCGTCTGGACGCTGACCTCGGGGTTGTTCTTCAGCACCCCTTCGATCGCGGCCTTCGCGTCGGTGACCGCGACCCCGTCCTTCACCTTCACCATCGCCTGGATCGGCTGCGGGAACGCGAACCCGGCCTGCGCGTCGGCGTCGGAGATGACGACGCCGTTGCCGTTCGTGGTCGAGTTGCTGATCCCGACCAGCGTCAGCGTCTTCGTCTGCCCCTTCGAGAACGTCACCGTGACGGTGGTGCCGACCGTGTACTTGCGGTCCTTCGCGGTCTTCTCGTCGGTCGTGAACTCGCCGCTGGCGAGGTGGTCGATCCGGCCCGCGACCGGGTGCAGCTTCAGCACGGTGATCGCGGCCGCCGAGTCGTCGTAGGCGAACACGAAGTCCTGCTTGCCGTTGAGCTGCACCCCGTCGTAGGTCACCGAGGCGACCGTCTGCGCCTGCGGCAGCGCCTTGATCTGCTTGAGCTCGTCGGGCTGGATGACCGGCGGCACGTCTGACGTCTGCTGCCCGTAGACGACCAGGTCGGCCTGCAGGTCCTTCTCCACCGACTCGCCGATCGCCGTCGACAGCGACGAGAAGATCGTCGAGATCATCGTGATGATCGCGATGCCGATCATGACCGCGCCGGCCGTGATCGCGGTGCGTCGCGGGTTGCGCGACGAGTTGCGCCGCCCCAGCCTGCCCGGCACCGAGAAGGAGAACACCGCGCCGAGCCCGGCGACCAGCGGCCGGCTGATGATCGGCGCGAGCAGCGCCACGCCGATCAGTGTCAGCAGCACCCCGCCGAACACCAGCAGCAGCGTCGCGTCGCCGGCGCCGGCCAGGCCCCACGACAGCGAGCCGACGCCGACCGCGGTGACGAGGCCACCGGCGATGGTGATGCCGGTCAGCGGCTTGTCCGTGGTCGCGGCGTCCCGCATCGCCGCGATCGGCGCGACCCGGGCCGCCTTGATCGCCGGCAGCACCGCCGAGATCATCGTGACCAGGATGCCGATCGTGAACGACGTCACGATCGCGGCCACCGGCAGCCCCAGGCCGGCGGAGTCCATGCCGGCCAGGGCGGTGAACGCGGTCGCCCCGAGCGCGCCGAGCCCCATGCCGACCAGGAATCCGAACAGCGACCCGACGACGCCGATGAGCAGCGCCTCCAGTAGCACCGACCGGATGATCTGCCAGCGGCTCGCGCCCATCGCCCGCAGCAGCGCCAGCTCCCGGGTGCGCTGCGACACGATGATCGAGAACGTGTTGAGGATCAGGAACACGCCGACGAGCAGCGCGATCGTGCCGAACCCGAGGAAGAAGTAGTTGAAGTACTTCAGCAGCCCCCGGATCGCCTCACTGGACGCCTTCGACAGCTCCTCGCCGGTCTGCACCGTGAACGTGGGGCCGAGCGCCGCCTTGAGGTTGTCGCGCAGCTGGTTGTCGGTGACGCCATCCTTGCCCTTGACGTCGATGACGTTGAACACGCCCGGCTCGCCGAGCATCACCTGCTGCGCTGTCGCCTCGGTGAACAGCACCGTCGTCTCGCCGGCCATCGAGTCGCGGCCGCCCGCGTACTGCATGATCCCGGCGATCTTGTAGGTCTTGCGGGCCTCGGCGCGGGCGATGACGTCGACGGAGTCGCCGACGGCGAACTTCGCCGTCTTCGCCAGCCCGTTGTTGATGACGATCTCGTCCGCGGCCGCCGGCGCGCGGCCGGCGATCAGCTTCGTCAGCTCGTCCTCGCCGGTCCAGCTGCCGCCGAACTGCCCGGACTGGCTGATGACCACCTTGCCGTTCTTGCCGATGACGCGGGCGCCGGTGACGAACACCTGCCCTGTCGCCGAGCGCACCCCGTCGACCTTCTGGACCCGCGCCACGTCGGCGGCCGGGATCGGCAGGATCGCCTGGCTGTTGCCGGACGCCTCGTCGGCCGTCGCCGACTTCGCCGTCACCTGCACGTCGGTGTAGCTGTAGATGTTGGAGAACACGTTGTCGAACGTGCGGCCCAGTGTGTCGGTGAGCACCAGCGACCCCGACACGAACATGACCGACAGCACCACGGCGAGGGTCGACAGGATCAGCCGGAGCTTGCGCGCCAGCAGGCTCTTGAGCGTCGCGCGCAGCACGCCTCAGCCCGCCTGCGGCGCGTCGGTGACGCTCTCGACCTTGGCGTCCAGGCCCTTGAGCTTGTCCAGCACCGCGTCGGCGCTCGGGGAGCGCAGCTCGTCGACGACCCGGCCGTCGGCGAGGAAGATGACCCGGTCGGCGTAGGAGGCCGCGTTCGGGTCGTGGGTCACCATGACGATCGTCTGCCCGAACTCGCGCACCGAGTTGCGCAGGAACGACAGCACCTCCGCCCCCGACCGCGAGTCGAGGTTGCCGGTCGGCTCGTCGGCGAAGATGACCTCCGGCCGCGACACGAGCGCCCGCGCGCACGCGACCCGCTGCTGCTGGCCGCCGGACAGCTGGCTCGGCCGGTGCTTGAGCCGGTCCCGCAGCCCCACCGTCTCGATCACCGTCTCATACCACTTCGGGTCGGCCTTGCGGCCCGCGATCGACAGCGGCAGCAGGATGTTCTCCTCCGCCGTCAGCGTCGGCAGCAGGTTGAACTGCTGGAAGATGAACCCGACCTTGGTCCTGCGCAGGTTCGTCAGGTCCCCGTCGGACATGCCCGTGAGCCGGGTGTCACCGACGAAGATCTCACCGCGCGTCACCGAGTCGAGCCCGGCGAGCGTGTGCATCAACGTCGACTTGCCGGACCCGGACGGGCCCATGATCGCGGTGAACTGCCCGCGCTCCAACTCGACGCTCACCCCGTGCAGCGCGATGACCTGGGCCTCGCCGCTGCCGTACACCTTCCACACGTCCACCGCGCGGGCGGCGACCGCCTGCCCGGTCGTGACTGTCGTGGTCACGCTCGATCCCCCTCTGGTTTCGTGAATGTCCTCACGCTACGGGGTGATCGTGGGTGTGCCGTCCTCCCGGGGTGCCGGTCGGGGGTACTCCTTGGGAAGGAGGCCTATGAGCCTGGGCGGACGAGGCCGGTCTCGTACGCGAGGACGACCGCCTGCACCCGGTCGCGGAGGCCGAGCTTCGTCAGCACGTGCCCGACGTGGGTCTTCACCGTCGTCTCGCTCACCGACAGCGCCCTGGCGATCTCCGAGTTGGACAGCCCCCGCGCCAGCTGCACCAGGACCTCCCGCTCCCGGTCCGTCAGCACCCGCAGGTCCCGCGGCGGCGCCGCGTCCGGGTCCGGCAGCGCGTCGGCGAACTTGTCCAGCAGCCGCTTCAGGATCCGTGGCGCGACGACCGCCTCACCGGCCGCCACCGTCCGGATCGCGGTGACCAGGTCGTCGGCCGGCACGTCCTTCGCCAGGAAGCCGCTCGCGCCGGCCCGCAACGCACCCACCACGTACTCGTCCAGGTCGAACGTCGTCAGGATCAGCACGCGTACGGGCAGCTTCGCCTCGACGATCGCGCGTGTCGCCGCCACGCCGTCCATGCGCGGCATCCGGATGTCCATCAGCACCACGTCGGGCAGCAGCCGCCGGGCCAGCTCGATCGCCTCGACCCCGTCACCCGCCTCCGCGACGATGTCGAGGTCCGTCTCGCCGCCGAGCACCATCCTGAACCCGGTGCGCAGCAGCGGCTGGTCGTCCACGAGCAGCAGCCGGATAGGCCTCTCGTTCAAGCTCTGCGCCTTTCCTATGCGGGCTGTCGTTCCACGCTGTCCGCATGCTGTTCGATGGGGATCCTCGCGTGCACACGGTAACCCCCGCCGGGCCGCGGCCCGGTGCGCAGCGTCCCCCCGTACAACATGACCCGCTCCCGCATGCCCAGCAGTCCGTGCCCGATCGCGGCCGTGCCCAGCTGCGGCCCGCGTCCGGTGTCGCACACCTCCACGACCACGTCGGTGCGGCTGAACACCATCCTCACCTCGACCGTCGCCGCGCCGGCGTGCTTCAACGCGTTCGTCAGCGCCTCCTGCACGATCCGGTAGATCGTCAGCGCGATGCCCGGGTCCAGCTGCCCCGGCACGCCATCCACCTTCAGCACCGCCTGCAGGCCCGCCTCCCGGATCTGCTCCACGAGCCCCTCCACGCCGGCGAGCCCCGGCTGCGGCGCCAGCTCACCGGCCGGCTCCGCCTCCGTGCGCAGCACCGTCAGCAGCCGCCGCATCTCCCGTAACGCGGTCCTGCCCGTCTCCTCGATCGTCGCGAGGGCCTCGTCCGCGGCGCTCGGGTCCCGCCGCAGCATCCGCCGCGACCCGGTGGCGAGCACCCCCATCACGCTCACGTGGTGCGCCACCACGTCGTGCAGCTCCCGCGCGATCCGCCGCCGCTCGTCGGCCACCGCCTGCTCCGTCAGCGCCCGCTGGCTCGTCTCCGCCGTCCTGGCCCGGTCCTCCAGCGCCGCCACATACGCCCGGCGGGTCGCCATCATCCGCCCGACCGTGAAGCACACCAGCGCGCTCATCGCGTTGAACAGCAGGAAGATCAGCGGCGTCAGCACCAGCGGCTCGTCGTCGGTGCGCCCCAGCACCGTCGCCAGCACCATCCCCGGCACCCAGATCAGCAACCCGGCCGCGATCGCCCGCTTCAACGGCAGATACGCCGCCGCGGTGTACGTGAGGACGATCACGGGGAACCCGCCGTACGTCACCGGCAGCACCCCGACGAACGGCACCACGGTGTGCGCCGCCGTGAACCACAGCGCCCCCCACAGCCACCGCCGCCGCACCGCCACCGCCAGCAACCCGATCGTGTCGAACGCCAGCTGCAGGACCAGGTCGCCGGGCCTGAACGCCTGCTGCGCGACCGCCGTCGAGGTCCCGCTGACCACGGCGAGCACGACCGCGAGGGCGATGTCCTGCACCAACGGGTCCGCTCTGCGGCTCAGCACGCGCTTCAGCACCCTTCGTACGCTATCGGCTCCAACCCTCCTTGAATTCGTCACCGCGTCCGACTCTCGCCTCCTGCTTGAGGATGAGACGCCGCTCACCCCGCGCCGCCGGACCGGTGCGAAGACCGCCTCCAGCGCTCGCGATGTCGCGATGTTCGCCGCCGTGGTGATCAAAGGACGGACCTGGTCGTGCCGGCGACCCGGACCGTCCTTCGATCAAGCGCGCCGCGGCCCGGACCCGGCGACTCGAGGCAGATCCAACGAGTCGGCGAACGGCCGGGCCCGATGTCGGCCTATCTCGCTCTACCGCACCGGCAAGGCGTGCGGGACCCGGCGACTCGGGCATCTCGCTGGCTCGGCGCGTGCGACGTCGGCCACATTCGCCGAACCGGGCCGCCGCTCCGCGGCCTGGGCGGTCCGGTTCGCGAGAATCCGCGGAACGCCACAGGTCCTGTGCGCGACACGCCCGACCGTGTCCTCGACCCTTGCCGAACCGCCGGCCGGCGGGTCCGCCATCATCTGGCCCGCGACCGAGCCGCGGCTCGGATAACACATGCACCGGCCGCGACCGATCCACGACGGCGGCGGACACGATGGTGCGAACTCGCCGCGTGATCCCTGGCGAGCACCTGCGACAAGGCCGGCTCGACCGGGCCCGGATGATGCCGTACCGAGCCGCCTCCGCGCCGGGGGCTACCTGGGCCGGCCCGCCTCGCAACCTGGTCCGCACCGTGCCCGTGCCGTACGCACCGGACGCGACCGGTCCACGACAGCGGTGGGCGCTTCGGTTCGAAGGCGCCGTGCTGTGCCGCATCCGCGCCGGGAGCGTACCTGGGCCGGCCCGCCTCGCAACCTGGTCCGCACCGTGCCCGCACCGTACGCACCGGACGCGACCGGTCCACGACAGCGGTGGGACGCTTCGGTTCGAAGGCGCCGTACCGTGCCGCATCCGCGCTTACCCAGGCCAGCCCGCGTCGTGCCCGGCCCGCGTCGTGCCCGCGCTGCATCCGCACCAGGCCTGTCTGGGCCCAGTCATGCCGCACCCTGGCCGGGCCGCCTCCGGGCCTACGAAGGACCTGAGGCCGCGCCGGACTCACCGCGTCACCGCGCTGGACGCCATCCGTCACCGGACGGCTCTGGCCGCGCCGGGCCTGGGCGGAGCGGCCCACCGGTGCGTCGCGCGGCGATTGGACACCGCCGCCGGCACCGCGTCGGTCCCGATCCGGTCGCGTGCCATCCGCACCGTGCCGGTCCCGGACGAGCCGAGCGACACACCGCACCGTTCCCGCCCCGCCCCGCGCCTGGCCGGGCCGGACCGGACCGGGAACAGCGGCGAGGGTCACTCGTCCCGGCCAGCCGCGGGCTCCTCCTCCGTCGACAACGGCAGGGCGGCGGCCGCCGCCGGCTCGGGGAACGGCGGCGGCGTCCCGCCATACGCCGGGCACAGCGCCTGGTGGGCGCACCAGCCGCACAGCCGGCTCGGCTGGGCCCTGAAGTCGCGGTCAGCGGTCGCGCGCTCGATCGCCTGCCACAGGGCCAGCAGCGTCCGCTCGAACCGGGCCAGCTCGTCGGCGTCCGGGGAGAAGTCGCAGACCTCGCGGTCCTTCAGGTACATGAGGCGTAAGACACGGGGCACCACACCCCGGGTCCGCCACAGGACCAGCGCGTAGAACTTCAGCTGGAACATGGCGCGTGCCTCGAAGGCCTCGCGGGGCGCGCCACCGGTCTTGTAGTCCACGACGCGGAGGTCGCCGGCGGGGGAGACGTCGAGGCGGTCGATGTAGCCGCGGATGACGAGCTTGCCGTCGACCTCCGCCTGGACGAACGCCTCCCGCTCCGCGGGCTCCAGCCGGTTGGGGTCCTCGACGGCGAAGTAGCCGCCGAGCAGCTCGCGGCTGGACTCCAGGAACGCCTCCGTGTCGGCGAACAGGTCGGCGAGGCCCTCCTCGGACTCCACGAGACGCTGCCACTGCGGCTCGACGAGGGCGGCGGCCCGCTCGGGGGTGCGGGTGCCGGTCGGCTCGTCGAACAGCGCCTCCAGCACGGCGTGCACGAGCGTGCCTCGCATCTGGTCGGGCGTGGGGCGCTCGGGCAGCCGGTCGATGCTGCGGAACCGGTACAGCAATGGACAGGTCTTGAAGTCCGCGGCGCGCGACGGCGACAACGTAGGCAGGGTGGTGATGGTCTCCGTCATGCGTGGAAGGTTAGGCCACGGGTACGACAGTTTTCTCGGACCGACCCCTCGGCGCGGACTACACGTAGCATCATGGGCGATGGACGACTACCGCTCGGCACCCGCGCCGACGTCGTCGGCTGCCCGGACCCGGCCGCCGGAGCGCGGCTCCGGGATCCCGCTGGGTCGGCTGTTCGGCGTCCCGATCTACCTCGCCCCGTCCTGGTTGCTGCTCGCCGCGCTGATCACGCTGACGTATAGCCAGTTCCTGTCGTCGCAGCGGGCGCTGCCGATGACCACGGGATTCGTGCTGGGGTTCGGGTTCGTGGTGTGCCTGCTGGTGTCGGTGCTGCTGCACGAGCTCGGCCACGCGGTGACGAGCCGGCACAGCGGGATCGGTGTGAGCGGCATCACGCTGGAGATGCTCGGCGGCTACACGGAGATGGAGCGGGAGGCGCCGCGCCCGGGCGTGGAGCTGTTCGTGTCGCTCGCCGGGCCGGCCGTGTCGCTGCTGCTGGGGCTGCTGGCGGGCGCCGTCGCGCTGGTGCTGCCGGCGCACAGCCTCGCCGAGACGTTCGCGTTCCAGCTGGCGTTGAGCAACATCGTGGTGGCCGTGTTCAACGCGCTGCCCGGGCTGCCCCTGGACGGCGGGCGGGCGCTGCAGGCCCTGGTCTGGAAGATCAGCGGGGACCCGAATCTCGGCCGGCGGGTCGCCGGCTGGTCGGGGCGGCTCGTCGCGGTCGCCACCGCCGCCACCGTGGTCGTGCTGTACTCCCAGGGCGTCCTCGACCGGGTCTTCGGCCTGCTCTTCACGCTGCTGGTCAGCATCACCATGTGGGTCGGCGCCGGTCAGGCGATCCGGCACGGGCGGGTGGCGTCCAGCCTGCCGCCGTTCAACGCGCGGGAGCTGGCCAGGCCGGTGATCCCCGTCGCCGCGGCCACGCCGCTGGCGGAGGCGGAGCGGATCGCCCAGCAGAACGGCGGCCAGCACCTGGCCGTCGTGGACGGGGCCGGGGCGATGCTCGGGTTCGTGCACGGCGCGTCCGCGCGGGCGGTCCCGGCGGAGCGCCGGCCGTGGGTGCCGATCGGTGACGTCACCCGCCGGATCGACGAGCACCACGTCCTGGCAGGGGATCTGCGGGGCACGGACCTGCTCCACGCCATCCGTGACGACCCGGGCGGCGACTACCTGGTGGTCTCGGGTGAGGATGTGCACGGCGTCCTCCGCGGCGCCGAGCTGCTCTCGCTGCTCGAAACGCGCAGATCCACCAGCAGGCCCACCAGCAGAAGGAATCGCACGTGACTGTGTCCCTCGACCTCCCAACCACCCGCAGGGGACCCTTCCAGCCGGGTGACCGGGTCCAGTTGACCGACCCGAAGGGGCGGATGCACACGATCGTGCTCGAGCCGGGCAAGGAGTTCCACACCCACCGGGGCGCCCTGCCGCACGACGACCTGATCGGCGCGCCCGACGGCAGCGTCGTGACGTCCGCCGGCGGCACGGCGTACCTCGCGCTGCGGCCGCTGCTGTCGGACTACGTGCTGTCCATGCCCCGCGGCGCCCAGGTCATCTACCCGAAGGACGCCGCGCAGATCTGCGCGATGGGTGACATCTTCCCCGGCGCGCGGGTCCTGGAGGCCGGCGCCGGGTCGGGCGCGCTGACGTGCTCGCTGCTCAGGGCGGTCGGCCCGACGGGCACGGTGACGAGCTACGAGATGCGCGAGGACTTCGCGGCCATCGCCCGGCGCAACGTCGAGGCCTTCCTCGGCGGCCCCGTACAGGGGTGGACCTTGCGGGTAGGTGACGTAGCAGGCTGCGAAGATGTCGGTTTTGATCGGATAATCCTAGACATGCTGACCCCGTGGGAGATCTTGCCGCTCGTGTCGCGGGCGCTGATCCCGGGCGGGGTGTTCATCGGCTATGTGGCGACCACGCCACAGCTGTCCGAGCTGGTGGAGGCGTTGCGCGAGGACGGTGGCTACACGGAGCCCCGGGCCTGGGAGAGCCTGGTGCGTGACTGGCACGTCGAGGGGCTCGCGGTGCGCCCCGATCACAGGATGATCGCGCACACCGCGTTCCTCGTCAGTGCCCGGAAGCTGGCGCCGGGGGTGACGGCGCCGCCGCGGCGCCGCAAGCCGAGCAAGGGCGCCGAAGCGTACGCGGCGCGGCGGTTGGCAGCCGCCGCGGTCGCACGGGAGGAGGAGGCAAAGGATGAGCCGTCCGAGCTTCAGTGACCTACCTGCCGTATTTCCGGACTGGTCGCCCTATCCGGACCTCGAGTCAGCGGCCAGGGCATACCTGCGGGATCCGGACATCGCGCTCGACGCGATGGCCGGGGTCCTGCGCGGGCAGAGTGTGCTCGGTTTCACGCTCGAGCGGTTCGTCAACGACGTCAACGGGGTATGGCAGGAGGTCGTCGTCTGCGACGGCACCCGGCTCATCCTGTGGCACGGCGAGGACATCCCGCCCGAGGAGGCGCCACCGGGCTCGATGACGTCGTCGCTGCGGGTGGTGGCGCTCTCGGCGGTGACCGAGGTCGGCTGCCGGCGCCGGCTCAGCCGCAACCCCAACGGGCACGCGCGGGTGGACAGCGTCGACGTCTACCTGCTGCTGACCTCACTCGACGAGGCGAACGTCGCCGCCGAAGAGGCGGGCTCCGTGATCCGGCACGACGCGCTGCGCTTCGGCAAGACCCTCGACGACGGCGGCGCGGGACAGATCGCCCGTTTGGAGGAGTTTGCCCGGCTCGTCTCTTCTCTCGTGGGCAAACCGATGCTGTGAGGAATCAGTCGGCGTTGGGTCCGGCGACGGGCACGTCGTCGGACGCCCGGTGCACGTGGATGCAGTCGCCGGGGCACTCCTTGGCCGCGTCGATGACCTCGAGCCGGAGGTGTTCGGGCACGTCAACGCGGCTGCCGGGGGCCAGTCGCAGCTCGCCGTCGGTCCCCTTCACGTAGGCCAGGCCATCGACGTCGAACTCGAAGACCTCGGGGGCGTACTGCACGCACAGGCCGTCACCAGTGCACAGGTCCTGATCGACCCACACCTCAAGAGCGCTCACGCCGCAAGATTACAGGGCTGGTGGAAAGTGCTTCCAGGCCGCACGATTTGTAAAAGCCCTGTGGCGCACGGGTTCGAAGGGGCCCAGACCGGCGAACAACAGTTAGTGTTAGAGCACAACGTTCAAAGCCCCCGGGGAGGTGGGACGTGGCACGCAGCGACGACGCGGAGACGCGCGCCGCACGATGGGAGAAGGACGCCCACGATCTCTCCACGCAGGTCGCTTTCCTCCAGGAGGAACTCGCCCTGGTGCGGCGCAAGCTGACGGAGACCCCGCGACACGTGCGACAGCTCGAGGAGCGGCTCGCCGCAGCGCAGGCGCAGATTGCCCGGCTGACCGAAAACAACGAGCGGCTCGTGGCCACCCTCAAGGAGGCCCGTGCCCAGATCGTGACGCTGAAGGAGGAGGTTGACCGCCTGGCACAGCCGCCGAGCGGTTACGGCGTCTTCCTCGCCCGCCACGAAGACGGTTCCGTTGACGTCTTCACCGGTGGGCGCAAGCTGCGCGTGGCAGTGTCCCCGACCATCGAGGTCGAGGAGCTGCGTCGAGGCCAGGAGGTCCTGCTCAACGACGCCCTGAACATCGTCGACGCGCTCGGGTTCGAGCGGGCCGGCGAGGTCGTCATGTTGAAGGAGATCCTGGAAGGTGGTGACCGCGCTCTCGTCATCTCGCACGCCGACGAGGAGCGGATCGTCCACCTGGCCGACACGCTCGCCGAAGCGCCGTTGCGCGCCGGCGACTCGCTCATGATCGAGCCCCGCTCGGCGTACGCGTACGAGCGGATCCCGAAGAGCGAGGTCGAGGAGCTGGTGCTGGAGGAGGTGCCCGACGTCGACTACACCGACATCGGCGGCCTCTTCTCGCAGATCGAGCAGATCCGCGACGCCGTGGAGCTGCCGTTCCTGCACGCGGAGCTGTTCCGCGAGCACCTGTTGCGCCCGCCGAAAGGCGTCCTGCTCTATGGCCCTCCCGGCTGTGGCAAGACGCTGATCGCCAAGGCGGTCGCCAACTCGCTGGCGAAGAAGATCGCCGAGCGGCGTGGCGAGGAGCGCAGGACCAGCTACTTCCTCAACATCAAGGGTCCCGAGCTGCTCAACAAGTATGTCGGCGAGACCGAGCGGCACATCCGGCTGATCTTCCAGCGCGCCCGTGAGAAGGCGAGCGAGGGCACCCCGGTCATCGTGTTCTTCGACGAGATGGACTCGGTGTTCCGCACCCGTGGCTCGGGCGTCTCCTCCGACGTCGAGAACACGATCGTGCCTCAGCTGCTGAGCGAGATCGACGGCGTCGAGGGCCTGGAAAACGTCATCGTCATCGGCGCATCCAACCGGGAAGACATGATCGACCCGGCGATCCTGCGCCCCGGCCGGCTCGATGTGAAGATCAAGATCGAGCGACCGGACGCCGAGGCGGCCAAGGACATCTTCTCCAAGTACATCCTCACCACCGTCCCGCTGCACAAGGACGACATCGCCGAGCACGACAACTCGGCCGAGGCGACCGTCGCGGCGATGATCGACGCGGTGGTCCTGCGGATGTACTCCGAGACCGAGGAGAACCGGTTCCTCGAGGTGACCTACGCCAACGGCGACAAGGAGGTCCTGTACTTCAAGGACTTCAACTCCGGCGCGATGATCCAGAACATCGTCGACCGGGCCAAGAAGATGGCGATCAAGGACTTCCTCAGCAACGGCCAGAAGGGCATGCGCCTCCAGCACCTGCTCGACTCCTGCGTTGACGAGTTCCGCGAGAACGAGGACCTTCCCAACACCACCAACCCCGACGACTGGGCCCGCATCTCCGGCAAGAAGGGCGAGCGGATCGTGTACATCCGCACGCTCGTCTCCGGCGGCAAGGGCGCGGAGGCCGGCCGGTCCATAGAGACCGCGACCAACACCGGCCAATATCTGTAACACCGCGACACGGGCGGGCGGCGACCTCGGCAGAGGCGCCGCCCGCTTTCGCATCGGCCGGAGCGCCGGGAAGAGCGGAAGAGCCGGAACGTCATGGCTCCGGTCCGTCGCGGGCACGACCGCCGCGGCCGTCAGCGCCTGGTGTGCCGACAGGGCGAAGCTCATCGGGCCGGACCAGGCGAACCGACGGGCCCTGAAGGCCCTCCCTGCCACCCCCGCGTGCAGTTGCGGCGACGCGACCTTGCGGTCGCGCCCCCCCGGCCGGGGCGCCTGCGCCCCACCCGGCCGAGGCCGCGACGCGACCGTCCCGGCCGCGGACAACCGCAGGTCAGCCGGTGGCGTGTAGTGCGGCGTCGGTCAGGACGATCTCGAGCGTCGTCAGTACCGTGGACGCCTCCGCCAACGAGAGGTGGTGGGTGTCGGCGTAGCAGGTGAGCGCGGTGGCCGGGCCGTCGTCGTCGGCGTGCACGAACAGCCGGCTCGACGGGGTGTCCTTGAGCGGCGCCCAGTCGAGGGTCCGGCGAGCCACCGCCTCCCGGAGCGAGCCCCGCCCCGGCGACGGCGGGACGGGTCCGCGGCGGTCGTTGAGGTGGAAGTCGACCCGGAACTGCGGGCCGCGCTCCGCCGCGACCCGCGCGACCAGGGACTCCTTCGACGCCGTGTCGTAGTACGCGTGCTTGTAGGCGGCCGTCGCCGCCCGGTGGGCACCCGCCACGACCTGCTCGAACGGGGCGTCCGCGACGTCGACGAGGCACAGCCCCGGCTGGGCGACCGGCGCGACCACGTCCGCCAGCCCGGGCCGGAAGCGGTTGCTGGTCACCAGCAGCACCGGCACCGGGTCGACGCCCGCGCAGCGGCGCACGGCGACCGCGAACCCCGCGAGCAGCGTGGTGGAGGGGTCGGCGCCGGTCCGCTCCGCGAGGACCCGCGTGGCGAGGGGGATCGCGGGGGAGACCAGGCGGCCCTTCCAGTGCCGGGGCCGCTCCCGCCGCCGGGAGGAGCGGGGCCACGGCGGCGGCATCGCGCGCAGGACCCGCTCCCAGTGCCGCAGCGCGCTGCGACTCTGCCGGGCGCCGGCCTCCGACGCCTGCCAGCCGGCCTGCTCGAGCGGCTGCATGCCGGCGACCGGCTCCTGGACCCTCGCGGCGACCTCCCGCAGCATCACCGCGGCACCGGAGCGGTCCATCGCGATGTGCCAGATCACGGCGCACAGGTGGGTGAGGCGGCCGGCGTGGCGCACCACGCCCATCCGGATCGGCCAGTCGCTGGTGAAGTCGATCGGATCGCGGCGGAACCGGTGGAGCATCCGGTCCGCCTCGGCCTGCGGATCGGCGGCGGCGCCGTCCGTGTCGAGGACCTCCAGGGTGGCGGTGCCGCCGGCCGCGACGAGCTGCCGGGGCGTCCCGTCGTCGCCGAACCGCAGCCGCGTGCGCAGCACCTGGTAGCGGCTCATGAGGTACCGCAGCTCGGCCGCGACGTCCCCGACGGTCCGGCCCGGCGGCAGGGGCGTCACCCCGCCGAGCGGCAGCTGCTCGCCGAACCTGGTCATCGACGCCCAGATGTCCCGCTGACCCCACGACAGGGGCGCCTCACCCTCGCCGGCACCCTCGAACGCGACCCGGATTCGCATCCGTGGATGTTACGGGCGGCGACGGCTTCACAACAATCGGACATCATGCAAACCTGGCGCGCCGCGGTGGAGGCAGAGTGTCGTACCTTGCGACTAGGGTTGTGGGCATGAGTGTGCGGCGCGTGATGGGCACTGAGGTCGAATACGGCGTGTCGGTGCCCGGCCAGCCGGGAGCAAACCCGATGGTGACGTCATCCCAGGTGGTCAACGCTTATGGCGCACGACCCGAGCTCACGAAGGGCGGGCGGGCCCGGTGGGACTACGAGGAGGAGTCCCCGCTGCGCGACGCGCGCGGGTTCACCTACTCGGGTGCCCTCTACGATCCGGCGGAGGCCCTCGCTGACGAGGATCTCGGCCTGGCCAACGTGATACTGACCAATGGTGCGCGGCTCTACGTGGACCACGCGCACCCCGAATACTCCACGCCCGAGTGCACCAACCCGCGTGACATCGTGCTGTGGGACAAGGCCGGCGAGCGGGTGATGGCCGAGGCGTCCCGCCGCGCCGCCACGATCCCGGGGACGCTGCCGATCCACCTGTACAAGAACAACACCGACAACAAGGGCGCCAGCTACGGCACGCATGAGAACTACCTCATGCGGCGGCAGACCCCGTTCGCCGACATCGTCATGCACCTCACCCCGTTCTTCGTCACCCGGCAGATCGTGTGCGGGGCGGGCCGGGTCGGCATCGGTCAGGACGGGTCCGGCCCCGGCTTCCAGATCTCCCAGCGGGCCGACTTCTTCGAGGTCGAGGTCGGCCTGGAGACCACGCTGAAGCGGCCGATCATCAACACCCGCGACGAGCCGCACTCCGACGCCGACAAGTACCGGCGGCTGCACGTCATCATCGGCGACGCCAACCTGTCGGAGATCTCCACCTACCTCAAGGTCGGCACGACGTCGCTCGTCCTGGCCATGATCGAGGACAAGGTGCTGTCGGGCGACCTCGGCATCGCCGACCCGGTGACCGAGCTCAAGGCGGTCAGCCACGACCCGTCGCTGAAGCACCTGATCCGCATGCGCGACGGCCGGCGGCTGAGCGCGCTGGACATCCAGTGGGCGTTCTATGAGCGGGCCCGCGCCTACGTGGACTCCCGGCAGGGGTCCGACGTCGACGAGCAGACCGCCGACGTGCTCGAGCGCTGGGAGAACGTGCTGGACCGGCTCGGCCGCGACCCGATGCTGTGCGCCGGCGAGCTCGACTGGGTCGCCAAGCTCCGCCTCCTGGAGGGCTACCGCGAGCGCGAGTCGCTGGGCTGGTCGTCGCACAAGCTGCAGCTGGTCGACCTGCAGTATTCCGACGTCCGCGCGGAGAAGGGCCTCTACCAGCGGCTGGTGGCCCGCGGGTCGATGCAGACGCTGTTCACCGAGGACGAGATCCAGCGCGCGATCGTCGAGCCGCCGGACGACACCAGGGCCTACTTCCGCGGCCGGTGCCTGGCGAAATACCCCGCTGAGGTGGTTGCCGCGAGCTGGGACTCCGTCATCTTCGACGTGGGCAGGGAGTCGCTGGTGCGGGTGCCGATGATGGAGCCCGAACGAGGGACCAAGAAGCACGTTGGTGCACTGTTCGACAAATGCCCGAGCGCGAAGGATCTGCTCGAAGCGATCACTTCCGGGTAAGTTCGATGCAGCGGTTGTTGGTGGTCCCCCGAGGAGGATGAGACATGGCGACGAGGGATACGGGCGGGCAGTCCCAATCCGGTAAGTCGCGGCGCGACGAGGAAGAAGACGTCGCCGCGCCCGAGGTCAACCCTGAGACAGCCGAGCGGGTCGAGCAGCTGGGCGAGGACGTCGACGACCTTCTCGACGAGATCGACTCGGTGCTCGAGGAGAACGCCGAGGAGTTCGTCCGCGGATACGTGCAAAAGGGCGGCCAGTAGCCGTCACTGAGAAGACCCCGTCGGTCCGGACGCATCCGGGCCGACGGGCGTATTGTTTGGTCAACAACAGTCGATCATCCTTGTGAAGGGAGCTCCGTTGCCGACGGGTCTTGACCACTCTGGGCGTCTGCCGGCCGCGTTCCACGCCGCGGGGACCTCGTCGTTCAGCGAGTTCCTGTCGGCCGTCGCACCTGAGATGCTCCCGGGTCGCCGGCCGCTGCCGCCCGGCATGGCCGCCGACGTCAGCGCGCACGCGACCACGATCGTCGCCATCACCTGCGCCGACGGCGTGCTCATGGGCGGCGACCGGCGCGCGACGATGGGCAACCTCATCGCCCAGCGCGACATCGAGAAGGTCTTCGCCGCCGACGCCTACTCGCTGGTCGGCATGGCCGGCACCGCCGGGTTCGGCCTGGAGATGATGCGCCTGTTCCAGGTCGAGCTGGAGCACTACGAGAAGATCGAGAGCTCGATGCTCTCCCTGGAGGGCAAGGCCAACCGCCTCGCCACCATGGTCCGCAACAACCTCGGCGCCGCGATGCAGGGCCTGGCCGTGGTGCCGCTGTTCGCCGGGTTCGACGTCGACGCCAAGTCCGTCGACAAGGCCGGCCGCATCTTCAGCTTCGACGTCGCCGGCGGCGTCTACGAGGAGCGCGGCTACGACTCGATCGGCTCGGGTTCGCTGTTCGCGAAGTCGTCGATGAAGAAGCGGTACAAGCCCGGCATCACCACCGCCGAGGCCGTGAAGATCGCCGTCGAGGCGCTCTACGACGCCGCCGACGACGACACCGCCACCGGCGGCCCGGACCTGCTGCGCGGCATCTTCCCGGTCATCATGACGGCCACCGTCGAGGGCACTCACCGCCTCACCGACGAGGAGACCCGCGCGGTCGCCGAGACCGTCATCGCCGAGCGCGCCGACAACCCGGGCGTCTGAGCCCCCGCTCCACCGCCCTCACGCAAGCCAGCCCCACGTAAGCCAGCTCCCACGTCAGAAGGAGAACCCGCCCCGTGGCCATGCAGTTCTACGCCTCGCCCGAGCAGATCATGCGGGACCGCTCGGAATACGCGCGCAAAGGCATCGCGCGCGGTCGCAGCGTCGTGGTGCTCAGCTACGAGGGCGGCGTCCTCTTCGTCGCGGAGAACCTGTCGACCGCCCTGCACAAGGTCAGCGAGATCTACGACAAGATCGGCTTCGCCGCCGTCGGCCGCTACCCCGAGTTCGAGAACCTGCGCTCCGCCGGCGTCCGGCTCGCCGACCTGCACGGCTACTCGTACGGCCGCCGCGACGTCACCGGCCGCCAGGTCGCCAACGCCTACGCCCGCACCCTCGGCGCCATCTTCACCCAGGAGCAGAAGCCGTACGAGGTCGAGATCTGCGTCGCCGAGGTGGGCGCCACCGCCGAAGAGGACGAGCTCTACCGCATCACGTACGACGGCTCCGTCCAGGACGAGCCGGGCCTCGTCACCATGGGCGGCCAGTCCGACGCCATCTCCGGCGCCGTGAAAACCCGCCTGCGGCCCGACCAGACGCTCGCTGAGGCGCTGAAGCTGGCGGTCGAGGGTCTCGGCAGCGTCGGCGGCGAGGGCGGCCAGCCGAGGAAGCTGGCGGCCAACCAGCTCGAGGTCGCCGTCCTGGACCGCAACCGCCCGGGCCGCACGTTCCGCCGGCTGACGGGCCTCGCCCTCACCGCCATCCTGGATGACTCGGCCAAGGCCGAGTCGGTCGAGGAGGGCCTGGAGGACAAGCCCCAGCCGCCCGCCTCCCCGAGCACCCCCGCCGACAACGCCAGCGGCCCCGCTCCCGCCCCGGAGTCGGACAAGCCCACCTCCTGACCACCGACGCCCAGCCGCACCACCGCGCGGGCCTCCCGCCGCCGGGACACCACCCCGCGGCCAGGAGGTCCGCGCGTGGTCTTTTCGGGGCAAGCACGCCGCCGCGGCCGTGCTCATCGGCGCCATGACCGAATGGCGGGATTCGGTCACGATCCGCCATTCGATCTGTGAAGGGTTGTGTCAAGCGGCGGTGGGGATGGCTGCCGCGTCGCGCTGTTCGGGTTCGGGCGGTGGCGCGAGGTGGTGTCGGCGGGTGAGTTGTCGGCGCCGTTTTCGCTGCCGAGGGGCGTCGCGTGCCTGGTGGTGCTGGTTGTCGCCGTGCTGGTGGTGATCCAACGATGGATCTGGTCGTTCGGGCGGCCGGGGTTGTCCTTAGATCATGTTGGTGGCCGGCGTCCTGGTGGGGATGGCTGCCGCGTCGCGCTGTTCGGGTTCGGGCGGTGGCGCGAGGTGGTGTCGGCGGGTGAGTTGTCGGCGCCGTTCTTGCTGTCCAGGGGCCGTTGCACGACTGGTGGTGCCGGGTTGTCGCCGCGCTGGTGGTGATCCAAGGATGGGTCTGGTCGTTCGGGCGGCCAGGGTTGTCCTTCGATCAAGTGACGGCGTGGCGGGCAGGAGCCGGGTGGGGGCGTGGACGGAAGTCTGACGGGCGTCGTACATTGGAGGCATGCCGTACCGCTGGTGGCCGGCGACGCTGGCGGCGCTGGTCGGGATCACCGACGTCGAGGTGCTGCAGGCGTTGAATGCCGACCGGCGGCGGCCGCTGCCGGGGTTCGCGTTGGGGATTCCGGCGCTCAGCATCTGGGCGCGGACCGAGGCGGGCCGGGCGCTGATCGTCGTGGTGAAGCAGGAAGGCCAGTTCAGCTGGGGGATTCTCGGAGCGCGGGACATGACCCCTGACGAGCTCGCCGAGTTCGAGAAGTGGGAGGCGAGCGCAGCATGAGCACCGATCCGCTCAGCGAGCAGCAGATGGACGCCATGGTGGCGGCGGTGGCTGCCGGGGAGTTCACGTTCGACCGGGCGGCGCCGACGCCGGCGTTGCCGCCAAAGCCGGACGCGGAGGTCATGGCCGTCTACTCGATGCGGCTGCCGTCGGACGTGGCGCAGCGCCTGGCCGCGGTGGCGAAGAGCAAGGGCGTGAAGCCGTCCACGTTGATGCGGCAATACGTCGAATGGTGTCTGGCCACCGAGGTCAACGACCGGCCGATCTCGCTCACCGACGCGCTGCGCGCCCTGACCCAGCTGCGACCGGCCGCGTAGAACCCGGCAGCGGCACACCCGGCCGCAGTACACCCAGCAGAGCACACCTGGCTGCGGTGCACGTGGCGCGAGCAAGCCCGGCACAAGCAAGCAAGCAAGCTCAAGCAAGCAAGCTCAAGCAAGCAAGCTCAAGCAAGCAAGCAAGCGCAAGCAAGCACGGCGCAGTACACCAGGCCGCATCACACCGGGCGGCAGGAGAAGCCGGCCGCCCGGAGGGACGAGCGGCCGGGACGCGACGACGTCAGGTGCGGATCAGGGCCAGGAGCAGCACGATGCCCGCGCGCCCCAGGTAGATCGTGGACTTCATCGGCGAGGCGCTGGGGGTGCCCGCCATCCGGGGGCGCATAGCCACCGGGATCTGGGTGATCCGGTAGCCGGAGCGGGCGACCCGGACGAGGACCTCGATCGTGTCGCCCAGGTACTCCGCCGGGTACCAGTGGGCGAAGAACTCGATCAGCTTACGGTTGCAGGCCCGGTGGCCCGAGGTGGTGTCGCTGAGCTTCGTGCGGGCCAGGCGGGACAGTACCGCCGAGAGCATCCGCATCGCCCACTTGCGCGGGCCGGTGACGCTGTAGCCGCCCTCGCCCGCGAACCGGGCGCCGATGACCAGGTCGTGCTCGTCGAGCGCGTCGACGAGCTTCGGGATGTACCGCGGGTCGTGCTGCCCGTCGGCGTCGACCTGGATGGCGACGTCGTAGCCGTGGTCGCGGGCATACCGGTAGCCGGTGCGCATCGCGCCGCCGACGCCCAGGTTGAACGGCAGCCGGGCCACGATCGCGCCGGCCGAGGCGGCCCGCAGGGCGGTGTCGTCGGAGGAGCCGTCGTCGACCACGATGATGTCGACGCCGGGCAGCTCGCCGCGGACCTCGGTGACGACGTCGGCGATGGAGCCGGCCTCGTTCCAGGCCGGGACGATGATCAGGACCTTCTTACCGTTGATCATCGGAGACCCCAGCGGGAAGGTCCGAGGACGGGGACGAGGGGGCCGGCACGGAGGACGAGTCGCGCGGGCGGCCGAGCTCGCTGCGCAGCAGGGCCAGGTCCTCGGCCAGGGTCCGGGTCTCCTCCTCCAGGCGGCTCACCTCCCAGCTGAGGTGCACCGTGACCATGAGCAGGAACACGATGCCGAGGAAGAGCACGAGGCTCACCCCGGACTTGATGCCGAGGGCCTCGGCCACGTTGTTGATGATGGGCGGGAAGAACGCCATCGGCAGGATCACGATGCTGACGGCCAGCCAGAGGATCGCGTACTTCTCCTGCAGCTGGCGCCGCCGCAGCAGCTCGACCATGAAGGCGAGGACCGCCAGGGCGGTCACCCCCGTGACGATGATGAGCTTCACCCCGCACCCCCACTGCCGGGCACCACGCCGGCCGCGAACGCGGGCTCGCGCAGTGCCTCGGCCAGCATGGTATGCCAGTCCCGCATCGGCGCCATCCCCGCCGCGGCCCACCGGTCGTGGCCGAGGACGCTGTACGAGGGCCTCGCGGCCGGCGTCACGTAGGCCGCGCTGGTGGTCCGGCGGACCCTCGCGGGGTCGAGCCCGCACAGCTCGAACACCGCCTGCGCGAGCCCGTGCCACGTGGTCTGCCCCGAGGCCGTGCCGTGGTAGACCCCGGCCGGCGCGCCCGAGTCGGCGAGCTCGACGAGCCGGAGGGCCAGGTCCCGCGACCAGGTCGGCTGGCCCACCTGGTCGTCGACCACGTCCAGGTGGTCGCGGGTGGCGGCGAGGCGCAGCATCGTCTTGACGAAGTTGCGGCCCTGCGCGCCGTAGAGCCAGGCGGTGCGCACCACGTACCCCGAGTCCGGCAAGGTCGTCAGCACGCTGGTCTCGCCGACGAGCTTGCTGCGCCCGTAGGCGTTCAGCGGCGCGGTCGGGGCGTCCTCGGCGTACGGCGACGTCCCGGCGCCGTTGAACACGTAGTCGGTCGAAACGTGCACGAGCCGCGCGCCGAAGGCGCGGCACGCCTGGGCGAGCACCGTCACGCCCGTGCCGTTGACGGCGAGCGCGGACTCGTAGGCGCTCTCCGCGCCGTCCACGTCGGTCCAGGCCGCCGCGTTGAACACCACGTCGTGGCCGTCGACCAGGGCGTGGACCGCGTGCGGGTCGGTGATGTCCAGGTCGGCGCGCTTCAACGCGGTCACCGCCCGGCCGTCCAACGCCGCCAGGAGGTCCTGGCCGAGCATCCCGCCGGCGCCGGTCACCAGGTAACGGGTCACAGGGCCGCGCGCGTCTTCAAGGGCTCCCACCAGGAGCGGTTCTCCTTGTACCAGGCCACCGTCGCCGCGATGCCGTCCTCGAACGTGACGGCCGGCGCGTAGCCCAGCTCGTTGCTGATCTTCTCGTGGCTCAGCGAGTACCGCCGGTCGTGACCCTTGCGGTCCTCGACCGGGCGCACCGCGGACCAGTCCCGGCCGGTCGCCTCGAGGAGCACCTCGGTCAGCTCCTTGTTGGTCAGTTCGCGCCCGCCGCCGATGTTGTACACCTCGCCGGCGCGGCCCTTCTCCAGCGCGAGCTGGATGCCGGCGCAGTGGTCGGACACGTGCAGCCAGTCGCGGATGTTGCCGCCGTCACCGTACAGCGGGACCTGCTGGCCGTCGATGAGATTGGTGACGAAAAGAGGGATGACCTTTTCGGGGAACTGGTAGTGGCCGTAGTTGTTGGAGCAGCGGGTGACCACGACCTCCATGCCATGGGTGCGGTGGTAGGCGAGCACCAGCAGGTCCGAGCCCGCCTTCGAGGCCGAGTACGGCGAGTTCGGCTGCAGCGGCCACTCCTCCGTCCACGAGCCCTCGTCGATCGACCCGTACACCTCGTCGGTCGAGACGTGCAGGAAGCGGCCGACGCCCGCCCGGCGCGCCGCGTCGAGGAGGACCTGGGTGCCGATGACGTTGGTCGTCACGAACGGCCCGGCGCCGAGGATCGACCGGTCGACGTGCGACTCCGCGGCGAAGTGCACGACGGCGTCGTGGCCGGGCATGAGCTGCTCCACCAGGTCGGCGTCGCAGATGTCACCCTCGACGAAGTCGAACGAACCGGCCACGGGTGCCAGATTGTCCCGATTGCCGGAATAAGTGAGCTTGTCGAGCACGGTCACGGCCGCGCCGGCATACGCCGGGTAACCGCCTCCGAGGAGGGTGCGGACGTAGTGGGAGCCGATGAACCCGGCACCGCCGGTGACGAGGATTCTCACGGGATCGGGAGTCTAGTGCACTCGGCTGGACACTGAGTCGACCGAGGGTATCGGCTACCCGTAAGGTGGCCGAGTGCGTGGCATTATCCTCGCCGGTGGCACCGGCTCCCGCCTCTGGCCGCTGACGAAAGCGGTGTCGAAGCAGCTCATGCCCGTCTTCGACAAACCGATGATCTACTACCCGCTGACCACGTTGGTGATGGCCGGGGTCCGCGAGATCCTCGTCATCACCACCCCTGAGGACCAGGATCAGTTCCAGCGGCTGCTCGGCGACGGCACCCAGTGGGGCCTCGAGATCAGTTACGCGGTGCAACCACGCCCCGAAGGGCTCGCCCAGGCGTTCATCATCGGCGCCGACTTCATCGGCGACGACACCGTCGCGCTGGTCCTCGGCGACAACATCTTCCACGGTGCGCTGCTGGGCCAGCGCCTCGCCGACAACGCCGAGCTCAAGGGCGGCCGGGTGTTCGCCTATCCGGTGGCCAACCCGCAGGACTACGGCGTCGTGGAGTTCGACGCCGACGGCAAGGTGCTGTCGATCGAGGAGAAGCCAGCACGCCCGAAGTCGCGGTACGCGGTGCCCGGTCTGTACTTTTACGACAACCGGGTGGTGCAGATCGCCCGGGAGCTCAAGCCCAGCGACCGCGGCGAGCTGGAGATCACCGCGGTCAACGCCGCGTATCTCGAACGCGACGAATTGCACGTGGCAATCCTGGATCGCGGCACGGCGTGGCTGGATACGGGTACGTTCAACACGATGGTCCAGGCGGCCGAGTTCGTCCGGGTGATCGAGGAGCGGCAGGGCCTGAAAATCGGCTGCGTCGAGGAGGTCGTGTGGCGTGCGGGCTTCATCGACGACGCACAGCTGCGGGCACTGGCGGAGCCGTTGCGCAAGAGTGGCTACGGCGATTACCTGATCCATTTGCTCGATTGGGAAGCCTGACCGCCGCACGCACAATGAGCCGACCGAGCAAGCCTTCGACACTGCGACGGGTGGGGCCGCACACGTGAAGTTCCGTCAGCTTTCGATCGCCGGTGCCTGGGAGATCACCCCGGTGCAGCACGGCGATCCTCGCGGGCTGTTCCTGGAGTTCTACCGGTTCGAGCAGCTCAGCGCCGAGGTCGGCCACCCGTTGCGGCTGGCGCAGGGCAACGTGTCGGTCTCCGGCCGGGGCGTCGTGCGCGGCATCCACTTCGCCGACGTGCCGCCGGGGCAGGCCAAGTACGTCACCTGCACCAGGGGAGCCGTGCTGGACGTCGTCGTCGACATCCGGGTCGGATCTCCGACATTCGGCCGGTGGGAGGGCGTGCAGCTCGACGACGTCGACCGCCGCGCCCTCTACCTGAGCGAGGGCCTGGGGCACGGGTTCTGCGCGCTCACCGACGACGCGACGATCACCTACCTGTGCTCGGAGACGTACAACCCGACGGGGGAGCACGGCATCCACCCGCTCGACCCGGAGCTCGGCATCGTCTGGCCCGTCGACGAGCCGCAGCTGTCCGCCAGGGACGCCGTGGCGCCGTCGTTCGCCGAGATGCGGTCCGAGGGGCGGCTCCCGGATTTCGCCACCTGCGAGGCGTATATACAAAGTCTGCGGGCGCAATAGGGTCACATCGGCGCTCAGGCGGCTAATGTTCCTACATGGACCGGCGAATTTTCGGCCTTGAGACCGAATACGGGGTCACGTGCACCTATCGGGGACAGCGCCGCCTGTCGCCTGACGAGGTCGCCCGCTATCTGTTCCGGCGCGTCGTGTCGTGGGGCCGTTCCAGCAACGTGTTCCTGCGCAACGGCGCGCGCCTCTACCTGGATGTCGGCTCCCACCCGGAATACGCGACGCCCGAGTGTGACTCGGTGCCCGACCTGGTCACCCACGACCGGGCCGGCGAGCGGATCCTCGAAGGCCTGCTGGTCGACGCCGAGCGTCGCCTGCACGACGAGGGGATCGCGGGCGAGATCTACCTGTTCAAGAACAACACCGACTCCGCCGGCAACTCGTATGGCTGCCACGAGAACTACCTGGTCAGCCGGCACGGCGAGTTCGGACGTCTCGCCGACATCCTGATCCCGTTCCTGGTCACCCGCCAGCTCATCTGCGGCGCCGGCAAGGTGCTGCAGACCCCGCGCGGCGCCGTGTACTGCCTGTCGCAGCGCGCCGAGCACATCTGGGAGGGCGTCTCCTCGGCGACCACCCGGTCCCGCCCGATCATCAACACCCGCGACGAGCCGCACGCCGACGCCGAGCGCTACCGGCGGCTGCACGTCATCGTCGGCGACTCGAACATGAACGAGGTCACCACGCTGCTCAAGGTCGGCACCGCCGACATCGTGCTGCGGATGATCGAGGCCGGCGTCGCCATGCGCGACCTCTCGCTGGAGAACCCGATCCGCGCCATCCGGGAGGTGTCCCACGACATCACCGGCCGCCGCCGGGTCCGGCTCGCCAGCGGCAAGGAGATCAGCGCGCTGGAGATCCAGCAGGAGTACTTCGACAAGGCCACCGAGTTCCTCGACCGGCGCGGCGCCGACGCGGCGACCAAGCGGGTCATGGAGCTGTGGGGGCGGGTGCTCAACGCGGTCGAGACCGGCAACCTCAAGGGTGTCGAGCGCGAGATCGACTGGGTGACCAAGCTCGGCCTGATCGAGCGCTACCAGACCAAGCACGACCTGCCGCTGTCGCACCCGCGGGTGGCGCAGATGGACCTGGCATACCACGACCTGCGTCGCGGCCGGGGCCTCTACGGCCTGCTGGAGCGGCGCGGGAAGGTCGACCGCGTCTCCAGCGACCTGGACATCTTCGAGGCGAAGGAGACCCCGCCGCAGACCACGCGGGCGCGCCTGCGGGGCGAGTTCATCCGGCACGCGCAGGAGCGCCGGCGCGACTTCACCGTCGACTGGGTCCACCTGAAGCTCAACGACCAGGCGCAGCGCACCGTGCTGTGCAAGGACCCGTTCCGGGCCTACGACGAGCGCGTCGACCGACTGATCGCCAGCATGTGAACGTTGGGTTAGGCTGGCCGGCGCTATGGATGACAACCTCGCCGGTCAGCCCGCCCCTTCGGAGCACCTGAAGCCGAAGGCGAGCGACAATCCGGACAAGCCGCGGTCCAACCGCCACGGTCGCCGGCTGCAGCGCATCCGCGAGGAGATCGAGCGGAACCGGACCGACGGCCCGGCCATCCCGACCTGGGTCCTGGCGCTCACCCTGGTGCTCATCATCGCCGTCATGACCGCCCTGGTCGTGTACTCGTGAAGCGGCCGGCTGCAGCCCTGCCGGCCGCCGCCGCGCTGTGCCTGCTCGGAGGCCTGCTGCTGGCGGGCTGCACCGACGACGGCGAGCGCCGCACCCCGCTCCCGGTCGTCCCGACGTCCAGCGGCGAGGCGTCCGCGCTGCCCCTGCCGTCGCCGTCGCTGCCGCCGGTGGTCATCTCCGACGGCTGCCAGGGGCTCGTCACCCCCGCCCAGGTGCAGCAGGCGACCGGGCTGTCCGTGCAGGCCAGCGCCGGTGACGGCGCCGCCGCGGTCGCGCAGTACGGCCAGGCCGTGCAGAGCCTCGGCCTCGACGCGCGCGCCCGCATGTGCCCCTTCGGCAACGCCGGCGGCGACCAGGTCACGATCGTCGCGCTCACGTTCCCCGACGCGGCCCAGTCGCAGAAGCTCTGGACGACGATCAAGTCCCTCGAGGCCGTCGGCGGCGTCGGCGAGGCCGCGCTCAGCGACAAGTCCAAGACGCTGCTCGCCCGCCGCGGCAAGGCGATCGTCGCCGTCTACCTGGTCGTCGCCGCCGCCCCGGAGGCCAACCACCTGAGCCAGCTGCAGTCAGTCGCCAACGCCGCCCTCGCCAAGGCCTGAGCGCAGGCTCGCGGCCGCCGCCCGTCCGGCCGCCGCCGCGGCGAGGAAGTAGGCGCGGTCCTCCTCGTACCGGCGACCCATCGTCGACAGCCGCACCGGCAGCGCCAGCAGTGCGGGCTCCAGGTCCTCCGCCACGGGCGTGACGATGCGGTGCGGTGGACACAGCGGCCGCAGCTGCTCATGTACGACCAGCGCAAGGTCGGCTTCCAGGTCCGACGGCACGACGAGGTCCGCCGGCGCGAGCGCGACCCGCCCGAACGCGGTCAGGCTGTGGTGCGACACGCCGCGGTGCCGGGGCCGGGGGTCCGCGCCGGAGATGCGGGGCGCGGCGACCGGCCGCCCGCCCAGCGCCGCGACCGCGTTGACGGCCTCGCCCGCGGCGACCCCGGAGAAGCCCCACGAGGTGCCGGTGCCGAGGTTGCCGGGGCCCTGCGTGACGATCGCCAGGTCGGCGCCGAGCCCGTGGCGGGCGGCGAGCAGGCCGCTGTGCACGTTGGTCGACTCCAGGTCGCCGCCGAACGCCTGGCCGGTGGTGACCGTGCCGGCGAGCAGCGGGCGCAGGGCGTCGACGGTGCGGGAGAACCAGGCGGGCAGCGCGCCCCCGTCGGTCATCACGTACGCGACCCTCGCCGAGGGCCGGTCCGCGTGCACGCCGGCGAGGATGGCGGGCAGCGCCGAGTGCAGGTCCGCGATCACCACCGGCATCCCGGAGATGTCGGCGTTGTCGGTCAGGGCGCGGCGGAGCGGGGACGCCTCCTCGTCGGCGGCGAGGACGACCGCCTGCAGCGGCGTGTACCGCGCCTTGACCACGTGGCCGGGGGCGTCCACGTCGTCCGGCAACCGGTCCGGGACGGCGACGATCAGCGCGTACCCACCGGTGCCGAGACCCAGGGCGAGCGCGTTGACGTTCAGCAGCACCCGGTCACCGACCCGCGGCGTGCCCACCAGGGCCGGGTAGGCGAGGGCCCGGACCCGCTCCGGATCGTCCGGCCGGCGCGCCTCGAGGGCCACCTCCACCTCGACGCTGCCGTGCCACGATGTACGGGGAGCGACGACCGTCCCCCAGCGCCAGCGGATCACCGGGACAACCTACCGTGTCTGCGCGCCGTGACCGCGTCGTGACGTAACGAACCGTCACCGCGTGGGCGACGCCGCACAGGCGATCGGGCTGGTAGGTTCGCTGGCGTGTCGCGGACCCGAACCGAGCGCCTGGTCAATCTGGTGATCTGCCTGCTCTCGACACGCCGTTTCCTGACCGCCGGTCAGATCGCCTCCATCGTGCCCGGTTACGAGCACGACCCGGAGGACGAGCGCGACCACGAGGCGTTCCAGCGCAAGTTCGAGCGGGACAAGGCCGAGCTGCGCGAGCTCGGCGTGCCCCTGGAGATCGGCACGCCCTCCGTGTGGGACAACGAGCCCGGCTACCGCATCGCCCGCCGCGAGTACGCACTGCCCGACATCCCCCTGGCGCCCGACGAGGCGGCGGCCGTCGGCATCGCCGCGCGCCTGTGGCAGCAGACCGGCCTCGCCGCCGCCGCGTCGTCGGGCCTGGCGAAGCTGCGCGCCGGCGGCATCGACGTCGACCCGCACGCCACGCTCGGCGTCGAGGCGGTCGTCACCGTCGACCCGGCCTTCGAGCCCCTCACCGCCGCCGTCCGCGACCGGCAGGCGGTCACGTTCGACTACCACGTGCCCGAGCGCGACACCGCCCGGGCCCGCAAGCTGCAGCCGTGGGGCGTCGTCTGCTGGCGCGGCCGGTGGTATGTCGTCGGCCACGACCTGGAGCGCGGCGCGGAGCGGTGCTTCCGGCTGTCCCGGATCGTCTCCGGGGTCCGGAGGGTGGGCCGGCGCGGCGCGTACGAGCCGCCGAAGGTCGACCTGATCGCCTACGTCGCGAAGACGAGCGGCCCGGTCGAGCGCACCAGCCGGGCGACCGTCCTGGTGCGGCCCGGGCGCGCCGCGGGCGTGCGCCGCTGGGCGGAGTCGTGCGTGCCCTCGCCGGAGGGCGACCACCTCACGCTGCGCTACGCCGACCTCGACTTCTTCGCCGGCTGGCTGGTGGGGTACGGCGCCGACGTGGTCGTGCTCGATCCGCCGCCGCTGCGCGACGAGGTCGTGAAGCGCCTCAAGGAGATCGTCGCCGCGGGGCCGCAGGTGGACGCCCCCGCCGACCGGACCGAGGTGGCGGTGTGACGGGTTTCAGGCGCGACGCGGCGGAGGCGACGGCATGACGACCTCCGTGGACCGGCTCGGCCGGCTGCTCAACCTCGTGCCGTACCTGCAGGCCAGGCCGGGGATCACCCTCGCCGAGGCGGCGTCGGACCACGACATCACCGAGCGGCAGCTCCGCGACGACCTCGAGCTGCTGTGGCTGTGCGGCCTGCCGGGCTACGGCCCCGGCGACCTGATCGACATGGCGTTCGTCGGCGACGGCGTCACCGTCACGTACGACGCGGGCATCGACCGGCCGCTACGCCTGACGCCCGACGAGGCGCTCGCGCTCATCGTGGCGCTCCGCATGCTCGCCGAGACCCCGGGCGTCGCTCAGCGTGACGGCGTCCACCGGGCCCTGGCGAAGATCGAGCACGCCGCCGGTGACCTCGCCGACGCGCCCGTCGCGGTCCGTCTCCCCGGCAACGCCGACCGGCTCGAGGAGCTGCGCGGCGCCGTCGAGCGGCGGCACGCGCTGCGGATCACGTACTACACCGCGACCCGCGACGAGACGACCGAACGCGTCGTCGACCCGATGCGCGTCCTCGTCGTCGGCCGCTGGGCCTACCTGGAGGCGTGGTGCCGCCGCGCGCAGGCGGTGCGGCTCTTCCGGGTCGACCGGATCGACGCCTCGACCGAGCTGGACGAGCCCGCCCGCGTGCCGGTGCAGGCGCAGCCGACGGACACGCGCGCCGGCACCCTCTTCCGGCCCACGCCCGACCTGCCGCTCGTCACGCTGCGGGTGGGCCGGGGCGCGCGGTGGATCACCGAGCAGTACCCGTGCGAGGAGGTCGTGCGGGGCCCGGGGGAGCACTGGACGGTCTCGCTGCGCGCCTCCGACCTGGACTGGGCCCGGCGGATGGTGCTCGGGCTGGGCGCCGAGGTGTCGGTCGTGTCGCCGCCGGAGCTGGTCGCGTCGGTGGCCGCCACGGCGCGCGCCGCGCTCGCCGCGTACGACGCGCCCATCCCGGCGCTCCCGTAGCTGGTGGTTTAAGGTCGGTGGGTGCTCTGGTGGATCTCGGGTGGCATCGTCCTGGTCGCGATCATCGTCCTCATCGCCGTGGTGATGTCGATGGCGGGTCGCTTGCGTCAGTTCGGTAACACCGCGCAGTCGCTGCAGCGCCGGCTCCTCGACGGCGAGAAGCGACTCCAGCCCCACCTGGCCCAGCTGCAGCAGACCGCCGAGGCGATGCAGCCCCGCCTGGCCGCCATGCAGGAGCAGGCGTTGATCATCTAGGCACGCCGTGGTGAGCTCGAAGACGCTGATCAGCGCCCCGCCGCAAGCTAATAGTTAAGAAACCTTGCGGATCAACTGGGCAAATAGCACCTTTGTCCGGACGGATGGTTGACGATCCGGCAGTTCAGCGTCAACACTCGTCAGGACTTCAGCGGCCGGACCCCTTCCCGCAACCCGGCCTCTGCCCGTTACCCGAGGTGACCAGTAGGATGGGTCGGGCAGCACAAAGACAGTGAGGTGGCTTCACATGGGTGCACTCAAGCCGTGGCACATCATCGTGCTGGTGGTGGTGCTGATCCTTCTGTTCGGCGCCAAGCGCCTGCCTGACGCGGCGCGGTCGCTGGGTCGTTCGCTCCGGATCATCAAGGCCGAGACCAAGGGTCTCGCGGAGGACGACGTCGACGCCAAGGCCGAGGCTCAGTCGGGTCGCGCGCCGCTGTCGGGCACGATCGACGACAACCGTCCGTCGCCCGCGCCGACCGTCGACCCCGTCAACCGCGTCCCCGAGCGCTGAGGCACTCGATCGTCGTGAGCATCCTCGCCGGGCGGCGCCGTAACAAGGCGCCGTCGCAGTTCGAACGCGCCGCAGACGGCTCCATGACCCTCATGGAGCACCTGCGGGAGCTGCGCAACCGCCTGTTCAAGGCGTGTCTCGGCCTCGTCTTCGGGTTCGCCATCGGCTTCTGGCAGTCGGGCAACGCGATCAAGCTGGTCAAGCAGCCGGTCTGCGACGTCATGACGTCCCGCGGCCGGGAATGTGACTTCGTCCAGCTGGGCGTGGCCGACTTCTTCCTCCTGCAGTTGAAGGTCGGACTCTGGCTCGGCCTGCTCATCACCGCTCCCTGGTGGATGTATCAGCTGTGGGCGTTCATCGCGCCGGGCCTGCACCGCCACGAGCGCAAGTACGCGTACATCTTCATCTCGATCGCGGCCCCGCTCTTCGCGCTCGGCGCGTTCCTGGCCTGGTTCGCTCTCGGCCACGGCCTGGAGTACCTGCTGCCGAGCGAGGACATCGTCCACACCTCGCTCGACATCACCCGCTACGTCGACTTCATCACCACGGGCATGCTGGTCTTCGGCGTCGCGTTCGAGTTCCCGCTGATCGCGATGATGCTCAACTTCGCCGGGATCCTCAGCGGCCGCAAGCTGCTGGGCTGGTGGCGTGCCGTGGTGTTCATCTTCTTCGCCTTTGCCGCCGTCGCCACGCCCACCCCGGACCCGTTCACCATGTCGGGCCTGGCCCTGGCCATGTCGCTGCTGTACTTCGCCGCGGTCGGCGTCGCCCTGATCAACGACAAGCGCAAGGGCCGCAACCAGTCCGTCTACGCCGACCTCGCCGACGACGAGATCTCCTCGATCGACGACTACGCGCCGGAGCCGGTCGCCGCGGCCACCTCCGTCGGCGGTTACGACCCGGTCGACGCACCCACCCCGGTGGACGCCCCGACGCCGGTCGAGCGCCCGAGGTCCCTCGACAGCCGCTACGACGACATCACCTGACCCACCGGCCTTCGGGCCGTTCAGCCCCGACGCCCGCCGTGCGCAAGATGCCGGCGGGCGTCGTGCTGTCCGCCGGACGGTCTGACGCCTGCCGGTGTCCGGCAGCTACCACCAGATCGGGCCCCTCGTCGATGGGCGCCCCTACGCCGGCGGAGCGCCCAGGTTGCTCGCCGGCCGCCACGACGACATCACGTGAATCTCCGGCCCACCCCGCCTCCGACGCCGGTCGCCGGCGGGCGCCGTGTCGTCCCCCGCACCGCCCACCTACGATGAGACGACGGCGGGTGGGCATCCCGCCGGGCCCGGCGCTACAGCGGTGGGGGAGTTACCGCCTAGCATCCGTGCGTGGACATCGCGCTGCTCGCCAATCCGACCGCCGGCAAAGGGCGGCGGGCCGGACTGCTGCCCGAGGTCGTGGCGCGGCTCAGGGCCGGTGGGCACGCGGTCGACGTGGTCACCGCGACCAGCCGGGACGGCATGGTGGAGCAGGGCAGGGCGGCCGTCCTGAGCGGCCGGGCCGTGGTCGCGATGGGCGGGGACGGCACGGTGCACCTCGGGCTGCAGGCGGTGGCCGCGACGGGGGCGCCGTTCGGGATCGTGCCCGCCGGGACCGGCAACGACTTCGCGGTCCGGCTCGGGCTGCCCGGTGACACACTGCGGGCGGCCGAGGCGATCGCGGCCGGCACCGGCACGAGAAGCGTGGACCTCGCGCGGGTCGAGGGGGCCGACGGGACCACGGCGTGGTTCGGGGCGGTCATGGCGGCCGGGTTCGACGCGTTCGTCAACGAGCGGGCCAACCGCATGCGCTGGCCGCGTGGCCCCCAGCGGTACAACCTGGCGATCGTGGCGGAGCTGCTGGCGTTGCGCAGCCGCTCGTACACCATGCGCGTCGACGACGAGGAGAGCGTCTTCGGCTCGGTGCTGGTTGCGATCGGCAACACCGAGAGCTACGGCGGCGGCTTCCGGATCGTGCCCGGAGCCGACCCCACCGACGGCCTGCTGGACGTGGTCGTCGCGGAGCCGCTCAACCGGCGCACGCTGATGCGGCTGCGGCCCAAGGTGTTCAAGGGCACGCACGTGCACGACCCGCGGGTCAGGACATTTCGGGCACGCAGGATCGAGCTGGCCGCCGAGGGGGTCACCGCGTACGCCGACGGGGAGCGGATCTGCCCGCTCCCCGTCACGGTCGAGTGCGTGCCCGGTGCCTTGCGGCTGATCGTCTAGGCGGCGTTGTGGATGCGGACGGTGACGCCGTTCGCGGACGGGGTGGTGGAGACGTCCGACTCGGTGACGCCGTCGGGCAGCGAGAAGCTGCGGCTGAACGAGTTGGAGCTGGACGAGCTCGACGAGAACGTCGCGCCGCCCTCCTCGTGATGCGACGAGGTGCTCGTGCCGCCGCCGCCCTTGATGGTGAGGCGGCCGCCGGAGACCTGGACGTCGACGTTGCTCGGGTCGACGCCGTCGACCGTGATGACGAGGTCGTCGCCCTCGGTCGTGGTGGAGACGGAGGCGGAGTGGGCGTGCGATGCGGCGTTGCCGACCTCGGACTCGATGCGAGCGAGGGCTTCTGACGGGTTCCAACGGCCTAACGGCATGATGATCCTCCGGAAGGAAGGTAGTCGACGTATCCCCTGCACTGTCGCCGCCTGGCCGGGAGCCGACAAGCGCACAGGCGGTGTTGCGACAATGGTGCCCAACGGCCGCAAGGTTTAAAGCAGGCGCAGCACCGCGCCCAGACCATGAACTTTGCCCGGGTCACTCTCCGGGATGACAAGGACGCTGCAGCCCGCCGCGGCGGCGCCGGCGTCGGCGGGCGAGTCGCCCACCATCAGGGCCCGCTCCGGGTCGGTGCGCAGCGCCGCGCAGGCCTTCCAGAAGATGGCGGGGTCCGGTTTGCAGCGGCCCACCTCGTAGGAGAGGACGAACTCGTCGACCAGGTCGGCGAAGCCCAGCTGGCCGGCCAGGTCGCGCAGGTCGAACCCGATGTTGGAGACCACCGCGACCGGCACGCCACGCGCCCGCAGCGCCTGGAGGGTCGGGATCGTGTCCGCGTACAGCTGCCAGCCGTCGGCGACGAGCAGCCGGTCGTAGAGGGCCTCGGCGAGGTCGGCGTCGACGGTCGCGGCCAGCCCTTCATAGGCCGCCCGGTGCGCGGCGACGGAGAGATCCCGGTCCGCCCACACCTCGGCGAGGTGCGCGGGCACGCGGTGCGGCTTCGGCCCGCCGGCCCGCCCGGCCGTCATCAGCCGGTCGGCGAGGACCGTCGCCTTGCCCCGGTCCAGGGTGGTGCCGAGGCTCGCAGCCGCCGCCGTCACCCACCTGACGGGGTCCTCCACCTGCGCGATCGTCCCATGGAAGTCCAGGAGCACGGCCTCGACGGGCCGCCATGTACTTGGTGGTTCAGCGCTTTCCGGCACGCCAGCACGATACCCATGAGCGGATCCGGGCATCTTTCGCCTAGCCTTGGGGTCATGAACACCCCCGCCGAGCGGTACGAAGCGGCGCAAAGGCGGGCTCAGCGTCCTGCCCTGACCGAGTTCGTCGACGAGCTGGACTTCACCCTCGACGACTTCCAGGCCGAGGCCTGTGAAGCGCTGGAGCGTGGCACGGGCGTGCTGGTGTGCGCGCCGACCGGCGCCGGCAAGACCGTCGTCGGGGAGTTCGCCGTCCACCTGGCGCTGCGGCAGGGGCGCAAGTGCTTCTACACGACGCCGATCAAGGCGCTGTCCAACCAGAAGTACAACGACCTCGTCCAGCGGTACGGCGCCGAGCGCGTCGGCCTGCTCACCGGTGACAACGCGATCAACGGTGACGCCCCGGTCGTGGTGATGACCACCGAGGTCCTGCGCAACATGCTGTACGCCGGCTCGGCGACCCTCGAGGGCCTCTCCTACGTCGTCATGGACGAGGTGCACTACCTCGCCGACCGGTTCCGCGGCGCCGTGTGGGAAGAGGTGATCATCCACCTGCCCGACTCGGTGACGCTCGTGTCGCTGTCGGCGACCGTGTCCAACGCGGAGGAGTTCGCCGACTGGCTCGTCACCGTGCGCGGCGAGACCACGGTCGTGGTGAGCGAGCACCGGCCCGTGCCGCTGTGGCAGCACATGCTCATCGAGCGCCGCATGTTCGACCTCTTCCACGACGCCGAGGCCGCGCAGAAGCACGACGTGCATCCGGAGCTGCTGCGGTACCACCGGGAGATGCTCCGCCGGGTCGAGATGACGGGCCCGCGGGGCGGCCGGCGCAGGGGCCCCTACCGGCCCGAGATCGTCGAGCGCCTGGACCGCGAGGGCCTGCTGCCGGCGATCCTGTTCATCTTCAGCCGGGCCGGCTGCGACGCCGCCGTGCAGCAGTGCCTCGCCGCCGGGCTGCGGCTCACCGCGCCCGACGAACGGGTCGAGATCCGCACCATCGTCGAGTCGCGCACCAAGCACATCCCGAGCGAGGACCTGCAGGTGCTCGGGTACTGGGAGTGGCTCGACGGCCTCGAGCGGGGCCTCGCCGCGCACCACGCCGGGATGCTGCCCGCGTTCAAGGAGGTCGTCGAGGAGCTGTTCGTCCGCGGCCTCGTCAAGGCCGTCTTCGCCACCGAGACCCTGGCGCTCGGCATCAACATGCCCGCCCGGTGCGTGGTCCTGGAGCGGCTCGTCAAGTACAACGGCGAGGCGCACGTCGACCTGACGCCGGGGGAGTACACGCAGCTGACCGGCCGCGCCGGGCGCCGCGGGATCGACGTGGAGGGCCACGCCGTCGTCGTGTGGGCGCCGGAGCTCGACCCGCGGCACGTGGCGGGGCTCGCCTCCACCCGGACGTACCCGCTCAAGTCCAGCTTCCGGCCCTCGTACAACATGGCCGTGAACCTCGTCGGCAGCGTCGGCATCACCGCCGCCCGCGAACTGCTCGAAAGCTCGTTCGCCCAGTTCCAGGCGGACCGCTCGGTGGTCGGGCTGGCCCGGCAGGTGCAGCGCAACACCGAGACGATCGCCACCTACGGCGCGGAGACCACCTGCCACCTCGGCGACTTCGACGAGTACTTCGGCTACCGGGTCGCGATCGCCGACCGGGAGCGGGCGATCGCCCGCCAGGGCGCCCAGCAGCGGCGCGCCGCCGCCCTGGAGTCCCTGGAGCGGCTGCGCCCCGGCGACGTCGTGCGGGTGCCCACCGGCCGCCGCGCGGGCCTCGCGATCATCATCGACCCGGGCGTCGGCGGGCGCGGCTTCGGCGAGCCCCGGCCGCTCGTGCTCACCGAGGACCGCTGGGCCGGCCGGATCTCCGGCGCCGACTTCACCGCGGCCGTCGAGTCCCTCGGCCGGGTCAGGGTCCCGAAGCAGTTCAACTACCGCTCCGCCCAGGACCGCCGGGACCTCGCGGCGCAGCTGCGCCGTCTTGACTTGGCCCCGGCACGCACCCGGGGGCGCCGGCCGCGGGACATTTCGGACGACCACGAGCTTGACCAGCTGCGCGCCGCGATGCGGCGGCACCCGTGCCACAAGTGCCCGGAGCGGGAGGAGCACGCCCGCTGGGCGGAGCGCCGCTGGCGCCTGGAGCGCGACACGGAGCAGCTGCGGGGCAAGGTCGCCAACCGTACGGGCTCCCTCGCCCGCACCTTCGACCGCGTCTGCGGCCTGCTCACCGACCGCGGCTACCTCTCCGCCGGCGGCACCGTCACCGACGCTGGGCGGACGCTCGCCCGGATCTGGTCCGAGACCGACCTGCTCGTCGCCGAGTGCCTGCGCACCGGCGTCTGGGACCGGCTCGGCGCCGCCGACCTCGCCGCCGCCGCCAGCATCCTGGTGTACGAGGCCCGCCGCGAGTCCGACGACCGCGCCTCCATCCCGCGCGGCGACGTCTCCGAGGCCATCGACGCCACCTTGAAGCTGTGGTCCGAGCTGCGCGAGGACGAGGACTCGCGGGGTCTGCAGCTCACCCGGGAGCTGGACCTCGGTTTCGTCTGGCCGGTGTACCGGTGGGCCCGCGGCGAGAGCCTCACGAAGGTGCTCGGCAGCGTGCACGGCCTGGAGGGCGACATGCCGGCGGGCGACTTCGTGCGCTGGTCCCGCCAGGTGCTCGACCTGCTCGGCCAGCTCGCCGACGCACCGGGCGCCTCGGACGCGGTGCGACGCACCGCCAGGCAGGCGATGACCGCCATGACGCGAGGCGTTCTCGCATACAGCGTCATGGCGTAGTCACCCACCGAGTTTTCACCCGAACGGATTAGAAAAAAACGTTCGGATCCGCAATGATGCATTTCGCCGGGAGGCCAGTGTCGGCGTGGGAGGAAGCATCGTGGGAGAGCTGCACCACTTCACGTACGGGCCGATCACCCCGATCTTCGCGTACGCGATGTCATTCCTTGGTTCCCTTCTCGGCCTGGTGATCACCGCCAGGGCGCGCGCGGCCACCGACACCCGCCGCAGGGCGTGGCTGCTCGTCCTCGCGGCCTGGGCCATCGGCGGCACCGGCATCTGGGTCATGCACTTCATGGCGATGATCGGCTTCAGCGTCAGCGGCTCCCCGCTGCGCTACGACGTCCCGATCACCGTCGCGAGCTTCTTCATCGCCGTCATCACCGTCGGCGTCGGCCTCTTCATCGTCGGCCTCGGCAAGCCGGCGATCTGGAAGGTCCTCGTCGGCGGCCCGATCACCGGCGTGTCCGTCGCCTTCATGCACTACACCGGCATGGCCGCGATGCGCATCAACGGCTCGTTCGACTACAAGAGCAACCTGTTCCTGGCGTCCTACGCGATCGCGGTCGTCGCCGCCACCGTCGCGCTCTGGTTCACCATCGTGGTCCGCGGCATCCCCGCGACGATGGCCGCGGCGGCCGTCATGGGCGTCGCCGTCTGCGGCATGCACTACACCGGCATGGCGGCCATGCACGTCAACCTCACCACCGACAACCTGACCACGGTCTCCGGCGTCGACGTCAACTGGTTCCTCGCCCCGATCGTCCTCTTCGTCCTGGTCGTGGTCATCGCCCTCGCCAGCGCCGTCATGGCCGTCCCCTCGGAGCGCGAGCAGGCCGAGGCCGCCGCCGTCCGCGACAAGATCGCCGCCGGCGAGGCCCTCCGCACCGCAACGGCCGGCCCCGTCTTCGGCGGCGGCTCCGCCACGACCCCGCCGACCCCCGGCACCGGCCAGGCATTCTCCGCCCGCGCCGCCAACGGTATCGCCGACGCCCGCCGCCAGCGCGGCCGCTGACCGCTCCGCTCTTCCGCTGCTGCCGCTCGACGGGCCTTTTTGCGCTCTGTCCGGGCGGCAGCGTCGTTCGCACTCCCTCGGCGGGCTGCCCTTCGCCCCGTCGCCATGCTCGACGGTCCGATCCGGTCGTCATGGCGGCCGGATCCGTCGTTGGGCCAAGGTGCATGCTCGTCCGGCCGGCGGTCGGAAGTATGCGCGTGGCGTCACTTTCGGCTGGCGGCCGTTCTGCGGGCGTGATCGAAGTCGTGTGGTGGTCGTCTGGGCGGCCAGGGTTGTCCTTGGATCACGGCGGTGGGCTGTCCTTGGCTCTGCTGTCGTGATCGGCGGTCTGATTCGGTCGTTATGGTGGCGGGATTCGTCGTTGGGTCAAGGGGTGCTTGCTCGTCCGGGCGGTGGTCGGGAAGTTTGCGCGCGGCGTCACTTTCGGCTGGCGGCCGTTCTGCGGGTGTGATCGAAGTCGTGTGGTGGTCGTCTGGGCGGCCAGGGTTGTCCTTGGATCACGGCGGTGGGCTGTCCTTGGCTCTGCTGTCGTGATCGGCGGT
>NZ_JBIAYW010000038.1:62135-66197 GCF_042898305.1 Dactylosporangium sp. NPDC000521
CTGATTCGGTCGTCGTGGTGGCGGGATTCGTCGTTGGGTCGAGGGGTGCTTGCTCGTCCGGGCGGTGGTCGGGAAGTTTGCGCGGCGTCACTTTCGGCTGGCGGCCGTTCTGCGGGTGTGATCGAAGTCGTGTGGTGGTCGTTCGGGCGGCCAGGGCTGTCCTTCGATCAAGGTCGGGGGTTCGCGTTCGGGTCGCGTTCGCGGTCTCGGTGGTTGCTGTCCGCGTGCGGGTTCGCCGGTCCATGTGGGATTTCGCAGTTGCAAGACAGCGCGGAGGGTGGGTTCTTTCCGCCCGGGCCTGGGGCCGGGCGCCTGGTGGCGTGGTTGCGGTCCGTGCCGTGGTTGGGTGATGTTCCCCGGCCTTCGTTCTCGCATGGTCTAGCGCCGTCGAGGGCGTCGTTCGGTGCTGCCGCGCCGTCGTCGGAATGAGCGCGGACCGTCGATTGCTGGCTGTGTGGCACCGGTGTGGTGCTCGTGATGTGAGGGGTCGTGGGGTGAGGGGGTGGGCGGGGAGGGGGAGAAAGTTGGGGAGACGGGGGGCCGGGGATGATCGGCTGGCGGATACTTGGCGGGTGACCGAGGCGCGGCCCCGACCCAGGCGCACTGTTGGCGACTCGCTCGAGGACTTCGAGCGGGACCTGATCTCCAACCTCTACTACCAGCGTGGCACGACGATCGAGTCGGCGAGCGGGCCTGACGGGTACCACACGCTGGCCGTGACCGTGCGGGACAGGCTGGTCGACAGGTATGCGAGGACGGCGGAGGCGCACTACGCGGCCAATCCGCGGTTCGTGTACTACCTGTCGGCGGAGTACCTGCTGGGGCGGCAGCTCAGGCAGAACCTGCTGTACACGGACACGGAGCGGTGGGTCAGGCCGATCGCCCAGGATCTCGGGGTGTCGCTCGAGGCGCTCGAGGTGTACGACGTCGAGCCCGGACTCGGCAACGGCGGGCTCGGGCGGCTGGCGGCGTGCCTGCTGGACTCCATGGCGACGCTGGACATCCCGGCGGTCGGGTACGGGATCCGGTACGAGTTCGGCATCTTCAAGCAGACGTTCCGCGACGGCAGGCAGGTCGAGCGGCCCGACGACTGGACGTTCTACGGCAACCCGTGGGAGTTCCCCGCGCCCGACGACCGGCAGCTGGTCGGGTTCTACGGCACGACCGTGCCCGACCCGACCGACCCGGCCAACCTCAGGAAGAAGTGGACGCCGGGGGAGACGGTCAGGGGCGAGCCGAGTCACATGCTCGTGCCCGGGTACGGGACGCAGACCGTCAACATCATCCGGCTGTGGCAGGCCAGGGCCAGCCGCGAGTCGTTCGACCTGGCGAGGTTCGGGGTCGGGCAGTACGTCGAGGCCGTCGACGACATCGTGCGGGCCGAGAACATCAGCAAGGTGCTGTACCCCGACGACAGCACGGAGCCCGGGCGGGAGCTGCGGCTCAAGCAGCAGTACTTCCTGGTGGCGTGCTCACTGAGGGACATCATCCGCCGGTACAGGCTGCGCAACAGCGGATGGGACGGCTTCGCCGACAAGGTGGTGATCCAGCTCAACGACACCCACCCGGTGATGGCGGTGACCGAGCTGATGCGGCTGCTGGTCGACGAGAACGGGCTCGCGTGGGACAAGGCGTGGGGGATCACCCGCCGGACGTTCAACTACACGTGCCACACGCTGCTGCCGGAGGCGCTCGAGACCTGGCCGGTCCCGCTCCTGGAGCGGCTCCTGCCGCGGCACATGGAGATCGTCTACGCGATCAACCACTTCTTCCTGGAGGAGGTGCGGCGGGCGTACCCGGGGGACGAGGACGTCGTGCGCCGCATGTCCATCATCCAGGAGGGGGACGAGCGGCGGGTGCGGATGGCGCACCTCGCGGTCGTCGGCAGCACCGCCGTCAACGGGGTCGCCGAGCTGCAGACGAAGCTGCTGGCGGAGACAACGCTGCACGACTTCGCGCGGCTGTGGCCGGAGCGGTTCCACAACGTGACGAACGGGGTCACGCCGCGGCGGTTCCTGCGCATGGCCAACCCGGCGCTGTCGGAGCTGATCACGGAGATGCTCGGCGACGAGGGGTGGCTGACGGATCTGGAGCGGCTGCACGGGCTCGGCCCGCACGCCGACGACCCCGCGTTCCGGGCCGCGTGGCGGGACGTGAAGCGGCACAACAAGGGCGAGCTCGCCGCCGCCGTCGAGCGGTCCACGGGTGTCCTCATCGACCCCGACGCGCTGTGCGACGTGATGATCAAGCGGTTCCACGAGTACAAGCGGCAACAGCTGAAGCTGCTGCATGTGATCACGATGATGAACCGGATCCGGGCCGACCCGCAGGCGGCGTACGTGCCGCGCACGGTGCTCTTCGGCGGGAAGGCGGCGCCGGGCTACCACGCGATGAAGCAGCTCATCGAGCTGGTCAACGCGGTCGCCGAGGTGGTGAACACCGACCCGGCCGTCAGCAGGCACCTGCGGGTGGTGTTCCCGCCGGACTACAACGTGACGAAGGCGCAGTTCATCATCCCGGCCGCCGACCTGTCCGAGCAGATATCCCTGGCCGGCAAGGAGGCGTCAGGCACCGGCAACATGAAGCTCGCGCTGAACGGTGCGCTCACCATCGGCACCCTGGACGGCGCGAACATCGAGATCCGGGACCGGGTCGGGGCGGACAACTTCTTCCTGTTCGGCATGGACACCCCGGCGGCGACGGCGCTGCGCCGGTCCGGGTACTCGCCGCGGTCGTTCTACGAGGCGGACTTCGAGCTGCGGCTCGCCGTCGACACGATCGCCAACGGCACGTTCGCGAAGGGTGACCGCAGCGTGTTCGCCCCGGTCGTCGACGCGATGCTGGGGCGCGACGAGTACATGGCGCTCGCCGACTACCGGTCCTATGTGGACTGCCAGGACGCGGTCGCGGTGGCGTGGACGGATCCGGAGCGGTGGACGCGGATGTCGATCCTCAACACGGCCCGGTGCGGATACTTCTCCTCCGACCGTACCGTCCGGGAGTACTGCGAGCAGATCTGGAAGGTGGACCCGGTCCGCGTCCCGGAGGCTTAGGCGGCGAGGGCGTCGACGATGCGCTTGGTGGCGCCGGCGAGGCCCCAGCGCTCGGCGAGGGCGAGCAGCGCGTCCGGGTCGGCGGGGGAGGACGGCAGCTTGGTGTCGACGTCGCCGAGCGGGATGGTGCGGGCGACCGCCACCACGTCGCGGGCGGCGGTGAGGTACTCGCGGCCGGCGGCGATTTTCGTGCGCAGGCCCGGGGCGAAGCCGGACGACGGGTCGTCGAGCGCGGCGAGGATGCCGTCGAGGTCACCGTACCGGTCGACGAGGCGCGCGGCCGTCTTCTCGCCGACGCCCGCGACGCCCGGCAGGCCGTCGGACGGGTCGCCGCGCAGGGCGGCGAAGTCGGCGTAGCCGGCGGCGGGCACCCCGTACTTGGCGTGCAGGCCGGCGTTGTCGAGGACCTCCAGCTTCGCGACGCCGCGGCCGCAGTACAGGACGGTCACCTCGCGGGTGTCGTCGATGAGCTGGAAGAGGTCGCGGTCGCCGGTGGCCACCTCGACCGGGCCGGGCTCGCGGGTGGCGAGGGTGCCGATGACGTCGTCGGCCTCGTAGTCGTGGGCGCCGACGGCGGTGATGCCGAGCGCCGCCAGGAACTCCAGGATGATCGGCACCTGCACCGACAGGGCGTCGGGGACCTCCTCGCCGCCGGCGGGGGTGAGCCGGTGCGCCTTGTAGGACGGCAGCAGCGCCACCCGCCACGCCGGCCGCCAGCTCTCGTCGAGGGCGCAGACGAGCCGGTCCGGCTGCCGGCCGCGGATCAGGGTCGAGAGCATGTCCAGGAAGCCGCGGACGGCGTTGACCGGGGTGCCGTCGGGGGCGAGGGCCGCCTTCTCGGGCACGCCGAAGAACGCGCGGAAGTAGAGGCTGGCGGAGTCGACGAGCAGCAGAGGGCGGGCCACCGGGTCAGCCTAGTGCAGCGCCGCGTTAGTTCGTCGGGGTCATGCGGCCTTGAGTGGAGTGCCGTCGTAGGTCCAGCGGTAGGGCTTGGCGGTGGTGTTCTTCT
>NZ_JBIAYW010000039.1:0-62694 GCF_042898305.1 Dactylosporangium sp. NPDC000521
GACGGCATGCACTTCGTCCTCTCGCGGGCGGCGCTGCTGGACATCTTCCTCATGTTCTGGATCGTGGTCGCCTTCTACTTCCTGGTCCTGGACCGCGAGCAGCGGCGTGCCAAGTGGCTGGCGGCGCTGGAGCGCGGCGTCGACCCGAGCCGCCCCGGCCCGGCCGACCGGCCCCGCCTCGGCGTCCCCTGGTACCGGCTGGCCAGCGCCGTCTCGCTCGGCCTTGCCTGCGGCGTCAAGTGGAGCGCGCTGTGGTACGTGCTGCTCTTCGTCGCGCTGACGCTGATCTTCGACATCAGCGCCCGCCGCGCGGCCGGGTCGCGGCACAGCGTCCGGGACGGCATCCTCGACGACGGCCGCTGGATGGTCGTCATGGTGGCGCTCGCGCTGGTGACGTACCTCGCGACCTGGACCGGCTGGTTCCTGTCCGACGACGGCTACTTCCGGCACTGGTACGCGCAGGCGAACGGCCGCCCGAGCGACCGGCCGATCATCGACCCGCTGCTCAACCTGTGGCACTACCACCACGAGGCGTACAAGTTCCACACCGGGCTGAGCTCGAAGCACCAGTACCAGTCGTGGCCGTGGATGTGGCTGCTGCTCGGCCGCCCCGTGGCGTTCTACTGGAACACCGACGGCCCGTGCGACGGGAGCAGCTGCGCGTCGGAGATCCTGCTGCTCGGCACGCCGGTGCTGTGGTGGTCGTTCCTGCCGGCGCTGCTGGCGCTCGGCTGGCTGGCGATCGCCCGCCGCGACGGCCGCGCCTGGCTGATCATGGTCTGCGCCCTGGCCGGCATCGTGCCGTGGTTCCAGTCGATGCCCGAGCACCGCACGATGTTCTACTTCTACGCGCTGCCCGCCGAGCCCTTCCTGGTCCTCGCCGTGGTGTACGTGCTGGGCGCGATCATCGGGCCGCCGCGGCACGTCAAGCCCTCCAGCGACCACCGGCTGCTCGGTTCGATCGTCGCAGGTGCGTACGTACTGCTCGTCGCGGCATGTTTCGCCTACTTCTATCCGATCTACAGTGGAATGGACATCACGTACACCGAGTGGTTCTCCCGGATGTGGCTCGGATCTCGCTGGGTGTAACCCTCCCGGGAGCCTGGGTACCACCTCACTCGACGGACTGCCTTATATTATTTGCCGCACGGCAAGCAAAGGCTTCGGTCGCGGATGGTGAAGGGTCGCATGTCCGGCGTTGGCTCCATCGAGAAGGCTTTGCGCACCGCCCCACCGGATCGGTTGGTGGAGGTGCTCGACGCACACCTGAGCGCGTCACACGGGACGAAGAGCAGCACCGTGTGGCTCGCCGACTACCGCTCCACCTCGCTGTCCCCCAGCGGCATCGAGCCTGACGGCACCGACGACCTGCTGGCCTCGGCCACCAGGGCGTTCGCCAGTCAGACGGTCATCGTGGACGCCCGCGAGGGGCAATCGCTCGCCCGGCTGCACCTGCCGATCACGGCGTGGGGCGAGCGCGTCGGCGTGCTCAGCGTGGTGCTGGACGCCGACCGGGCGCAGCAGGCGCGGGAGGGGCTGCGCGAGCTTGCCGGGATCTTCGCCGTGGCGCTGCAGGCGGTGTACCGGCGGACCGACCGCTACCACCTGGACCGGCGCCGCAACGGCAGGCTGACGATGGCCGCCGAGATGCAGTGGGACCTCCTGCCCGCCCGCGGCTACGAGCAGCCCGGTGTGAAGCTCGCCGGCCAGCTGGAGCCGGCGTACGCCGTCGGCGGCGACCACTTCGACTGGTCCGTCAACGGCGACTGGCTCACCGTCACCGCCCTCAACGGAATGGGCACCGGCCTGGACGCCGCGCTGCTCACCACCCTCGCCGTCAACGCGATGCGCAACGCCCGGCGATCCATCCCCACCGGCCTCAGAGCCCCCGGCGGCCTCGCCGACCAGGCCGTCCTCGCCGCCGACGCGATCTTCTCGCAGTACGGCGGCACCCGTCACGTCGCGACCCTCCTGCTGTCGCTCAACCTCGCCACCGGCGACCTGCGCATCATCGACGCCGGCTCGCCCCGCATGCTCCTGGTCCGTGGGGGCCAGGTCCGCGACATGGTCCTCGATCCGCAGCTGCCGCTCGGCATGTTCGGCGACACCCGGTACGTCGAGGAGCAGGAGCGCCTCCAGCCCAGTGACCGGATTTTCATCGTGAGTGACGGGGTGCATGCCGCCACCCGGCCGAACGAGCCCGCGTACGGTGAGCGGGAGTTGAGCCGTGCCATACGATCGACCCGGTTGCAACCACCGGCCGAGGCGATCAGCAGCGTCATGCGGAGCCTTCGTGACTATCACGCAGGCGCCGAGTTCGCCGACGATGCGCTGATCGTCTGCCTCGACTGGTCGCCCAGAGCCGACCCGTGATCCCCGCGAACCTCGGAGGACGACGTGCGGACCCGACCTTCACCGCACCCGGCTGGCAGTGACGACGCGGCCTCGGCGGCCGCTGTTCTGGTCGACGCCGCGGGCCAGGCGCTGGTGCTCGCCACCAGCGCCGCCAACGACAACTCCGGCGTCTCCGCCGCCCAGCTCCGCGTCCTGGGCGTCGTCGACCAGGCCGGCTCGATCAACCTGACCCAGCTGGCGATCGCGCTGCACACCGCCCCGTCGTCCGCCAGCCGCCTCTGCGACCGCCTCGAGGCCGCCGACCTGCTGCGCCGCACCAACGACGACCGCGACCGGCGCGAGGTCTGGCTGGTGCTCACCCCCACGGCCCGCCGCCTGCTCGACGGCCTGGGCCGCCAGCGCCAGGAGACGATCGCCGCCGTCCTGCGCCGCATGCCCCCGGACGACCGGGCCGCCCTGGTCCAGGGCCTCCAGTCCTTCTCCCACGCCGCCGGCACCCCGGTCGCCGACTCCTCCAAGGCCCAGGCCAGCTAGCGCGCTGTAATACCCCCACCGCTTCGCGGCGGGGCCCCGGCGGGGATTCTCACCCGCACCCCAATGCGCCGCTCCGCGGCGCACAGCCCGCGCTTGCGCGCGTGGCTGGGATTGCGCGTGCGCGCCGCACCCGGTGGCCGGTCGTCGTGAGTGCCGGTCGTCGTGAGTGCCTGGCGCTTGATCCAAGGACGGATGTGGTCGTGTGGGCGGCCAGGGTTGTCCTTGGATCACGTGGTCGGGATCGGTGTTGGTGCGTGCACGTGTGGGGGTGGGGCTGTGCGCGTGCGGCGTCTGGTGGCCGGCCGTCGTGAGTGCCCGGCGCTTGATCCAAGGACGGATGTGGTCGTGCGGGCGGCCACGGCTGTCCTTGGATCATGCGGGGGTGAGTCCGGTGATGGCGCTGTCACCTGCTCCGGGTGCTGGTGCTGCGTCCGGCGCGGTGATCCAGGGACGGATGTGGTCGTGTGGGGCGGTTTCAAGATCTGGTTGCAACACCGCTGGTGAGGAGTTCTTCGAGTTTCTCTGCCGGGGTTCGCCAGTTGAGTGTTGCACGGGGTCGTCGGTTGAGTTGGGCGGCGGTGGCGTCCAGATCGGTCTGGGTGGTGCTGGCGAAGTTGTGGATGCCTTTGGGGTAGTACTCCCGCAGGAGTCCGTTGGTGTTCTCGTTGCTGCCTCGCTGCCATGGGCTGTGCGGGTCGCAGAAGAACACCGGGCAGCCGGTCGCGACCGTGAACCGCGGATGCTGGGCCATCTCAGCGCCCTGGTCCCAGGTCAGCGACCGGCGCAACTGTTCGGGCAGTTGGGTCATCTTCGCGGTCAGCTGCGCGATGACGTGCTCGGAGACGCGGCTGTCCGGTAGAGCGACGAGGATCACGAACCGGGTCGTGCGTTCCACCAGTGTCGCGATCGCGGTCGTGCCGTTGCGGCCGATGAGCAGGTCACCCTCCCAGTGCCCGGGCACGGCCCGGTCCGCGGCCTCGGCGGGTCGGTCACTGATGTTCAGGCCGAGCCACGGCCGGTTGGAACGCACCGCGCCGGCCTCGGCCGGGCGGGGCCGCCGGTTGACCCGCCCGGACCGCAGTGCTTTCTGCCTGGTCAGCTCCGCTCGCAGGTTCCCGCGTGCCTGCAGGTAGATCGCCTGGTAGATCGTCTCGTGTGACACCCACATCGTCCTGTCATCCGGGTGGTCCTGCCGCAACCGTAAAGCGATCTGCTGCGGGGAGTGCCGGTCCTGCAGCCGGGCGATCACCTCGGTCCGCAGCCGCGACGGCGCGGTGAGCTTCCCCGCCCTGGACCGGGCCCGGTACGCGTCCGAGGACGCCTGCGCCCGCACCGCCCGATACACCAGACCCGGCTGACCCGGCCCGGACAACCGATGGTTCGAATGGTTCACGATCTCCCGGGACACCGTCGACGGCGCACGACCCAACCGCGCCGCGATCACCCGCACCGACTCACCCCGCTCCAACCCGATCGCAATCTCTTCCCGCTCCGCCAACGACAACCGTGACGCCACTAGCCGCACACACCCATCTATCGATCATGACTCGGGTGTTGCAACCACCCCTTGAACCCGCCTGGGCGGCCAGGGTTGTCCTTGGATCATGCGGGGTGAGTCCGGTGATGGCTGTCGCCTGGTCCGGGTGCTGTGTCCGGCGCTGTGATCCAGGGATGGGCGGGGCTGTGCGCGTGCGGCGTCTGGTGGCTGGTGGTCGTGAGTGCCCGGCGCTTGATCCAAGGACGGATCTGGTCGTGCGGGCGGCCAGGGTTGTCCTTGGATCATGTGGTCGGGATCGGCGCTGGTGCGTGCACGTGCGACCCTGGCGACCGCGGCGGCCGGGCATCGAGATGCGGCGGCACGCTGCTGGCGCTGCCTCGTGCCTCGGTGCGGGCAGTGCGCCGCGGAGCGGCGCACTGGGGTGCGGGTGAGAAGCCCCGCCGGGCCCCGCCGCGCCGGTGGTGGGGGAATTACAGCAGGTCGAACCAGTGGTCTTCCTCGCGGGCGTCGGTGACCTCGGCGGCGGGGGCCCAGGCCTCGTAGAGGCCGCGCTCCACGCAGTGGGCGCCCAGGCGGGCCACCGCGTCGCCGTCGGGGCGGCTCAGGCGCAGGCGGAGCCAGTCGCCCTCCTCGCGGATGACGGTGCAGGGCGCGTCGCGCCAGGTGGCGGAGGGGATGCGACGGGCCAGGGCGTCCAGCGGGTAGCGGGCGGCGCGGGTCTTCGCCGCGACCCGGAACTCGCCCGGCGGGTCGACGATCGCCTCGTACACGTTGTCGCGGTAGCGGCCGACGTACCGGCTCAGGGGAGTGGTGGTCGGGAAGTACTCCTGGTCGGCGGCGATCGTGCCGGGCAGGAGGTGGCGCCACTGCGGGCCGTGCATGCGGCTCCACGCGCGCTGCTCCGGCAGGTACGTGTAGAGCGTCACCTCGGTGCCGTCGCCGGTGTAGGCGACCAGCGACGTGTTCGCCGGGACGGGCAGCTCGGCGAGGTCGCGGGTCACGAACTCGGGCACGATGTGCCGGCCGCTCGGGGTGAAGCCCGTGCCGATGACGGGGGAGCCGAGGCGGTCGTGCGGCGGCATGGCGACCAGGCCGCCGTACGTGTCGGCGAGGGGCACCTCGTAGTCCCACGGGTCCACGGCCCGCCAGCGGATGGCGAAGACGACGTCGTCGGGGGAGGAGGAAGAGCTGAGGATCGCCAGGTCCTGCGGGGTCCGCAGGTGGGCGACGTCGAAGGCGCGGTAGCAGAAGCCGCTGATCGGCCAGCCGCGCAGGTGGCCGCCGAGCTGGCGGCCCGTCAGGAACTTGATCATGCGGGTGCCGCGGCGGATCGCGGCGGTGCGGCGGATCGGGGCGACCCACGTGGCGGCGGACGGGGTCTGGGTGAGCTTGTGCAGGCCGGTCCAGTCCAGCGTGCGGGTGACGGGCATCAGCAGCGGCTCGTCCTCGAACGTGGGCAGGCCGCCGGCGACGACCTCCGTGACGTGCACGAAGCGGCGGAACGGCCAGCGGGCGCCCGGCCGCGGGTTGGGCAGGAAGCCGGGAGCGGGCTGCGTCGCGTACACCTCGAACGCCGCGCCCTGCGCGATCTCCTCGGCGGGGTACGTGGTCCCGTCGAGCGTCACGCTGTGGGTCGCGGACCCTGCCGTATGCCCGATGACTGTCACCTTCGCGACGCTACGACCGCGTGGTGAACGAATCGTGAACGCGCAACCCGAGGTGGCATGCTTATGGCCGATGAGTGAGCGAAACGAGCGAACGATGTGGCGGTGCCTCGCGCCGTGAGTGGGAGAAAACACAGCCGGCAGGGGGAGTTCCCCCCTGCGCCGGAGCCGTTGCCGGTGGCGGTGCCGGACAGCCACACCCACATCGACATCACGCTTGAGGGCGACGGGCAGAACGGGCCGTCGACGGTCGCGGACGCGCTGGACCGGGCGAAAGCCGCCGGCGTCGACCGCCTCGTGCAGGTGGGTGTCGACGTGGAGTCGTCGCGGTGGGGTGTACGGGTGGCCGAGGAGCACCCGGACGTGGTGGCGACCGTCGCGCTGCACCCCAACGACGCGCCGCGGCAGAGCGACCTGGACGGCGCGCTGCGGGAGATCGAGCGGCTCGCCGCCCACCCGAGGGTCCGCGGGATCGGCGAGACCGGGCTGGACTACTTCCGGACCGGCGACGAGGGGCGCAAGGCCCAGCACGAAAGTTTCCGGGCGCACATCAGCATCGCCAAGCGGTATGGCAAGACCCTCGTCATCCACGACCGCGACGCGCACGACGACATCCTGCGGGTCCTCGACGAGGAAGGCCCGCCCGACCAGGTCGTCCTGCACTGCTACTCCGGTGACGAGGTGTTCGCGCGGGAGTGCCTCGACCGGGGGTACCTGCTGAGCTTCGCCGGCACGGTCACCTTCGGCAACGCGAAGGACCTGCGCGCCGCGGCCGCGATCACGCCGCTGGACGGGCTGCTGGTGGAGACCGACGCGCCGTTCCTGACCCCGGTGCCGTTCCGCGGCCGGCCCAACGCCAGCTACCTGATCCCGCTGATCGTCCGGGCCCTGGCCGAGGTGGCCGGGCACGACCTGGACACGCTGTGCGCCGCGATCTCGGCCAACGGCACCCGGGCGTTCGGCGAGTGGCGATGACGCTGCTCGGCCCGGCGGAGATCCGGGAGCTGGCCGCGGAGCTCGGCGTGCGGCCGACCAAGCAGCTCGGGCAGAACTTCGTCCACGACCCCAACACCGTCCGGCGGATCGTGCGCGCCGCCGAGCTGAGCGCCGACGACGTCGCGCTGGAGGTCGGGCCGGGGCTCGGCTCCCTCACGCTCGGCCTGCTGGAGGTGGCGGACAAGGTCTGTGCGGTGGAGATCGACCCGGTGCTGGCCAAGGCGCTTCCGGCCACCGCGCAGAAGTTCGCTCCCGAGCAGGCCGGGCGGCTGCACGTGATCGAGGGCGACGCGCTGCGGGTCGACGTCGACGAGAAGCCGACCGCGCTGGTGGCGAACCTGCCGTACAACGTCGCCGTGCCGGTCGTGCTGCACCTGCTGGCCACGCTGCCGTCGCTGCGCAAGGGCCTGGTCATGGTGCAGAAGGAGGTCGCCGACCGGCTCGTCGCCGGCCCGGGCAGCCGCGTCTACGGCGTCCCGAGCGTGAAGCTCGCCTGGTACGCGACGGCGAAGCAGGCCGGCAAGGTCCCGCCGAGCGTCTTCTGGCCGGTGCCCAACGTCGACTCGGGTCTCGTCGCGTTCACCCGGCGGGAAGCCCTCGGGACGGGCGACGCCGACAGGAAGGCGACCTTCGCGGTCGTGGACGCCGCCTTCGCGCAGCGCCGCAAGACGCTGCGGGCCGCCCTGGCGGGTTGGGCCGGCGGGCCGGACGCCGCCGAGCGGATCCTGCGGGCCGCCGGCGTCGACCCAGGCGCGCGGGGAGAGCAGCTCACGGTGCACGACTTCATCCGGATCGCGAGCCAGCGGCAGGCACAGCCATCGCACGGGTAGGGTGCACCACGTGACCGAGCCGCTCTTCTCCGAAGACGACGACGAGGAGTTCGACCGGCCGCGCGTGGCCACGCACGGACCGGTCCGGGTCCGCGTACCCGCGAAGATCAACCTGCACCTGCATGTCGGTGCCGCGCGCCCGGACGGGTTCCATGAGCTGACGACCGTGTATCACGCGATCGGGCTGTACGACGAGATCACCGCCCGCCGGGGCGACACGCTGACGCTCACCATGGAGGGCGAGGGCACCGGCCAGCTGTCGCTCGGCGAGGACAACCTCGTCATCCGGGCGGCACGGGCCCTGGCCGCCGAGACGGGCCACGACCCGCACGCCAGGCTGCACCTGAAGAAGCAGATCCCGATCGCCGCGGGCCTGGCCGGCGGCAGCGCCGACGCGGCCGCCGCGCTGGTCGCCTGCGACCAGCTGTGGGGGACCGGGCTGTCCCGCGACGACCTGGCCGGCATCGCCGGCACGCTGGGCTCCGACATCCCGTTCCTGGTCCTGGGCGGCACCGCGCTGGGCACCGGCCGCGGCGAGCTGGTCAGCCCGATCCTGACCGGCGGGCACGCGTGGCACTGGGTGCTCGCCGTCGCCGAGGAGGGCCTGTCGACCCCGACGGTCTACAAGGCGTTCGACGAGCTGGGCGCGCAGAGTGAGGCCGGGACGCCCGACGGGTTGCTCGCCGCGCTGCGGCAGAAGGACCCCGACGTGCTCGCCGAGCACCTGGCCAATGACCTGCAGGCCGCCGCGCTGCACCTGCGGCCCGAGCTGCGGGGTGTGCTGGACGCGGGGCTCGACGCCGGCGCCCTGGCCGGGCTCGTGTCCGGCTCCGGCCCGACCGTGGTCTTCCTGGCCGAGGACGCCCGGCACGCCGCGCTGCTCGCGGCCGACCTGGAGGCCGCCAACTGCTGCCGCGCGGTGCGCACCGCCGTCGGTCCCGTGCCCGGAGCGAGAGTGCTGTAGATGGCCAACATCATCAACCTGGACAAGGTCGGCAAGACGTACCCGGCGGGGCGGATCTTCGATGAGGTGTCCCTCGGCGTCGACGACGCCGACCGCATCGGTGTCGTCGGGCTCAACGGGGCCGGCAAGACGACCCTGCTGCGGATGCTGACCAAGGCGGAGGAGCCCGACGAGGGCCGCGTCACGCACCGGCGCGACCTGCGGGTGTCGGCGCTGCCGCAGAATCTCGACCTGCCGCCGACCGCGACGGTCCGGGACGTCATCATCGGCACCGCCTGGCTGCCGGCCGCGTTCGCCGCGGAGCACGAGTGGGCCGGCGACGCAGGCGTCCGCACCGTCCTCAACGGGCTCGGCATGCCGCATCTCGGCCTGGACGCGCCCGTCGGGCCGATGTCCGGTGGTGAGCGGCGCCGCATCGCGATCGCCGCGCTGCTGGTGCGCCCCGCCGACCTGCTGATCCTCGACGAGCCCACCAACCACCTCGACGTCGCCGGCATCGCCTGGCTGGCGCGGCACCTGCTGCAGCGCCGCGGCGCGCTCATGGTCGTCACCCACGACCGGTGGTTCCTCGACGCGGTCTGCACGACCACGTGGGAGGTCGCCGACGCGACGGTCCGCGCCTACGAGGGCGGCTACGCGGCCTGGACCCTGGCCCGGGCCGAGCGGCTGCGGGTCGCCGCCGAGGCAGAGTCCCGCCGGCAGAACCTGCTCCGCAAGGAGATCGCCTGGCTGCGGCGGGGCCCGCCGGCCCGCACCAGCAAGCCGAAGTTCCGCATCGACGCGGCCAACGCGCTCATCGCCGACGTGCCGCCCGCCCGCGACACGGTGTCGCTGCAGCGGCTCGCCGTCACGCGGCTGGGCAAGCAGGTCTACGAACTGTCCAAGGTGGACCTGCGGGCCGGGGAGCGGACCCTGCTGTCCGATGTGGACTGGCTGGTCGGGCCGGGCGACCGGATCGCGATCCTCGGCGCCAACGGAGCCGGCAAGACGACCCTGTTGCGGGTGTTGGCGGGGGTACGAGACCCCGACGGCGGGCGGCTCCTGCGGGGCAGCACCGTGCGGGCCGCGTTCCTGTCGCAGGAGCTCAAGGAGCTGCCGTCGGGCCTGCGGCTGCTGGAGGCGGTCGAGGAGGTCGCGAAGCGGGTCAAGCTCGGCGACCGGGAGCTGACCGCGGCGCAGCTCGCCGAGGTCTTCGGCTTCAGCGGCGCCCGGGTCTGGACGCCGGTCGCGGACCTGTCCGGCGGTGAGCGGCGGCGCCTGCAGCTGCTGCGCCTGCTCGCCACGGAGCCCAACGTGCTGCTGCTCGACGAGCCCACCAACGACCTCGACATCGACACCCTGGCGGCGCTGGAGGACCTGCTGGACTCGTGGCCGGGCACGATCGTGGTCGCCAGCCACGACCGGTACCTGGTCGAGCGGGTCGCCGACGTGGTCTACGGCATGTTCGGCGACGGGAACCTCGTCCACCTGCCCGGCGGCGTCGACGAGTACCTGGAGCGCATCGTCGGGGCGGCGGAGGGCTTCGGCACCGGCACCGCCGCCGGTGCGGGGACGGGGGCGGCCGGCAAGGAGAAGGCTTCGGACCTGCGGGCGTCGGACAAGGACGCCCGGGCCGCGAAGAAGGAGCTGTCGAAGCTGGAGCGCAGCATGGACCGGCTCGCGCAGAAGGAGGCGGCGCTGCACGCCCAGCTGGCGGAGCACGCGACCGACTACACCAGGATCACCGCTCTGGACGCCGAGCTGCGCGCGGTACAGGAGGAGAAAGCGCTCATCGAGGAGCAATGGCTCGCCCTCGCCGAGATCGCGGGATGACCCCGCTTTAGAATCTCGTCATGGCCGCTCACTTTCCGATCAACCACCACCTCCGGCCCCTGTACCGGCTGCTCTGCGTCGTCGCCGGTCTCTACATGCTGGTCTTCGGCGTGGTCGGATTCATCCAGACGTCGGGCAACCAGTTCACCGGTCTGGCCGGGGCCGAGTGGGTCATGGGGCTGCGCACCAACCCCGCATTCTCACTGCTGTCGCTGGTCGCCGGGGTCGTCGTCCTCGGCGCGAACCTCGTCGGGCGCAATCTGGCGCATCACATCAACCAGCTCGCCGGCATCGTGCTGACCGTGGTCGGCATGGCGTCGCTCGGGCTGCTGCAGACCGACGCCAACATCTTCGCGTTCTCGATGGTCAACGTGATCGTCACGTTCATCCTCGGGGGCATCACCGGCACCGCCAGCCTCTACGACCGGGTCGGCAGCGTCTCGTCGGCCGAGGCCGGGGAGCAGCTCCGGCACGGTCCCCGCACCGCCTGACCTTCTGACAGCGGCGGCGCCCCGGACACCTCCGGGGCACCGCCGCTGTGTCATTTGCCCTGGCCGGTGCCGAGGGTGGGCTTGCCCTCCATGTTCGACAGCCCGTTCCACGCCAGGTTGACCAGGTGCGCAGCGACGACCTCCTTGCGCGGCTTGCGCACCTCCAGCCACCAGCGGCCGGTGAGCGCCACCATCCCGACGAGCGCCTGCGAGTAGAGCTCGGCGAGCTTCGGGTCGAAGCCGCGGCGCTTGAACTCCGAGCCGAGGATGTGCTCGGCCTGGTGCGCCACGTCGTTGAGGACGCTCATGAAGTTGCCGGTCGGCGACATCACCGGCGACTCACGGACCAGGACCCGGAAGCCGTCGGTCTCGTGCTCGATGTAGTCGAGCAGGGCGAGGGCCGCCTGCTCGAGCAGCTCGTGCGGGTGGCCGCCGGTCAGCGCGTTGGTGAGCCGGTCCAGCAGGTTGCGGACCTCGCGGTCCACGACCACCGCGTACAGGCCCTCCTTGCCGCCGAAGTGCTCGTAGACGACGGGTTTGGAGACCTTCGCGCGCGACGCCACCTCCTCGATGGAGGTGGCGTCGAACCCCCGCTCCGCGAACAGGGCCCGCCCGATGGCGATCAGCTGCTCGCGGCGCTGGGCGGCGGACATCCGCACCCGTGACTTCGGCAGGGCCGGCGGCGGTGGCGGGCTCTTGCGCTGGACGTGCGGGACTTCCTCCGGAAGGTCGGTCACCCGCTCATCGTGCCAGCCGCTTGGCGTCCAGCCGGTCCCGCTTCGGCCAGCGCACGTCCGTGGCCCAGCCGAGCTTCTCGAAGAGCCAGATGAGCCGGGCGTTGATGTCGATCTGGCCCTTGTCGACCCCGTGCCGGGCGCAGGTCGGGTCGGCGTGGTGCAGGTTGTGCCAGCTCTCGCCGAACGACAGGATCGCCAGGGGCCAGAAGTTGCTGGCCTTGTCGCCCTCGCGGGTCTCGAACGGGCGCTCGCCGTACACGTGGCAGATCGAGTTGATCGACCAGGTGACGTGGTGCAGCAGGCCGATCCGCACGATCCCGGCCCAGAAGAACGCCGACAGCGCGCCCTGCCACGACCAGGTGACGAGGCCGGCGACGATCGCGGGCAGCGTCGCGGACAGCACGACGATCACCGGGAAGAGCTTGTCGATGCGGCGGATGTCCTTGTCGGCCAGCAGGTCGGGGGCGAAGCGCTCCCGGTTGGACAGCTCGCGGTGGAACAGCCAGCCCACGTGGGCGTAGAAGAGGCCCTTGACCAGGCCGCCGAACGACTCCCCGAAGCGCCACGGCGAGTGCGGGTCACCCTCCCGGTCGGAGAACGCGTGGTGGCGGCGGTGGTCGGCGACCCACTGGGTCGGGTTGCCCTCGATCGCCGTGCTGCCGGCGATGGTCAGCGCGATCCGCAGCCCGCGGTTGGCCTTGAAGGCGCCGTGGGTGAGGTACCGGTGGAAGCCCGAGCCGATGCCGAGCCCGCCGATCACGTAGAAGGCCGTGCCGAGCGCGACGTCGAGCCAGGTGAGTCCCCATCCCCAGGCGACGGGGACGGCCGCCAGCAGGGCGGCGAACGGCAGGACGACGAAACCCCAGAGGGCGATCAGGATCCCGGCGCTCTGGCGCCCCTCGGTCAGGGCTCTTGGCCCGCGCTCAGGGGTCTGACCAGGGACGGGATCGAGCAGTACAGCGGACATGCTACCTCTCAGGGATCGACGCTACGCCTACGTCACCGTAACTTACGGAAGCGTAGGTTCGCTAGATTGGCTCTGTGTCAAGCCGATTACCCGCGGTTTTATGTGATCTTCGTCCGCGAACATCGGCTGACCCGCCGAGAGGGTGAGGGGAACCGGCCTCGATACGAGCCGGATCGACGCGACCGGTAGGCTGCACTGGCAGATCTTTGGGGTGTGGGGTAACGGCAGCCCGCAGGCCTTTGGAGCCTCGCAGTCCAGGTTCGAATCCTGGCACCCCAGCCACCTGACTACGATGAGGCGCACCGACACCGTCGAGGAGCGCGCCCGTGCGAAACGTGATCATCCTGGCCGCCGGCGAGGGAAAGCGGATGAAGTCCGCCCTGCCCAAGGTGCTGCACCCGCTGCTCGGCCGGACCCTGGTGGGCCACGTGCTCGCCGCCGCCGAGGAGGCGATCGGTGGCGCCGCCACCGTGGTCGTCGGCCACGGCGGTGAGCTGGTCCGGGCCCACCTGGAGCAGATCGCGCCGGCCGCCGTGCCGGTCACCCAGATCGAGCAGCGCGGCACCGGTCACGCGGTGCGCATCGCGCTGGACGAGACGCCCGACCTCACCGGCACCGTGGTCGTGCTCAACGGCGACATCCCGCTGCTGCGCGCGGAGACCCTCAGCGCGCTCGTGCACACGCACGAGAGCACCAGGGCCGCCGCGACCGTGCTGACCGCGGAGGTCGACGACCCCACCGGCCTCGGCCGCATCGTGCGCAACCGGGGTGGCGAGTTCGCGGCCATCGTCGAGGAGCGCGACGCCACGCCCGCGCAGCGCGGTATCCGCGAGATCAACTCCGGGGCCTACGTGTTCGACGCGGAGCGGCTGCGCGAGATGCTCGGCAAGCTCTCCACCGACAACGACCAGGGTGAGGAGTACCTCACCGACGTCATCGGCCTGCTCGTCGCGGCGGGCGCGCCGGTCGTCGCCCACCGCGCCCCGGACGCCACCGAGACCCTCGGCGCCAACGACCGCGCCGAGCTCGCCGGGCTCCGGGCGCTCATGCGGGACCGGATCAACGACGAGTGGATGCGCTCCGGCGTCGCGATCATCGACCCGGCGACCACGTGGATCGACGTCACCGTCACGCTGGACAGGGACGCGGTCGTCGAGCCCAACACGCACCTGCGCGGCGCGACCCGCATCGGCGAGGGCGCGGTCGTCGGCCCCGACACCTCGCTCATCGACGTGATCGTCGGCGAGGGCGCGGCCGTCGTGCGGACCCACGCCCTGTCCTCGGAGATCGGGCCGCAGGCGTCGGTCGGCCCGTTCGCCTACCTGCGCCCCGGCACGCGGCTCGGTCGCAAGTCGAAGGTCGGCACGTTCGTCGAGACCAAGGCCGCCGACATCGGCGACGGCGCGAAGGTGCCGCACCTGTCCTACGTCGGCGACGCCGAGATCGGCGAGGGCACCAACATCGGCGCCGCGACCGTCTTCGTCAACTACGACGGCGTGCAGAAGCGCCGGTCGGTGATCGGCGCGCACGCGCGGACCGGCGCCGACAACATGTTCGTCGCCCCGGTGCACGTCGGCGACGGCGCCTACACCGCCGCCGGCAGCGTGATCGTCAAGGACGTGCCGCCGGGCGCGCTCGGCGTCTCCCGGGCCCACCAGCGCAACATTGAAGGGTGGGTGGAGCGCAAACGGGCGGGCACAGCCGCCGCGCAGGCCGCACGCGACGCCCTCGCACGTGAAGAAAGCCACGTCGGGCCCGCCTCGGTGGCCGATGCGGGGCCATCCGACGAACAATGAGCCCAACCACGAGATCGGGAGCGGGCGAAACCCAAATGGCCAGCATCAGTTCGGAGAACCGCAAGAACCTCATGCTCTTCTCCGGCCGGGGGTTTCCCGCGCTCGCTGAGGAGATCGGGGCGGTCCTCGGCGTCGAGCCGACGCCGATGGACGCATACGACTTCGCCAGCGGTGAGATCTTCATCCGCTACCGGGAGTCGGTACGCGGCTCCGACGCGTTCGTCGTGCAGTCGATGGTCGCGCCGATCAACGACTGGCTCATGGAGAGCCTGATCATGGTGGACGCGCTCAAGCGCGGCTCGACCAAGCGGATCACGGTCGTCCTGCCGTTCTACCCGTACGCGCGGCAGGACAAGAAGCACCGCGGCCGTGAGCCGATCTCCGCCCGGCTCGTCGCCGACCTGCTCAAGACCGCCGGCGCCAACCGGATCCTCACCGTCGACCTGCACACCGCGCAGATCCAGGGCTTCTTCGACGGCCCCGTCGACCACCTCTTCGCGATGAACACCCTCGCCGACCACATCGACGCCAAGTACGCCGGCCGCCCGATCACCGTCGTCGCCCCCGACTCCGGCCGGGTGCGGGTCGCCGAGCGCTGGACCGACCGCCTCGGCGGCTGCCCGCTCGCGTTCATCCACAAGACCCGCGACCCGCTCAAGCCCAACCAGGTGGTCGCCAACCGGGTCGTCGGCGAGGTCGAGGGCCGGGTCTGCCTGATCGTCGACGACATGATCGACACCGGCGGCACCATCGTCAGCGCCGCCGACATCCTCTTCCAGGAGGGTGCCGCCGACGTGATCGTCGCCGCCACCCACGCCGTGCTGTCCGACCCTGCCTGCGAGCGCCTCGACGCCAGCCGGATCAGCGAGGTCGTGGTGACCAACACGCTGCCCCTCCCGAACGACAAGAAGGTCGACAAGATCACCCAGCTGTCGATCGCCCCGCTGCTCGCCCGCGCCATCCGCGAGGTGTTCGACGACGGGTCGGTCACGACCCTTTTCGGCGGTCTGTCCTGAGTCTTCCTGGACATTTCCAGGGCTCTGCGGCCCGTCCGGTTGACACGGGCGCGTGATCTGCACAACCGGACGGGTGCCGCGTGAAGGTGACCAGACGCCTCGGGTAAGCTAGTGCGGTTGCCACGGCGAGGGTGCTCCAAGGGCCGGGCGTGCGTTCCAGCGACCATCGCGGAAGCGGTCTTCGCGGGATCTGCATGACGGCCATCGGGCTCCGTGATCGACGCGGTGCTCCGGGCCTGTGCCCCGTGCGCCTCCTCGCCCGTGCGCCGCACACGACAACTGTTACCGGTCGCGCCGGCCGGTGCCCGCCGCACAACCGCATCAGGAGTTTTTGCCGTGTCCGAGGTAAAGATCAGCGCTGAGCCCCGCACCGAGTTCGGCAAGGGTGGTGCCCGCCGCACGCGCCGGGCCGGCAAGGTGCCCGCCGTGCTGTACGGCCACGGCGAAGCGCCCCGCCACATCGCCCTCCCCGCCCGCGAGTTCGCCGCCGCCATCCGGCACGGCGGCAAGAACCAGATCTTCAACATCGAGATCAACGGTGGCGGCACCGCGCTCGCCCTGCCGAAGGCGATCCAGCGCGACCCGATCAAAGACATCTACGAGCACGTCGACCTGCTCATCGTCCGCCGTGGCGAGAAGGTCACCGTCGAGGTCCCGGTCCACCTGACCGGCGAGGCCGCCCGCGACACCCTGGTCATGGTGGAGAGCACCACCCTGGCGATCCTGGCCGACGCGACCAAGCTGCCCGAGTTCCTCGAGGTCTCGATCGAGGGTCTGGAGGCCGGCAACCACGTCACCGCCGGCGACGTCAAGCTCCCCGCCGGTGCCGAGCTGGCCGCCGACCCGGAGTACATCGTCGCCGTCGTCAGCGTCGCCCCGACCGCCGAGGCGCTCGAGGGTGAGACCGCTGAGGCCGCCGCCGCCGAGCCGGCCGCCGAGGCCGAGGCTGAGGCCGAGGCGACCCCGGAGCCGGCCGAAGCCTGAGCCCTCCGCTCCAAGGCCGCGGGCGCCCAACGGGCACCCGCGGCCGCTGTCTGAGCGGACCCCACGCCGGCCGGACCAGCACAACCCGACCGGCGTGGACCGGGGCGCGAGCTGCGAACGCTCCCCCGACCCACCCGACCGGCATGCCACCCGGACCGAGCGACAGACCACGGACGCCCCCACGCCGGTGGCCTCGCGGTCCATCGACTCAAAGCCGGGCTGGGACCCTGACCGCGACTGCACTCGTCGGTCGCGACCGGCGCCTTGCGGATGCCGGGTCGTAGCTGCGAGATCTGGCCGTGGACGCTTCCGGCGCCCGCGACCGGCGTCTCGCCGAGGCCTGGCGTGGCTGCACTCGGCATCCGCGACCAGTGTCCTGCGGAGGCCTGGCCGTTGCTGCGAGTCCCGGCCCTGGCTGCAAGACTTGGCCGTGGCTGTACCTGGCGTTCGCGGCAGGCGCCTTGCGGCGGCTGGGCGCTGTGGCTGTGCGATCTGGTCGTGGACGCTTCCGGTGCCCGCGACCGGCGTCTCGCCGAGGCGTGGCCGTGGCTGCGCTTGGCGTTCGCGGCCGGCGCCTCGCGGCGGCCTGGCCGTGGCTGCGAGACTTGGCCGTGAACGCGCCGGCGTTCGCGACCGACATCTCGCTGCGACCGACGTGATGAAGGTAGCAGCGAGGTACGACAGTTCCTGCCGGCTCCGCCGCGACGCACGACGGGGTGTGGGCCGACGGCCGCTCGACCGGCACTTCGTGGAAGACCGGACACGAGGTCGCGGACGCCTGGTGGCGCTCGTGGCCTCGCCGCTGTGAGGGGACCTGATGACGGACACCGCGCCCTGGCTGGTCGTCGGGCTGGGTAACCCTGGCCCGGAGTACGCGCGCCACCGGCACAACGTCGGCTTCATGATCGCTGACCTGATCGGGCAGCGGGCCGGGTTGCGCTTCTCCAAGCATCGCCGGGTCGCCGCCGACGTGGCCGAGGGGCGCCTGCGCGTCGGTGGGCCCCGCATCGTGCTGGTGAAGCCGCTGACCTTCATGAACCTGTCCGGTGGCCCGGTGGCCGGCCTCGCCCAGTTCTACAAGGTGCCGGTCGCCCAGGTGATCGCCGTGCACGACGAGCTCGACGTGCCCTACGAGCAGCTGCGGCTCAAGCAGGGCGGCGGCGAGGGCGGCCACAACGGGCTGCGGTCCATGTCGTCCTCGCTCGGCAGCAAGGACTACGTGCGGGTCAGGTTCGGCATCGGCCGCCCGCCCGGCCGGCAGAACCCGGCCGACTTCGTCTTGTCGGACTTCTCCTCGGTCGAGCGCAAGGAGCTGGACTTCTTCATCGACCGGGCCGCCGACGCGGTGGAGATGGTAATCGAGCGCGGCCTGGAACCTGCGCAGAACCAGTATCACGCGTCGTAACGGACTGGATGCCCATCGTCCGTCCGGTCCGATCCTTCCGTGCCTGTCCGTGTGTCGCCGTGACGCATGTCCGAGTTGCACGTTGTACTCCAAGTCGCACCTTTTGCAAAGAAGGCGGACTCGAGGAGGCGTGCGTGGCGGTCGACAGCGGGCGAACGCGGGACGGCTTCCACCGCCCGGCACACCTCCGCCCCGAGGACCGGCCCGGCGGCCTGCGCCGCGAGGAGCGCGCGAACGCCCAGCGCCGCGAGGAGCGCGCGGGCACCGTGCAGCGTCGCGAGCACCGCGCCGTTCTGCGGTGGGAGGAGCGGGAGCGGCCGGGAGGTGTGCGCCAGGAGCGCTCCGGCGGCCTGCGGCGCCCCGAACGCCAGAGCAACGCCCTGCAATCCACGCAGCCGGCCACGGCCTCCGCGGCACCGGCACCCGCGGTGACACCCAAAGAGCCCGCCCAGCGCAGGGAGCCCGTCCAGCGCACGGAAGCCGCGCAGCGCATGGAGCCCGCGCAGCGCACGGAGTTCGTCCAGCGCACGGAGCCCGTCCAGCGCACGGAGCCCGTCCAGCGCACGGAGTTCGTCCAGCGCACGGAGCCCGTGCAGCGCACGGAGTTCGTCCAGCGCACGGAGCCCGTCGAGCGTCAGGTGGTCCGCCGCCGGCCCAGCCCCGTGGGCACCGCCGCCGGCCGCCGCGCCGGACACCCCGAGCGCCTTCCCTCCGCGGCCGCCCGCACCGCCGCCGCCCCCGTGTCGCCGGCCCCCGGCCCGCCGGTCCCGCCCGCCCTCGTCTCGGCGCAGCTCGAAGCCGCCGTCGAGGATGCCGTCGGAGGCGTGGCCACGTTCGTACCGGCGACGAAACCGCAGGAAGCGCACCCGGAGCCGGCCAGGACGCCGCGGCACCGGGCCCGCTGGGCGTGGGAGGGGCGCTACCTGCGGACCCTGCTGCTGATCGACTCGGTGATCGGGGTCCTCGCGGGCCTGGTCGCGTTCGAGGTCCGGTTCGGCTCGGTGCTGACGAACTACAACACCCGCTACGCGCTGCTGTCCGCGCTCCTGCCGGTCGCCTTCACCGCCACCCTCGCCGCCAACCGCGCCTACGAGAAGCGGTACCTCTTCGTCGGCACCGACGAGTACCAGCGGGTGCTGCGCGCCGGCCTGGGGCTGACCGCCGCGACCATCGTCGGCGCCTACGCCGCGGAGATCCAGATCGCCCGCGGCTGGTTCGTGGTCGCGCTGCCGCTGGTCACGTCCGGCTGCCTGGTGTCGCGGTTCGTGCTGCGGCAGCTGCTGCACCGGGCCCGCAAGACGCGCGGCGCCTGCATGCGGCGGGTCGTGGTGGTCGGGCACGGGCTGGCGGTCGAGGCGATGACCAGGCAACTGTGCCGGGAGCGGTACCACGGGCTCAAGGTCGTCGGCGCCTGCCTCGCCGAGGAGGGCAGCGTGCCGGGCGTGCCGGTGCTGGGCACGTTCGACGAGATCGCCGGGGCGGTGCGCCGGGCCCGGGCCGACACGGTGCTGGTGCTGTCCTGCCCCGAGCTGGACGGGCACGCCCTGCGCCGGCTCGCGTGGCGCCTGGAGCGCGACGACATCGACCTGATCGTGGCCAGCACGCTGATCGACGTGGCCGGCAGCCGGACGACGATCCGGCCCGTCGACGGCCTGCCGATGCTGCACGTCGAGCACCCCACGCTGACCGGCGTGCGACGCGTGCTGAAGGCGGTCGTGGACCGGGTCGGCGCCGTCCTCCTGCTCGTCGTGCTGAGTCCCCTTCTGGCTGGTCTGGCGCTTGCGGTTCGCGCGGAGTCCAAAGGGCCGGTACTGTTTCGTCAAGTACGGGTGGGAAAAGACGGTCGTGAGTTCGTGATCGTCAAGTTCCGCACCATGCACACGGACGCCGAAGCCCGCCTCGCCGAGCTCCGGCACCTCAACGAAGTCGACGGCGCGCTGTTCAAACTGCGCAACGACCCACGGGTCACCCGCGTCGGACGGTTTCTGCGCAAGTTTTCGCTCGACGAGCTGCCTCAGCTGCTCAATGTGCTCGGAGGCAGCATGTCACTGGTCGGGCCGCGCCCGCCGCTGCCGGAGGAGGTCGCCGTGTATCCGGACGACGCCCGGCGCAGGCTGGCCGTGCGGCCCGGGATGACCGGCCTCTGGCAGGTGTCCGGCCGGTCGGACCTATCGTGGGACGAAGCGGTCCGCCTCGACCTGCAGTATGTGGAGAACTGGTCGTTGTCGCTCGACCTGGTGATCATGCTGCGGACGTTGAGCGCGGTGACCCGAGGGGCTGGAGCGTACTGATGACCGACATGCCACCCGCCACCGACGGCGGGTTCGCGCGCTGGCTGGCCCAGCGCGCCGGCGACCTGCTGCTGAAGCTGCGCGAGGAGATGGGGTACGCCGACCCGGCGGCCCTGCGCAAGGCCGGCGACCGGCTGTCGCACGAGCTGCTCGTGGCGCACCTGGAGCGCTGGCGCCCCGCCGACGCGGTCCTGTCCGAGGAGGGCGCCGACAGCGCCACCCGGCTGAACGCCGACCGGGTGTGGATCGTCGACCCGCTCGACGGCACCCGCGAGTTCGGCGAGGAGGGCCGCGCCGACTGGGCGGTCCACGTCGCGCTGTGGGGCCGCACGTCCGCGCGGATCACCGAGTACGCCGGCGACGGCACCCCGCAGCCGCAGCGCGCCGCCGGCTGGGGCCGGCTCCTGGCCGGTGCGGTCGCCCTTCCGGCGCAGCACTGCGTGCTCGGCACCGACGTGCCGCCGCCCTTCCCGCCGATGCCAGGCGTGCAGGGCGAGCCGATCCGCCTCGCGGCCAGCCGCACCCGCCCGCCGGCGCTGCTGACCGCGCTCGCGGAGCGGCTGCCGATCGAGCTGGTGCCGATGGGCTCCGCCGGCGCGAAGATCGCCGCGGTGATCGACGGCGCCGTCGACGCCTATGTCCACGCCGGTGGCCAGTACGAGTGGGACTCCGCCGCGCCGGTTGCTGTGGCGGTCGCCACGGGACTGCACGCTTCCCGGATCGACGGGACTACGTTGGAATACAACCAGCCCGACCCACGGCTGCCTGACCTGGTGGTGTGTCGGAAGGCACTGGCGCCTCAGCTGCTGGCCGCGATCAGCGCGTCCGTCGCTTCCTAGGGAAAGGTTTCCGCCAACCATGAGCCGCGCGCCCTACCGCGTCTCGCACCTGGACGCTCTCGAGGCCGAGAGCCTGTTCATCATGCGTGAGGTGGTCGCCGAGTTCGAGCGACCGGTCCTGCTGTTCTCCGGCGGCAAGGACTCGATCGTCATGCTCCGCCTCGCGGAGAAGGCGTTCGCGCCGGGCCGGATCCCGTTCCCGGTCATGCACGTCGACACGGGGCACAACTTCCCCGAGGTCCTCGCATACCGGGACCGCCGCGTCGCCGATCTCAACGTGCAGCTCATCGTGGCGAGCGTCCAGGAGGCGATCGACAGCGGCCTGGTGCGCGAGTCCGGCGACGGCATGCGCAACCGGATCCAGACGCCGGTCCTGCTGGAGGCGGTCGAGAAGTACCGCTTCGACGCGCTGTTCGGCGGGGCCCGCCGCGACGAGGAGAAGGCCCGCGCCAAGGAGCGCGTCTTCAGCTTCCGCGACGACTTCGGCCAGTGGGACCCGCGCAACCAGCGGCCCGAGCTGTGGGCGCTCTACAACGCCCGCATCGCGCCCGGCGAGTCGATCCGTGTCTTCCCGCTCTCCAACTGGACCGAGCTGGACGTCTGGCACTACATCGCCCGCGAGCGCATCGCCCTGCCCGACATCTACTTCGCGCACGACCGCGAGGTCGTCGACCGCAACGGGATGCTCTACGCGATCAACGAGTTCCTGCCGCTGAAGTCCGGCGAGAAGCCGTTCGTGGAGCGGGTCCGCTACCGCACCGTCGGCGACGCCTCCTGCACCGCGGCGGTCCGCAGCGACGCGGACACGATCGACAAGGTGATCGACGAGGTCGCCGCGACCCGCATCACCGAGCGCGGCGCGACCCGCGGCGACGACAAGGTCAGCGAGGCGGCCATGGAAGACCGCAAGCGTGAGGGGTACTTCTAAGATGACCGCGGTTGTTGAGACGCCCGCCCAGCGGCAGATGGACCTGCTGCGCTTCGCGACGGCGGGCTCCGTCGACGACGGCAAGTCGACCCTGATCGGCCGGCTGCTCTACGACTCGAAGGCGATCTTCGAGGACCAGCTCGAGGCGGTCGAGGCGACGTCGCGCTCGCGCGGCGACGAGTACACCAACCTCGCGCTGCTCACCGACGGCCTGCGGGCCGAGCGCGAGCAGGGCATCACGATCGACGTGGCCTACCGGTACTTCGCGACGCCGCGGCGGAAGTTCATCATCGCCGACACGCCGGGGCACATCCAGTACACGCGCAACATGGTCACCGGTGCCTCCACCGCCGACCTGGCGCTGATCCTGGTCGACGCGCGCAAGGGCCTGGTCGAGCAGTCCCGGCGGCACGCCTTCCTGTGCTCGCTGCTGCGCGTGCCGCACCTGGTGCTGTGCGTGAACAAGATGGACCTCGTCGACTACTCGCAGGAGGTCTTCGAGCGGATCGCCGACGAGTTCACGTCGTTCGCGGCGAAGCTCGAGGCGCCCGACCTCACGGTCATCCCGATCTCGGCGCTGCACGGGGACAACCTCGTCACCCGGTCGGAGAACATGCCGTGGTACGAGGGGCCGTCGCTGCTGCACCACCTGGAGCACGTGCACATCGCCTCGGACCGCAACCTGGTCGACGTGCGCTTCCCGGTGCAGTACGTGATCCGCCCGCAGTCGACCACGGTCGCGGACTACCGCGGCTACGCCGGCCAGGTCGCCTCGGGCGTGCTGAAGCCCGGCGACGAGGTGATGGTCCTGCCGTCCGGCTTCACCACGAAGATCACGCACATCGAGACCGCCGACGGGGAGCTGCAGGAGGCATACCCGCCGATGTCGGTGACGATCCGGCTCGCGGACGAGATCGACATCGCCCGCGGCGACCTGATCTGCCGGCCCAACAACGCGCCGGCCGTCGCCCAGGACATCGAGGCGATGATCTGCTGGATGGACGAGAGCCGCCCGCTGACCGTCGGCGCCAAGTACTCGATCAAGCACACGACCCGCTCGGCCCGCACCGTGATCCGCGGCCTGCAGTACCGGCTGGACGTGAACACGCTGCACCGGGACGAGTCGGCGACGTCGCTCGGCCTCAACGAGATCGGCCGGGTCAAGCTGCGCACCACGGTGCCGCTGCTCGCCGACCAGTACCGGCGCAACCGCACCACCGGCGGCTTCATCATCATCGACGAGGCCACGAACCGCACCGTCGGCGCCGGCATGATCATCGAGGCCGGCTGAGCGGGCAGGCGCACCCTACGGTTGGCGCGGGCGGATCACCGACACCCGCGCCACCCGGCGGCCCTCTACCGTACTGACGTGCAGATGCCAGCCGTCGTGCCGCACCTCGTCGCCGGTGCGGGGGAGCCGCCCCAGCCGGGCCATGACGAAGCCGGCCACCGTCTCGTACGGGCCGGTGGGCAGCGTCAGGCCGGTCCGCTCCGCGAGGTCGGCGAGGTTGAGGCGGCCGTCCACCTCCTCCGCCGACGGCGGCGTCGGCGGCGTGTCGTACTCGTCGTGGATCTCGCCGACGAGCTCCTCGATCAGGTCCTCCAGGGTCACGATGCCCGCCGTGCCGCCGTACTCGTCGATGACGACCGCCAGGTGATGGCCCTCCCGGCGCATCTCCGACAGCGCCGCCAGGACCCGCTTGCTGGCCGGCAGCCGCTTCACCTCGCGGGTCAGCTCGCGCAGCCGCAGGCAGGGGTCGATCGCGGGCAGCAGGGTCAGGTCGCGCACGTGGACGAAGCCGAGCACGTCGTCCTGGTCGCCGTCGATCACCGGGAACCGGGAGTGCCGGGTGGCGCGCACGACGGTCACCGCCTCGGCTACCGTCAGGCCCGCGTCGAGGAACAGCACCTCGGTGCGCGGCACCATCACCTCACGGACATGGCCGGTGCCGGTGCCACCGGCGATCAGCGTCCGCAGCTCGGCCTCGCTGACGTCCGGGGGCCCGTCGCCCGCGTGCAGCCGAAGCGCCAAGCGGCTCAGCAGACCCGCCACAGCCTGTCGCAAGGTCCCGGCACCAAGCTGCGACATGCCCGAAATTGTAGGTGGCGGGCACTATGCCGTTCACCACAGACGTGTAAATTTGTTGGTTCCTGATGACTTTTGGAGGAAAGCCGTGAAACTGCTCGTCACCGGGGGCGCCGGCTACATCGGCAGCGTCGTCACCGCCCTGCTGCTCGACGCCGGTCACGACGTGACAGTGCTCGACGACCTCTCCACCGGTCACGAGTCGGCGGTGCCGCAGGGCGCCGTCTTCGTCCGCGGCCGGGTCCACGACGCGATCGGTGACGTGCTGACCCGCGACGCCGGGTTCGACGGCGTGCTGCACTTCGCCGCGTTCATCGCCGCCGGCGAAAGCGTACAGAAGCCGGAGAAGTACTGGGAGAACAACACCGTCGGCACGCTGCTGCTGCTGGACGCCATGCGCGCCGCCGGCACCCGCCGCCTCGTCTTCTCCTCCACGGCGAACGTCTACGGCGACCCCGACGTCGTCCCGATCCCGGAGACCGCCGCGGTGCGGCCGCCCAACCCGTACGCCACCTCGAAGCTCGCCGCCGACCACGCGCTCACCGGCGAGGCCGTCGGCCACGGCATCTCCGCGGTCAGCCTGCGCTACTTCAACGTCGCCGGCGCGCTGCGCCGCCCGGACGGCTCGATGATCGGCGAGCGGCACGACCCCGAGACGCACCTCATCCCGATCGCGCTGCAGGTCGCGCTCGGTCGCCGGGAGAAGCTGCAGCTCTTCGGCGACGACTACGACACCCCCGACGGCACCAACATCCGCGACTACATCCACGTCGGGGACCTGGGCGCCGCCCACCTCCTGGCGCTCGCGACCATGGACGGCCCCGGCCACCGCGTGTACAACCTGGGCAACGGCACCGGCTTCTCCAACCGGCAGGTCGTCGACGTGGTCCGCGAGGTCACCGGCCACCCGGTTCCGGTCGAGATGGCGCCCCGCCGCCCGGGCGACCCGGAGCGGCTCGTCGCCGCCTCCGACAAGGCGAAGCGGGAGCTGTCCTGGACGCCGCGGCACACCGAGCTGTCGACGATGGTCCAGGACGCCTGGGACCTGATGCGGGGCTGAGGCGGCCCGGGCGCTACTGGGCGTCGAGCTTCTGCCAGGTGGTGCCGTCGACCGAGTACGCGGTGTAGATCGTGGACATCTCGTAGGCGACCCAGCCGGTCTGCGTCCGGGCCAGCCGCCTGGTCGGGTGCAGGCCCTGGACCCGCTGCCAGGTGGCGCCCCGGTCGCTGGAGACGAGCCAGTGGCCGTCGCCGTCGACGATCATCAAGCGGTTGTCGAGCAGCGGGATCAGGTCGCCGCCGATCGTGGTGGCCGTGAGCGGGCGGGGCTGGCCGAAGCGGGCCCCGCCGTCCGAGGACGCGGCGACGCCCAGCAGGGTGGGCGGGTTGGTGGTGGGGTCCGTCAGCGCCGCGTAGACGTCCCGGCCGAGGAACGACACCTGCGCCGTGCCGGTGCCGGGGAACGTCGTGGGCGTCCAGGTGGCGCCGCCGTCGCGGGACACCGCCACCGCGGGGTGGCCGCCGTCGGTGCCGCCGGCCCACCAGGAGCCGTCGCCCGCCCGTACGGGAGCGACCCAGGCCAACCCGAACGGCGGCTGCGACGGCGGCTGGACCAGGGTCGTGCCGTCGTGTAGCAGCGCCGCGAGCCGTCCGTCCCGCAGGATGAGGCGGGCGTCGCCCGGCAGGGCGGCGACGGTGGTGGCCGGGCCCGCGGCGGTGTCCCACGTGGCCCCGTCGGTGCTGCTGGCCCGGGAGCCGTCCGCGCCGATCAGGGTGATCCGCGGCCCGGTGACCACCAGCGACGGCAGCGCGCCGCGCGAGGGCGAGCCGAACGCGCCGGGTGCCGGGGACGTGCTCCACGTCCGGCCGCCGTCGAGGCTGGTGTTGACCCATGCGGTACAGGCGGCGGCGCAGTCGACCGTGAGCAGGAACCCACGGTCGGCGTCGATGAACTCGGCGTCCTGGATCTTCCCGGGGAGGTCCCGGGGGAGGGCGGGCAGCCCGTTGACGGTGATCCCGCCGCCCGTGTAGACGGCGCCGGGCGCTGCGGACGGCGAGGAGGCCACCTGCGGCGGCGGCGCTTCGCGCGGGATCAGGAACGACGCGGCGACGAGCAGGCCCAGGGCGACCGCCCCCACCTGGGCGGCGCGCCGGCGGCGGCGCAGGACGCGGGCCCGGGCCGTGATCGCGGCCAGGGGCGGCTGGGTGAAGTCGAGCCGCTGGGCGCGGAGCAGGGTCTCGAGCTCGTCAGGCATGGCGCACCTCCGTCGAGGGCGACGTCGAAGAGGCCGTCGAGGGCGACGTCGAAGAGGGCGTCGAGGGCGACTTTGAAGAGGCATAGCCCGGAAGCCGTTCGGCGAGGGCGGCCCGCCCCCGCGACAGCCGCGACTTGACGGTCCCGCCGGGCACGCCGAGCGTGGCCGAGATCTCCTCGACGCTGAGGTCGGCGTAGTAGTGCAGCACGATGACCTCCCGGTACGTGCGAGGAATGGCGTCGAGGGCGTCGGTCAGGTCGGTGCGCTCCGGCGAGGGGCCGGCCTCGACGTGCCGCTGGGCGGCGCGCTCGCGGAGCATGATCAGGTCGAGCAGCTTCCGCCGGCGCCAGCGGCGGCGGACGACGTTGACCGCCACGGTGCGCAGCCACGCCTCGGGGTTGTCGATGCCGGTGAAGCCGCCGGGCCGGGCGGCGGCGCGGGCGAACGCCTCCTGGACCACGTCCTGCGCCTCGGTGAGGTCGGTCGTGAACGCGTAGAGTTGCGTCACCAGCCGCCGATAGCAGGCGTGGTAGACCCCCTCGAGCTCGCTCACACCGGCCACGATCCCCGGCCGCCTCCTTCGGTTCCCGGGAATCTCGCTTTCCAGGAACTCCGCGGTCAGCCGGGCAGGACGGTCGCCGACAGCGCGGCGGACTGCCAGGTGCGGCCGTCCGTGGAGAGCCTGGGCGGGTCGCCGAGCGAGGCGTAGCCGTTGCCGAGCGGGTCGAGCGGGCCGCCGGGTCCGGCGACGATCTCGAAGTGCTCCCCGTCGAGGCTCTGCAGGTAGGCGATCTCGGAGTCGCCCTGGACCCACAGCACCAGGGAGCGGTCGGGGCGCGCCAGCACGCCGAAGGCGCGGCCGTTGAGCGCACCGTCGTTGTTCAGCGGCGCCGGCAGCTCGATCTTGGTGGTCACCTCCTGCCAGGTGTGGCCGCCGTCGCGGGTACGGAAGTGCCGGATCCCCTTGCTGTAGCGGATGAACGCGTGGGCGGTGACGCCGTCGAGCGTGGCGAGCGTCGGCGCGTCGATGCCCACGGGTGCGTCGAGCGTGACGGCCTGCCAGTGCCTGCCCTGGTCGGTGCTGACCGCGACCGCGGGTGCGCCGGAGTGGATGTCCGCGCCGGTGACCCACCAGCCGGCCCCGACCGGCAGGTCGCCCACCAGGGTCCGGCGGGCCATCGGCGGCTGGTCGACGAGCAGGCTCAGCCCCCCGGTGTCCTGCCGGACGCCGAAGAGGTCGCCGTACTGGGCGAGCTGGAGCGCCCGGTCGGCGGGGCCGAGCGCCTCGCGGGTCTCGGGACCGACGACCGGCGTGGCGGGCTTGTCGTCGAGGCGGAACTTCACGCTGGTGCGGGAGCCGCCGCTGACCTCGCCGCTGAGCATGAACGTCTGCGGGGAGATCTCGAGCAGCTCGACGTGGTCGAGCTTGTCCAGCGGGCTCTGCCGCAGCGTGTCCATCAGGAACGGGCTGCGCCGCTGCACGGACTCGCCCCGCAGCACGACCACCTGGAGGTTGCACCGGCGGGCCTGGGGCACCTCGACGCAGACGTCCACGGCGGCGACCACGCCGTCGGGAAGGTCGCCGGCGGCCGCCCGGATCGTCCGGGTCGACTCGAACGCGCCGCTCGCCGGCGCCGACGCCGAGGGCTGCGGGGTCCAGGGGTCGCCGATGTCCGGGTTGGGGCCGAGGGCGGCCGGGGTCGGGCGGCCGAACACGCCGGCCAGGGCGACGGGCGCGAACACGGCGAGCGTGCCGACGAGGGCGCCGACGACGGACATCCGGTCGCGCATGCGGACCCGTCCGGCCCGGCGGGACAGCAGGCTGAAGTCGGGCATCCACGTCGCCGACTCGATCTGCGCGCGGAGGGTGCGGAAGTCCAGGTCAGGGCGCATCGCGCACCTCCTGGACGTCTCGTTGGGGCTGGGGCTGGGGCTGGGGCAGGGCCACGGGGCGGCGGCGCGGGCCGGTGGCGTCGGGGTCGGCGTCGCTGAGCAGGGCGGCGAGCATGGCGCGGCCCCGCGACAGGCGGGCCTTCACCGTGCCGACGGGCACGCCCAGCGCGTCGGCGACCTCGTGCACCGACATGTCGGCCAGGTGGTGCAGCACGATCGTCTCCCGCGTCGCCTGTGACAGCTGCTGCAGGGCGGCGACGAGCGCGACCCGGTTGGGGTCGACGCCGGGCACGCTTTCCACCGGACGGGCGACACGCCCGCTGCGGACCAGGGTGTCGAACAGCCGGCGGCGCCGCCAGCGGGTCCGGGCCAGGTTCATCGCGACGGTGCGTAACCACGCCTCCGGGTCGGCGACGTCGAGGAACTGCCGGGGGCGGGCCAGGGCGCGCGCGTAGGCCTCCTGGACCAGGTCCTGGGCCTCGGCGTGATCGCCGGTGAGCGCGTACAGGGCGGCGACCAGTCGCCGATAATGCGCCTCGTACGCGTCACGGACGGCTTCGCGCGCCTCGAGCTCTTCACCCACCCCGTCACCCCCTTCACCGTTGAAGACCGCTGTGTCCCGCTCCCGGTTGCGCCACCGCTGTGGTGGTGCTGACAGAATGACGCGCATGTCGTCGTCCGTCAGCACCGACCGTCCTCGGGTGCTCTCCGGGATCCAGCCCACCGCCGACTCGTTCCACCTGGGCAACTATCTCGGCGCGTTGCGTAACTGGGTGCCGATGCAGGACACGCACGACACCTTCTACTGCGTCGTCGACCTGCACGCGATCACCGCCGGCCACGACCCGGCGCTGCTGCGCAAGCGGACCCGGGTGAGCGCGGCGCAGCTGCTGGCGATCGGGCTCGACCCGGACCGGTGCACCCTCTTCGTGCAGAGCCACGTGCCCGAGCACGCGCAGCTCTGCTGGGTGATGGGCTGCATCACCGGCTTCGGCGAGGCCAGCCGGATGACGCAGTTCAAGGACAAGTCCCAGAAGCAGGGCGCCGACCGCTCCAGCGTCGGGCTGTTCACGTACCCGATCCTGCAGGCCGCCGACATCCTGCTCTACCAGGCCGACGCGGTGCCGGTCGGCGAGGACCAGCGCCAGCACCTGGAGCTGACCCGCGACCTCGCCCAGCGGTTCAACACCACCTTCGGCAAGACGTTCACCGTGCCGGCGCCCTACATCATCAAGGACACGGCGAAGATCACCGACCTGCAGGAGCCGACCGCGAAGATGTCGAAGTCGGCGTCGACCGCGTCCGGCCTGGTCGAGCTGCTCGAGGACCCGGCGAAGGCGGCGAAGAAGATCAAGTCGGCGGTCACCGACACCGGCCGCGAGATCATCTTCGACCAGGCCGCGAAGCCCGGCATCGCCAACCTGCTCACGATCTACTCGGCGCTGACCGGGCGGAGCATCGACGACCTCGTCGCCGCCTATGACGGCAAGGGCTACGGCGACCTGAAGAAGGACCTGGCCGAGGTCGTTGCGGAGTTCCTGCGCCCGATCCAGCAGCGCACCAACACCTACCTGGAGGACCCGGCGCAGCTGGACAAGCTGCTCGCGATCGGCGCCGAGAAGGCCCGCTCGGTCGCCGCTGCCACCCTGGGCACGGTCTATGACCGGATCGGGTTCCTCGCACCGGGTGCTGCGCACTGACGTGGCCCGCGAGGAGACCACCATCGGCGTCGCGATCGACCTGCCCGACCCGTGGGGCGGCGAGCTCACCGCCGCCCGGCTCGCCGCGGGCGACCCCGCCGCCGCGCACGTGCCCGCGCACGTGACCCTGCTCGGCCCCACCGTCGTGGCCGCCGCCGACCTGCCCGCGATCGACCGGCACCTCGCGGAGGTCGCGGCGCGGCACGCGGCGTTCACCGTGCGGCTGCGCGGGACCGGCACGTTCCGGCCGCTGACGCAGGTCGTCTTCGTGGCGGTCGCCGCCGGCATCAGCGAGTGCGAGCGGCTGCACGAGGCGGTGCTGGGGGCGGCCGCGATCGAGGCGGTGTCGTCGTACCCGTACCACCCGCACGTGACGGTCGCGCACAACGTGGCGCCGGAGCGGCTCGACGCGGCCTTCGCCGACCTCGCCGGCTATGAGGCCGTCTTCGACGTGGACGGGTTCGCGCTCTTCGAGCACGACGAGAGCGGTCGATGGCAGCCGTACGCGCAGTACCGCCTGTCGTCGCGCCGGTCCGCGGTTGATCAGCGACGATAGGAAGGTGGGCCTCCTCGACCGGCTGGAAGCCGGCTTCGACCGTGCGGTGGCCGCCGGCCGCCGTCGCTGGAGCGTGTTCGACCACGTGTGGCGGGCTCAGGAGCGGTACTTCGACGTCGACGCGGCCCGCCTCGCCGCCGCCACCGCCTACTACGGCTTCTTCGCCGTCTTCGCGATGGTGGTGGTGGCGTTCTTCATCCTCGGCCGGGTGCTCGGCGGCAACGACGCCGTGGTCGCGCGGGTCCAGGCATACCTGACGGTCAACCTGCCGCAGCTGCACTCCGACCAGATCTTCGCTGGCAGCCAGCAGATCGGGCTGATCGCGATGATCGGCCTGATCATCGCCGGGGTCGGCTGGGTGGAGAACCTGCGCTCGTCGCAGCGCGCCCTGTGGCACCTGCAGGAGCACCCGGGCAACTATTTCGTGCGGTGGCTCGTCGACCTCGCCGTCCTGGTGGCGCTCGGCCTGCTGCTGATCGTGTCGATCGGCATCTTCGCCGGTGTCCAGGAGCTGCTGTACTGGCTGGCCGGCGACTTCGAGCAGGACCCGGTCAGGGTGGCGCTGCGGGGCACGTCGACGCTGCTGTCCGGGATCGTCGACCTGGTGCTGGGCATGGCGCTGCTGGCCGGCGTGCCGCGGCTGCGGATGTCGCTGCGCCGCCTGCTGCCTGCGGCGGCGCTCTTCGCGGTCGGGCTCGGGCTGCTCAAGACGCTCGGGAAGCTCTACATCACCCGGATCGAGGACAACCCGGCCTACCAGCTGGTCGCCGGCACGATCGGGCTGCTGCTCTACATGTACCTGCTGCACCAGCTGCTGCTCTTCGCCGCGGCGCTGGCCGCCACCGACACGCACGGGCGGGCGAAGGACCTGGCCGGCGGCGAGCCGCGCAGCGACGTGAAGGCGGCGCTGCGGGCGGCCGAGCTGGTGGAGCAGGCGGCGGAGACCACCCAGAAGGCCGCCGCCGAGGTGCGCGCCGACCACCCGCCGGCGGCCGGCGCGGCGGATCCGCCCTCCACCGCCGGGACGGCCGATCCTCAGTCGGTGGCGGCGGCCGCGGACATGGCGCGCCGGATGCGCCCGTCCGGCGGTTCAGCGCCATCGGAGCCGCGCGACGCGTCATGATGGGCGCCGTGGGTGCACTTGTGACTTTGGACCTGCCGGCCGACGCGCCGGCGCTGACCCTGCCGTGGATCATCACCTTCGGCCCGTTGAACGAAGACGAGGAGTGGGAGCCCGTCGTGTGCGGGCCCTACGAGCGGGCGCACGCGCTCGCCCTCGCCGAGGCCGTCGTGGCCGACGAGGAGCTGATGGCGGTGGTCGAGCCGCTCCAGCCGCACGTCACCGCCGAGCAGATCCTCGGTGACATCGCCGCCTCCCGCCTCGCCGCCGAGAACGAGGACCTGGAGACGGCGGCGCTCGACGAGGAGCTCGCCGACTACGACGACGACCACGGCCACCACCACGACCATGACCACGACGACCCGGACCACACGCACGAAGCCCCGTCGATCGAGGAGATCCGCGCCGGTTTCGCCCGGATCGCGGCCAAGCTGACGGCTTAGGGCCTGTTTCATAAGGGGGGTCGAGGCGAGGCGAGGTCCAGGCGTCGATCTGGGGCCGCGCCGGGCGCGCCCGGATACCGGTGTTGTATCCGGGTGTGACCGGCGTGGGTCCAGGCGGCGTCTGGGCCCGCCGCAGCCCGGCCATCCCTTATGAAGCAGGTCCTAAACGTTCCACCAGGCGGTCGTGTCGCCTGGCAGCCAGCCGGCCATCTCGCTGCTGCTCAGCAGCGGGGCGGCCGGCTCTTCGATCTTCACCGGCTCCGCCGTCAGGTTGGCGGCGACCCGCATGGTCCCGGTCTCGAAGCGCAGCACCCCGTCGGGCGCGTCCAGCCAGCGCAGCGTCGTCGACGGGCGGCGCAGCCGCAGCGCGTCCCGGTAGAGCGACAGGGTCGACCGCGGGTCCCCGTGCTGCTTCTCCACGGTCAGGCCGGCCCAGTCCGCCGGCTGCGGCAGCCAGGAGCCGCCCGGCCCGAAGCCGAACGGCGGCGCGTCACCCGACCACGGCAGCGGCACGCGGCAGCCGTCGCGGCCGAGCTCGGCGCCGCCGGAGCGGATCCACTGAGGGTCGGTGCGCACCTCGTCCGGCAGGTCGAGCACCTCCGGCAGGCCGAGCTCCTCGCCCTGGTACAGGTAGGCGCTGCCGGGCAGGCCCAGCATGAGCAGCGTGGCGGCGCGGGCCCGCCGGACGCCACCGAAGCGGGTCACGTGCCGGCGCCGGTCGTGGTTGGACAGCACCCAGGTGGGCGGCGCGCCGACCTGCGCCGCGGCGGCGAGCGACGCGTCGATGATCCGGCGCAGGACGGCCGGGTCCCAGGGCGCCTCCAGGAAGTCGAAGTTGAACGCCTGGTGCAGCTCGCCCACCGACACGTAGCGCGCCACGCGGTCCGGCGTGGTGTCGAACACCTCGGCGACGGCCATCCGGTCGCCCGGGTAGCTGTCGAGGATCTTGCGCCAGTCGCGGTGGATCTCGTGGACGTCCTCGTGGTCGAAGAGCATCACGCCGGCCAGGTCCTTGATCATGCCGTGGGCGACGTCGACCCGGAAGCCGTCGACGCCCCGGTCCAGCCAGAAGCGCAGGATGTCGGCGAACTCGGCCCGCACCTCCGGGTTGTGCCAGTTGAGGTCGGGCTGCTCGGGCGCGAACAGGTGCAGGTACCACTGCCCGTCCGCGACCTGCGTCCAGGCCGGCCCGCCGAAGAGCGACTGCCACCCGTTCGGCGTGTCGCGGAAGATGTACCGGTCGCGCCGGTCCTCCACGAACCAGGGGTGCCGCGACGACGTGTGGTTGGGCACGATGTCGACGATCACCCGCAGCCCGAGCCGGTGCGCCTCCGCGAGCAGGGCGTCGAAGTCGGCGAGCGTGCCGAAGACCGGGTCGACGTCGCGGTAGTCGCTGACGTCGTACCCGCCGTCGACCATGGGGGAGCGGTAGAACGGCGACAGCCACAGCGCGTCCACCCCGAGGTCGGCGAGGTGGCCGAGCCGGCCGGTGATGCCGGGCAGGTCGCCCACGCCGTCGCCGTCGCTGTCGGCGAAGCTGCGTGGGTAGACCTGATAGATGACCGCGTGTCGCCACCACTCCACAGAGTCACGCTAACGGGCCGCGGCCCGCACGGAGGGCGTTCAGGAACCACTCCCACCTGTGCATCGTCGCCGGGATCGGCGGCCATCCATTGATTACGGCCATGAGCTGCCAGTACCGCTCGGCGCGCGGGTCGACGGCGAGGGTGAGTTGATCGATGAGGGTGTCGCGGTCGTCCTCGGCGACGCCCCACCGCTCCAGCACCGCGGCGACGACCGGCACCGCCCCCGGGTCGCCGGGCGCCAGCCCCGCGTCCATGCCGGCGGCGATGTGGCCGGTGAACCACGATATTTCTGACATGTCGGTCGGGGCCAGGCGGCGCTCGCCCGGGGCGAAGCTCCGCTTGCTCATCTCCCGCAGCCGGGCCCGGAAGTCCTGCTCGCGCAGCATCCCGGCGAGCTCGATCCAGGCATCGACCTGCGCGTCGGTGGGGTCGTCGGGCAGGTCGGGGGAGACGCTGCGCATCCTGGCGCTGAACCGCGCGGCCTCCGGCGACTCCGCCGCCCTGGGCAGCTCCGCGAAGATGCTGTCGAAGAACTCGTCCACGATCCGGCGGCGCTCGTCGGTGCTGGCCTGCGCGATCCGGGCCATCCGGTCCAGCTCGGCGGGGGTCGGGCCGCCCGGTGCCGGGTGCAGCGCCACCGCGCGCAACGCCGCCCGGCGCAGCCGCAGCACCCGGATCTGCACGCCGATCGCCTCCGCGTGCGCGGCGGCCACCGCGCCCAGGTCCTCGCCCCGGTCCAGGACCCGCTTGATGGTCGCGATGTCCAGCCCGAGCTCCCGCAGGGTGCGCACGAACTCCAGCCGGACCAGCGAGTCGTGGTCGTAGCGCCGGTAGCCCGCGTGCGAGCGCTCCGCCTCCGGGACGAGCCCGACGTCGGAGTAGTAGCGGATCGTCTTGACCGGCAGGCCGGACAGCCTGGACAGCTCGCCGATGTTCATGCGGCCATCGTGGACCCTCCAGCTGCTGGAGAGTCAAGGAGGCGCTACCTTGCGCCTGTGGAACCTTTGCGGCTCATCCTCCTCTATGCCCACCTGATCGGCTTCGCGCTGCTGCTGGGTGGGTCGATCACCCAGTACCTCACCGGCCGGCTCCGGATCAACAGCGCGATGCTGTGGGGTGCGATCGTCCAGGTGGTGACCGGCGTCGCGCTGTCCGCGCCGTTGCGTGACGGCCACGAGCCGCCCACCGCCAAGCTGGCCGTCAAGGCGCTCATCGGCGTGGCGATCTTCGCCATGACCTTCTTCTCGCGCAAGCGCGAGGAGGTCAACCGTGGGCATTTTCTGGCTTTGGTGGGGCTAACGCTCGTTAACGCCGCCGTTGCCGTCTTTTGGAAGTAAACCGGGCCATACAAGATCGATCTCGGTACGCTGGAGGGACCTCTGGCACGTCACGGCCCTATAACGCACTCCTCCCAACCCGGCAGCAAACTGCGGAACTGTCGTTCGGAGGGCGTACGCTCCCGCCGTTGGGATTCACCGCGTTGGGGCGGTGCATTGGTGAAGGGAGACCGTCTTGCGCCGAGTGCGTGGGATGAAGGTTCTCGCGGCCGCCGCGGTGGCGATTGTCGCGTTGGGTGCCATGACCGCTTGCGGTGACGACAAGAGCGACGAGCCGGGCGGCTCGAGCAGCGGTGGCACCACGGCGAAGAAGAGCGTGAAGGTCGGCCTCGCGTTCGACATCGGCGGCCGTGGCGACAAGTCGTTCAACGACTCCGCCGCAGCCGGCCTCGACCGGGTCAAGAGCGAGCTCAACCTTGAGGTCAAGGACCTGGCAGCGGTCGCCGGCGAGAGCGAGAACGACAAGTACGCGCGACTGAAGCTGCTCTGCACGACGGGTTACAACCCGGTCATCGCGGTCGGCTTCGTCTACGACGGCGCGGACGCCAAGAACGGCCCGCTCGCGCGCGCCGCGAAGGACTGCCCGAACACCAAGTTCGCCATCGTCGACGGCGGCACCACCGCTGACAACGTGGCCGACCTCGTCTTCGCCGAGGAGCAGGGCTCCTTCCTGGTCGGCGCGGCCGCCGCGCTGAAGTCGAAGACCGGCACGGTCGGCTTCATCGGTGGCTGCCAGGTCGACCTGATCAAGAAGTTCGAGGCGGGCTTCGCCGCCGGCGCCAAGGCAGCCAAGGCTGACATCAAGGTGCTGACCAACTACCTGTCGACCCCGGCCGAGGCCTGCAAGGGCTTCAACGATCCCGCGGGTGGCAAGACCGCCGCGACCGGTATGTACGACCAGAAGGCCGACATCATCTACGCGGCCGCGGGCGGCTCCGGCACCGGCGTCTTCGAGGCCGCCAAGGCCAAGAACGCCCTGGCCATCGGCGTCGACTCGGACCAGTACAACACCGTGACCGACGCCTCGCTCAAGACGGTCATCATGACCTCGATGCTCAAGCGCGTCGACAACGCGGTGTTCAACTTCGTCAAGGACTTCGGCGAGGACAAGTTCAAGGCCGGCCCGACGGTCTTCGACCTCAAGGTCGACGGCGTCGGCTACGCCACCTCCGGTGGCCAGGTCGACGACATCAAGACCAAGCTGGACGAGTTCAAGGCGGACATCGTCTCCGGCAAGATCACGGTGCCGACCAAGTAATCCAGAGCTGGACGTGAGGCGGGGGACTGTGATCCGGTCCCCCGCCATCACTCGTTGAAGGAGCATCTCGTGACCGCGGACCCACCCGCCGTCGAGCTGAAGGGGATCACCAAGCGGTTCCCCGGCGTCGTGGCGAACTCGGACGTCAACCTCACCGTCCGCAAGGGCACGATCCACGCGATCGTCGGTGAGAACGGGGCCGGTAAGTCGACCCTCATGAAGATCCTCTACGGGATGCAGCCACCGGACGAGGGCGAGATCCTCATCGAGGGCAGCCCGGTGAAGTTCTCCTCGCCCCAGCGTGCGATCGAGGCCGGCATCGGCATGGTGCACCAGCACTTCATGCTGGCCGACAACTTCACGGTCACGGAGAACGTGGTCCTCGGCGCCGAGAAGCTGCACGGCATCGGCGCCAAGGCGAAGCAGAAGATCAGCGAGATCTCCCAGCGCTACGGGCTGGACGTCGACCCCGACGCGCTGGTCGAGGACCTCGGCGTCGGCGACCGCCAGCGGGTCGAGATCCTCAAGGTGCTCTACCGGGGCGCCCGCATCCTCATCCTCGACGAGCCGACCGCGGTGCTGGTCCCGCAGGAGGTCGACGAGCTCTTCGGCAACCTGCGCGAGCTCATCCGCGAAGGCCTGACCGTGCTGTTCATCTCGCACAAGCTGGACGAGGTCCGCGGCGTCGCCGACGACATCACCGTCATCCGGCGCGGCACGACCGTCGCGTCCGTCAAGCCCGACCAGGTCACGGCCCGCCAGCTGGCGACCCTCATGGTCGGCAGTGAGCTGCCCAGCCCCGAGGCCCGCGAGTCGACCGTCACCGACGTGCCCGTCCTGGTCGTCAAGGGGCTCACGGTCCGCGCCGCCGACGGGCGGCCGATCGTCGACAACGCCTCGTTCACGATCCACAAGGGCGAGGTCGTCGGCATCGCCGGCGTCGAGGGCAACGGCCAGGCCGAGCTCGCCGAGGCGATCATGGGCATGCGCGCCACGACCGGCACCGTCACCCTCGACGGCGACGACATCTCCGCCTGGCCCACCCGCCGGCGCCGCGAGGCGGGCATCGGCTACATCCCGGAGGACCGGCACCGGCAGGGCCTGCTGCTCGACGCGCCGCTGTGGGAGAACCGCATCCTCGGCCACCAGACCGAGCGGCCCAACGCGAGCGGCTTCCTCATCAGCGTCGGCGGCGCCCGCCGCGACACCACCCGCATCGTCGCCGAGTACGACGTGCGCACGCCCGGCATCGACGTCGCCGCGGTCGCGCTCTCCGGCGGCAACCAGCAGAAGCTCATCGTCGGCCGGGAGATGAGCCACCAGCCGAAGGTGCTCATCGCCGCCCACCCGACCCGCGGGGTCGACGTCGGCGCCCAGGCCGCGATCTGGGACCACATCCGCAACGCCCGGATCGCCGGCATGGGCGTGCTGCTCATCTCCGCCGATCTCGACGAGCTGATCGGTCTGTCCGACGCGCTGAAGGTGATCTACGGTGGTCGGCTGGTGGCCGACGCCGACCCGTCGACCGTCACCCCCGAGCAGCTCGGCGTCGCCATGACCGGCGCCACAGGTGAGGAGACCCCTTCATGAGTACCGCCGCCGGCGCCCGGCGCATCGATGTCGGCAAGCTGCTGCCGCAGCTGATCGCGCCGGTCGCAGCGCTGGTCATCGCCGCCGCGATCTCGTCGGTCGCCCTGCTGATCAGCGACAAGGACCCCCTGCTGGCGTTCCAGCACATGTACGAGTTCGGCATGCTGCCCGACACGAAGGTGGAGATCCTCAACAAGGCCAGCGAGCTGTACATCGCCGCGGTCGCGGTCGCGTTCGGCTTCAAGATGGGCCTGTTCAACATCGGCGTCGAGGGCCAGTCGAAGGTCGGCGCGTTCTTCGCCGGCGCCCTGGCCAGCGCGTCGTTCATGGACTGGATGCCGGGCAGCCTGCGCATCGTGCTCATCATCGTGGTCGCGATGATCGTCGGCGCGGCGTGGGCGTCGATCGCCGCGCTGCTCAAGACCCAGCGCGGGGTCAGCGAGGTCATCTCCACGCTGATGCTCAACGCGATCGGCGGCCTGGTCATCACCTGGCTGCTCAACGACCACTGGGGCGTCACCGAGCCCGGCGCGCAGATCAAGACCACCGGCATCCTGAGCAAGGACTCGTGGATGCCCGGCCTGCCGATCATCTCCGGGACCGAACAGAAGGTACTCGGCTTCTTCGCGGTCGCGGTGGTCCTCGGCGCCGCGTACTGGTTCGTGATCAACCGCACCCGCTTCGGCTTCGACCTGCGGGCCACCGGCTACAACCCGTTCGCGGCGGTCGCCAGCGGCGTCAACGCCAAGCGCATGGTGATCACCGCGATGCTGATCTCCGGCGCGATCGCCGGCCTGGTCAACCTGCCCCGCATGCTGGGCGAGAGCCACACCTACACCGAGGGCTTCGGCGGCATCGGCTTCGCCGGCCTCGCGGTGGCGCTGCTCGGCCGCAACCACCCGATCGGCATGGCGCTCGCCGCGATCCTGTGGGGCTTCCTGGCCAGTTCGCAGATCATCCTCGACATCGACAGCATCCCGAAGGAGATCGTCCTGATCATGCAGGGCGTCACGGTCCTGTCGGTCGTCATCGCCTACGAGCTGGCCGCCCGCATCGGCCGCCGGGCCCAGCAGCGCCGGGTCGGCGTGGCCACCGCCACTGCCACCGCCGCCCCCGTTCCGGCAGTGGAGGAGTCGAAGTGAGCACCGACACGATGCTCTCGGAGGCGGCGGCGCAGCCCCCGGCCAAGACCAGGGGCCGGCGGATGTCGAGCTGGATGATCATGCTCGTCATCTCCGGTGCGCTGATCGGCCTGTCGCTGGTCCACCAGCTCGCCAACGCCCCGGACGTCACCTCGTCGGGCGCCATCCAGGCCGCCCTGCAGGCGGCGGTGCCGCTCGGGCTCGCCGGCCTCGGCGGGCTGTGGGCGGAGCGCGCCGGCGTGGTCAACATCGGCCTCGAGGGCCAGATGATCCTCGGCACCTGGTTCGGCGCGTGGGGCAGCCTGGAGTTCGGCCCATGGGTCGGGCTGCTCATCGGCATCCTCGGCGGCGCCGTCGGCGGCCTCATCCACGCCGTCGCCACGGTCACCTTCGGCGTCGACCACATCATCTCCGGCGTCGCGATCACGATCCTGGCGCCGGGTGTCGTGCGCTACCTGTCCTACATCACCTGGGGCAGCGCCGGCGCCACGCAGTCTCCGCAGGTGCCCCACATCCCCAGGGTCTCGGTGCCCGGCATCAACGGTCTCAAGGGGCTCGAGGAGCACGAGTGGTTCCTGGTGAGCGACGTCGCGGGGGTACTGCGCGGCCTGCTCTACGAGGTGTCGCTGGTGACCATCCTCGCCGTGCTGCTGATCCCGCTGACCTGGTGGCTGCTCTGGCGCACCGCGTTCGGCCTGCGGGTGCGCTCCGTCGGTGAGGACCCGCACGCGGCGGAGAGCCTCGGCCTCAACGTCTACCGCTACAAGTACTACGGTGTCGTCATCTCCGGCGCGATGGCCGGCCTCGGCGGCATGTACCTGTCCACCGTCACCTCCGCGATCTACCGCGAGGGGCAGACCGGTGGCCGCGGGTACATCGGCCTCGCCGCGATGATCTTCGGCAACTGGCGGCCCGGCGGCCTCGCCGTCGGCGCCTCCCTGTTCGGCTACACCGACGCGCTGCAGCTGCGGCGCGGCAGCGAGTCCGTGCACGCCCTGCTCATCCTGGTCGGTGCGCTGCTGCTCGCCCTCGCGGTGTGGGAGTTCATCCGGCGCAACCGGCTCGTGGCGGTCGCTTCCGCCGTCCTCGGCGTTCTTTCCTACGTATTGTTCTTCTCCGTGGACAAGATCCCTACCCCGTTGGTGCAGGCGGCGCCCTACATCACGGTGCTGGTCGTGCTCGCGCTCGCGGCGCAACGACTCAGGCCACCGGCCGCGGACGGCAAACCGTTCCGGCGGGGAGGCTGAGCGTGGCGGACGTCGACTGGGTGGCGCTGCGGCAGGCGGCGGTCACCGTGATGGCGCGCGCTTACGCGCCCTACTCGAAGTTTCCGGTGGGCGCGGCGGCGCTCGTCGACGACGGCAGGATCGTCGTCGGCTGCAACGTCGAGAACGCCTCCTACGGCCTCGGCCTGTGCGCCGAGTGCGGCCTGGTCTCCAACCTGCAGGTCACCGGCGGTGGCCGGCTGGTCGCCCTGGCGTGCGTCGACGGCGAGGGGCGGCCGCTCATGCCGTGCGGCCGGTGCCGGCAGCTGCTGTGGGAGCACGGCGGGCCGGACTGCCTCATCGACCACGCCTCCGGGCCGCTGCCGATGACCGCGCTGCTGCCGCACGCCTTCGACGACACCGACCTGGGGCGGATCGCCCCGGCCGGTCCTTCCGTCCCGGCCGCGCTCGCGCTGAAGGTCGGCTCCGGGACGGTGTTCGTACACCCCGACATCGCCGACGGGAAGCAGGTGTGGACGGCCTACTGGGAGCGTTCGTCCGGCGCCGCCGAGGGCGAGCCGGCGGGCATCCTGGAGGAGGGCCCGACCTGGGCCACCGCCGACGAGGGTGTCGCCTGGGGCCGGGTCCGCACGCCACGGGTGGTCGTGGTGGACGCGCAGGGTGATCCCAGGTGGGCCGGGGAGGCTCCCCGCCCGGCCGGCATCGAGCAGGACTGGAGTGCGGCATGAGCTTTGCTGCCGTGGACGTCATCCGCGCCAAGCGGGACAAGGGTGTCCTCAGCGACGAGCAGATCGACTGGGTGGTCGACGCCTACACGAAGGGCGTCGTCGCCGACGAGCAGATGTCGGCCCTGGCGATGGCGATCCTGCTCAACGGCATGACCGCCGGCGAGATCGCCCGCTGGACCGCCGCCATGATCGCGTCGGGGGAGCGGCTGGACCTGTCCGGGGTCGGCCGCCCGACCGTCGACAAGCACTCCACGGGCGGCGTAGGCGACAAGATCACGCTGCCGCTGACCCCGCTCGTCGCGGCGTGCGGCGCGGCGGTGCCGCAGTTGTCCGGCCGCGGGCTGGGCCACACCGGCGGCACCCTCGACAAGCTCGAGGCGGTCGCCGGGTTCGGCACCAAGCTGTCCAACGAGGCGTTCGTCGAGCAGCTGCGCACCGTCGGCGCCGCGATCTGCGCCGCGGGGGAGGGCCTCGCGCCCGCCGACCGGAAGCTGTACGCGCTGCGCGACGTCACCGGCACCGTCGAGGCGATCCCGCTGATCGCCAGCTCGATCATGAGCAAGAAGATCGCGGAGGGCACCGGCGCGCTGGTCCTGGACGTGAAGTTCGGCTCCGGCGCCTTCATGCGCGACGTCGCCGACGCCCGCGAGCTGGCCCGCACCATGGTCGAGCTGGGCAAGGCCCACGGCGTGACCACCGTCGCGCTGCTCACCGACATGGAGGTGCCGCTCGGCCGGACCGTCGGGCACTCCGTGGAGGTCGAGGAGTCCCTGGAGGTGCTCGCCGGCGGCGGCCCGCAGGACGTGGTCGCGCTGACCCTGGCGCTCGCCCGGGAGATGCTGGACGCGGCGGGCCTCAGTGACGCCGACCCGCAGGCCGCGATCGCCGACGGGCGGGCCATGGACTCCTGGCGTGCCCTCGTGCGGGCCCAGGGCGGCGACCCGGACGCGCCGCTGCCCGTGGCGCACGAGGTCGAGACGATCGCCGCCGCCGCCGACGGATTCGTCGCCACCATGGACGCCTACGCCGTCGGCGTGGCCGCCTGGCGCCTCGGCGCGGGCCGCGCCCGCAAGGAGGACCCGGTCAGCGCGTCGGCCGGCATCATTCTGCACCGCAAGCCCGGCGAGGCGGTCCGGGCCGGCGACGTGATCATGGAGCTGCGGGCCGAGGACGCCGGCAGGCTGCCGGCGGCGCTGGCCGTGGCCCGTGACGCGGTCACGCTGTCGGACACGCCGCCACCCTCCCGACCGCTGATTCTCGACAGGATCTCCTGATGCCCGAACTGATCAAGGCCCCCACCCAGATCCCCGTCCCCGGCGGCAAGATCATCGACGAGTACGTCGGCCGGGTCAACTCCGGCGAGTCCGCGGCGTCGATCGCCAAGATGATCGCCCCGGGCGGCTGGACCGAGCCGTTCCAGACGCCGGAGTTCGACGAGTTCACGATCGTGCTCCGCGGCACCGTCAGGGTCGAGCACGACGGCGGCCACTTCGACGTCACCGCAGGCCAGGCGATCGTCACCCGGGCGGGGGAACGCATCAGGTACACCACCCCCACCGCGGACGGCGCCGAGTACGTCGCGGTCTGCCTGCCCGCCTTCGCCCCGGACCTGGCGCGCCGCGACCCGGACGGCGACTCCTAGCGACGCTGCCGGATCCGGCGGCCGATCCAGGGGGCCACTCCTGGAGACACTGCTGGATCCGGCGGCTACAGTGCCCGGGTGACCGTGACGGCGCCGGATCCGCAGCGGGTGCGGGAGGCGAGCCTCGAAGAGCTGCACCGCCTGCGGCTCCCATTGCCACCGCCCAACTTCCCGCTCGCTTGGGAGCCGGGCGACCTGGTGGAGCTGCGCCCCGGCGACGAGATCGAGGAGCGCGCGGCGGTCCTCAACGTCGTGCTCGCCCGGGCCGCCGGGATGCCGCCGGAGCTCGCGACGCACTGGCTGGACCGGGCGGGGCTGCAGGACCGGCTGACCGGGCCGGAGTGGCAGTTCGTGGCCGAGGGCGACGGCGACGAGCGGTCCTTCGCGCTGCACCTGGAGGCGCTCTTCGCGCTGTCCTGGCTGCTGGGCATCGCCATGGACCTCGACCCGCTGCTGCCCTCCGCCGCCGGGCTCATGGAGCGGCTGCCCAACCTGTCGCAGGGCGAGACCTTCGCGGCGTGGCGGCAGCGCACCCTGGCCGCACCGCGCGGCGCGGGCGACGCCGCGACGCAGCTCGACCTCTATTACTGCCTGGACTGGTCCTACCTGGAGGCGGAGCGGCGGCGGCTGCCGGTGCCCGGGCAGCTCGACTCCAACGCCGTCGGCCAGCGCCGCTGGGCGCTCGAATGGGCGGTGGTCTTCACCGGCCCGTACCACGGCGACCCGCCCGGATGGGAAGAGGTGGACCTATCCACCTGAGCGCCAGACGCTCAGCCGCACCTCCAGCGTCGCGGTGATCGGCTCGGGCATCCTCGCCAGGGTCGCGGCCACCTCGGCCGGGTCGGTGTGCCAGGCGCTCGGGCCCATTCCGACCAGGGCCGCCGCGGCCGCGCGGTCCAGCGTCAGGGGGGCGCGCAGCGGCACGTCGTCCACCTGCGTGAGGTGCGGGCGCAGGCTCGCCGCGAGCCGTTCCGGCTTCGCCGGGTCGACGCCGACCATGCCCAGTGCCGCCACCAGCTCGGCGAGGTGCCCGGGCGCCGGGGTGACCACCACGGCGACGCCGCCGGGGCGCAGGACGCGGGCGAACTCCGCCCCCGACCTCGGCGCGAAGACGTCGAGGATCACGTCGGCGGCCGCGTCGCGGACCGGCAGGCCCTGCCACACGTCGGCGCGCACCGCACCGATGCGGGGGTCGGCCCGGGCCGCGCGGCGCAGCGCCGCCTTCGACACGTCCACGGCGAGGCCGACCCGGTCCGGACCGAGGGCCCGCGCCAGGTAGCGGCCGGTCCCGGCGCCGACTTCGACGATCAGGCCCGCTCCCGGTACATCTGCCGCCGCCGCGACCGCGTCGGACACGACGTCGAAGTGCCCCGCCTCCAGCAGGGCCTCCCGGGCGGTCACCATCTCGGCGCTGTCGCCGGTGTGCACGGACCGGCCCGCGGTCAGGTCGACGTAACCCTGCCGCGCGATGTCGAACGAGTGGCCCGCGGCGCAGCGAAGTGTCCGATGGGCGGCCGTGAGCGGCCCGGCGCAGACCGGACACCGCAGATGTGTGATGACGGAGGCGTGCACCCTACTAGTGTCGTTCCATGGTTGCACCCACCTACGACGAGATCCGTCGCGCGCCGAAAGCCCTTCTCCACGACCACCTCGACGGCGGCCTGCGCCCCGCCACCATCCTCGACCTCGCCGCCGGAATCGGCCACGAGCTGCCGGCCGCGACCCCCGAGGGCCTGGCGGAGTGGTTCGTCGCGGCGGCCGACTCCGGTTCGCTGGAGCGCTATCTGGAGACCTTCGCCCACACGGTCGCCGTGATGCAGACCCGGGAGTCCCTGGTCAGGGTCGCCCGGGAGTGTGCCCTGGATCTCGCCGCCGACGGCGTGGTCTATGCCGAGGTGCGCTTCGCGCCGGAGCAGCACCTCGCCCAGGGGCTCGCCCTGGCCGAGGTGGTGGAGGCGGTCCTCGACGGCTTCCGCGAGGGCTCCGCCGAGGCGGCGGCCGCCGGCACGCCGATCCGGGTCGGCACGCTGCTGACCGCGATGCGGCACGCCGCCCGCTCGATGGAGATCGCCGAGCTGTCGGTGCAGTACCGCGACGCGGGCGTGGTCGGCTTCGACATCGCCGGTGCGGAGGCCGGGTTCCCGCCCACCCGGCACCTGGACGCCTTCGAATACCTCCAGCGCGAGAACTCGCATTTCACCATCCACGCCGGCGAGGCGTTCGGGCTGCCGTCGATCTGGCAGGCGATCCAGTGGTGCGGCGCCGACCGGCTCGGGCACGGGGTGCGCATCGTCGACGACGTCGCAGCCGACAACTCCCTCGGCCGGCTCGCGGCGTACGTGCGGGACAAGCGCATCCCGCTCGAGCTCTGCCCGTCGTCCAACGTCCAGACCGGCGCCGCCGCCTCGATCCGGGAGCACCCGATCGGGCTGCTGCGCGACCTGCGCTTCAGGGTCACGGTCAACACCGACAACCGGCTGATGAGCGGCACCTCGATGAGCCGCGAGATGGCGCTGCTGGTCGAGGCCTTCGGCTACGGGTGGTCCGAATTGCAGTGGTTCACGGTGAATGCGATGAAGAGTGCCTTCATTCCGTTTGACGAGCGACTGGCGTTGATCAACGACGTGATCAAGCCCGCTTACGCGAAGTTGATGTCGTAGTTTCGTCCATATTTGTCAGCCGTCATCATCTGCGTGCATCGGGTAAATCGCCCAGCGTAAGGGGATGATCGGCTGAACCTGCCGTCAAACGGACTTTTTTCTTCATGCGGAACATAACGGCTAGCGGGAGGCCTGGGCTTTCTTCTTGCGACGGGACATGGTGGAATCTCGGAGGTTCGGCCCAGTAGGGTCGGCCGGTCGCGGGTGCCTGCTGATTCACAAGGCCCCGGTTCGGAGGGCGGTGAAGTGAGCAAACGGCCAACGACGCGGGAGCCGGTCTCGTCGCGTCTGCGTCTCCCGGTGGGCCGGCTCCGAGACCTGCCGATCTGGTCCAAGCTCGGCCTGATCATGATCGTCCCGATCATCGCGACGATCGTGGTCGGCACCAACGGTCTTGTCGACAACATCGGTGACGCCAACGACGCCGACCGCGCCCGCACCCTGTCGGGGCTGTCGGCCAAGGCCTCGTCGCTCGTGCACGAGCTGCAGAGCGAGCGCGCCAACGCCGCACTGCTGCTCGGCGTGCTCGACAAGGACGGCAACGTCGCGGCCCGCGCCACCTTCGAACGCCAGATCCAGAAGACCGAGGACGCGAGCAAGGACTACCGGCTCACCCGGTCCGGCCTCGCCGACCCGCCCGAGGACTTCCGCAAGCAGCTCGCCTCGATCGACACCCAGCTGCTCGACCTGCCGGGGATGCGAAAGCAGATCACCGACGGCGGCAAGGACATCCTCGCCAGCACCGTCGTCAGCCGGTACCGGACGCTGATCGACGACCTGCTGAGCATCCGCGACTCCGCGGCCGAACTGTCCAACAACCCGACCCTCGGCGCCGACATGCGCGCCGCCGCCGCGATCTCCGAGATGAAGGAGCAGGTCTCCCTCGAGCGGGTCGTCGTGCTGCGGGTCCTGACGAGCAGGGCGTTCACGCCGCAGCTGCGCAAGGAGTTCGAGGCCGCGCTCAACGGTCAGGAGCAGGCCGAGGAGCAGTTCCGGGTCGTCTCCGAGGCGTGGCACCGCGACCTCTTCGACAAGAAGATCGCCGGCTCCGACCTGCGTGAGGCCGCGAAGTTCGAGGGCCAGCTCACCCCGCTCACCACCGAGACCCTGCCGGCCGATCTGTTCGACACCGCGGCGTGGGACAACTCGATGGTCAACAAGGCCAACCTGCTGCGCGGCATCGAGGTCGAGTTCGACGAGCACAACATCGAGGACGCCACCGCGCACCGCAACGACCTGCAGCGCCAGGTGCTCGTCACCGCCGGTGCCCTGCTCGGCATGCTGCTGCTGGCCATCCTCTTCGCCTGGATCGTGGCCCGGTCCATGGCCCGCTCGCTGCGGGAGCTGCGCCACGGCGCGCTGACCGTCGCGCAGTACGGGCTGCCCCAGGCCGTGCAGCGGCTGCGCGACCCGGCCCTGGCCGGTCAGATGTCGCCGCACCAGCTGGCCCTGCAGATCGCCGAGCCACTACCGGTCCGCAGCCGCGACGAGTTCGGCCAGGTGGCCGAGGCGTTCAACGCCGTCCACCTCGAAGCCGTCCGCACCGCCGCCGAGCAGGCCGCGCTGCGGGCCAGCGTCGCGACGATGTTCGTCAACCTCGCCCGCCGCTCCCAGATCCTGGTCGACCGGCTCATCGGTCACCTCGACCGGCTGGAGCGCGGCGAGGAGGACCCGGACCGGCTGGCCGAGCTCTTCCAGCTCGACCACCTCGCCACCCGGATGCGCCGTAACGACGAGAACCTCCTGGTCCTCGCCGGTGCCGACTCGACCCGTATCCAGCGCGAGCCCGCGCCGCTCATGGACGTGCTCCGCGCCGCGCAGTCCGAGGTCGAGCACTACACGCGCATCGAGTTCGGCATGATCGACCGGGACATCGAGATCGCGGCCCACTCGGTCAACGACATGGTCCACCTGGTCGCCGAGCTGCTCGACAACGCGACCGCCTTCTCCCCGCCGGACTCCGCGGTCATCGTGGAGGCCCGCCGCGTCGGCGACCGCGCCGTCCTGCTGGTCGAGGACCACGGCATCGGCGTCTCGCCCGAGCAGCTCAACGAGCTCAACGACCGCCTCGCCAACCCTCCGATGGTCGACGTCGCCGTCTCCCGGATGATGGGCCTCGTCGTGGTCGCCCGGCTGGCCGCCCGGCACGGCGTCAAGGTCGAGCTGCGGGCCGCGCGCGAGCGCGGCACCATCGCCGACATGACGCTGCCCGCCGGCGTCCTCGTGCCGCGGGCCCTGTCCGGCCGCGCCAACGCAGGCATGCCGACCGCCGGCATGCCTGCCGTCGGCCCCAACGACATGGTCCAGGCCCGGCCGATCCCGTCGACGCCCGCGCCGCGCTCCCCGCTCGCCTCGCCGCTCGCCCTGGAGAGCGGGCCGGCGGCCGTGGGCGGCCCGGGCGGCGGCAACGGCGGCGGTCCGCGCTTCGGCACGCTCACCAGCAGCGGCCTCTTCGGCTCCGGCCCGCACACCGGTGAGCGGCCGACGGTCAACGGCTTCGCCAACGGCGCCGCGCCGCGCCGCGAGACGCCTCCCGCCGCGTTCCACGACGGCTTCGGTGGTGCGAACGCCGCCGGCCCGCCCCCGCGTGACAGCTTCGCCGGCGGTCCCAGCGGCGCCTTCCCCCGCATCGACCCGCGCGATCCCGGTCCGCGTGACGGTGGCTTCGGCCCCCGCCCGCCGGCCCAGCAGGGCCCCGGTGCCGGTCGCAGCCTGCCCGCCTGGTCGGACCTGACCGGTGTGGGTGGCGGGCAGGCCGAGGAGAGCCGGACGCCCGGCGACCTCAGCCCGCTGCCGCAGCGCCGCGCCAACGAGAACTGGACCGTCGAGGGCGAGGTCGCTGAGGAAGAGCCCAGCGGCCAGATCCCGCGGCAGCGCCCCGAGGCGCCGGGCCCGCACGGCTACGAGGCCCCCGCGGCGTACGCCGCCGGTGGCCCGCCGCCCCCGGCCGCGGCGGCACCGCCCGCCTGGCCGCCGGTCTCGTCGGCGCCTCAGCAGCAGTCCGATCGGTTCGCCGCGCAGCCGCCCGCTCCGGCGCCCGCCGCTGCCGCTGCTCCTTCCGCTTCCGCTGAGCCGTACGCGCCGGTGGACATGACGGCGGAGATCCCGCGGGTCCGGCTCGACTGGGACCCGGCGACCTCCGACGGCGACGCCGTCGACTCCCGCCAGCGCTTCGTCGACGAGACGATGGAGCTGCCGATCTTCCGCGAGCTGGAGTCGGCCTGGTTCCAGAGCACCAGCAAGCGCCCGACCTTCGACGACGAGCCCGTCGCCGCCGCTCCGGCCGCCCCTGTCGCGCCGCCGGCTCCGGCGTCCAGCGGCGCTTCGACGCGGCCGGTCGAGGTGACCTACAGCGACACGGCATACGTGCCTCCGCAGCGATTTGAAACCCGGGTTCCGGGTGAAGCTTCGCGAGGTTCGGCCGACCGGGCATCCGGCGGTTCGGCGGTAAACTGGCAGACTGCGGCAGACGAAGGATGGCAGGCGGCCGCCGCACTCGCCCAGGAGCAGGAATTTGCGAAGACCGACACGGGTTTGCCAAAACGCGTGCCGCAAGCGCAACTGGTCCCGGGCGGGGTGGAAAAGAACCCCGCCACGGTCCACCGGCGCACGCCGGAGTCCGTGCGTGGTCTGTTGTCCGCGTACCACCGAGGCGTTCAGCGCGGCCGCACCCGGTCCGACGACTCGAAAACCCCGGAGCCCACTTCGGCCGGGCCTCAAAACTCGCAGGTTGGCAAGGAGCAAGAGGCATGACATCTACGCAGGATCTCGGTTGGCTACTTGCCAATTTCGCAGACCGGGTGCCAGGCGTCGCCCACGCGGTAGCCGTCTCGGCGGACGGTCTGCTGCTGGCCGCCTCTCGTGACCTGCCGCGCGACCGTGGCGACCAGCTCGCCGCGATCGCTTCCGGTTTGGTGAGCCTCACGCAGGGCGCCTCCCGCTGCTTCGAGGGCGGGGCGGTGCTGCAGACCGTCGTCGAGATGGACAACGGCTTCCTTTTCCTCATGTCGATCTCCGACGGCTCCTCGTTCGCGGTCCTCGCGGCCCGGGCGTGCGACGTCGGTCAGGTCGGCTACGAAATGGCGCTGCTGGTCGACCGGGTCGGTGACGCATTGACGCCGCCACCCCGGCCGGCAGCATCGATGCTCGGCTGAAACTGAACTAGGTGCTTTCCGCTTTAGCGCATGACGCAATAACTGTTGACGCTGTTGACGAGGCCCGACGAGTGAGGAGGTGAACGGCGACCATGGCCGAACGCGATGAACCAACCGGCGCGTTGGTCAGGCCGTACGCCGTCACCCGAGGTCGCACCCGGCCCAAGCTGGACATCGCGATCGAGGCGCTGGTCGAGACCACCGTGCGAGGTCGCGCGGCCAACTCTCGGCCGGGCGGCGCTCACGGACAAGAACAGCAATACATTTCAACGCTTTGCGACGGTCGCTTGCAGTCTCTCGCTGAGATCGCGGCGCGCATGCAGCTTCCGCTGGGTGTCGCGCGGGTCATCGTGGCGGACATGGCTGCCGACGGTCTCGTCGCGGTGTACGAGCCGACCTCGCTCGACGAAAACGAGTCGGTGGGCACAGAACTGCTTGAGAGGGTGCTGAGTGGACTTCGGAGGCTCTGACGTGGCAGTCCGCCCAGGGCGGGTCACGTCAGCGAAGATCGTCATCGCCGGAGGGTTCGGCGTGGGCAAGACCACACTGGTCGGCTCGGTCTCGGAGATCACGCCGCTGACCACCGAGGCCATCATGACGTCCGCCGGCGTCGGTGTGGATGACACCCGCAATGTCCCCGGCAAGACGACGACCACGGTCGCGATGGACTTCGGTCGTATCTCGATCGACCGTGATCTGATCCTGTACCTGTTCGGCACCCCGGGCCAGACCCGCTTCTGGTTCATGTGGGACGAACTGGTCCGGGGCGCCATCGGCGCTGTCGTCATGGTGGACACCCGGCGCCTCGCCGACTGTTTCGCCGCGATCGACTTCTTCGAGCACCGGCGCCTGCCGTACCTCGTCGCGATCAACTGCTTCGACGGCGTGCAGTACCACAACGCCGACGACGTCCGCGAGGCGCTCGCCATCTCCAGCGACGTCCCGGTCGTCTCGTGCGACGCCCGCTCGCGCGAGTCGACGAAGAACGTCCTCATCTCTCTCGTCGAATACGTCCTCTCGATGCGCCGCACCCGGGCCACCGCCCCCGCGTAACGCACCACCCCCTCTCTCGCACCTCGCCGCGCACCGTCGCCGCCTCCTCAGCAGGGCGGCCACGGTGCGCGCGCCATTTTCCGGCCAGCTCACGCCCCCGGTAGCCGGACCACGCGAGCAGTGACTCCGCCGCCCACCCGCGATGGCTGAGCGAGCCTGGCGGACAGGTCACGTGACGACCGGATGGACGGGCCGTGTGCCAACTCGGCTCGCGCGGCGCCCCGATGACTTGGTGGGCGGGTCGCGTGACGGCCTGGCGGCAGGGCTCGCGCGGTGGCTCGGTGGATTGGTGGGCGGGGTCGTGCGGTTGCTGGGTTGCTCGGTGGTCGAGCTTGCGGGTGGCTGAGCGGCCTGGCGAGCTGGGGCCCGGTCGCCTGGTCGTGCGGTAGCTGGGCGGTGTCGTGGGCAGGCCGGGCGGTGGCTGGTCGGCTTGGTAGGCGGGTCACGTGATGGCCTGGTCGGCGGGTCGTGTGGCGGCTCGGTCGGGCAGCGACACGACGGCTTGGTGGACAGGCCGCACGACGGCCTGGTGGGCGGGGTCATGTGGTGCTCGGTCGTGCGGTGGCTCGGCCGCCTGGTCGTACGGTCGCCGGGCGGCTTGGTGGACGGAGTCGTGTGCGGCTGGCGGTTTGGCAGACGGTCGTCTGGTGACGCGGCGGCTCGGTGGCCGGGCCGGGTTGTCGCCCGGTCGCGCGGCAACTTGGGACCCGGTGGCGGGGTTGTGTGGTGGCTCGGTGGACGGGCGAGTGCAGGGCTCGATGGACAGGGGAGTGCAGGGGCTCGATGGCACGGGGGAGTGCAGGGGCTCGATGGCACGGGGGAGTGCAGGGGCTCGATGGCACGGGGACGAGGTGCGGTGGTCCGGTCGACGAGCGACGCCGCGCCCATGCCGGTGCGCACAGACGACGCCGCGGCATCGGCCTGGATCGCAGCCTGGACGGGGCCGCGCGGGACCGGTCGACGGCCGCGGTCCCACCGTCGCGTCACCGGACGCTGTATCCCATGGCAGGTGTCCGTCCGCCCGGTGACCGAACGACCGGGGTCGTGATGGCGGCCGGGTCCGTCCCGTTGGTCGTTGAGGGCAGGGTTCAAGAAGCCCTCCAGCGGTGTGACGGCGGACGGCCCGGGTCGGGAACCGGGGTCGCCGGCGGTGGGCATGCTGATCGGTGCGTTGGTGACGGTGGAGGGGTTGCGGCGGGCCGGGCGGAGTTCGCTGCCGGTGGCAGAGGTCCGGACCGCCGTCGGCGGCGTCGCGGTGCAGTGGGCCGGGGCGGCCGGCGCGGCGGCGGGGTCCTATCACGCGGCCGGCGCGGCGGCGGGGGCCTATGACGTGGAGTGGGAGGTTGACGCTCCGCTCACCTGGCTCGGCAACGTCAGGCCCGCCGAGGTGCCGGCGGCGATCGGTGATGGGGACCACGTCATCCTGCGGGGCCTCCTCCTCCGAGAGGTCGACGGTGCGTCGTTCCTGGACCTGGGGGGCACCCTCATCCAACTCGATCTCACGGGCGGACCCGACGAGGACGGCCTCTGGGTGCAGTCGCGCGTGCCCCGCGCACAGGTCGCCCTCTATCCCTCCGATCAGTGACCCGCCGTAAGACGGCCCTGACGGGTCCTGGAGCGTCCGCACGCCCGCAAGTCATACCCGAACCTCCCTGGCGGAGATCGAAGGCTCACCTTCGATCTGAGACCCCCTCATTCTCCCGGCAGTCCGCGACCCGGCGCCACCGGCACCCCGCGAAGTCGACGTTCAGCAGTCGTCGCGTCACGTACAGCGACCAACGCGGGCAAAGCAAAGGGCCGCCCCAAAAGGGACGGCCCCAATTGCCTGGAAGGGTCAGCGGCGGGCCGAGCGGTACTCGAACTCGCGGTCCTGGTAGTCGCGGCCGGCCTCGCGTTCGCGGCTGAAGTCCCAGCCGCCGGCCGCCTCGCGGCCCGGGCGGCCGCCGACGGAGAAGCCGCCGACCTCCTGGCCCCGGCGCCACCCGCGGAAGTAGCCGGTCGTGTGCGCCGCGATCTGCGCCGCGTCGCGGACGATGCGGAGCGGGCGCTCCGGGGCGTTGACGGGAGAGCCGGGCACCAGGTTCTGCTGCGGCACGCGCCGCGGCAGCCCCGTGGAGGTCTCGTCGCCGAGCTTCGGCTGGCTGGCCAGCTCGGCGGCGCGCCAGGCGGAGTCGTTCTGGTTCTCCCAGCTGACCGCGGGGCGCTCGGCCGGGGTCTCCGACTCGCTGTCGGCGTCCCAGTCGGTGAACCACGCGGAGCGAGCCGCGGCGAATATCAACAGGTCACCGTCCGCCTCGTCGGACTTCGAGGTCGAGGTCGCGGCCGAACTCGAAGCCAGCGCGGACGCCTCGGCGGCCGCGGCGCGGCGGCTACGGCCGGCGCCGGTGCCGCTGCTGCGAGCCGTGGCCCGCTCGGCGGGCCGGTCCTCGACGAGGCGCAGCGCGGGCGGCTCGAAGCGGAACTCTCCGCTGTACTCCCCGCTGAGCTCGTCGGAGTAGCCGGTGAGCGCCGGGTCCGGCACGGGGGCCGGCTCGACCAGGCGGAGCCCGGCAGGCTCGGCCGGCAGGTCGCCGGTCTGCCACGGGGGCGGGACGCGACCCTCGCGCTGACGGGGCAGCTCGACGGGGCGTTCGGCCCGGGAGCGCTCGCTGCGGGGGATCTCGGTGCGGGCCCGCTCGGACCGCGGGATCTCGGTCCGCGCCCGTTCCGACCTGGGGATCTCCGTGCGGGAAGCGCGAGGCGTGGCCGCGGCGGCCTCCTCGGCCCGTGCCGACCTGCGGCCTTCCGACCTTCCAGTGGCCGTTGCGTCGTCGGTACGACTGGCGCGCCGCCCACGCGTCGGCTCCGCCGCGGTCTCGGCCTCGACGTCCGAAGAGGCCGACAGGTCGGAGCGGTTGAGCGGGTCCCGGTCGGAGCGGTTGCGGTCGGCGCGGTTGCGCTCGGACCGGCTCAGCTCCGAGCGGTTCAGCAGCTCGGAGTGCTCGGACCGCTCGGCGCGCGACCCGCGGGAGGAGCGCGAGGAACGGGAGCCGAAGTCGTCCTCGGCCTCCAGCTCGGCCGGCGGCTTCGGGATGTCGCTCAGCCGCGGCAGGCTGCTCAGATCGGAGGAGAAGGACGACGGGGAAGGCGTGCTCTCCGTCGCGAACGCCGACGTCGTCATGTTCAGCGGATCGCCGTCGAACGCGTCGCTGGTGTCCGGGCCGCCCAGCGGCCAGCCGCTCCGCGAACCGGGCGCGGGCGTGCCGGGGTCCAGCGTCGGCGGCTCGCCGAGCGCGCTGAGGTCGCTGAGCCGGATCGAGCCGCTGTCGCTCTCCTGAGCGGCCGCCGCCGGCGGCGCGGAGGAGGGGCGGGTGAAGTCGAAGCCTGTGTCGGCCAGCAGCGGGGCGATGTCCGGCGGTGGCGTCGGCATGAGCGACGCGAACGTGGGCTGCTCGCTCGCGGCCGGCGGCGGGATCACCGGGGCCGGGGCGACCGGCGGCGGTGCGACCGGGGCGGGCGCGACGGGCAGGGGCGCGACCGGCACGGGCTGCGGCGGCGCCGGCTGCAGCGGGACCGGGATCGACTGCATCGACGCCGGGACCGGCTGCTGCTGGAACGTCGGGGGGATCGGCGGCGCGGGCGCGTAGGTCGGCGTCGGCGGCTGGTAGGCGGCCGGCTGGAACGGCGGCGTCGGCGCTGCGTTGCCCGGGCCCTCGAACGCGCCCGGGAAGGTCGGCGTGTAGCCGGGCGGCGCGGCCGGCGGCTGGTACCCGGGCGGCGTCGACGCGACCCCGTACGCCGGTGGCGTGGAGGTGACCCCGTACGCGGGCGGCGTCGAGGTGACCCCGGACGACGGTGGCGTCGACGGGACCCCGTACGCGGGCGGCGTCGACGACACGCCGTACGCGGGAGGAGTGGACGGCACCCCGTACGCGGGCGGCGTCGACGTGACCCCCTGCGGCGGCGCGACGCTGAAGCCGGGCGGCGTGGAGGTGACGGGCTGCCCGTAGGCCGGCGGGGCCGACGCGACCTGCTGGCTGAAGCCGGGCGGCGTCGAGGTCACCGACGGCGGGGCCGACGGCACCGGCTGCCCGAAGGAGGCGACCGCGGGCTGATACCCGGGAACCGACGGCGGGGCGGAGGGCACTGACGCGGCCGGCGGCGCGGAGACGGCCGGCGGCTGGGCCTGCGCGGGTGCGGCCTGGGCGCGGCGGCGGCCACCGGTCGCCTGTGCGGCGTTGGTGCGACCGGTCGTCGCCGGCTGGGCGCCGAACGCGGCCGGCGCGGCCTTGGCGGCGCTCGACTCGGCGGCGCGGGCGGCCTCGGCGGCCCGGGCGGCGACCCGGCTGCGGGTCGGCGCGGCGTCCTGCCCGACAGCGGCGACGGCGCCGTGCGAGCCGGGAGCGGAGACCGGCCCCGCGGCAGGTGCGGCCGGCGCGGTGCGCAGCGGCACGACCGGGGTCAGCGGCGAACCGGTGCGCTGGCGGCCGGGCAGGCGCGACGGGCTCATCTTGTCGGCGAGGACGCCGACGAGCGAGGCGGCCGCGGCGTCGCAGGCACGGACGGCGGCGACCGACTGACGGATGGTCTCGGCGACCGCGGCGGTGAGTGCCCGGTTGACACCGGTGCGGCGGGGGGTCTCGGCGATCGCGACCCGCAGCGCGGTGATGGCCTCGCCGAGCGTGTCGGCGTCGGCCACGCCGCTCGCGGCGAGCTCGTTGGCGACCTGGGCGTCGCGGGTACGGCCGGCGGCGCCACCGCCGAGGATGCCGGGCTCCGGCAGCGCGTCGAGGATCGCCAGCGGGATGGCCTCGGCGGGGTCCGGGTAGGCGCGCAGCGCGGCCGGGTACAGCTCGCGGAGCACCTCGCGCAGCGTCGCCGCGGCGCTCTGGCGGCCGGACACGACCGCGGCGTGCGCGGCGAGGACCGGCTTGAGCGGCAGCATGTCGCGCGGCGGGGACTGCCCGACGGCGGAGAGGACACCGGCCTGCAGCGCGCGGGCGAGGCCCACGGCGCGGCGCTCGGCGGCGTTGGACTGGATCTCCTCCGGCGACTCGTCGTCGGCGAAGCGCTCGGCGTAGTCGTCGGCCGAGTCGTCGTCGGTGAAGGCGAGGTTGCGCCCGGCGGCGGTGAGCAGCTGGGTGACGACGTGGTCGTCGCTCTCGGCCGCGACCGCGACGGCGGACTGCCCGCCGGAGCGCTGTGCGAGCAGCGCGCTGAGCTCGGCGTAGCCGCCGGCGTCGTCGCTCACCTCGCAGATGTCGATGAGTCGGCCGGCGTCGTCGACGACCGCGACGGTCAACCAGATGTCGGAGCCTGACTGCGGCTCGGCGAGATCAGCCGACGCCAGACCGCAGTACACCCGAACGAGCGCCACCGCGTCGTCCTCCTCTCGGGACATCAGTTGAGCTTTCACCACGTCGGCGGGGACGTGTCCCGGCGCCCCGCCGTGTGTTGCCGCAGGTCAAACTGAACGACCTCTACTAAACAGGTTGCGGGCGGGTGACGCGATCAGCCGTTTCGGTTGAATGCCGCTCTCGGCTGATCGTCGCGCACCGCTGCCACCCGTCCGGTCAAAGGTCGGGTCTTGCCCGCCGTGCCAAAATGCCCACGGCTTAGATCCTGTCGGTCACAAATCAATCACGCCAGTCCGTGGCGGCAGAAATCTTGCCAATAATGGTCCGCCAGCCGAGCGCTGCCTGTTGTGCCCCGATTTTCTTGAGCCGCCGCTTGGCGAAGAAGCCGCTGACGCCGCCACCCTCGGCCGCGCGCAGCGCCTCGTCGAGGTCGTCGAGCGGGGAGCCGGGGGCGAGGGCGGTGCGGACCGGCTCGAGCCGCAGCGAGTACGCGAGGTCACGGGCCACCTCGCCGGCCGCGATCAGCAGGTCGGCGTCCCACGCGTCCTGGCCGCCGCGGAGGTTCTCCACGACGAGGTCCAGCTCGTAGCGGTCCTCGTCCTTCGGCACCACCGACGACGCGGTGATCCGGGTCTTCAGGCTGCTCCAGGTGTCGAGCTGGCACAGGTCGTGCTCCGCGTCGGACTTCACGAACTCGACGAGCCCTTCGACACTGCGGAAGAGCAGCAGCTTGCCGCGGTGGCCGAGGAACGCGGGAACCTCCTCGGGCTCCTCCTCGTCCTCGTCCTCCTCCTCGGAGGCCTCGTCGGCGATGACGTCGGCCTCGCCGGCCTCGTCCTCGTCCTCGTCTTCGTCCGAATCCTCGTCCGAATCGTCGGACTTGTCCTTGGCGAGGACGTCGTCCTCGTCGTCGGAGTCCGAATCGCCCTTGGCCTTCTTCTTGTCGAGCTTCTTGTCGAGCGCGGCCGGCGCGGGCTCCTCCTCGGCGAACAGCTCCGCGTGCTCGTCGAGGATGATCACCTCGTCCTCGTCGACGTCCGCCTCGCGACGGTGGAGGATCGCGAAGTCGTCCTCCTCCTCGTCCACCTCGGTCGGCGTCAGCTCGGTCGACAGCCGGTAGGCCCGCAGCGTGTAGCCCACGCCCTTGGGCAGCGCGATCTCGACGGGCTGGACGTTGACGTCCTCCCACATCGCGTCGGCCTGCGCGGAGCGCTCCTTGCCGCCCTCCTCCTCGTCGAGGTCGGCGTCGGACTCGTCGAGGTCGTCGGCCTCGTCGGACAGCGCCTCGACCTCGTCGTCCTCAGCGGCCTCAAGCGCCTCGACCGCGTCGGCGTCGTCGATGACGTCGGCCGTCTCGGTCGTGTCCGCGACCTCAGGCTCGGTGACGGCGGGTGCCGGCGTGCTCTTCTTCGCTGCCGCTGGGCGCGACGACGCCGGACGTGATGAGGACGGACGGGAAGACTGGCGGGCCACTGTGACCTCCGTAGTCGGCTCGGCGTGCGGGCACACTGCTCACTGAGATGGCCTCGCGCACAAACACCCTAGTGTGCCCGGTTGGCGACGGTCAGACCCCCTTGGGGTGCCAGACCGTCTTGATCTCCAGTAGGGCCACCATGCGGGACACCCCCGGATCGGCCGTCCAGTCCGGGTCCGCAGGTCGGATCACTCGTTTGAGGTTCTCCGCCGCCGCTACTTCCAATTCTTGCGCGAGCGTGGCGTCCGTCACACCCGTGAGATCGACGGCGTTGACGTCCATGTGGGCCGCCAGCCACGGCGCGATCTCCGCGACCTTCCCGGTGAGCACGTTGACGACCCCGCCGGGCAGGTCGGAGGTGGCGAGGACCTCGGTGAGCGTGACCGCCGGCAGCGGCCGGTCGGTGGAGGCGACCACCACGACGGTGTTGCCGGTCACGATCGCCGGCGCGATCACGCTGACCAGGCCCAGCAGCGACGAGGCGGCGGGCGCCACGACGGCGACGACACCGGTCGGCTCCGGCGCGGACAGGTTGAAGTACGGCCCGGCGACCGGGTTGGCCCCGCCGTGGATCTGCGCGATCTTGTCCGACCAGCCCGCGTACCAGACCCAGCGGTCGATCGCGGCGTCCACCTGCGCGGCGGCCTCCTTGCGCGACCCGCCCTCGGCGGCCTTCACCTCGCTCACGAACTGGTCGTGGCGGCCTTCGAGCATCTCGGCGACCCGGTACAGGATCTGGCCGCGGTTGTAGGCGGTCGCGCCGGCCCACTTGCCGGCCGCCGCGCGGGCCGCCTTGACCGCGTCGCGGGCGTCCTTGCGGGAGCCGAGCGCGGCGTTGGCGAGGAAGTCGCCGGAGGCGGAGTGCACCTGGTAGGACCTCCCGGACTCGCTGCGGGGGAACGCGCCGCCGATGTAGAGCTTGTACGTCTTGCGCACGGCGAGACGCGCCGGGGACTCAGTGCTCAAGGTAGGCCTCCAGCCCGTGACGGCCGCCCTCGCGGCCGTAGCCGGACTCCTTGTAGCCGCCGAAGGGTGACGTCGGGTCGAACTTGTTGAACGTGTTGGCCCACACCACGCCGGCCCGGAGCCGGTCCGCGACGTGCAGGATCCGCGACCCCTTCTCCGTCCAGACCCCGGCGGACAGGCCGTATGGAGTGTTGTTGGCCTTCTCGACGGCCTCGTCCGGGGTACGGAACGTGAGCACCGACAGCACGGGCCCGAAGATCTCCTCGCGGGCGATCCGGTGCGCCTGCGTGACGCCGGTGAAGATCGTCGGGGCGAACCAGAAGCCGCGGTCGGGCAGCTCGCACGGCGCCGACCAGCGCTGCGCGCCCTCGTCCTCGCCGATCTGCGACAGCTGCCGGATCCGGGCCAGCTGCGCGGAGGAGTTGATCGCGCCGACGTCGGTGTTCTTGTCCAGCGGGTCGCCGACCCGCAGCTGCGCCATCCGCCGCTTCAGCGCGTCGAGGAAGTCCGAGGCGATGGACTCCTGCAGCAGGAGGCGGGAGCCGGCGCAGCAGACGTGCCCCTGGTTGAAGAAGATGCCGTTGACGACGCCCTCGACCGCCTGGTCGACGGCCGCGTCGTCGAAGACGATGTTGGCCGCCTTGCCGCCGAGCTCCAGGGTGAGCCGCTTACGGGTGCCGGCGACGGCCCGGGCGATGGCCCGCCCGACCTCGGTCGAGCCGGTGAAGGCCACCTTGTCGACGCCGTCGTGCTCGACCAGCAGCCGGCCGGTGTCGCCGGCGCCGGTGACGATGTTGACCACGCCCGGCGGCAGGTCCGCCTGCTGGCAGATCTCGGCGAAGAGCAGCGCCGTCAGCGGCGTCGTCTCGGCCGGCTTCAGCACGACCGTGTTGCCCGCGGCGAGCGCCGGCGCGATTTTCCACGCCAACATCAACAACGGAAAGTTCCACGGGATGACCTGTGCGGCGACGCCGAGCGGCCGCGGGTCGGGCCCGAACCCGGCGTAGGGCAGCTTGTCGGCCCAGCCCGCGTAGTAGAAGAAGTGAGCGGCGACGAGGGGGACGTCGACGTCGCGCGACTCCCGGATCGGCTTGCCGTTGTCGAGGGACTCGAGCACCGCCAGCTCCCGGGCCCGCTCCTGGATGATCCGGGCGATGCGGAAGAGGTACTTGGCGCGCTCGCGCCCGGGCATCGGGCCCCACACCGTGTCGAAGGCGTGCCGCGCGGCTCGCACCGCGTCATCCACGTCCGACGCGTCGGCGGCCGAGATGTCCGCCAGGGCCTCCTCGGTGGCCGGGTTGACCGACTTGAACGACTCGCCCCGCCCGTCGACGAAGGCGCCGTTGATGAACAGGCCGTAGGAGGACCGGATGTCGACGACCGAGTGTGACTCCGGCGCGGGTGCGTACTGAAAGTCCATCGCCCTAGTCCAAGGTGAAGTAGTCGGGGCCCGAGTAGTGGCCGGTGGCGAGCTTGGTGCGCTGCATGAGCAGGTCGTTGAGCAGCGTGGAGGCGCCGAAGCGGAAGAGGTCGGGGTCAAGCCAGTCGGGGCCGGCGGTCTCGTTGACCATGACCAGGTACTTGATCGCGTCCTTGGCGGTGCGGATGCCGCCGGCGGGCTTCACGCCGATGGTCCGGCCGGTCGCGGCCCGGAAGTCGCGGACGGCCTCCAGCATGACCAGTGTCACCGGCATCGTCGCGGCCGGCTGGATCTTGCCGGTCGAGGTCTTGATGAAGTCGGCGCCGGCCAGCATCGCCAGCCAGGAGGCACGCCGCACGTTGTCGAGCGTCGCCAGCTCCCCGGTCTCCAGGATGACCTTGAGGTGCGCGTCGCCGCACGCCTCCTTGATCGCCACGATCTCGTCGTGGACCTCCGCGTACCGCCCGGCGAGGAACGCGCCCCGCTTGATCACCATGTCGATCTCGTCGGCGCCGTCGGCGACCGCGGCGCGGGTGTCGGCGAGCTTGACCTCCAGCGGCGCCTGCCCCGACGGGAACGCGGTCGCGACGCTCGCCAGGTGCACCCCGCTGCCGCGCAGCGCCTCGGCGGCGACGGCGATCATCGACGGGTACACGCAGATCGCGGCGGCGCTGGGGCACGTCGGGTCGGCGGGGTCGGGCCGGACGGCCTTCGCGCACAGCGCCCGGACCTTGCCGGGGGTGTCGGAGCCTTCGAGCGTGGTCAGGTCCACCATACGGATCGCCAGGTCGAGCGCCTGCGCCTTCGCCGTCGTCTTGATCGACCGGGTGCCCAGCATGGCGGCGCGCTGCTCCGCGCCGACCTGGTCGACTCCGGGCAAACCGTGCAGGAAGGTCCGCAAGGCGCCTTCTGAGCGCGCGACCTCGGCGGTGAGGGTCATGGCCTGAGTCTAAGCTCAGTCCCTGTGGACGTACTCGTGGTGGATCACCCCCTGGCCAAGTCGCGACTGACCGCGATGCGTGACGAACGGACCGACAACGGGCAGTTCCGCGCCGCGCTGCACGAGCTCACCACGATGCTGGTGTATGAGGCCGCCCGGTCGTTCGCCACCGAGCAGTTCCCGGTGCAGACGCCGGTCGCCCTGGCCGAGGGCACCCGCCTGGCCAACCCGCCGCTGCTGGTGCCGGTCCTGCGGGCCGGCCTCGGCATGGCCGACTCGGCCCTCGCCCTGCTGCCCGAGTCGTCGATGGGGTTCGTCGGGCTGGCCCGCGACGAGGAGACCTTCGAGCCGCGCGCCTACATGGAGTCGCTGCCCGGTGACCTCAAGGGCATCCCGGTGCTCGTCCTCGACCCGATGCTCGCCACCGGCGGCTCCCTGGAGCACTGCGTGCGGCTGCTCGTCGACCGGGGCGCGACCGACATCACCGTCCTGTGCGTCCTCGCCGCGCCCGCCGGCATCGAGCGGCTCGCCGACTCGGGCCTGCCGATCCGGCTCGTCACCGCCTCGATCGACGAGAAGCTCAACGAGCGGATGTACATCGTCCCGGGCCTCGGCGACGCGGGCGACCGGCAGTTCGGCGGCATGCCCCGTTTCTGAGGCGCGCCTTAAGTCTCGTCGCCGGATCGGGGGATTCCCGCTGGTCAGGCATTGCCCCAAGGGCTGAGCGTCGGCCTACGGTGACCGGCGATGAAGCACCGACGCTCGTTCCTGCGCACCCATCCAGTCCTCGCCGTCGCCGTCACGGTCGGGGTCCTCGTCGGCTCCGGCGCGCTCGCCGCCACGGCCGTCAGGCGACCCGAGCCGCGGGCGGCATCGGTACAGACGCCGCAAAACGCCGACAAGGCCGGCCTCGGCGCGGTGCCGCCCTCGACGGCAGGCAAGCCGGCCCCTTCGAGCAAGCCGCCCGTCTCGAAGGCCGCCGAAGCCAACCGCTGCGCGCTCAGCGCCAAGCTGGTGCCCGGCTGCGGCCTGCTGTGGGGCGTGGCGCCCGGCGCCTTCACCGACCTGTCGTCGTCGCAGGCCCTCGCCAACTTCGAGCGCACCACCGGCCGCCCCGCCGACATCCTGCACTCCTACCACCGCGGCGACGAGGTCTGGCCGACCGCCGACGAGATCGCCGTCGTGCGGCAGTCGCGCAAACGGATCCTCTTCGCCAACTGGAAGGTCGCCTGGGGCAGCACCTGGGCCGACGTCGCCGCCGGCGGGCAGGACGACCGCATCGACCGCGCCGCCGCCAGGCTGAAGGCGTTTCCGGGCAAGCTGTTCGTCGCCCTGCACCACGAGCCGGAGAACGACGTGCGTGCCGGCGGCGGCATGACCGCCCGCGACTACGCCGCCATGTTCCGGCACACCGTCCTGCGCCTGCGCGCCGCCGGCGTCACCAACGTCGTCTTCGTCATGGTCTACATGGCGTACGAGCCGTGGTGCGTGCAGCCGTGGTTCGGCGACCTGTACCCGGGGGACGACGTCGTCGACTGGGTCGGCATGGATCCGTACCTCTTCGCCAAGCCCGGCGGCTACGGCCACGGCGACTTCGCGTACCTGGTCGACCGCACGTCCGACCCGGCGAAGTGGCCCGGCTTCTACACCTGGGTCACCCGCACCCACGGCAACAAGCCACTCATGATCGCTGAGTGGGGTGTGTACGAGCACGCCGCCGACCCCGCGCAGAAGGCATGGATCTACTCGACGGTCCGCCAGCAGCTCGGACGGTTCCCCGCGATCAAGGCCCTCGTCTACTTCGACTCGCCGAACGCCCCCAAGGGCGACACGCGGCCGGACAGCTCCCAGGCGGCCCTGCGGGAGTTCCAGAAGCTGGCCTCGTCGACGGTCTTCTCGGTGACCCTATAGGCCTCTTCTCGGTGACCTAGTGCAGCACCGCGTTAATTCGTCGGGGGTGTGAGCCAGGCGGTGGGGCTGTTGAGGTAGAGGCCGCAGGCGCAGTCGAGGGCTTCTTCTGGG
>NZ_JBIAYW010000040.1:0-58983 GCF_042898305.1 Dactylosporangium sp. NPDC000521
GCCGTGCTCGGTGGACCGCAGCTCGGCCGTCGGCGCCTGCCGCAGCGCGGACAGCGTCGCCGCGTCGACCTTGACCTCGCCGCCGGCGCCGGGGTTGACGGTGGAGTCCCACATGTACGCCTCGGACGAGACCGCGACCGTGCGGCCCGCCGTGTTCCGGAACGCGACGCGGCCGCCGGTGGCGGTGCGGGCCACGGTGTCGCCGGTGACGTCGTACCGGATGGCTGCGAGGGCCGGGTTCGCCGCCGCCGCGGCGGTCTTCACGACGAGGACGTGCGTGAACCCGGTCGCGGTGGCCGTGGCGCGCAGGTCGATGTCGGGCAGGACGTTGCTGTAGACGGCCGACGAGCCGTCGATCACCGGTTTCGGCAGTACCACGGGCAGTGCCAGCGACAGGGTCGACCCGGCCGCGCGGTAGGTGACGAACGGGCCCTTGCCCCCGGCGGAGAACACCACGTCGGCGACCGCGGCGACAGGTGCCAGGGTGCCGTCGGCCCGGGCGCGCAGGCTGGTGTCGACCGGCACCCACGTCCTGTCTGCACGGCGCACACGGGCCGGGACCGCGCTGGACGTGAAGGTGGACGTGCCGTCGGGGTTGGCGAACACCTGGGTGTACTCGCTACGGCCCGCGGCCACCTCCACCTTGCCGCCGCAGGCCTTCGCCGCCGCGCTGGCGGACCGCTCGTCGGGCCGCTCGGTGACGCACGGCACCGGCGCCGCCGATGCCGGTGTTGCCGCCGCACCGCCCGCCACCAGCACTCCGGCCAAGACCGTCAACGCGACGGAACCATTCGGCCAGACGGTTCGCCTGAATCTGGACATGACCACGGTGAATCCCCCGTTTCCGCTGGATCAAATCTCGCGCAGCGTAGGGCACGAAATCGTCAGGCGGCAATACCCCGTAACGAATGCGATTTTTCAGCCCAGATATCGTCGTATTGTCTGCGGTTCTGGCCGATTTTCCACCGAAGTGGATCATGGATATTAAGTGGCGCTGCTATTTCTTCGCTCTCATCCGGCTATCACGCTGAAGAGCGTGTCAGTACAGCTGGGCGAGGGTCGTGGTGGCAGTTGAGGTGCTATTGATTCCTGTCGAAAATCGCCTTATTGTGTGCGGGCGTGTCGATGCATTGGCAACGAACAAATCGTCTTTGAGCGTCACTTGGCGGGGGAGTGCGCATGGCTGGTCCGCGCGCGGCGCGAACAGGGCCACTGGGTCCAAGTCGGCTTGAGCATCGAGATGCAGGTGACCAAGGTGACGCCGTTCGTGATGCTCGGGGCGCCCGGTACGGCGCCGAACCGCACAGAGCCGGCATACGCCGCGGCCTCCATGCAGAACTCCCTGAACAAGCACCTCGACAAGCGCTAGCCGTGACGAGTCCCCGCATGTCGCTGGCGTTGGCGACCGTGGTCGCGCTCGCCGGGTCGGTCGCCTGCACCGGCCCGGCGGGGGCACCCGGCCGGGCACCGGCGCAGCCATCGGAGGCGTCCGCCCCCGATGACTGGAAGCGGCTCGGCACCTGGGACTCCGCCACCGCCGGTCTCCCGCCCACCCGGATCATCATTCCGGCCGGGCAGCTGATCAACCTGCGGGTGCGATGCTCAGGCACCGACTACCTGACGGCGCATATTCACACAGAAACCTTCGAGATCACCAACCGGCCCAGCTGCGACGGCCGATGGCAGCTGACGGGAGTCGCCTTCCCGCCGGGGCCGGCCAAGGACGATCGCGGGCCCTACACGGTGGACCTCGATGGGCCGGCCACCATCACCTCGTGGGCCCTGGAGGCGTACGACATCTATCCCCCTACCCCGACACCGTCAGGGTGAGGCGGGCGGAAGGGCGTTCAGCGTCACGGAGACGGGTTCTGCCGGGTAGGGGGTGCTGGTCCGCACGGCCAGCCGGGCGTGGTGCACGCCCGGCTGGCCGGCGGCGGAAGCGGTCAGCGTGACCGTCACCGTCCGGCTCTTGCCGGCCCCGCCGGTGAACGCCGCCGGGGTCGCCGACAGCCGTGGCACGCCGGTGGGCTCGTGCTCGTCGTCGCAAGGCTAGGTCAACGCCGAGCGGCCATTCGCTCAGCACGAGCGTTCCGGCGTCCAGCGCCGGACGGATGAGCTCGCCGTGGCGGGGCACCTTGACGGTGACGACCACGAGGTCGACATCGTCGCAGCGTGCCAGTTCCTCGGCGTTGTCGAAGGCCAACGGTACGTCGTACGCGGCTGCGGCCGCGCGGGCGGACGACGCGGAGCTCGCGCTGAGCGCCCGCAGTTCGTAGCCGTCCACTTCGGTCAGGGCGGGCACGTGGGCGGTTGCGGCCCAGCCACCGCGGGCGGTCGGGCGCTGCGGTACGCCCGGCCAGGCGACCGGAACGGTCCCGGGCGCATGTCGGTCAGAGGCCGCCGGAGACGGTGATGTCGGTGCCGGTGACGTACGACGCCGCGGGCGAGACCAGCCACGACACCGCCTCGGCGATCTCGTCGGGCCGGCCCGCGCGACCGATCGGACTGCTCGTGGCGGCCTCTTTCGCTCCCGGGGTCGCCGCCGCCAGCTCCGTGTCGATGACGCCCGGCGAGACGCTGGTGACGCGGATCCCTTCGCGGGCGACCTCGTTGGACAGGCCACGGCTGAACGACACCACAGCGCCTTTGGTGGCCTCGTACGGCACGAATCCTGATATGCCGGGGGGCGCCTGGGCGGCGACCGAAGCGATGTTGACAATGGAGCCGCCGTGGCCGCCGTGCGCGGTGGACATCGCTCGTACGGCGTGCTTGGCGCAGATCATGGGGCCCACGACGTTGATCTGCATCAGGCGGGCCAGGTGGTCCGCGTCCTGCTCGTCGATGCGGGCCCGCTCGCCGGTTGTCCCGGCGTTGTTGACCAGCGCGGTCAGCGGCCCCATCTCCTGCTGCGCCCGGTCGAACAGGCCGGCGACGTCGTCGGGTGCCGTCACGTCCGCGCGCACGGCCACCGCCCGGCCGCCGTGGGCCCGGATGGCGGAGACGACCGACTCGGCGCCGTCGGCGTCCGCCGCGTAGTTGACGACCACGCCATACCCGTCCTCGGCCAGTCTCTCGGCGATCGCGGCACCGATACCCCGGCTCGCGCCGGTGACGATCACGGCACCTTTGCCCTGCTCAGTTCCCGTCATCTCGGTGACCTTCCGTCGCTGGATCAACACGTCGGAGTTGGCCGACCCATGTGGTAGCTACCCACAGCGGCCAGCGCGAACCCCGCGCAATCCCTGAACAGAGCGAGTACCAGGTCAAAAGCCTGATCGCCGGAACGGCCGCCGGGCCATTCGTGTGCCCACCGAACGGTGGTGATGCCCTGCGCCGGAAGTCCGCTCGTCGCTTCAGTGCATCACCCGGAACGCGCGGCGCAGCTGGTCGACGAACAGCGCCGGCTGCTCGAACGCGGCGAAGTGGCCGCCCCGGTCGAGCTGCTCGTAGAAGCGCAGGTCGGGGTACTGCCGCTCGCACCAGCGCCGCGACGGCCGGGCGATCTCCTTCGGAAACACCGAGACACCGATCGGCACGCTCAGCTGCGGGACGGACCGCCAGCCGGTGCGCGCGAACCCGTCCTCCCAGTAGATGCGCGCCGAGGAGGCGCCGGTCCCGGTGTGCCAGTAGACGCTGACGTTGTCGAGGATCTGGTCGCGGGTCAGGGCGGTGAGCGGGTCGCCGGCGTGGTCTGTCCACGCCCAGAACTTCTCGGCGATCCAGGCGCACTGGCCGACCGGCGAGTCGACCAGCGCGTAGCCGATCGTCTGCGGACGGGTCGCCTGCTCCACGGCGTAGCCGGTGCCCCATTCCCGGTGGTACGCCAGGTCGGCGAGGCTGCTGCGCTCGTAGTCGGTCAGCTCCCCGGCAGTGTCCGCCGCGGACGGCGGGACGGCCCCCGGCGCGAAGTTGAGATGGATGCCGACGACCCGGTCGGGATGCTGCGCGGCCAGGTTGGTCGTCACCGACGCACCCCAGTCGCCGCCCTGCGCGCCGAACCGGTCGTACCCGAGCCGGCTCATCAGCACCGCCCACGCCGCGGCGATGCGCTGCGGTCCCCAGCCCGGGTCGGCCGGCTTGCCGCTGAACGCGAACCCGGGCAGCGACGGGCACACCACGTGAAAGGCGTCGGCCGCGTCGCCGCCGTGCGCGACCGGGTCGGTGAGCGGGCCGAGGACGTCGAGGAACTCCACGACCGAGCCGGGCCAGCCGTGCGTCAGCACGAGCGGCAGCGCGTCCGGGTGCGGCGAGCGGACGTGGAGCAGGTGGATGTCGAGCCCGTCCACCTCGGCGATGAACTGCGGCACGCTGTTGATCCGGCGCTCGAAGCGGCGCCAGTCGTAGCCGTCGGCCCAGTACGCGCACAGCTCCCGCAGCCAGCCGGCGGGTACACCCTGGCTCCAGTCCGGCGCCGTCGCCGGCTCCGGCCAGCGGGCCAGCGACAGCCGCCGCCGCAGATCGCCGAGCGCGTCGTCGAGGACGTTGACGGTGAACTCCTCCACGCCGCCACCGTAGACCGGGTGGGTGTTGCCGCCGGGTCGTTGCGGAGCCGCTCACCCGGCGGTCTATCCGTGTGCCGGTCGCAGGACACGTTCGCGGCCCGCCGTCTCGGCTGCCGGGGCCACGGCGTCGACGTCGACCGGCAGGTGGCGGGGGCCGCGCAGGGTCGGGTTGGGCCGGTACGGCGGCGGGTCCGCGACGAGGCGCGGGTGCGCCAGCCGGTGGGCGAGCGCGGGCAGGGCGACCTGCGTCTCGACCCGGGCGAGAGGCGCGCCGAAGCAGTAGTGGATGCCGCTGGCGAAGCCGAGGTGCACGTTGTCGGTGCGGTCGGGGTCGAAGCGGTCCGGGTCGGGGAAGCGGGCGGGATCGCGGTTGCCGGCGGCGAGCACCAGCGTGATCGGCGCGTGCCGGGGGATGGTGGTGCCGGCGATGTCGATGTCCGCGAGGGCGCTGCGGCTGGTCAGCAGATGCACCGGTGGTTCGTAGCGCAGCACCTCCTCGACCAGCGGGACGACGAGGTCGGGTTCCCGGCGCAGCCGGTCGAGGACGTCGGGGTGGCGCAGCAGGGTGAGCATGCCGTTGGCGATGAGGTTGACGGTGGTCTCGTGGCCGGCCACCAGCAGCAGCGCGCAGGTGCTGAGCAGGTCGGCGCGGGCCATCGGCGCGTGCGGGCCGGTGTCGGTGAGCAGCCCGGAGATCAGGTCGTCGCCGGGCTGGCGGGCGTCGGCGGCGGCCAGCCCGTCGAGGTACCCGCCGAGCTCGGCGTTGATCCGGTCCCGCCGGCGCTGGCGGTCGGCGAACGTGCCGGTGGTCGGGTCGGCGGTCTCGACGAGCGCGTCGGCCCAGTGGTGGAAGCGCGGCTGGTCGTCGCGGGGGACGCCGAGCAGCCGGCAGATCGCGGTGACCGGCAGCGGGTAGGCGAAGTCGTCGACGAGCTCGACGCGGTGCCTGCCGGCGAGGTTGTCGATCAGGTCGTCGGCGGTCCCGGTCAGCCAGGGGCGCATGCCCTCGACGCGCCCGGGGTTGCAGGGCGGCCCGAACGGCCGGGTGGCCAGTTCCCGCAGCCGGTCGTGCTCCGGCGGGTCGCGGGAGATGAAGGGCAGCGGCAGTCCGTGCGAGGTGCCGTCCAGTTCGGGCCGGCTGCGGGGGTCGGAGCTGACCCTGCGGTCGTGCAGCAGCGCGACGATCTCGTCGTAGGTGCTGACGACGTAGCTGCCGTCGGGCTCGCGCGCCACCGGGGTCTTGCGCAGCTCGGCGTACAGCGGGTACGGGTCGGCCCGGTTGGCGGGGTCGAGGATCTGCTCGAAGACGCTGGCCTGTGCCATGACGGTGCCTTCCTCGGTGGTGCGGCGCCGGCCGTGCGGCCGGCCGGCCCGTCAGTGGTGGTGGAGCAGCCCGGCGCGGCGCTCGCTGGGGTCGTGGCCGGTCACCGCGACGGTCGCGTGGCGGATGCGGGTGCGGTGGTCGGGCATCTGCGCCGCGACCGGCTGGCCGTCGGCCGGGTCGTCGACCCCGCGAAGACCGGGCGGGAACGGTGCGCCGGCCTCGATCAGGCGCTGGTAGCCCTCCAGCCACTTGCCCTGGTTGAACCCGACCGCGGCGACGAGCCGGCCCTGGTGGCCGTAGGCGGCCACGAACCGGCGCTGCGCGACCGAGCCCTGGGCGATGACGACCTGGTCGGCGAGGGCCGGCACCCCGACAGACTTGATGTTGGTGTCGAACTGCGCCGACCAGAACACCGGGACGGCCAGGTGCGGCCAGCGCTCGGCCGGGACGCTGACCATGTTGTGCGCGGCGACCTGGGCCTGGGCGACCGCGTTGCCCCAGTGTTCGAGGGCCAGGAACTGGTAGTCGTACAGCGGGTGCGGGAAGCGCGCCACGTCGCCCGCGACGAAGACGTCGTCGGTGACCACGCCCGCCGCGTCGAAGACCCGGCAGCCGGCGTCGCAGCCGACGCCCCAGTCGCCGACGGCCAGCCCGCAGTCGCGCAGCCATTCGGTGTTGCGCACCGCGCCCAGCGCCACCACGGCCACCTCGGCGTCCACGGTGCTGCCGTCGGACAGGTGCGCGCGGCGCAGCCGCCCGGCGGTGTCGCCCTCCAGGCGGGTGACGGTGACCCCGCAGCGCAGATCGACGCCGTGTTCACGGTGCAGGCCGGCGGCCACCGCGCCGATGACGCCGCCCAGCGCTCCGACCAGGGGCGCGGGTCCGCGCTCGACGAGGGTGACCGCCAGGTCCCGGCTCCGGCAGGCCGAGGCGACCTCGGAGCCGGTGAACCCGCCGCCGATGATCAGCACCCGGCTCGGGCGGTCGGCCAGCCGGTCGTGCAGGCCGGCGGCGTCGTCGCGGGTCCGCAGGACGAACACGCCGTCGAGGGCCGCCTCGTCCGGGTTGAACCAGGGCCGGGCGCGGGTGCCGGTGGCGATCAGCAGGCGGTCGTAGTCGGCGAAGCCACCGTCGCCGAGGTGCACCCGCTTGCCGGCCGGGTCCAGCCCGGTGGCGGGCACGCCGAGCAGCCACCGAACGCTGAGCGCGTCGGCGCGGGGCAGCCCGGTGTGGCTGGCGGGCACCCACCCGTCGAGGACCTGCTTGGACAGCGGCGGCCGGTCATAGGGGCGGTGCGGCTCGTCGCCGATCATCGTCAAGGAACCGGTGAAGCCCTCCCGGCGCAGGGTCGCCGCGGCGGCCAGGCCGGCGAGCGACGCGCCCACGATCACGATCCGGCCGTGCCGGCGCAAGGCCTCGATCGCCGCGTCGTGCCGGTCCGTTCCCGGCCATCCGGCCGTCCGCGACGGGGCGGCCGTCCGCGCGGACACCGCCGGCCCGGTCGTCGCGGACTCCACGGCGGCTTCCTTGTCGTCGACGTGGTCGACCAGGATGGCCTGCACCGGGCAGGCCGCCGCCGCTCGCAGCACCCGCTCGCGCTGCGCGTCGTCGGGCTCCGGGTCGTACATCAGCGCCTCGGCGCCGCGCATCCGGAACACCTCCGGAGCAAGGAATGCGCACTGCGCGTAGCCCTGGCAGCGCGTGAGGTTCACCACGACGCGCATAGCCTGACCTCCCGACCGTGGGCATCCCCTGCTTCCTGCCCGGCAGTCCTACCGGCAAACCCGTGACCCGCCGGCGCGCCGGTCCCGCTCACCCCGCCGCCGGCGCCGCCTTCCGGGTGTTCTGGTCCGCGACGACCAGCCAGCGCCCGTCGGCCTGCGCGTACGTCAGCGTGAAGTAGGCGTTGGTGTCGGACATGATCTGCCCGTCGGCGTCGACGGTGCAGCAGCGGTACTCGATCAGGACCCGCCCGGTGCTGCCGACCGTCGTCACCGTGCGCACGGTGCGCTCCTGCGTCCAGCTGTCGTCGGCGAACATCTCCCGGTGCAGTTCGACGACCGCCGGCTTCCCGGCCAGCACCAGCCCCCGGTGCGGCTCGCCGGGTTGTCCGACGTGGACGGTGTCGTCACGCTGCTCGGCGATGTGGCTGAGGCGCGGACGAATCAGGAGATGGTCGCCCTTGCGCTGGTGGAGTACGGGCGGCTCGATGTCGCGGTGCTCAACGCCGGCGCCGGCGGGGCGCCGCCGCTGGAGGACGAGGGGGCGATCGCGGCGCTCGACGCGATCCACGCCGTCAATGTCCGCGGTGCCGCGCTCGGCATCCGGGCGGCGGCGCCCGCCCTGCGCGCGGCCGGCGGCGGCGCCGTGGTCGTGACCGCCTCCGTCGCCGCGTTGCGCGGCGACCCTTACACCTGGGCGTACAACACCACCAAGGCCGCCGCCGTCAACCTCGTGCGCTCGGCGGCGCTCGACTACGCGTACCAGGGCATCCGGATCAACGCGATCGCGCCGGGGCTCACGCTGACCGCCCGGACCGCCGCCGTGCACGAGGACGCCGAGCGCGCCGGCGAGCTGACCCGGCGCATTCCGCTGGGGCGGTGGGCCGAGCCGCACGAACAGGCGGAGGTGATCTGGTTCCTGGCCTCCCCGGCGGCGTCGTACATCACCGGCGAGGTCCTGGTCAGCGACGGTGGCCTCAGTGCGAGCAACGGCGTGTTCCTCCCACCGTCCGCCGACCCACCGGCCGGCGCTCAGTCCTTCCAGCCGACCACGCCGCCGCGGCCGGTACCACCGATCGTGCCTAGTTCATCGCGGCGGATCTGAGCCTGGTGGCCGGGACGCGCAAGGCCGTCGACGCGGTGACGTCAGCCGTCGCGGCGGTCGGCGCCCTCGTGCTGTGCGCGCGGCGCTATCGCAGCTCGCGGCATCGGGCAACGGGGCTGAATATGTTTGCATTGGGCCCGGCAGCACGTTGCAGGTCCGTGAAGGGTGCCGAAGATGGCTGGTTCCAAACTGACGATCGAGGACGTCGCGCGTGCGGCCGGCGTGTCGCGGTCGACCGTGTCGCGGGTGATGAACGGCGTGCCCGGCGCCACCGAGGCGGTCCGGCAGCACGTCAAGGACGTCATCGCCGAGCTGGGATACGTGCCTGACCAGACGGCGCGGGCGCTCGCGTCGCGGCAGCAGCCGGCGATCGATGTCGTGGTGGCCTCACCCGCGCCCACAGTGGGATGGATCGGTTCGCACCCGTACTACAGCCGAGTCCTGGCCGGGATCATGGCCGTGCTCGCCGGCCGGGACGTGCAACTGCGCATCCATTCGGTCGCAGCGGCGGAGGATGCCGACGCCATCGACGCGATCGCGCGCCGGGTGTCGGTCGGTCTGGTGCTGGCCGACGGCTCGCCGGCCCTCGCGTCGCGGCTGCACCGGCAATGCCGGCGGGTGGTGTCGCTGGTGGCGACGGCGCCGTCGGTGCCGGCCGTCGAAGCGGACAACGCTGACGGTGCGTACGCCGCCGTGCAGTACCTGTATCAGCTCGGCAGGCGGCGCATCGCCGCGATCCACGGTGCCGACGACACCTGCGGGACCAGCCGCCGGGCCGGATACGTGCGGGCCGTCGCGGAACTGGGGCTGCCGGATCTGAGCACCGGCGGCGCGTTCCGGCGGGAGGTCGGCCTCAGCGCCGCGCGGGACCTGCTCGACCGGCACCCGGACATCGATGCGATGTTCGTGGCATGCGATCTGACGGCCGCCGGCGCCGTCCAGGCGATCACCGCGACCGGCCGGCGAGTCCCGCAGGACGTCAGCGTGGTGGGATTCGACGACAGTATCGCCGCGGTGTGCGCGAACCCGCCGCTGAGCACCATGCGGATGCCGGTCGAGGACATGGCCGCCGCAGCGGTGCGGCTACTGCTGGACGGCCCCGTCCCGGCCGGCTACCGGCAACGTTTTCCGGTCGAGCTGATCGTGCGGGAGAGCACGGCACCAGGCTGACCTGGTCATGAGAGCGCTCTCGCCCCTACCGTGCGCCCTTACGCAAACGGAAGGGCGCAGCTATGGCACTCCCCGAGTCAGCACCTCCCACAGACGTGCCGCTCACCGAGCCCGCGGTGCACCGGTCGGCGGTCCGACTGGCGCTCGCCTCACCGCTGTACCGCGGGGCGACCATCGCGATGTTCCTGTCCGGGCTCGGGTTCTCCGCTGCAGCACCGCAGATCGCCAGGTTCCTGGTCAACGATCTGGGCGGCTCGCTGACCGCCGCGGGGCTGTTCTACCTGACCAACCTGACGGCTCCGGTGGCCGGCTACCTGGTCGGTGCGCGGTCGGACCGCACCGGCCGCCGCCTGGGGTTGTTCCGCGTCTGTGCCGTGGCTGGGTTCGTCAGCTGGGCGGCCATCGCGTACTCGACCCAACTGTGGATGCCGTTCGTTCTCAGCGCCGTCATCGGCGGGTTCGGCGGCGCCGCGACGTCGCAGCTGTTCGCCGCGATCCACGACGAGACGAAGGCGCACCCGAACCCGAACACCGACGGCGTGGTCTCCATGGTGCGGATGGCCCTGACCACCGGCTGGGTCGTCGGCCCGGCCACCGGCGCCTTCCTGGCCGCACACACCTCGCTGCGCACCATGCTGCTCGCGACCGCCGTCGCCACCCTCGCCCAGATCGTCCCGCTCGGGAACCTCAAGACCTCGCCGGCCGCGGCCCCCGCGGCCGCGGCGTCAGCACCCGGCCCGCGCCTGCGCGCGATGCTGCCGCTGCTCGCGTTCACGGGACTGTACGTCCTGGTGTACGCCGGCGAGTCGATCAAATACGCATACCTGCCGATCTACATGACCGACCAGCTGCACTACCCGGCCGCGCTCAGCGGCGCCGTCATCGGCATCCAACCGCTGGTCGAACTGATCCTGATGCCCGTGGCGGTGCTCGTGGCCCGCCGGATCGGGATGATGCGCCTGATGGTGATCGGTGCGGCGTTCGGCGTCGCCGCCAACGTCTGCTTCGCCACGACCGGCACGGCCGCCGGGCTGTTCGCCGGGCAGGTCCTCATGGGCGGCGTGTGGGGCATCTTCGCCGGGCTGGGCATCATCGTCGCCCAGGACCTGCTGCCCACCGCCGTGGCCACCGCCTCGGCCGTCTTCCTGAGCTCCACCGCCGTCAGCTCCGCGCTCGGCGGCGCCGCCGGAGGCATCGGCGCCGCCGTCATCGGACTCCCCGCGGTGTTCCTGATCCCGGCTGCGGCCGCGCTGCTCGCCGTGACAGGCCTCGCCGTCATGGCCCGCCGACGTGCGTGATCCCGGGGAGGGGTAACCCACATTCGGTGGATTGGCGCGGCCGTCGGCCGTCGGCCGTAGGTGCGGACGTCGCGTCGGAGAAGGAGCCGTGCTGTGACGACCGGGGCCGTCGGCCTGACGACCAACACCCTGCCGACGCCGCTGGGCATCGACACCGCCTCGTCGCCCGGGTCAAGCGGCGCCGGCGTGGGCTGACCCCGGCAGGGCAAGCACCCGGCCGCGACGGACCTGGTCAAGCGGAGGCTCACCGCGCCCGCGCCGGACGTGGCCTGGTGCGGCGACATGACCGAGATCGTCACCGGCGAGGGCAAGCTCTACCTGGCCACCGTCATCGACCTGTACTCCCGGCGCATCCCCGGCTACGTCATGGGCGACCGGCACGACGCCGCCCTGGTCGTCGCCGCGCTGAACATGGCCGCGGTCACCCGCGGCGGCGACGTCACCGGCGTGATCTTCCACAGCGACAGCAGCAGTGCATACTGCTCGGCCGACTTCGCCCAGGCCTGCGCCCGCTGGAACGTGCGCCAATCGATGGGCCGGGTCGTCTCCTGCTTCGACAACGCCGTGGCCGAGACACCGCCGGGACGTGGAAGGTCAAGCAGTGCAGCAGGCGCACGGGTCCGTCGATGTCGTCATCGGCGGGCATGTGTGCGGCGCAACCGGATCCAGCGGAATCCGTATCCGTCGAGTTCGAGATCGCCAAGGTCCAGGCGGTCGTACTCGCGGTCGCTGAACACCTCGACGGGGTGTCCGTCGTGCTCGATGGGTGTCGGCAACGCGAACCGGACGGGCTGGTCGGTGAGGTTGTGGACGAAGACGACCGTCCCGCTGGGTGCCTCGGCGCGGTGGGCGAGGACCGAGGTGGATTCGACGGGGAGGAGGTCGTGCTCGCCGACGCCGATCTCTTCGCATTCGCGCAGGGTGTGCAGCATCCGTTCGAACCACACGAGCAGCGAGTCGGGGTCGCGGCGCTGGTCGGTGACGTTGACGTGTTCGTAGGAGAAGGGGCCGTCGTCGATGACGGGCCGGATGAGGGCGTCGTCGGCGACGTCGGCGGTGGTGAAGCCGGCGTGGGCCGTGGCGGACCATTGCATCGGCGTGCGGATGGCGTCGCGTTCGGGCAGTTGGAGGTTCTCGCCCATGCCGATCTCGTCGCCGTAGCGCAGCACAGGGGTGCCGGGCATGGTGAACTGCAGGCTGTAGGCCATGCGAAGCCGCCGTTGGTCGCCGTCGAGCATAGGGGCGAGGCGGCGGCGGATGCCACGGCCGTAGAGCTGGTGGCGCCGCTGCGGCCCGAACGCGTCGAAGACGTCCTGCCGGTCCTGTTCGTCGAGGCCGGACAGGTCGACCTCGTCGTGGTTGCGCAGGAAGGTGGCCCACTGCCCGTGCCGGGGCAGGGCGGGCAGGGTCTCCAGCGCCTCTTGGACGGCCTCCGGGTCCTGTTTGGCCAGGGCGAGCATGAGCGCTTCGTTGAGCTCGAACGCGAACAGCATCTGCAGCCGGTTCGCGGCGCCGTCGGCGTCGCCGAAGAACTCCATCAGCTCGTCGCGCCGGACGTTGGCCTCGGCGAGGAACACGGCGTCGCCGCGCCGCCACGACGTCTTCTCCCGCAGTTCGGTCAGGAACGCGTAGTCACGGTCGGTCGGGTCACCGCCCGGTCTGGTCTGTTCGATGGTGAACGGTGCGGCGTCGATGCGGAAGCCGCTGACGCCGAGCCGCTGCCAGAACGACACGATCTTGGCGAGCTCGTCGCGGACCTCGCGGTTGCAGATGTTGAGGTCCGGCTGAAAGTCGTAGAAGCGGTGGTGGTACCAGGCGCCGGCCTGGTCGCAGTAGGTCCAGGTGGTCTGCTGCACCCCGGGGAACACCATGCCTTCGGTACGGTCGGGCGGCTCCTCCTGCGACCATACGTACCAGTCGCGGTACGGGGAGCGGGGGTCTGACCGGGCCGAGGTGAACCAGGGGTGTTCGTCGCTGGTGTGGTTGAGCACCAGGTCGAGCATGACCCGCAGGCCGCGCTCGTCGGCGACGTTCATCAGTTCGGCGAAGTCGCCGAGACTGCCGAGCGCGGGATGGATGCCGTAGTGGTCGGTGACGTCGTAGCCGCCGTCTCGCCACGGACTGGGGTGGATCGGTCCGAGCCACACCGTGTTGACGCCGAGCCGGCTCAGGTAGTCGATGCGGCTGATCACGCCTTGCAGATCGCCGACACCGTCGCCGTTGGAGTCCTGGAACGCCCGCACGTCCAGGCTGTAGATCACCGCGTTGCGGTACCAGCGCTCACTCAACATGGACCTCCGGGTCGACTGCAATCAATCCACCCGTGGTACCCATACTCCATGACGGCTACGCGTCAGTCGATGCGACAGACGGGACCGCCGCGACGCCGAGGAACGTGATGTGGCCCAGGACCGCCGGCACAGTTCGCGGCCCGACCATCTCGATCCGCGGCACCGGCGATGGCCGCCGTCGATCGTGTTGCGGCGACGCTGCCGGGACGCCGCCTCGGCCTCTCGCCACGCTTTCGAACGATGGCTGGGTCCGGCCGGCGATGGCGGCGAGCCCGACGAGTTGCAGGAGCGCCCGCTGCGCTGCTTGCGGTTACTGGTCGCGCGGTGACCTGGCCGACGGGCTGCCGCTGCGCGAGGCACGGCAACCGGTGGCGGGCTAGGTTCGAGTAGGCCCGGTTGCTGGCGGTGCCGGCCGGCTTCCACTGGGTCAACTGCTGACCGTGGGCGGAGTCTGTCAGGAGCGGGGCGCGACGATGCCGGCGTCGTAGGCGTGGATGATGGCCGCGGCGCGGTCGCGGACCCCGAGCTTGAGGAAGATTGCCGAGATGTGGCCCTTGACGGTGCGCTCGGCCAAGAAGAGGATATCGGCGATTTCGGCGTTGTTGGCGCCGGAGGCCACCAGGCGGAGCACCTCCAGCTCGCGGTCGCTCAACGGCTCGACCGAGCGGGCGGGGTCGGTAGCGCCAGGCCGCCGCCGGAGGGTGCCCATGACCCGGTCGGCGACGCGGGGATCGAGCCACACACCGCCGCGGGCGGTGATACCGACGGCGCTGACGAGGTCGTTGGCTGGGGCGTCCTTGAGCACGAACCCAGCAGCCCCGGCCTCGAGGATGCCCCACAGGGCCTCGTCGTCCTCGAACGTGGTGAGCGCCAGCACCCGTGGCCCGCTTTCGTCGGCTGCTCCGCCGACCAGTTCGCGGGTCGCCTCGATGCCGTCGAGCACCGGCATGCGGACGTCCATCAGTACGACGTCTGGGCGCAACGTCTGGGCCGCTTCGACACCGGCCCGTCCGTTGGACGCCTCGCCGACGATCTGGAGGTGTTCCTCGGCTGAGAAGATCAGGCGCAGGCCGGCCCGCACGAGCTCTTGGTCGTCGACGAGCAGGAGCCGGATCATCGCCCGCCCTCGGTGTTGGCCGGCCACAGGCGTTGCAGGGGGATCGATGCCTCGACCAGCCAGCCGTCGCCGTCGGGTCCCGCCGAGAACGTGCCGCCGAGGGCCGCGAGGCGTTGGCGCATGCCGTCCAGACCAGTCCCGCCACCAGTCCCGCCGCGCCCGGTGCGGCTGCTGCGGCCTGATGGCACCGGTGAGGGCCCGTTGCGGACCGAGATGGCCAGGGTGTCTGCGTCATCGGCCGACACCCGCACGATGACGTCGGCGCCTGGGGCATGGTGTTCGGCGTTGCTGAGCGCTTCCTGTACCAACCGGTAGGCGGCGAGGCCGGCGTAGGGACCGACGGCCGTGAGGTCGCCGGTCACCTCGGCCCGCACCGGCAGCCCGGCCGTGGCCGCGGTCTGTGCTAGAGCGGCGATGTCGGCGGCACGCGGCTGTGGCGACCCGGTCCCGTGTTCGCCCGGTGCCCGTAGGAGCCCGACGATGGCCCGCACGTTCTGCAGGCTGCTGCGGCCGACCTGCTCGGCTCGCTCGAGCGCCTCGGCCGCTGCGGCCGGATTCTTGGAGAGCACCCGCTGGGCCCCGGCGACATTCAGGAGCATCACTGTCAGGCTGTGACCGACCACGTCATGGACATCGCGGGCGATCCGCTGGCGCTCCTGAGCCGCGGCCGCGTCGTTCAGGTGGGTCTGCGCCTCCCGCAGGGCGGTGGTGAGCTGCCGCTCGCGCCGCAGGACGCGGCCGAAACACCATGCGATCAGCCCGCCGGTGGCGAAGAAGCCGATCACTTCACGCTCTTCGCTCAAGCTGGCGCCCTCCACGATCGGGATGAGGACCGGGAGGACCACCACCGCGATGACGGTCGCCGTGATCTCCGCGCCCACCGACTCGCCGGTCGCGGCCAGCCACCCCATCCCCAGCAGCGCGAAGAAGGTACCGCCAGGGGCATGGCCGGCAACGACGAGCACGCCGGGGACGACGACGCCGGCGAACGCCATGGACCAGGGCCCGATCCGCACATCGCCGGCCACAATGGCCCACGGGACCAGGCAGGCGACCACACCCGCCGCCGCGCCGGCCGACAGCGGCGCGGTCGCGAGGACGAGGACCGCCGCCACGAGCGCGGCCAACGGGAACGCGAGCCCGGTGGCGAACGTGCTACCCCACGACCGCAACGTCACCTGATCCACGCAGGCAGCGTACGACCAATCCGCTGCCTCTGGCACCGTCCCGTGGTACCGGTCGGACCGGTCGGTGGGCCGTGTCCCGTAACGGTCCGCAGATCGATGTGGCCGCCGGGCCCGCCGCCGCACGATGGGCCGATCCCGACCCCGGCAGCTGGAGGCTCATCATGTTCACCCGACTCGGTCATCTCGCCGTCCGCCGGCGCCGGCTGCTGCTGGCCTTCACCGTTCTGTTCATCATCGCCGCCGGTTTCGCCGGGGTCGGCGTGTTCGGCGCCCTCGGCGATGCCGGCCTCACCGACCCCGGCTCAGAGTCGTACCGCGCCCGGCAGTTCCTCGAAGACGAACTCGGCGTGCGCAAGAATGAGGCCGTCCTGCTGGTGCAGGCCGCCGGTGGTGGCGCCGACACCGACGACGTCGACGACCCGGCCGTCGCCGCAGCGGCCACCCGCCTCGCCGAGTCGGTGCGGGCCGATGCGCATGTCGCCTCCGTCAGCTCCTACTGGTCGCTGGACGGCGGCGACCCCCGGCGAGCGACGTTGCGCTCGACCGACGGCTCCGCGGCCCTGGTCGTGCTCGACCTCGCCGGCACCGACGACGAGGTCAAGGACGCGGTCGTGGCGATCCGCGATCGGTACGCCGGAACCGACGGTCCGATCACCGTCGGCCTGGGCGGGGCCGCGGCGATCAACGTCGCCATCGGGGATCAGCTCGACACCGACCTGATCCGGGCCGAAAGCCTTGCCATCCCGGTCACGCTGGCGCTGCTGGTCTTCGTGTTCGCAGGCGTGGTGGCCGCCGCGCTTCCGCTGGCCATCGCCACGGTGTCGGTGACCGGCGCGTTCCTGGTCCTGTACGTCATCTCCCGGGTGACCGACGTGTCGGCCTACTCGATCAACCTCACCACCGGCCTCGGCTTCGCCCTGGCCATCGACTACTCGCTGTTCATCGTGACCCGGTTCCGTGAGGAACTGGCCGCCGGCCGGTCCAGCGACGAGGCGGTCGTTCGTACGGTCGAAACCGCCGGGCGGACCGTGGCCGTCTCGGCGCTGACGGTGGCGGCCTCGCTGTCGGCCCTGCTGGTGTTCCCCCTCTATTTCCTCAGGTCGTTCGCCTACGCCGGCATCGCCGTCGTCGTCGTTGCCGCGGCCGGCTCGTTGCTCAGCCTGCCGGCGCTGCTGGCCGTCCTGGGTCCTCGGGTCAACGCCTGGTCGCTGCGGCGCGCGCGCCACCCGCGCCGGTTCTGGCACCGCTTGGCCAGCCTGGTCATGCGCCGGCCCGTGCCGGTGGCGACCGGTGTGGTCGTCCTGCTCCTGCTGCTCGGCGCCCCGTTCCTCGGAGTCAACCCCGGCCTGCCGTCCTACCAGGCGCTGCCGCCGTCCAGCGAGGCCCGGCAGGTGGCCGACGTTCTGGCCACCCGCTTCGCCGGCAACCACAGCGACCAGTTCGCCATCGTCCTGCCCGGCGTGGCGGCCGGCGACGCGACTGCCTTCGCGGACGATGTCCGAACCGTCCACGGCGTGGCGTCGGTGACGGTACAGCAGGCCGAGGCCGGCTCGTGGCTGACCGTCGTTCCCTCGGTGCCGCTACGCTCCGCCGAAGGTGAAAGCCTGGTCAGGGACCTGCGGGGGCTTGACGCCCCCTTCGCGTTCGGGGTCGAGGGCCGCGCCGCCGAGCTGGTGGACACCAAGGCCGCCATCTACGACCGGCTGCCGCTGGCCCTGGGCATCATCGCTCTGGCCACCGTCGTGCTGCTGTTCGCCGCGTTCGGCAGCGTTCTGGTGCCGGTCAAGGCCGTCGTGCTCAACCTGCTGTCGCTGACCGCCACGTTCGGCGCGATGGTGTGGGTATTCCAGGATGGCCACCTGTCGGGCATCCTCGGTTTCACGGCCACCGGGCAGCTGGATGTGACCATGCCGATCCTCATGTTCTGCATCGCCTTCGGACTGTCCATCGACTACGAGGTGTTCCTGCTCTCCCGCATCAAGGAGGAGTACGACCACATCGGCGACAACACACGGGCGGTAGCCGCCGGTTTGGAGAAGACCGGCCCGCTGGTCACCGCTGCCGCTGCCGTGCTGGCCATCAGTTTCACCGGGTTCGCGGCCGCCGGGATGAGCTTCATGAAGCTCATGGGCGTCGGCCTGGCACTGGCCATCATCATGGACGCCACCATCATCCGAGGGCTGCTGGTCCCGGCTTTCATGCGCCTGGCCGGCCAGGCCAACTGGTGGGCGCCGGCACCACTGCGGAGACTGCACCAACGGTGGGGCCTCATCGAAGCGCCCACCGCCCCCAGTGACGCGACGAACACCTGATTGCCGCAATGTCGGGAAGTTGTGGTCTGCGGGCGTCCCGGAGGCGACAACTTCCCCGAAACTGCGCCATCTTCGCGGTGAACTGGTTCATGCTGCCGGGCTCTCCTTGGAGTCGCGACTCAATGCCCAGCGGTGGATCGAGGATCAGAACTCGTTGGGGCTCTTGAGCGTCCACGCCTGGTTGAGGTTGCCGGTATCCAGGTACCAGCTCTGAACACCGGTCCCGTTCTGGTTTCCCTGACCGGGACCAGCTTGGACGACCTTGCTGTACCCGACGCTCTGCAATCGCCAGCCGACCGTGGGCGCCATGAGACGCCACATCTGATTGGTCTGACTGGGCGGATAGCAGTCCCACACCTGCAGCGTGGTGCCGTTGCCGCCGCCCGACTGCGCGGGGACGTCGAGGCACCGGTTGCCCGCGGCACTGCTGACGATGTACCACGGGCCGTCGACCTCGTCCGCGGCCGAGGCGCCACCGGCGGGCACGAGTACGGCGGTGATGACGAGCAGAGCCGCTCCGGCCCGCCCGAGCTTACTGATCCAGCGGTTCATGCTGCCCCCCTACTGGCTACGGTCAAGCTGTCACGTTCCACAGTCACGCACCCCGAGTGGGCGACGACAGCCTTTCGTGTCACTGAGTGACCCAGTCGCGGTGATTCTGCCGCTGGGCAACCGCGTCCGGGACTACCGTGCACCTTCGATGGACTTCGAGCGTTGGCCGGCCGCTTCGGCGTCGATGGTCGGTGAGACGAGGCGTGGCGGATCGGGAGACACGGTGGAGACGATGCGGCTGATCGCGGACGCCGCGTCGAGCACCGGCCGGGTCAGACGCTCGGCGACGAAGCTGCCGGTCCGCCCGATGATGCCGATGGCGCCAATGGCATTGCCGTCACGGCCGAGGACTCGTGCGGCAATGCAGCTGTAGCCGAGCATGGTCTGTTCGTGTTCGATCGCGACCCCGCCGTCGCGCACACCCTCGATGGTCCGCGAAACCTGTGCCCAATTGGTTGGTGTGTACCGGGTCAGCCGCGGCAACGGGTGTGAGCGCAGCTCCGCGGCGAGGTCCGGCCGGTCTGCCAGCACGATCTTACCGACCGCGCTGGCCAGGAAGCCGGCGTCGCGGATCGCGGTCGGCCAGGGGCGGCGCATGTCGGCGGCACGGTGACTGCCGAAGGCGTGGCTCACGATCGCGTTGGTGGTGTCGGTGAAGGCGCTGGCCCAGACGATCTCGCCGGTCCGCGCGAACAGGTCCTGGATGTGCGGAGTGACGGCGCCGCGAAGACCCTGCTGTTCGGCCGCGTGTACACCGAGTTGCAGCAGGTGCGGACCAAGCCGGTACCCGTCCTCACAGCGCTGCAGCAGGCCGCGCGCCACCAGGTCGGCGGCGATGCGCCGGACCGTGGGCTTCGGCAGGCCCGTCGCACGGGTGAGAGCGGCCAGGGACGTCCCGCCGCCCAAGCGCGCGACCGCGTCGAGTATGACCACTACCCGGCCGGCGACCGTGTGGTCGTCCATGCAATCCATGATGGCGTGTCCAGGCCCGGTCGCCTTGTCGGATCCAGGACGCGGGTCATGCAGTGCCACGCACCTGAGCCACCCCCGCTTTCATGGAGCCGGAGCAGGCGGTCCGGGGCTGTGGTTGGGCGCGAGGAGGATGTCGAGGAATCGCTGCGGGTCGTATCCAGTGATGATCGAGGTGTGCGTGTCAGGGGCAGGGCGCGCGCCCCATTCGTTACCGGTTCGGTAGATCTCGACCTGCGCCCAGGTGCCGACGCTTCGGTCGATCGCGCAGCAGGCAGCGAGTGGATCATGGAGCTTCTTACCGTCCGGGTGGCGAACGAGGTACTCCCGCATCATGCGATGGATCAGCGCCAAGGCGGGATTGCGGTGGGCGACCGCGCCGACGCGGTCGTGCAGATCCTGGTCGTACACCACGCCGTGGCAGACGTTCTTGGAGACGAACCAGCGTTCCTCGATGCCTGGATACACCAGTGCGGCGAGCGCCGCACGTGGGTCGCCGTTGAGGTTGTAGCTGGCGCAAGTGCTACGGCCGCGGAACTTGGGGAGCTGCTGGCCTGCGGGAACCACCCCTTCGCCGGCGAACCCGCCTTGCGCCACCAGCTTCCCCAAACGCAGGCGGCCGCCGGCGATCGCCGCGCCCAGGTTCTTCAACGGCGCGCCGCACACCAGCGTGGTCTGCTCGTCGCAGACCTCCGTCAGCACGTGCTCGCCGGGCTCGGCGTCCAGCGATGGTGCCACCTCGCCCAGGACGCGGTAATGCCACGCCGACACGCACGTCTTGGGATGCGCGAGGTCGAACGCGCCGATCCGCACGTCGGTGCGTCCCAGCAGCGCCAGCCCGTGGCGCACGACACCGATCTGGGCCGGCGAACCAGGCGTGACGGTCACCGCCCGCAGGTTCACCTCGGGGTGCCCGGCCAGCAGCAGCAAGGTCAGGAAGTCGTCGGGATCGCCAGTCTCCATGTCCCACACCACGTCGAGCACGAAACGGATCACACCCCGCTGGCAGAACAATGTCCAACGAGTTATCGGCGACCGGTTATGGTTGGCGGCCCGTTCCGGGCGGTCCACATGGCCCGGTTTTTGAACCTTTACGTGGGGTTTTTCTGGTGCTGGAGGTCGAATACATCCGCTGGGTGACAGGGGTCGACGTAGGGCTATGGTGGGGTTACGTTGGGCGTCTACGATGACCGGCGCGTGAATTTGCGAGAAGAGCACCGCTTTGGTGGCGACCCAAGCAGCATCCGGCGCCCACCAGCAACGTGCCGCGGTGCAGCATTCCGCCGAGTGATAGCTGGAGCCGTAACTGCAGTACAGAGCGTATGAGTGGGTCCACGGTTCAGGCTGCACGGCACGTGGAATGGGCCGGACGGGCGATCGCCGGAGGTAGCGAGATGGATGAGATTCCCATTGGTCGCCGCGTGGCGTATTGGCGGAATCGGCGCAAGATGTCGCAGCAGGTCTTCGCCGACCGGCTGGGGAAGTCGAAGAGCTGGGTGGACAAGGTGGAGCGCGGGGTACGCCGGCTCGACAAGTTCTCCGTCGTGTACGAGATCGCCGAAGTGCTGCAACTCGACGTCCAGATCCTGCTCGGCAAGGACCCGGCGCGCCGCGGCGAGCACCCCAACGGGGTCGACCAGGTCGAGGTGGAGGAGATCCGTGCCGCGCTGGAGCGGTACGACCAGATCAGCGCCTTCTTCTCCGCCCCGCCGGAGCCGCCACCGCTCATGGATCTCCGCAAAGCGGTGTCCCACGCCTGGCTGTCCTACCAGCACGCGAAGTACGGAACGCTCGCGCGGACGCTGCCCCGCCTGCTGAGGGAGGCGCAGGCCGCCGACGCCGCCTACGGCGACGGCCCGCATGCGAGGCAGGCCGCCGATCTGCTCGGGCAGGTCTGTCAGGTCTCCGCGGCGGTGCTGCGCAAGGTCGGTGAACACGACTTGTCCTGGCTCGCCGCTGACCGGTCGATCACCGCCTCGCAGCGTGCTGGTGACCATCTGCTCGCCGGGCTGGCCACGATGCGTGTTTCGATGGCGCTGGTGTCCCTCGGCCGGGCACGGCCTGGGCTGGACATCTGCATCAACATCGCCAACCGGATCGTCCCCGGGACCGGCGAGAACGACAGCTCGCCTGAGCGGCTCTCCGTCTACGGCCAGCTGGTGCTGCAGGGAGCATTGGCGGCGGCGCGGCTCGGGGACAGCGCGATGGTCCGTGATCTGCTGTCCGAGGCCGAAGATGCGGCCCGGGGCCTCGACGGCGACGCCAACTACTACTGGACGTCCTTCGGCCCGACGAACGTCCAGATATACCGCGCTGCCGCCGCCGTCGAGCTCGGGGAGGGCAGTTCGGCGGTGGAGGTCCACGAACGCCTGGAGCTCGAAGGATTCAACGCGCTGCCGCCGGAGCGGCGTGCGCAGCATCTCCTCGACCAGGCCCGCGCCCGGTCGATGATCGGCGAAATCGACATGGCCGGCGAGAATCTCCTGGAGAGCGAGCGGCTCGCCCCGGCCGAGATCCGCTGCCGCCCCCTCGCCCACGAGGTGCTCAGCGACGTGCTGCGCCGCACCCGGGGTACACCCTCGGCCCCCATAGTCCAGCTCGCGACGCGCCTGAACGTCAGCATCTGACTTCTCGCCGGAGCCGGGAAGTCCGTGCAGGTTCCTGTCCCGCACCTGCCCGCAGACGTGGACGAGCATGGCCTGGGCGTACTTGGTGGCGTTGGTCAGCGCCTCCAACCACCACGTAGTAGGCCGCGCCCCGAGCCACCAGGACGCACCGATCAAGCGGGACGGACGTGCGGGCGCCGCGTACGCTGCAACGATGGCTCACGGCGCGCTGCTCGGGATTGACTTCGGCACCTTCAACACCGTGGCCATGGTGCGTCGCGGCGGCGGTGAAGCACGTTCCCTGCTCTTCGACGGGTCACCGCTGCTGCCGTCGGCGGTACTCCTGGAAGCCCCCGGCGACATGTTGTCCGGTGCCGAAGCCGTGCGGTCGGCGCGGGTGTATCCGGATCGGTACGAGCCCAACCCGAAGCGAAGGATGGCAGACGGGATCGTTCTGCTCGGCGGCTACGAGACCGACGTGGTCGACCTGGTCGCCGCCGTGCTGGGACGTGTGGCGTCGGAGGCGCGGCAGGTCGCCGGTGAGCTCCCGGATCGTGTCGTGGTCACGCATCCGGAGACCTGGGGCACGTCGCGGTTGAGCCGGTTGACCGCTGCGGCCGTCCGTGCCGGCCTGCCGGGCCCGGTACTCGTGTCGGAGCCGATCGCTGCCGCCGCCTACTTCCTTGGCCAGGTCGGCCAGGTCGGCGCGGGTCAGTGCGCGGTGGTGTACGACTTCGGGGCCGGCACGTTCGACGCCAGTGTGGTTCGGCGCGGCCCCGCAGGAGCGCTGACGGTACTGGCCAGTGAAGGGCTGCCCGAGGTGGGCGGCCTGGACCTGGACGCCGCGTTGGTGGAGCACCTGGGCCGGCTGATCGCGCAGCGGGCCCCGGACGCATGGGACCGGTTGCTGCGACCGGCCACCGCCGCCGACCGTCGTGCCCGGTGGCAGCTGTGGGAGGACGTTCGGCTGGCCAAGGAGTCGTTGAGCCGGCGTTCGCAGACGCTGGTGCACCTGCCGGTCCTGGACGACACCGTTCCGGTGAGCCGGGACGAGTTCGAGCAGCTCGCCGAACCGGTCATCGCGCGGACGGTCGCGGTCACCCGCGCCGCGGTGCGGAGCGCGGGCATCGGGCTGTCGGACGTCGGCGGCATCTTCCTCGTCGGCGGGTCGAGCCGCGTCCCACTCGTTGCGACACTGCTGCACCGCGCGTTCGGGATGCCGCCCACGGTTCTGGAGCAGCCCGAGCTCGTGGTGGCGGAGGGTTCACTGGTCCTGCTCGACGCGTGCGAGGAACGCACGCCGACCGGTGTCACGATGAGGCTGCCTGCCGGTGCCGGGTCGGGGGAGACCGTTGCGCAGGCGCGTGGAACGGCCGCTGGCCCGTCATCCGTGCCACAGGGCTCGCCGCAGCGGGTCATGCAGCTGTCGCCGGTCTCGACGACGGCAGACCGCGGGTCGAGCGCCGACGAGGCCGTCGAACCGGAGCGGGGGCGATCGATCCGCCGCCACCTCGCCGATCCGTGGAGTGTGGCAGCGGCCGTGCTGCTCGGTGCCCTGAGCGGCGTGATCGGCGGCCTCGCCGGTGCGAGTGCGGCGGCCGTGCTGATCGCGGGAGCCGTGGTCACCGTGATCGTGCATCTGGTGCGGGTGGCCCTCGGTATCGTGTTCGACCGTTGAAGACCCGGTTGCCGGACGTCGCCTCCAATCAGAAATTGCTCAGCACCGAGCTGAATACCTTGTCGACGCTGGCCGGGTCGCGCGCGTCGTAGGCGGCTGCCCGCGACACTTTCGCGATCTGTTCGAGCGTGTCCAGGTCGGCCTCCTCGCCGAAGGCGATACCGAAGATGCGAACCGAGTTCTCCAGGCGTGACCCGTCCAGGTCGCGGAGCAGCTTCGCCCGGTCGTTGTCGGCCGGATACTCGTTGCGTCCATCGGTGAGCAGCACGACCGCGTTGATGCGGTCGGCGTCCAGCCGTCCCCGCATGTACACGTCGGCGGCCCGGGTCGTGTGGTACAAGGCCGTGCCGCCATCGGCGCTCAGCGCCCGGATGATGCCGGTGAGTTGCTGCTTCGCGTCACGGATGCGCGACATCGGCAGCCGCTCGGTGTAGGGCTGCGCACCGTTCGGTCGCTGCCCCGAGAACGTCCACAGTGCCACCTCGTCGTCGGGATGCAGCAGGTCGAGGCTCGCGATCGCCGCGTTCTTCGCGGCTTCCAGCTTGCTGATGTCACCGGCCGCCTTCTCCTTCATCGATCCCGAGACGTCGAGGATGAGCAGCACCCTGGCCTTCTTCCGCAGGTCGTCCCAGCCGGCGAGGATCTTGTCCAGGACCTCTCCGACGGGTGACTGGATCAGGTTGAGCTTCTGGCCGGCCGGGATCTGCAGGGTCTGCGCCAGTTCGGGACCGGCGTTGCCCTGGTGGTCGCGGAAGCCCATCGCCGCGAACGCGGCCTGCTGGGCCGGTTGCTGCAGGAACGCGAGGAAGTCCCCGGCCGCGTCCCGTTGTGCGTCACTGGCCGAAGGCAGCACCACGTACGGGTGGTCGAGCATCAGCGTGCCGTCCCGCGGCACCATCGGCACGAGCGGCACCGTGGGCGCCTTGCCTTTCACCTTCGGGTCGCCGGTGGTGTTGCCCTTGTCGTAGAGGTAGGTGAGCTGCTCCTGATGCACGACGGCGCTCACGTACGACATCGCGGCGCCCTCGGCGTCGGCGTCGGCCAGGTTGGCGAGGAACTTCACCGCATCATCGGTGTAGTGCAGGACGCCGGCTTCGACCCCGCGAACGAAGTTGATCACATTGGGCTGGGTGAGGTCGGCCGCCGTCAGTTCGCGGGACAGGCCGGTCGCCGCATAGTACGTGGCCACCGTCGCGGCCAGGCCGGACGTGGACCGGTGCGGGTTGTCCTTGCCGAAGGAGAAGCGCCCCCACTCGGGGTGGCCGTACCGGCCCCACCCCTGCGGATCGGACGCGAGCGCCAGCACGTCGCTCCACCCGAACTCGCGGTTCGGCCAGCCGAACGCCTCGGCCATCGGCTTCGGCATCGAGATGACCAACGGGCTCTGCGCGATCGACGGCATCTGCGTGCCGGCCGCCGGCACCACCTGCTTGCCGCCGGTGGTCTCCCGGTGGCGGGCCAACTGGAGCCACAGCGATGCGGTGGGCGTCCACACCTGCGGTGCCGGCCCACCGTCGCGCTGTTCATCCCACCCGGAGGCAAGCGCCTCCGCCGCCGCGCCGGACGTGAGCCGGTGCACGGTCACCGACGCGCACCGCTTGCCGCCGTACAGCGTGTCGGAGGCGTTGTACCGGCGGGCCAACTCGATCATCAGGTCGGCCTTCTCGGTCGACGAACTGACCTCGATGGGTTCACAACCGGCTCGCTTGTCGGCGCCCGCCTCCCCGGGGTCGCGACGGAGCACCACGTACGTCACCACGACGGCTATCAGACCGACGATCACCGCAATCACCAGCGGCATTCGCGCACGTGTCCCCGCGACAACACCCATCGACGATCTCCTGTTCACCGGCAGAGCCCCGCATCGTAACCGACAGACACAACACCGCCGCCATCCGCCGGACGTGGCCGACCGGACCGTCCGCTACGGATAACCCTCGACTCGTCCAGCCCGGACATCCGGCACCCGTCGGTCTGGGGGCCCAGGGTCGCTTCGAGCTGCGGGAGATCGTGAACGCGATCTTCCACCAGAGCCGGACCGGCTGTCAGTGGGCACATCCCCCGATGGGATCAGGTGGCGGGTCCGGCGTCAGCGGAAGGCGGCGTGGCCGGTCACGGTTTGACCGATGATCAGCTGGTGGACCTCTGACGTGCCCTCGTAGGTCAGGACCGACTCCAGGTTCGACGCGTGACGCAGCACCGGGTAGTCCAGTGTGATGCCCGCGGCGCCGAGGATGGTGCGGCACTCACGGGCGATGGCGATCGCCTCGCGAGTGCTGTTGAGCTTGCCCAGGCTGATCTGACGGTGGTCCAGGGTACCGGCGTCCTTCAGCGCCGCCAGCTGCAGCGCGAGCAGGAAGCCCTTGCCGAGTTCCAGGGTCATGTCGGCGAGTTTCAGCTGGGTCGCCTGGTAGGCCGCGAGGGGCCGGTCGAAGATCTCGCGGCTTCCGGCGTATGCGATGGTCGTCGACAGGCAGTCGTGCGCGGCGCCGAGGGCGCCGAAGACGATGCCGAAGCGGGCCTCGTTGAGGCAGGACAGCGGGGCCGACAGGCTGGTCGCGTCGGGCAGCATCGCGTCGGCGGGCAGCCGCACCCCGTCGAGGACCAGCTCGGCGGTGACGGACGCGCGCAGGGAGAGCTTGCGGGTGATCTCCGGGGCGGCGAAGCCGGGCGTGCCGGCGGGCACCAGGAAGCCGCGGATGCCTTCGTCGGTGCGGGCCCAGACGACGGCGACGTCGGCGACCGAGCCGTTGGTGATCCACATCTTGGTGCCGTCGAGGATCCAGTCCGAGCCGTCGCGGCGGGCGCGGGTGCGCATGCCCGACGGGTCGGAGCCGAAGTCCGGCTCGGTCAGCCCGAAACAGCCGATCGCCGTGCCGCTCGCCATGGCCGGCAGCCACTGCTCACGCTGGGCCTGCGAGCCGTAGCGGTGGATGGCGTACATCGCCAGCGAGCCCTGCACCGACACCAGCGAGCGCAGGCCCGAGTCGCCCGCCTCCAGCTCGAAGCAGGCCAGTCCGTACGCGAGGGCGGAGGCGCCCGCGCAGCCGTAGCCCTGCAGGTGCATGCCGAGCACGCCGAGCGAGCCGAGTTCCCGGGCGAGGTCGCGGACCGGCAGGCTGCCCTTCTCGTACCAGACGGCGATGTGCGGCCGGACCCGCCGGTCGACGTAGCTGCGCACGGCCTCGCGCAGGGCGCGGCTCTCCTCGTCGATACGGCCGTCGACGCCGAAGTAGTCCAGCACGGGCATGGTCGCGGGCGGGGTCACAGTGATCATCCTTTCGCAAGTACATCGAGGACGCCCTGGGCGACGGCGACGGCCATCGCGTCGAGCGCGTCCGAGGTCATCGCCGCCATGTGCGGTGTCGCCAGGACCCGCGGGTGGTGCAGGAGCGGATCGTCGGGAGAGGGCGGCTCCGGGGCGAACACGTCGACGGCGTAGCCGCGCAGCCGCCCGCCGCCGAGCGCGGCGAGGACGGCGGCGTGGTCGACGACCCCGGCGCGGGCGGTGTTGACCAGCAGCGCGTCCGGCCGCATCGACGCCAGCGCGGCGGCGCCGATCAGCCCGGTGGTCTGCGGGGTCTGCGGGACGTGCAGGCTCACCACGTCGGCTGAGCGCAGCAGCTCGTCCAGCGGCACCAGGCGGACGCCCTGTGGCGGTACCACCGCCGCGACGTCGAACGCGAGGACCGTCATCCCCAGGCCCAGCGCGCGGGCGGCCACACCGCGGCCGATCGCGCCCAGCCCGACCAGGCCCAGCGTCCGGCCGGCGAGCATGGTGCCGGTCAGGCCGGTGGCGACGACCGAGGAGGGCAGCGAACGGCCGGCCGGGAAGCCGCCGCTCGCGAGGGTCGCGACGGCCCCCGGCAGCTGCCGGGCGAGGGCCAGTGCGGCGAGGACGACGAACTCGGCGACCGACTCGGCGTTGGCGCCGGGCGTGCTGACGACCGGGATGCCCAGCCGCTGCGCCGCGGCGAGGTCGATGCCGTCGAGGCCGGCGCCGTGGCGGCCGACGACCCGCAGCCGCGGCGCGGCCTCGAGCATGGCGGCGGTGACGGGGGAGGAGCGCACGACGAGGGCGTCGGCGGTGGCGAGCGGACCGGCGGCGAGGGCGGCCGGGTCGGTGACGCCGGCGACGCGCACCTCGGCGGCGGCCCGCAGCAGCTCCATCCCGGCGTCGGCGATCGGCTCGGTCAGCAGGATCTCAAGCATGCGGTCTCACCAGCCCGTGTAGCAGGTCACCGGCACCGAGTAGAAGTCGCGGGCGTAGCCGCCCTGCTCCCGCGGGCCGTGGTTGGAGTCGCCGGTGCCGCCGAACGGCAGGTGCAGCTCGGTGCCGGCGGTGGGCAGGTTGACCGTGACGATGCCGGCCCGCGCGTCGCGCTTGAAGCGTTCGGCGGCGGCGAGGGACGTGGTGACGATGCCGGCCGACAGCCCGTAGCGGGTGTCGGCGGCGACCGCGATCGCCTCGTCGAGGTCGCCGACCCGGATGACGCAAGAAACCGGGCCGAAGATCTCCTCCCGGGCCACCCGCATGCCGTTGTGGGCGCCGGTGAGCAGCGTCGGGCGCATGAACTGCCCGTCGCTGGTGCCGCCGGCGGCCACGGTCGCGCCCTCGGCGGTGCCGGCCGCGACGTAGCCGAGGTTCTGGGCGAGCTGCTGCGGGCTGACCACCGGACCGATCTGGCTGCGTGGGTCGAGCGGGTCGCCGACCGTCAGCGCCCGGGCGGCGTCGGCGAGCGCGGCGACGAACCGGTCGTGGATGCCGTCCTGCACGATGAGGCGGCTCGACGCGGTGCAGCGCTGTCCGGTACTGAAGAAGCTGCCGTCCAGGGCGCAGCGCACGGCCACCTCGAGGTCGGCGTCGTCGAGCACGACGAGCGGGTTCTTGCCGCCCATCTCCAGCTGGAAGCGCTTGTTGCCGTGGGCGAGGCACTGCCGTGCGACGTGGGCGCCGGTGCCGGTGCCGCCGGTGAACGACACGCCGTCGACGCCGGGCGCGGTGAGCAGCGCCTCGCCGGCGGTCCGACCGGCCCCGAGGACCAGGTTGAACACGCCCGGCGGCAGGCCCGACCCGGCGATGATCCCGGCCAGCTCGCCGGCCGAGGCGGGCACCAGCTCGGCCGGCTTGAGCACGACCGCGTTGCCGTAGGCGAGTGCCGGCGCCACCTTCCAGGCCGGGATCGCGATCGGGTAGTTCCACGGCGTGATGACCGCGACCACGCCGAGCGGCCGGCGGCGCACCTCGGCGTGGACGTTGTCCCGGGTGGACGCGTACACCTCGCCCTGCGGCTGCAGCAGCTGGTGGGCGTAGTAGCGGAAGGTCTGCCCGGCCCGGACGACCTCGCCGCGGGCCTCGGCGAGCAGCTTGCCCTCCTCGCGGGCGAGCAGCACGGCGAGTTCCTCGGCGCGGCCGAGGATCGTGGTGCCGATCCGGTCGAGGACCGCCATGCGCTCGGCGACGGGTGTGCGGGCCCAGCCGGGCTGGGCGGCGCCGGCGGCCTCGGCGGCGGCGCGGGCGGTGTCCGGGCCGGCTTCGGCGTATTCGCTGACGACCTCGTCGGGCCGGGCCGGGTTCACGTTCGGGCGGCGGTCGCCGTCGACCCATTCGCCGCCGACGAGACTGCGGTGCAGCACGGTCACACCCCCGCGGCCGCGACGGTCGCGGGCTCGGGGAAGTGGCAGGCGACCCGGTGCCCGTCCGCCGGATCGGTCAGCACGGGCACGGTCGTCGCGCACACCTCCTGCGCCTTCCAGCATCGTGTACGGAAGCGGCAGCCGCTGGGCGGGTCGAGCGGGCTCGGCACGTCGCCGGTGAGCAGGACGCGCTGCCGCTTGGTCTCGACGAGGGGGTCCGGGATCGGTACCGCGGACAGCAGCGCCTTCGTGTAGGGGTGCCGCGGCGACTGGTACAGCTCCTCGCACCCGCCGACCTCGACCACGGTACCGAGGTACATCACCGCGATCCGGTCGCACAGGTGCCGGACCACGGCGAGGTCGTGCGCGATGAACATCATCGTCAGGCCGAGCTCCTCCTGCAGCTGTTCGAGGAGGTTGACGATCTGCGCCTGGACGGAGACGTCGAGGGCGGAGACAGGCTCGTCGGCCACGACGAAGTCGGGGCCGCTGACCAGGGCCCGCGCGATGCCGACCCGCTGGCGCTGGCCGCCGGAGAACTCGTGCGGGTAGCGGTCGTGCCAGCGGTCGCTGAGCCCGACCAGCCGCATGATCTCCTGCGCCTTCGCCCGCCGTCCCGCCGCGGGCAGGTCGGCGTGCACGAGCAGCGGCTCCTCGATGAGCTCGCCGATGGTCATGCGCGGGTTCAGCGACGCATACGGGTCCTGGAAGATCATCTGCATCCGGCGGCGCATCGCCCGCATCCTGCGGCCGGGCAGCGTGGTCAGCTCGGTGCCGTCGAACGTGACGCTGCCCCGGCTGGGCCGCAGGAGCTGCAGGATGGCCCGCCCGGTGGTGGACTTGCCGCAGCCGGACTCGCCGACCACGCCGAGGATCTCGCCGCGGCGGATGTCGAGGTCGACGCCGGCCACCGCGCGCAGCCGGGCCGGCAGCAGCGAGCCGCGGCGCGGCACCTTGAAGTCGACCGCCAGGTCCCGGACTTCCAAGAGGTTGGTCATCGCGCCTCCACGGACTGTTCGGCGAAGCGGTCCTCGTCCGACAGCCAGCCGCCCGCGTCCGCGGGGCGCATGCCCCAGCAGCGGTTGAGCTGGCCCCGGTCCGGGACCTGATGGGTGAGGACGAGGTCGGGCACGGCATCGGCGCAGCTGTCCCGGGCGTGCGCGCAGCGGGGCGCGAACCGGCAGCCGGGCGGCATCGCGGTCAGCTCGGGCGGGCGGCCCGCGATCGGCCGCAGCCGACCGCCGCGGACCAGGTCGAGGCGCGGGACCGAGCCGAGCAGGCCCCAGGTGTACGGCATCTGCGGGCGGTGGAACAGGTCGACGGTCTCGGCCCGCTCGACGATCTGCCCCGCGTACATGACGTTGACCCGCTCGGCCATGCCGGCCACGACGCCGAGGTCGTGGGTGATGAGCAGGACGGCGGTGGCGGTCTCGCGGGCCAGGTCGCGCAGCAGGTCGAGGATCTGTGCCTGGATGGTGACGTCGAGCGCGGTGGTGATCTCGTCGGCGAGGATGAGCCGTGGGTTGCAGGACAGCGCCATCGCGATCATGACGCGCTGCCGCATGCCGCCGGAGAGCTGGTGCGGGTAGGCGCCGAGACGGCTCTGCGCGGCCGGGATGCGCACCATCTCCAGCAGCTCGACGGCCCGGGTCCGGGCGGCCCGGCGGCTCAGCCCGAGGTGGGCCTGCAGGGTCTCGGTGATCTGCTTGCCGATGGTGAGCACCGGGTTCAGCGAGGTCATCGGATCCTGGAAGATCATCGCGATGCCCTTGCCGCGCACGGCCCGCAGCTCGCGGCGGCTCAGCGTGAGCAGGTCCCGGCCTTCGAAGAGCACCTGCCCGCCGGTGACCTGCCCGGCCGGTGGCACGACCAGGCCCATGACGGACTGCGCTGTCGCCGACTTGCCGCAGCCGGACTCGCCCACGAGCGCGACCATCTCGCCCGCGTCGACGGTGAACGAGACGCCGTCGACGGCGGTCACCGAGCCCCGCGCCGCGCGGAATTCCGTGCGCAGGTCGCGCACCTCCAACAAGGCCATCGAAACTCCCCAAAACTTGGTGCGCGAACGTCGCCATTCGTCAACCGGGAGTGTTGCACAGGCGATCTTCGTCGTCTAGGCTCCGGCGAGCGACGAATTACGTCGATTGAGAGTTGGAGCCGATGACATCCAAGAGCTCGATCGTGAAGGATCGCGCCATCATCCGGGAGCTCGTGCAGGACCCGAGACAGACCAACGTCGCGCTGGCGGCGAAGGTCGGGCTCTCCGAGGGCTCGGTGCGGCGCCGGATCGACCGCCTGCTCGCCGAAGGCAAGCTGCAGTTCTCCGCGATCCCCAGCGCACCCTTCATGGGCCGCCCGGTGCACACGCTCTTCGAGATCCAGAGCGCCCCCGGCGCCACCGAGCAGCTCATCGACAAGCTCGCCGGCATGCCCGAGATGGCCTACGTCTACCACGTGACCGGCCAGTTCGACATCATCGCCGTCGGCTACTTCGCCTCCACCAACACCATGCGCCGGTTCTGGACCGAGCGCCTGGGCCACCTGGAGGGCGTCATGGAGAGCCGGTCGGTGATGGTGCTGCGGGTCGCCAAGCGGGCCCACGAGTGGGCGCGTGACCTCGCCGGCGCCGACGACGAGCTGGAGCCCGGCTGGGACGAGGGCGCCGAGCCCGGGTTATCCGGTTACGAGCACTGACCGGCAGGAGAGCCCACCATGCTGCGCATCACGCTGATCCGCTCGCTGACGGTCATCCCCGTCCTGCTCGGGATCTCGGTCATCTCGTTCCTGGTCATCCGCATGATCCCGGGTGACGTGATCAGCTCCATCATGGGACAGGACTTCGGTGACCCCGAGGTCGAGGCCGAGATGCGCCGCTACTTCGGGCTCGACATGCCCGTGCACGAACAGTTCTTCACCTGGTTCGGCGACCTGCTGCGCGGCGACCTCGGCACCTCCATGCGCACCGGCCAGCCGGTGCTCGACGAGATCCTGCAGCGACTCCCGTCCACGCTGCTGCTGGCCGTCTCCGCGCTGCTCGTCGCCATCCTGCTGTCGATCCCGATGGGGATCCTCAGCGCCACCCGCCGCAACGGGCCGCTCGACGCCTTCGCCCGCGTGGCGTCGCTCATCGGCCTGTCGGTGCCCAACTTCTGGCTGGGCATCCTGCTCGTCTACGTCTTCTCCGTCTCCCTCGGCTGGCTGCCCTCACAGGGCGCCAGCGAGGGCGGCGGGCTGCTCGACAACCTGAAGTACCTGGTGCTCCCCGCCGTCACCCTGGGCGCCAGCCTCGCCGCGATCAACATGCGGATGACCCGCTCCAGCATGCTGGAGGTGCTCAACCAGGACTACGTACGCACCGCCCGCGCCAAGGGACTGGCCGAGCGCGTCATCATGGTCCGCCACGCCCTGCGCAACTCGCTCATCCCGGTCGTGACCGTGCTCGGCATCGAGCTCGGCGCGCTGCTCGGCGGCACCGTCATCGTCGAGCAGGTCTTCGCCTGGCCCGGTCTGGGCACGATGGTCATCCGCGGGATCAGCCAGCGCGACTACCCGGTGGTCCAGGGCACCCTGCTCTTCCTCGCGTTCTTCTACGTCCTGGTCAACTACCTGGTCGACCTCGTCTACACCTACCTGGATCCGAGGCTGCGCAGTGGTCACTGAAGTCGACACCGTCACGGAGGTCCAGGCGCGCCGGCTCGGCCGGCTGCGCACGGTCGGCGGGCGCGGCGGCGCGCTGCTGCGGCAGCTCACCCGGGACAAGATCGGCGCCGTGGGGCTCACCCTCGTCCTGCTCATGGTCGCGGCCGCGGCTCTCGCCCCGGTCATCGCGCCCTACGACCCGACCGCGATGTCCAACCAGCGGCTCGCCACGCCCGGCGGCACCTTCCTGCTCGGCGCCGACGAGGCCGGCCGCGACCTGCTCAGCCGGGCCCTCTACGGCGCACGCACCTCGCTCGCCGTGGGCCTCGTGGTGGTCGGTTGCGCCGCCGTCATCGGCGTCCTGCTCGGCCTGCTCGCCGGCTTCTACCGGGGGATCCTCGACGCGATCATCACCCCGGTCACCGACATCATGTTCGCCTTCCCGACCCTGCTGCTCGCCCTCGCCGTCGTGGCCGCCCGCGGGCCGGGCACCGAGAACCTGATCCTCGCCCTGGTGCTGGTGTTCATCCCCAGCTTCGCCCGGATCGTGCGGGGCACGGCGATGTCGGTGCGGCGCGAGCCGTTCGTCGAGTCCGGGCAGGCCGTCGGGCTCAGCAACGCCCGCCTCATCTTCAAGTACGTGCTGCCCAACTCGATCGCGCCGATCGCCGTGCAGTTCACCACGAGCATCGCCTACGCCATCCTCATCGAGGCGTCGCTGGGCTACCTCGGCCTCGGCGTCCAGCCGCCGGCGCCGTCCTGGGGCTCGATGCTGGCCAACGGCAAGGCCTTCATGGAGCTGTCGATCTGGCCGTCAGTCGTGCCCGGCGTCTGCATCATGATCGCGGTGCTCGGGTTCAACCTGCTCGGTGACACCCTCCGCGACGTCCTCGACCCGCGGCTGCGCGGCCGCACCAACCGCTGAACTGGAGCCCTCCGTCGTGGAATCCATCGACGAGCACGTCGTCCGCCGGCTCACCGAATGGTCGTCCGGAGCGCCCACCGGCACCACCGACGACACTGAGGCCGATCGTGAGGCCGACCGCTCGGTCCTGCTGAACTACTGGGAGGCCCAGGTCCAGGCCCGTCACCTGGACCTCGCGCTGCGCTGGCTGCAGGCCCAGAAGGAGGGCTTCTACACGATCGGCTCCAGCGGCCACGAAAGCAACGCCGCCGTGGCCCTCGCCCTGCGCCCGAGCGACCCGGCGCTGCTGCACTACCGCTCCGGCGGGTTCTACGCGGCCCGCGCCGGCCAGGTGCCCGGCGCCACCCCGATCAGCGACGTGCTGCACTCGGCGGCGGCGTCCCGGCACGACCCGATCTCCGGCGGCCGGCACAAGGTGTTCGGCCACCGCGCCCTCAACATCATCCCGCAGACCTCGACGATCGCCTCGCACCTGCCGCGCGCGATGGGCCTGGCCTTCAACCTCGGCCGCAGCACCGGCACCGGCGCCGGCCAGGTGTATCCCGCTGACGCCGTCGTCGTCTGCAGCTTCGGCGACGCCTCACTGAACCACTCCACCGCCGCCGGCGCGCTCAACGCCGCCGGCTACAGCGCCCACCAGCGCCTGCCGCTGCCGCTGCTGCTCGTCTGCGAGGACAACGGCATCGGCATCAGCACCCGCTCACCGCACGGCTGGGTCCGGCGCGCCCTGTCGTCGCTGCCCGGCATCGACTACGTCCACGCCGACGGCACCGACCCCGCCCACCTGCTGGCCGTCGCCGCCGACGCCGCGCGGCGGGTCCGCGCCGAGCGCCGGCCGGTCGTGCTGCACCTGGGCACCGTGCGGTTCATGGGCCACGCCGGCTCCGACGCCGAGCTGGCCTACCGCGGCCGCTCGGAGATCCTCGCCGACTACGCCCGCGACCCGATCCTCGCCACCGCCGCGGCGCTGGCCCGCCGCGGCATCCAGAGCCCGGGCGAGAGCCTCGCCAGCTACGAGCACGCCCGCAAGCTCGTCATGGACGAGGCGCGGCAGCTGGTCGGCGCGGTCGAGCGGCTCGCGTCGCCGGACGCCGTCACCGCGCCGCTGACCGCCCGCCGCCCCGCCGCCGTCACCGCGGCCGCCACCCGCGCCGGCGCCGGCCGTGCACCGGCCTTCGGCGGGAAGCTGCCGGAGGAGCGCGGGCCGCTCACCCTCGCCCAGTCGATCAACGCCGCCTTGCACGACGCCCTGCTGACCCACCCGGGCGCCCAGGTCTTCGGCGAGGACGTGGCCCGCAAGGGCGGCGTCTACGGCGCGACCCGTGGACTGCGCAAGGCGTTCGGCGCCGGCCGGGTCTTCGACACGTTGCTGGACGAGCAGTCGATCCTCGGGCTGGCGCTCGGCGGCGCGCTGGCCGGCACCCTGCCCATCCCCGAGATCCAGTACCTGGCGTACCTGCACAACGCCGAGGACCAGCTGCGGGGCGAGGCCGCGTCGCTGCGGTTCTTCTCCGCCGGCCAGTACCAGAACGGCATGGTCGTGCGCATCGCCGGCCTCGCGTACCAGAAGGGCTTCGGCGGCCACTTCCACAACGACAACTCGGTCGCCGTGCTGCGCGACATCCCCGGACTCGCGCTCGCCGTCGCGTCGCACCCCGCCACCGCGCCCGCCCTGCTGCGCCAGTGCCTCGCCCTGGCCGAGGCGGAGGGGCGGGTGTGCGTGCTGCTGGAGCCGATCGCCCTGTACCACACCCGCGACCTGCACACCGAGGGCGACGGCGGCTGGCTCGCCCCGTACGCGGCCCCGCGGGACTGGGCCGAGGCGCCGCTCGGCGCGGTGCGGACCGTCCGCGACGGCGCCGACCTGGCGGTGGTCACGTTCGGCAACGGCGTGCCGATGAGCCTGCGGGTGGCCGGCGTCCTGGCCGGCGAAGGCGCCGAGACGCGCGTGGTGGACCTGCAGTGGCTCGCGCCGCTGCCGGCGGCGGCACTGCACGCCGCGCTCGCCGGCGTGAACCGGGTCCTCGTCGTCGACGAGACCCGAGCGAGCGGCGGTGTCTCCGAGGCGGTCGTCGCGGCCCTGGTCGACGCCGGCTTCGCCGGCCGGATGGCCCGGGTCAACAGCGTCGACAGCTACGTCCCCCTTGGCCCGGCCGCCGACCAGGTCCTGCTCGGCGAGGCCGACATCCTGGCCGCCGCCCGCACCCTGCTCGGCTGACCCGGCGCGGCCCCTGCCCGCGGCGGGCTCTGTGGCCGGCATTCGAGAACAGACGGAGGACGGCGGCCCGGCTTCGGTGGAGCGAAGCCGGGCCGCCGTCGGTCGTGCGGTCTGTCAGTAGCCGAGGTCCGGCTGGCGGTGCGTGCCGGCCAGGGGCTCGCCGGACAGGTACCGGTCCAGGTTGGCGCGGAAGTCGGCGCCGAGGCGCCGCAGGTTGCCCGAGCCCCGGAACGACGTGTGCGGGGTGATCGTCGTGTTCGGCAGGTCCCACAGCCGGTGCTCCGCCGGCAGCGGCTCCTCCTCGAAGACGTCGAGCACGGCGCCGCCGATCCGCCCGGCGTGCATCGCCTCGACGAGCGCGTCCTCGACGACCAGCGCGCCGCGGCCGACGTTGACCAGCACCGCGTCCGCCCGCATGGCCGCGAAGTGCTCCGCCCCGAAGAAGTACCGGTTCTCTGTGGTGAGCGGCATCGCCAGTACCACGGCATCCGCCTCGGGCAGGAGCGCGAAATGGTCGCCGAAGGCCACCACCCGTGCGAAGCCGTCGACGGGGGAGCCCGTACGGTTGACGCCGATCACGGTGGAGCCCAGAGCGCTCGCGCGCCACGCCACCTCGGAGCCGATCCCGCCCGTGCCGAACACCAGCGTCGTGCTGCCGATGACGTCCTTGCCGACGAGACGGATCCATTCGTGCCGCAGCTGGGCCTCGCGCAGCGCCGGGAACGCCCGGCCGTGCATGAGCATGGCGCCGATGACATACTCGGCGATCGGCACGTTGTAGGAGTTCGGCGACCGGGTGTAGACGAGGCCCTCGTCGAGGCGCCGCTGCCAGACCGCGCCGCCGACCCAGTCGAAGCCGGCGGCGGTGATCTGGACCCAGCGCAGCCGCTCGCATTTGCTCAGCAGCTCCTCGAACGTGTCCTCGTTCATCGCGCTGCGCAGGATGATTTCGGCGTCGAGCCAGTCGTCGCGGACCGGCTCGTCGTCGGGGATCGGCGTGAACCGGCAGTGCGGGTAGTCGGCCACCAGGCCGGGGACGAGCTCGGCGAGGTTCGGGGTGAGCAGTACGTGCGGGCCGGTCACGAGCCCTCCTGGGCCTTCTTCTTCCGGTTGTTGTACGTCACGCCGCCCTTGGCCCAGTTGTCGTAGGAGACCTCGTACAGCAGGACGTGGGTATTCTCCCGCGGCGAGCCGTACTTCACCAGGACGTCGGTGAGCTCGGCGATGATCGCCTCCTTGGTCTCCTGGTCGCGGTGGCCGATCTCGGCCCGGATGATCGCCATGATGCTCAGTGCTCCTTCGTCGCCGTTGCGAAGTCGGGGTTGCGGGAGTATTCGGACGTGACCGCCAGATAGGCGAAGGCGTGCGTGACGCCGGTCTTCAGGACGCCGTCGAAGACCTCGCGGGCCCGGTCGACGTCGCCGTTGTAGTAGTGCCAGTTGCCCAGGCCGTAGCCCTGGGTCACGGTCTTGAGGCTGTCGCCGTCGCACATCGCCCACAGCTGCTCGGGGGTCAGCTCGCCGGTGTAGAGGCGCATCCGGCCCTCGTAGCCGACCAGGTGGTCCTCGTCGACGACGGCGATGCCGCGGAACCGGTCCAGGACAGCGTCGGCCTCGTCTGGCCGGCCGAGCCGGCGCAGCGCCATGTACTGCCAGTCCTGCGACGCGACGATCCCCTCCTGGTGACGGGCGCAGCGCTCGGCGTTGCGGAAGCTTCCCAGGCAGCCCTCGAAGTCGCCGTCGAGGTACTGGGCCACGCCCAGGTGATACCAGACCGACGTGTGCAGGGTGGTGTTGTACCGCGCCAGCGCGCCCGGGTCGGCGGCCGCCATCGTCTCGGTGAGGTGCTGCGGCCGCACCGCCCCGGGCCGGCCGAGGATCAGGCTGACGACGTCCTTCTCGACCTCGGGCTGGTACATCTCGTACTCGTCCTCGACGTCGCCGAGACGGTCCGCGGCGGCCCGCAGGTCCTCGATCGCGCCGGCGTAGTCGCGGACGGAGATCCGCCGGTGGCCGCGGAAGCGCAGCAGGCGTGCGTCGCCCGGCTCCAGCTCCAGCGCCTCAGTGAGCAGGGCGACGGACTCGGCGTGCTTGTTGAGGTAACCCTTGAGCCGGGCGGCGATGATGTAGCGGTGGCTCAGCGGGACGTCTTCCATGGCGGTGCCTTTCGTCGCGGGGTGCTCCGGAGGGGCGCCCACCCCCGGGCGCCCCTCCGGTGCGTCATCGGTTGAGCCAGAGGCTGCGGTAGAAGCGGTACGTCGGGGTCGGGTCGCCCCGGTAGCCCATGACGTCCTTCTGCACGACGTCGAAGTCGGCGTTGAGGAACGTCATCGCGACCGGGCCGCGCTCGGCCAGGATCTTCTCGGCCTGCTGGTACAGCGCCGAGCGCTTGTCCTTGTCGAGCTCCGAGCGGGCCTGGACGATGAGCGCCTCGTACTCGGCATCGCTCCAGTTGCCGTAGTTCAGGCCGCCGCCCTTGAGGAAGCTGGCGCTGAACCGCTCGTCCGGGTCGTAGGTGAGGCCGAAGCCGGACTGGTACATGTCGAACTCGCCCGACTTGGTCTTCGTGTCGGCGATCGTCGACTCGACCGACTCGATGGTCACCTTGATGCCGATCTTCGCCAGCTGCTGCTGCTCGACCTCGGCCGAGCGCACCTGGAACGCCGAGGTGGCGATGACCATGAGCTTGGCCTCGAAGCCGTTCGGGAAGCCCGCCTCGGTGAGCAGCTGCTTGGCCTTGTCGATGTCCGCCTTGCCGTACACCGGTGTGGTGAGCGCGCCGTAGCGGTCCGGCGGCAGGTAGCCCGCGTTGAGCGCGGTGCCGAAGCCGGAGTTGGCGACGTTGAGGATCTCCTGCCGGTCGAGCGCGTAGTAGATCGCCTGGCGGACCTTCACGTTGTCGTACGGCGCCTTGGACGTGTTGAGCCGCAGGTGCAGCGACAGCGAGCCGGAGCCGCCGTACCACTTGAGCTTCTCGTCCTTCTTCAGCGCGTCGATGAACTCCGGCGCGGGCCGCCAGAGGAAGTCGACGGTGCCGCTGCGCACCGCGGCGGCGCGGGCGTTGTCGTCGGGGTTGAACGTGAAGTCCAGGCCGTCGAGGTACGGCAGGCCGGACTGCCAGTACTGCGTGTGCTTGTCGAGCTTGATGGTCTGGCCGGCCGTCCGCGTCGCGATCTTGAACGGGCCGCTGCCGCCGTCGACGGCGGTGTTGAGCCCGCCCTTCTCGTCGACCACCGACTTGTCCACAATGGACGACGCGGCGGTGGACAGCAGGGTCAGGATGGCCGCGTTGGGCTTGCTGAGCTTGAGCACAGCCGTGCGCTCGTCGGGCGTCTCGACCGCGCTGATGCCCTCGTAGCTGCGGGCGCGCGGGGCGCGGGTCGCCGGGTTCTTGATCCGCTCGATCGAGTACTTCACGTCGGCCGACGTGACCTTACGCCCGCTGTGGAAGTACGCGTTGTCGCGCAGCTTGAACGTCAGGGTGAGCCCGTCGCCGCTCTGCTCCCACGACTCGGCGATGGAGGGCTTGATCTCGCCGCGGTAGGACTCCACGAGCGACTCGTAGATCTGCTCGTTGATGACGAAGGCCGAGGTCTCGGACATCTTGTGGGGGTCGAGCTCGTTCGCGTCCAGCCGGATCATGATCCGCAGCCGGCCGCCGGGCTTCGGCGTGCCGGAGGGCTGCGACTCGTCCTCCATGCGGACGTTCTTGGTCAGGCCGTCATTGGTGCTGGCGCCGTTGTCACTGTTCGGGGGCTCGCCTCCGGAGCAGCCGGCCACGAGCGCCGCAACGACGCCCACCGCCAGCACTCTGGTCATGAAATGCGTTCTCATGGGTCTCCTTGGCTGATCTCTCAACTCGCCTACCGGCCGGCCGGGCTCCATGCCTCCCCAAACACCCGCAGCCAGTTGCCGCCGAGGACCTTCGTCACGTCGGCCGGAGAGAACCCTCCGGCCAGGAGCGCCTCGGTGAAGTTCGGGAAGTCGGCGGCGTCGTCCATGCCGATCGCCCGCCGCTCCTCCCATTTCCAGTCGCCGAGCAGGCTCTTGAACTCCTTGTCCTTGAGCTGCTCGGCACGCATCGCCTCGGTGAGCGTCTCGTCGTAGTCGGTGGCGATCGCGACATGGTCGATGCCCGCGACCTCCACGACGTGGCTGAGGTGCTCCACGAAGCGGGTCAGGTCCGGACGCCGGGTCGGCTCGTCCGGGTAGTACAGGAACCCCGAGAGGGTGGTGATGCCGATGACGCCGCCCTGCTGGCCGAGGGTGCGCAGGAAGGCGTCGTCCTTCGCCCGGATGTGGGGCGAGATCGCGTCGCAGAACGAGTGCGTAACGACGACGGGCGTGCTGGACACCTCCATGGCGTCCAGGCCGGTGCGCTGCCCGCAGTGCGAGACGTCGACGACGATGCCGATCTCGTTCATCGCCTCGACGAAGACGCGGCCCTTGTGTGTCAGGCCGGGGTCGACGCTCTCCCCACAGCCGGCGCCGAGCAGGTTCTGCCGCTGGTAGGTCAGCTGGAGGATGCGCACGCCGAGGTCGTAGAACGTGCCGAGCAGATCGAGGTCGACCCCGATCATCTCGGTGTCCTGCGGCCCGAGGATCACCGCCTCCTTGCCCTCGGCCTTGGCCCGCTCGATGTCGGCGACGCTCGTGGCGAGCAGCACCCGGTCGGCGTGCCCGTCGATCCAGCGGCGGCACTGGTTGACCTCCCGCAGCGCGGTGACGGTGTCCGCGTAGGGCCTGGTCACGGTGTGGTTGACGGCGGTGACACCACCACGGCGGATGCGGTCGAGGTGGGCTTCGGACAGCTCGATGACCGTGCTGCCTTCCACGACGGTGGCCGCGGCGTGCAGTTCGGTCGCGGAAAGCGCGGGACTTTCCTGGGCGGCAATGTTCAACGTCATCTCCAGGATCAGCGGAAGATGCCCGACTCTACGAGCAGCGCCAGTTTCCTGTCCATAGATCTTACGAACTCGTCATATACGAGCTTCCAAGCGACGAATTTCGTCACTTAGGCGGTCATCACTATGTCGCGTCCCGGATGGCGGCGCCGATAACGCCCAAATCGGAACTACCGTGCCTCGTGGAAGCCTGGCACCGGCCGAAGCGCACCTGCCCGGCGAAGGCGTGGGCGTCTCGAGCGACCGTCTCCGACGGGCCGAAGGCCTCGGCGATCTGGGTGACGCCACTGGGTGGAATCGGCATGCGTACCGCGTTGTCCTGGACGCTGCCGCCGGGATCCGTCCTGTACGGCGCGATCGGCAGCCAGCTGTACATGCGCGGGCGGGCCGGCTGCCGGTTCGCCGCCGCCAACCACTCCTCAAGGCGCCGCCAGCAGGTGATGCCGGATCCGAACCCGAGCTCGACCAGCACGGCACCCAAGCCCAAGTAGCCGTGGACGACGTCTGGTCAACCAATCAGTGCCGCTGTACAGTCGGCCCAAGTGCGCTTGAACCGGTTCGCTGAACCCCTCCTCGGCGAATCGGCACGTGGCCATGCGGCGCAGTCCACGCCCCCCGGGTGCGCCGCACGGTCACATCCGGAGGCCGCCGGCGCGGTCCACACCGCCGTCAATGCATGGCGCACCGAGCACGAATTCCCGCAGTGTGCAGGATCGTCGCGGCGCTCAACACCACGGCTGCTCTGTCGATCCGCCGGCCCGCCGAAGCGCGGCGATGGTGCGTCGCACGGCAGCGCTCGTCTCGACCAGCCGCAGCCGCCCGCCACCGGCCAGCGCACCGTCGTGCAAGGTGGCCGCGCCCGCGCACGAGAAGAACGTCACCCGGCTCAGGTCGACCTCGACAGGACCGCTCGTGGCGGTCGCCGCGTGACGCAACGCGTCACGGAACGCAGGCGCCGTGAACAGGTCGACATCGCCGGCAGCGGCCACGTGGGCCACCCCGTCCTCCCGGCGGACCGTCACCGTGATCTCCAAGCCACGCATCTGCATCACCGTCCTCGACGGTAACCGCCACGGTCGGTGAGGCAGTACAGGCTGGTCGACCCTCGCTTAAGCCGGGCCGTGACGGGCATAGCTCGCAGGCGCCGTCCCGGGCGGCGCAATCCACCGCAGAGGAGTGGCAATGACCATGCTCACAGGCAAGACCGCGGTCGTCACCGGCGGCACCACGGGAATCGGACTGGCTGCGGCGCGGCGCCTCGCCGCGGACGGCGCCCACGTCTTCGTCGTCGGACGGCGTGCGGAGCAACTGCGCGACGCCGTCTCGCACATCGGCGCCAACGCGACCGGCGTCCAGGCCGACGTGTCGGACGCCGCCGACCTCGACCGGCTGTATGCGACGGTCGGCGAGCAGGGGCGCCGGCTCGACGTGCTGTTCGCCAACGCCGGTGTCGGCTCGTTCGCCACGCTCGAACAGGTCGACGAGCAGCACATCGACCATATCTTCGACATCAACGTCAAAGGCGTGCTGTTCACCGTGCAGAAGGCGCTGCCGCTGCTCAACGACGGCGCGTCGGTGATCGTCAACACCTCGACTGCGGCCGACCGCGGTGAGGCGTCCTTCGGGGTGTACGCCGCGTCGAAGGCGGCGCTGCGCTCCTTCGTCCGCACCTGGGCCAACGAGCTCAGGGCCCGCAACATCCGGGTCAACGCCGTCGCGCCGGGCCCGATCGACACTCCCGGGATCGAGGGCCTGGCGCCCAGCGCCGAACACGTCGGCCAGCTCAAGTCCGACCTGACGAAGCAGGTACCGATGGGCCGGATGGGTCGGCCGGAAGAGGTCGCCGACATGGTGGCGTTCCTCGCGTCGGACCAGAGCACGTTCGTGACCGGATCGAACCTGTACGTCGACGGCGGCCAGAACCAGGTGTGACACCGGTCAGGAGATGGCCGCCGGGTGAGGGGCGCCAAGATACGGGAACCGGTCCATGATGTCGGTGTGCGGCTTCAGGCCGGTGGGCGGTGCCTCGTTCCTGGTGAGCAACGCGACACGGATGTCGATGACGTCTTCGGTGAAGGTCCGGCCGTTGGGATACTTGGCTGGTCTGGTCGGGTCGAAACGCAGCATGTCCGGCAGCAGCCCGTGCTCGTCCAGGGCGGCGACCGCCTCTTCGCGCGTGTAGCCGCCGGTGTGACCCAGCAGGTGGACGAACTGGTCGGTCCACCTGGACCGGTCGTGCACCGGCTCGCTCGCGTTGTACTCCTCCTTGGTCTCGTCCGTGTTGAAGAAGCTGCTCATCGACGGGTGCCCGGCCCGGTCCACATGGACCAGTTCGCCGTCGCGCAGCACGCTGCACCGGCCCCAGATCCGCAGCTCGGGTCCGGGCTTCAGCTCGGCGGTCGGCAGCTCGATGGCCATGGAGCAGACGTTGGCCGTGGCGTTGGAGTCGACCCCGGTCCAGGGCGACCTCCCAGACAGGTGCGGCGCGGTGAAGTTCCGGTTGCCGCTGGTGTCGAACAGGTTCTTGATGCCGTCGAAGTCGAAGTAGAACGCGTCGCTGCGGCTGCCGACGGCCACCATGAAGCTGCCGCTGCTGACCACGTTCGCCTGCGGGCCGAACGACACGGCGGCATCCGCCACGATCCGGACGCCGCCCGCTTCGGGGCTGCGGGCCTGCGCACCGGTCGCCATGAACACGCTGTAGGTCTGCCCGCCGTCGGCCGCCGGCGGGCTGAACACCCAGCTGAACGCGATGTCGACCAGGTCGTCACCGTCGTTGTCGATGTTCAGCCGATACACGGCGTCCGGATGCAGGGCGTCGGCACCGGGATTGGCGTTGAGGATGAGCACGGTCCTGCTCCGGTCGCCTGGCGCGGCGAATGCATACAGGTCACACAGGTCGAGACGCGGATCCCCGAGTGGCGAACCGAGACTGAGTCCGGTGAAGTGGTTGGACACGTCAAGCTCTCCCGACGTTCGTTCATGGAATCGCTGGTACGCCCGGACGCCGGTCCTGCACAGTGCGGCGCACTCGCGCCCCGGGCGGTGCATCCACGCTAACCGGCAGCACCGTCGCGCTCCCCGCTGCGAGCAGTCCGAGCCGGGGGATTTGCCGGGTGACGCACCGCCCGGTGCGTAGAGGCACAGGATGGTGCCGTTGTCCTTGTGCAGGACGGTCAGCTGGTGCAGGGCGGCGACGCCGGTGCTGGCCAGGTGGGTCACGCCGGTGAGGTCGACGGTCAGTGTGCGGGTGCCGGTGACACCGGCGGCGCGGACGGCGTGGGTCGAACATCCGGTGGGACGATCTGCTACCTGGCGGTCCGCACCCCGCACTGTGGACGATCCGGTTGTTGCACTGCGGCCCGAACGGCAAACCGGGCTTGAGTCGCATCGCAGTGTTCCGGCTGCACATCAACGCCGTCTTCCTGGCCACCGTCGTTCGGCACTACGCCGAGCGTCCGGAACACCGTCCCGACATCGGAACGTACTGATGCGGCTCAGCATGACGGTGGCTCTGCCGCAGCAGACGTCGTCGGTCAGCGAGGCCCGCCGCACCTGGCCGTGCTGCTCAGCCTGACCACCGCGCCGGAAGCGAACCGCGACCACCTGGCGGTCCTGCTCACCGAGGCCTGCCCCAACGTCGTCCAGCACGGCGCCTGCACGATCCTGGCGGCGAACGCGCCGCAGGCCCGTCCGGCCCGTAAGGTTGTGTCCGTAGCTGGTGATCGGCCGTTACGAGTGGGGGCCTTGGGTGGACCTGTCCTTGACGACCAGGCCGGGCCGCGGGTGTCTCATCGTGCAGCTGGACGGGGTGCTCGACCTGGGCACCGTCCCACAGGTGCGGGAACACCTGCAGCGCGCCCTCGACGACGGCGTGCAGTTCGTTGTGCTGGACCTCGCCGCCGTGCGGTTCATCGACTCCACCGCGCTCGGCATGATCGTGTGGCTGCACAAGCAGCTGCTCGAACGCGACGGGGGCGTCTTCGTGGCAGCGGCTCGGCCTGTCGTGCGCACCGTGCTCGCGCTGACGTCGGTGGACCGCCTCATCCACCTCAGCGACGACGTCGACGCGGCCGAGGCCGCCGTTGCCGCCGGCGCCTGATGCCGCTGCCGCGGCAGGGGCGTTCAGCTGGGTAGGCGTGCGCTGGCCCGGATCGAGTCGGCGCCGGAGCTGCTGCGCCGCCCCAGCGTGTGCTCGTCGTACCAATCGATGATCAACAGTGTTGCGTCGTCGGTGAGCCGCGGACCAGCCACGTCCAGTACCGCGTCGGCCAAGGCCCGGGTCGCTTCCCGCGGGTGCAGCGCGGCGACCCGGCGCATCTCAGCGTGCAGGTCCAGTCGCGCCGCCCGGCGCTCCGTCATCCCGTCGGTCACGATCACCAGCCGGTCGCCGGCCCGCAACGCCACATCGGCACTGGCAAACGTCGAGTCGGGCAGCATCCCGAGGGGGAAGTTCTTCGGCAGTCGCACCGCTTCCACATCGCCGTCGCGGACCAGCAGCGGCGGCAGGTGCCCGGCGTTGATCAACGTGCACACACCGCTGACCAGGTCGACCCGGCCGAGGGTCGCGGTGATGAACGAGCTCCCGGCGGCGGCGTGCTCGGCCACCGCGGCGTTCGCGGCCTCGGCCTGCTCCACCAGGCTCCGTCCCTGGCGGCGGGTGTTGCGCAGGCTCCCGACGCCCAGCGTGGCGGTCAGCGCACTGGCGACACCGTGCCCCATCGCGTCCGTCACGCTGAAGTGCAGCAGGTCCCGCGCCAGGGAGTAGTCGAAGGTGTCCCCGCCGATGCTCGCCGCCGGCTCCAGCCACCCGGACAGCGTGAACGCGCCCGCTTCACAGGTGAACGCACTCGGCAGCAGCCGGCGTTGGATCTCCGCGGAGAGATTGAACGGCGTGGTGCGCTGACCCCACTCGAACAGGTCGGTGTGCCGCCGGTTCGCGATCACCACGAACCCGAGCAGATGCGCGACCCGACCGATCTCCACCAGCGCCCCGGCATCCGGTCCGACCGGCAGCACCAGCTCGAGCAGCCCGATCGCCTCACCACGCTCCGTGACCGGCGCCCACACCGTCCACTCGTCGCCGCCCTCGAACACCTGCGGCTTCTGGGTCCGCAGCGTCTGCTCCATCGGACCGCCGTCCAGCGGCAGCACCGTGGCGACCTCGTCATCACGCCGACGGACGTCGGGCCCGCCGTCCTGGCCGGTCGCCGCATGCGCCAGCCGGACCAGCGCCCGGCCCCCGAAGTCAGCGATCAGGAACGACGCGGAGCGGGCGTCGAGAGCCTTCGCCAGCTCCCGCGTGATCGCCTCCACAGCGTCGACCGGCGCCGCGTCCTCGACCGCATCGAGCATCGCCGCCATCATCGACGTCCCGCTGATCTCCACCCCGGCAGCATACGACCGCCCCAGAGTTTGGACACGTGAAGAAGGCCCCGACAATCCTGGGCTCCTGCTCCACCTGGACCATGACGCGTGCCTGGCGGCGGGCGCTGCTGCGTGCCGGCGTAGCACGGTGAAGCTGCCGTCGCGGCTGTAACAGGCGAACGCAACGAACAGTGGCGGCCCGGACTGGAAGTATCATGCGGCCAAAGCCGGCCTGATGGGTCGGCGTCGGACTCATCGTAGTTACAGGCTGTCTGGCGTTCGTGGCTGGATGTGCTGTTGTGGCCCCAGCTGGTGTGGCAGCGTTGACGAGGAGTCAACACGGGTTGGCTGGTCCGTGATGACCTCGGCGATGTACTTGATGGTCGGACTTGAGCGGAGGGACGACCAGTGGAAGGTGTTTCGAGGTCCCAGCTCTATGTGATCCTGTGCCTGGATCCCGGACCCGATGCCGGACGTGTCACGCGGATGTGGTTCGAGTTGGCGTGGTCGAGGCTGGCGGTTCGGTTGCACGACGGCTTGGACGCTAACCCCCGCGCCGGCGAGGACGTCACCGGCACGCTCATGGCCGGGCGGATCTGGGAGACCTTTCCGCCGGTCGGCATGCCTTGGTGCGAACTCGTCCGTTTCGAAGGTGAGTTCGACGACGAGGTGGCTACCGCGCTGCTGATGCATCCGCGCAGCTGGAGCGTGTTCCTGGACGGTCTGGACCAGCACCCGGGAGCGACCGCCTATCTGCAGGCCGGTGTCGTCGAACGCGCGGAGCGTATGCCCGGAGGGCGCAGCCCCGGCTTTCCGGACCTGCATGTGCGGACGTGGGTTGATGGCGGGGTCCGGCTTGGGCTGTCGGCGTCGGCCGAGTTTCTGGTCGGCACCGTGGATGCCGAGCGTGCATTGTGCGGGTTCCTGCGGGAGGTCGCAGCGGTGAGCGATCCGGCATACGGTGAGGTATCGCTCGAGCTGGACGGGCACTACGGCGTTGAGTCGCTGCTGGAGCGGTCCCTGGTCGGGCTCGACAGTGAGACGCGCGACGCGATATGGCGGACTCCGCCGCGGGAACGGCTCAAGGGATACTCGTGGATCACCGTCATCCCGGGCGAGGTAGCGGCGCGGCTCGGTGGCGCCGCCGTGTTGCGGGCCAGCGGAGCGTTCCACGAGGTCGTGGCGCTGCCCGCGGGTGGCATCTGGGCGCAGGCGACCGAGCGGCTGGCCGACTACGACCATGCCGCCGCCCGGCGGGTGTTCGACGTGCTGCGGTCAGTGCTCCCGTCGGGCTGGCCGACACCGGCGGCGGGAGACGGCCCGCTCGTCGAGGAGGCTCCCTGACCAGCGACCATCATCGCTCATCTGATGGCCGGTGTACCACGCGACGACGCCCGTGAGCGCATCCGCGGGGTAGTCCTCGATGCCGGAACGACGCACGTGCGGAAAGTGTCGTAGGCGGCTTTGCGTGAGCTTGTCGTGCGAGGCCGCCCCGAACGGTGGTCATCCGGAGACGCTGGGCTTGCCGGTCTCGATGTGGCCGGTGAAGCGCTGCGACCAGACCGGGTCGACGTCGACGGTGATCGTGAAGTCGTACCAGCCGTTGTTGTACGCAACGGCGTTGAACCAGTCGTCCACCGTCTGTCCGGCATTCACCAAGTAGGTCCAGGGGCCGTCGGTCCGGTACTGGTTCGACGTGATGGTGAAGGTTATCGCTGACGGTGATGTGTTCTTCAGCCGGAACCAGATTGCCTGTTTGCCGGTGTTGGATGCCACCGCGTAGTAGCTGCTGACGAAGGCGTTCTTGCCTGCGGTGGCGGCGTTGCCGATGAAGCGGCGCAGGAAGCGGTTCGGGCCGACCATGCTCAGGTCGTACTGGCCCGAGCCGTAGCCTGCCCCGATGTTGAAGTAGTCGGTGGCGGTGCCGCCGGCGTCGACCGTGTACTGCCAGGGGTCGCGGTTGCGGTACGCGTTGGGGTGGATCGAGAAATGGACCGCGCGCGTCGCCTCGGCGCCCTGGTTCACCATCTGGAACCAGGCCAGGATCTTGCCGTTGGCGCCGAACTCGAGCCGGTCGAGGTATCCGTTGGGCTGGTAGGGCAGGGCTCTGGCCGGCCGGGTGCCGGGCTCCTGTGCGGGCAGGGCGTTGGTGCCCGGGGTCGGGTTGGGCAGTGTCTTGCAGTAGGCGTGGGTGATCACGCTTGTGGCGGGCAGTTGCGGCAGCCCGTAGACGGGTGACGCGAAGTCGAAGACGCCGGTGAGGTCGCCGACCACCTTTCGGCGCCACGCGCTGATGTTGGGGCAGGTTGCGGGCCGGCCGAGCGCCGCGGTCCACCGTTCCAGGAACCGGATGACGGAGGTGTGGTCGAAGACCTCCGAGCTCACCCAGCCGCCGCGGGTCCACGGCGAGATCACCAGCATGGGTACGCGGAAGCCGAGCCCGATCGGTACGCCGCTGAGGAACTCGTCCGTGGTGCCGCTCGGGGGAACCGGAGGCGGCACGTGGTCGAAGCAGCCGTCGTTCTCGTCGTAGTTGAGGAACAGCACGGTCGAGTTGAAGACGCTTGCATCAGCGTTGAGGGCCTGGATCACGAGGTTGACGAAGTGCGCGCCGTCGCCGGGCGGGGCGGAGGGGTGCTCGGAGAACGCCTCGTTGGCGACGACCCAGGAGACCTTCGGGAGCGTGCCGTTGACGACGTCGGCCCTGATGGCGTCGGCGATCGCCTCGTGCGTGGGCTTCGTGCCAGGCACCGACGCCATGCCGCGGTCGTAGAGGGAGCTGCCCGGCGAGGCGCTCGCGAACTGCTGGAAGTAGGCCAAGCCGTTGTCGCCGAAGTTGTCGCTGGAGCGCTGGTAGACCTTCCATGTCACCCCGGCGTTCTGCAGCGCCTCGGCGTAGGTCTGCCAGGTCAGCCCCGACTCATCGCCGCCGTCCTTGCTGTTCGCGTCGACTTTGCCGCTCCAGAGAAAGGTACGGTTGGGCCCGGTCGCGCTCAGCGCCGAACAGAAGTAGGCGTCGCAGATGGTGTACTTGTCGGCGAGCGCGAAGTGAAACGGGATGTCGCTTCGGTCGAGGTAGCCCATCGTCCGGACGTTGCCGACTCCTGAGATCCAGTTGTCGAGTTTGCCGGTGTTCCACGCCGCGTGCTGCGATGACCAGCTGTGCGCCAGCTGCCCGTTGCACTGCGCCATGTCGTCGGGGTCCGCACCGCCCGCGGGAAGGGTGCTGCTCATCTTCCACGGGTACTGCCACCCGGTGCCGTTGGGCTGGCGGAAGATCGAGCTGCCGGTGCTGGTCGTGACGGCGCTGCGGTCGCCGAAGCCGCGTACTCCCTTCAGGGTCCCGAAGTAGTGGTCGAAGCTGCGGTTCTCCTGCATCAGGACGATCACGTGCTGCACATCGGTGATCGTGCCCGTGGTCGCCGCGGCGGCCTTGACTGGCGGGCCGGTCTGGATTCCCGGTGCCATCACCGTGCCTGCGGCGGCGCTCGCGGACAGCGTTACGAAGCGTCTGCGGCTCAACCGTCCCATGTGAGGTCTCCTTCAGGGTGAGTGGGTGCTGGAACCCGCAGGGGCTTCCGCGCGTTGCCGGCGTGTGGAAACCCCTGGTTGGGTCAGCTGACGGCGAAGATGGCGAGGACGGCGGCGTGGTCGGAGGGCCAGGCGTTGCCCGACGGGTCGGACTGGGACGGCGTGCCCTCCCAGAGCGCGTCGGAGGACAGGACGGTCAGCGGCCAGAGCGGCGACGAGGATGGCCAGGACCAAGGGTACGAGTCTGCGCAACTGGTCTCCAGGGATTTGGAGTTCGACGATCAACGATGGCATCCGCATTGAATCTGAGCAATGCGTGCGGCGCTCGAACTCGTCCGGCACGCGATCAGGCCGGCGGACCCGGCAGCGGTAGGGACGCCGGGGTCCCGCTCGGGTGGACCCCGGCGGTTACGACCACGTTGGCCGGTTCAGCTGGATGTCAGGGCAGGTTCCACTGGTGGGTCGCGCCGCTGTCGCAGTCCCTGATCTGCAACTGGGTGCCGGAACCGCCGGCCCCGCTATCGTCCAGACATCTGCCGGATTGCGGGTTGACCAGCGACCCGTCGGACTGCGCCTTTCACTGCTGGGCTCCGGTCTGGTTGCGGCCGCCTCGCGGCCACTCGGTGGGCACGCCGCGGCCGACGATGGCCGATGCGTTGGACTTCTCGGCGATCAGCGAGTCCGGGAGCACCGGGTGGCGATGTACGTCAGCGGAGGTCGAGCTCGGTGGCCTGTCGGATGTAGTCGGCAATGGCCTGCTTGTTGATGCCCTCAGCAGTCTTGATCTTGATGTGTCTCGTGGTCTTGCCCGTGCCTTCGAGCAGGTTGTGGCGGTCGGTGAACGCCGCGCCCCGGCCGAAAGCCAACGTCAGATGTGTCTTGCTGCGGCTGATGATGGCCAGCAAGCTCCGACCGGTCCACGCCGGGGAGCCCCGGCTGATGACCAACCGGGCGTGGGGAGCGTTCTGACCCATCAGTTCACGCAGGCACTCGAAGATCTCTCGGTGGTGTCGTTCGAAGTTGGCGTTGACGTAGGCGACGACGTCTCCGGTCATGGCTGAATGTCCGTTCTCTGCACAAGCGATCTGTCCCGCGGTGCTGCGGTAACCGCCCGGACACCGTGCACCTGACGCCTTACCGCTTCCTTACGGCCGGCCCAGGTGAGGCAACACCGACATCCGCGCGGTACTGCGCGGATGCAGCCGTTGACGTGCGTCGGCACCTGTGGGCTGTCACGGGGCGCCAGGTGGGGACGGGCCGCGACGAGTTCGCCGTAAGGAAACCGTAAACAGTGGCGGGCAGCGTAGGTGACACCGGAAAGAACCGCTGCGTCTGAGGGAGGCCCGCGATGCCGCAACGTCGGCAACTGCACGTGGTTGTCATCATCGGCAGCACCCGCAGCGGCCGGTTCGGGCCGACCATCGCCGAGTGGTTCGCCAGGCACGCCCAGCGACGCGCAGACCTGAACGTAGACGTCGTCGACCTCGCCGTCGCAGGGCTGCCCGACACGCTGACGGACGACAGCGAACCGCGACCCGTCGCGGTGCTGGCCCTGGCAGGGCGGCTCGCAGCCGCCGACGCGTTCGTGGTGGTGACTCCGGAGTACAACTGCAGCTTCCCGGCCCAGTTGAAGACCGCGATCGACTGGTACGTCGAGGAATGGCAAGCCAAACCGGTCATGTTCGTGTCCTACGGCCGCGAATCCGGTGGACTGCTCGCGGCCGGGCAGCTGCGCCAGATCTTCAGCGGGCTCGACGCCGTGCCGATCCGCGACTGCATCAGCCTGCCCCGCTACTGGGAGCAGTTCGCCCCGGACGGCAGCTGGCCGCGACACACCGCCGAATGCAACACCACGATCAACGCAACCCTGGACCAGCTCGCCTGGTGGGCCGCCGCCCTGCGCGACGCCCGTGCCACCTACCCATACCGAAGATCGGAAAAGAACCGATGAGGGGTCCACGACACGCCACCCATGACGGCTCGTAGATCCATCAGAACACCGCGCGCCCGGCAACGGAGTTGGTATTCGGCGCAGCGAGCACCGAAAGCCATTGCTGTTCCGGACCGCTGCAACTACCCGCCCGATTCAGCCGAAGGAGTTCTCCATGCGCAAGGTCATCGTCTCGGTCTTCATGACGCTCGACGGCGTGATGGACAACCCGCAGGACTGGTCGCTGCCGTTCTGGTCCGATGACTACATGCGCTGTTCACGCGACCAGCTTTTCGCGGCGGACGCGCTGTTGATGGGGCGGGTGACGTACGAGGGCTTCGCTGGATCCTGGCCGTCGAGGACAGGCGACGAATTCGCCGACCGAATCAACAACATGCGCAAGTACGTCGCGTCCACGACCCTCGACCGTGTCGCCTGGACCAACGCCCAACTCGTGAGCGGTGACGTCACCGATGCCGTCCAAAGTCTCAAGCAGCGGCCGGGCGGCGATCTGCTGATGTACGGCTGCGGCCCACTCGCCCGGACGCTCGCCGCGCACGGCCTGCTCGACGAGGTCCGGTTGTGGGTCCATCCGATCGTGCTCGGCACCGGCTCGGGGCCGTTCACCGGCTGGCCACAGACCCCGCTGACGCACGTCGCCACCCGAACGTTGGACAAGGGCGTGCTGATCCTCAGCTACGCGCCGCTTGCCAGCCAATCATGATGCACTGGAGGAGCACAGGAATGTCAGCAATGCAGCAGCAGGTGCAGTCGGTCGTCGACGAGCTCGTCGAGACCGGGGTGGAGCGAGGTTTGCAGGTGGCGGTGTACCACCGCGGGGAGCCGGTCGTCGACGCCGTCGCCGGCGTCGCGGACCCTGTCACCGGCCGGCCTGTCACGTACGACACGCCGTTTCACGTCACGTCGACGGGCAAGGGCATCACGGCGGCCGTCATCCATGTCCTTGTCGAGCGTGGTGAGCTCAGCTACGACACGCGCATCGCCGATGTATGGCCCGAGTTCGGCGCCCGCGGCAAGGACCGCGCGACGCTGCGCCACGCACTCACCCATACCGTCGGTGTTCCCGGGGTTCCAGTGGACACCACACCGGAGGACCTCTGTGACTGGGAACGCATGTGCTCCGCGATCGCCGGTGCCACTCCGTGGTGGGAGCCGGGCACGAAGCACGGATACCACCCGCAGACATTCGGCTACATCCTCGGTGAGGTCGCCCGCCGGGCCACTGGCCAGAGCATGTCCGAGTTGCTGCACCAGCACATCGCCGGCCCGCTGGGGCTGATCGGTCAGTTGTACTTCGGTGTGCCGATCGACGACCAGCCGCGGCTGGCCCGATTGGAGGACGCCGACGGTGCCACCGAGCTGACTCCCGAGATGTTTGCCGCGATGGCCGACCAGGTGCCGTTCTTCCGGGTCGTCGACGGCTGGACCGCCGCCCCGCCGCACGCCATGCCCACCGCCGCGTACTGCAACCGGGCCGACGTGCTCGCCGCCGACATCCCTGCCGGTGCGGTCGCGTCGGCCCGGGCCCTCGCGCGGACGTATGCCGCCCTGATGGATGACCTCGACGGTGTACGGCTCATCGGTGCCGACCGGGTACGTGAAGTGACGGCGGTGGCGGTCAGCGGTATTGATGAGGTCGTCGGTTTCCCTGGCACTCGCGGCCTCGGGTACAGCCTCGGGTTCCCCGGACCGCTGGACAGCCCGACGCTGTTCGGTATGCCCGGCAGCGGCGGCACGGCGGCCTTTGCGGACATCTCCACCGGCCTCGCCGTCGCCGTCGCCAAGAACCGGGTCAGCGCCGGTGACTACAGCACGTTCACCCGGATCGCAGAGGTGGTCGTCAAGGCAGCGAGCTGAAGGCGTCCTCCACACTCAGCTGGCGGCCCTGCACCACCATGGCGTCATAGCCGGCGTCGCCGAGCACCGACCGAGAGGCCGCCTCGATGCGGTCCAGGTCGTAGCGCTCGGCGACGCTGACCGGCATGCCGATCCGGTCCCGGGCCGCCGCCACCGCCCCTAGAGCGCGGGCGGCCCGGCCGGCGCCGGCCCAGCCGCCATCCAGCGTTTCGGCCCCGGCAAGCCCGGCCAGGGCGTGCACGGTGTCGCGGGCCGCGCCGAGCCGCTGCGCGATGGCGTACGACTCGGCGTGGCAACGCCGGGCCGTGCTCGCATCGCCACGCTGTTCGGCGAGGTATCCGCACTCGACCAGCACGCTCGGCACGTGCAGCGGCTGGCCGGCCTCGCCGCCACGGTCGGCTGCGGCCGCGAGCAGGCTCTGCAGGTGCTCCTCGGCGGCCTCGAAGTCACCAGCCCGGCGCGCGGCGAATGCCAGCCCCATCTCAGCGAAGATCGCATTGAGCGGGGATCCCTGCTCCTGCGACAGCCGCAGCGCGCGAACACTGAGCTCGCGGGCGGCCGCGTAGTCGCCGCGCTGCAGCGCGCCCCAGCCGAGCCAGGACAGCCGGCCAGCCACCTCCGGCCACAGCCCCAGGTCTTCGGCCACCCGCAGGCCGTCTTGGTGCAGCTCAGCGGCACGTCGGCTGTCTCCGGTCAGCTCCGCGTGCGCCGCCAGCCACTCTGAGGCTTGCAGCAGACCCCACCGGTCGCCGAGGCGGCGGAACAGCAGCACGCTGCGCTCGGCGTCAGCAGCCAGTGCATCCAGGTCGCCGGTGATGTGGGCGTGCTTGGCCCGCAGGCTCAGCGCCGCCGCGACGCCCCACCGGTCGCCGATCCGCTGGAACTGCGACAGCGCCCGCTCGACCAGGGCACCGACTGCGGGCACGTCGCCGAGGTCCATCTCGGCGAAGGCCAGGAACCACAGCGCCCGCGCCCGGCCGCCGGCTTCGCGGGCCTCCTCGAGGCCGCGGACGGTGGCAGCGTGCCGGGCAGGCCAGTCGGCGATGTCGCCGAGCAGGAATGCGATGCCGGTCAGCCAGGCCGTCGCAGTGGCCCGCAACGCTGCCCGGGTTCCGCCGGCGGTCCCGTCAGCGGTCGCGTCGGCGGTCGTCAGCGCGCCGCGCAAGGCACGCTGCGCCTCGGTCAGCCGGCCGCGCAGGAACCAGTACCACGCCAATGCGTTGACCAGTCGCAGCGGGAGATCGCCATCGGCGCGCTCGAGGACCCCGCGCAAGTTGGCCGCCTCCGCATCGAGCCGCCGCAGCCACGCGCGTTGACGGGGTCCGTAGAGCTCGGCCGCGGCCGCCTCGGCCAACTCGACGTAGTAGCGACCGGCGCGCCGCCCGATCGGCTCAGCCTCACCGGCGTCGGCGAGCCGCTCCGCCCCGAAGGCAGCGACGGATTCCAACAGCCGGTACCGCGGGCCGCCGCCGTCAGCTACCTCGACGACGGTCACCAACGACCGGTCGACCAGGCGGCCGATCACGTCAAGGACCGCGGCGCCCGCCAACTCGCCCTCGGCGCACACTGCGACGGCCGCCTCACGACTACAGCCGTCGGCATGAACTGCGAGCCGGCGCAGTACAAGCTGTTCGGGCCCAGTGAGCAACTGCCAGCTCCAGTCGATCATCGCAAGCAGCGTCTGCTGCCGCGGCGGGGCTCCTCGGTGCCCGGTGGCGAGCAGGCGGAAACGATCGTCGAGCCCAGCGACGAGACCCTCGACCCCGAGTGCCCGCACGCGAGTCGCGGCAAGCTCCAGCGCCAGTGGTATGCCGTCCAGGCGCCGGCAAAGTAGTGCGACACCCGCCGCGTTGCCAGGAGTCAGGACGAATCCGTGCGCCGCCGCGGCGGCTCGGGCAACGAACAGCTGACCGGCCCCGGCCCGCGCGACCGCGTCAGGAGTCGCCCCGACCGGCACGTCAAGTGGCGGTACTGGCCACACGGCCTCGCCTGGCAAGCCGAGCGGCTCGCGGCTCGTCGTCAGCAGCCGGACGCCGGGCACCGCCGCCAGCAACCGCGCGGCCAGCTCGGCGACCTCGTCGATGAGGTGCTCACAGTTGTCCAGCACCAACAGAAGCAGCCGATCGCGCAGCACGGTGGTAAGCCGCTCGATCGCACTCTGCGGAGCGCCTGTCCCGGCGCTGTCGTGCACGTCGAGCACGCCGAGCACGACGTTGGCGAGCAGCTCCGGCGGATCGGCCGGGCCGTGCCCGGCAAGCTCGACCAGCCACACTCCGTCGCGAAACTCCGCCCCCAGGTCACGGGCGACCTCGATGGCGAGGCGGGTCTTGCCCACTCCGCCGGACCCCGTCAGCGACACCAGACGGTGCCCCCTCACGAGGGCGCGGAGCGCTTCGACGGCGGCGGCGCGGCCGATGAGGTCAGTCACCGCGGACGGGAGGTTCGTCGTCGGGCGGCTCCCGACCGGCCGGAGGTTCCGGGCCGGCGCCGACAGCGCCGGGTCCTGCTTCAGGATCGCCAAGTGCAACTCCGCGATCTCCACGCTCGGCTTCAAGCCGAGCTCGTCCTGGAGCTGTGCCCGCAGGCGCGAGTAGCCGTCGAGGGCCTCCGCCTGCCTGCCCGCCCGGTACAACGCGAGCATGTGCAATGCCAGCGCCCGCTCGCGCAGTGGATTCTCGACCACCAGTTGCGCCAGATCACCGGCGGCCGCATCGTGCTCGGCGATGGCGAGCCGGGCCTCGGCGAGATCCTCCCGTGCAACCAGCCGCTGCTCCTCGAGCCGGGCGGTCGCCGCTCGGGTGAAGTCCTCGTCGCGGAAGTCGGCAACCGCCGGACCTCGCCACAACGCCAGTGCGTCGGCCAGCAGCGCGGCGCGCTCCGATGCATCCGCCGCCGCATGGGCGGCCGCGGTCAGCTCCGCGAACCGGTACGCGTCCAGGGCGTCCGCGTCGACGTGCAGCGTGTACCCGGGCGGCGGCGACCTCACCAGCCGTCGCGCCCCAGGCTCGGCGTCCTCGAGCACCCGGCGCAGCTGCGAGACCTTCGCCGACAGAGCGGCGGGCGCGTTGCCTGGCGGGTGGTCGCCCCAAAGACTTTCGACAAGCCGGTCGCCGGTCACCGGCCTACCGGCCTCCAGCAGCAGCGCAGCAAGCAGCGCGCGGACCTTCAGACCCGGCACCGCGACGGGCTGACCGTCATCCGTCCAGACCGCCACCGGTCCCAGTACGCCGAACTGCATGGTCCCCCCGGGTCCCTACAGAGCCAGGATGGCGTCAACGCCACCGCTGAACAGGTCATCCTCGCTCCAGCGCCCGTCGTCGAGATGGCCGGAGGCGATCAGGGTGGGGTAGGCATCGGGGTGCTCCGCGAGATGACGGCGAGCCAAGCCCCGTAGCTCAGGACTGCCGGCCTCGTTCCAGGTCGCTTCAGTGAGAGCAGCACCGATCACGTAGTTGGCCAGCAGCCGCGTGACGACGGCCAGCCGCAGACCGGAATACCCGCCGCGGACGAGCGCTGCCTGCAGGAACTCCGTTCGGGCCAGAACGTTGGGCCCCAGCATCGGCCGACCGACCAGACTCGGTGCCCATGGATGGCGGAGCATGACCGCCCGCCACCGCCACGTCAGCGCGCGCACGTCATCGCGCCAGTCATGCGCGGCAGCAGGAAGCTCGACTTCACCGAAGACGTGGTCAAGCGCCAGATCCAGGACGTCATCCTTCGTTGCCACATGCCAGTAGAGCGCGGTGGGGGTGACCGCAAGACGGCGGGCGAGGTGCCGCATCGTCATGCCTTCGACGCCACTCTCGTCCAGCAGGATGACCGCTGCCTCGACGATGCGATCCCGGGTCAACGGCGTTGCGCGGCGAGGACGGTTCGACTCCTCGCGCAGCCAAACCGTGCGGTCCCGGGCGGGGCGTACAGCCGACGACTCACCTGCAGGGCTCACGGTCATTTCACCATCGTAGTACAGTGTTACTGTGATTTAACGGTGTTAAGTTAACGAGCGACGGGCGTGACGCTGCCGCTCGCTCCGCGTGGCGGCCCGGTTCCCGCCCGAAGGCATCACCTACCAGCGGAAGGGAAGATCCAGCCAATGCCGCTCATGCGGATACAGATCGACAGCGACCGCTACACCGCACACCGGGTAACCCAACTTCACCAAGCAGGAAAAGTTCACCACGAGTCCCGGGACGCCGCGCGGGAGGAAGTCTGGCGCCGTGGCCGAACTCCCGCCGCGGAACCGATCTTCGTCGGCACCACCAACGGCACGCCGGTTCGGCTCCTCTACGACGTAGAGGTCTACCTGGAGTCAATCCAGTAGCGGCGATGCATCGCGAGCGACCGAGATCGCCACCGCTCCAACGTGAACAGGATCTCTCCGCCACGTCCCGGCGCCATCACGTGTTCGATCCCGACGTGGCGATCCTCCAGACGGCAGTCGCCTCGACCGGGACGGTACGGACGGGTTGTCGGTAGAGCGCAGAGCCGATCGCTTTGTCAGTCTGGTCGGGGTCGGTTGAGCGGGATCTCGGCCTGGAGGCGGGTGCCCTGCCCTACTGGGCTGTACAGGGTGAGTGTGCCGCCCGTTGCTTCGACGCGGTCGGTCAGTCCGATGAGACCTGTGCCGCGCTTCGGATCCGCGCCGCCGATGCCGTCGTCACGCACCGTCAGGCGCAGGTTCCTACCCCGCACCTGCGCGCAGACGTGGACGAGCGTGGCGTGGGCGTACTTGGTGGCGTTCGTCAGCGCCTCAGCCACCACGTAGTAGGCGGCGACCTCGACCGGCTCCGGCTGCCGGCCGTCCACCTGGACGTCGAGCTCCACCGGGACCGCGGAGCGGCGGGCCAGCGCGCGCAGCGCGGGTCGCAGGCCGCCCTCGGTGAGGATCGCCGGATGGACGCCGCGTGAGAGCTCCCGCACGTCGTCGACCGTGCCGTTCAGCCCGGCCACGACGGCGGACAGCTGCTGCCGCAGCTGGGTCAGCTCCGGTGGTACGTCCGCCTCGGCCCGGCGGATGTCCAGTCCCAGCGAGATGAGTCGCTGCTGGATGCCGTCGTGCAGGTCGCGCTCGAGCTGCCGGCGGGTCTGGTCGGCGACGAGCACGAGCCGTGCCCGCGACGCGA
>NZ_JBIAYW010000041.1:0-56184 GCF_042898305.1 Dactylosporangium sp. NPDC000521
CTCGAACAGGCCACCGCTCCCGCAGCGACCGGCCTTCCAGCAGCACAAAGCTAAACAAAATCAAGAAACTGTCTCAGTTGACTTGACAGGTTCCGATCCGTACGAGTTCGAAACCGCCGCGCACGGGCGATGTCGACCGGGACCATATCTTCGGCACGCTGGGCGTGCGGTGGCTGCACACCGGTGGCATGTACGCGGCCCTGTCGGAGACGGCGGCGCAGGCAGTGGTGGCCGCGATGACGGCCGGCCTCGCCGAGGTGGAGGCGCTGATGCGCGGCGCCGGCGCCCGCGTCCAGCGCTGACTGGCGTGAACCAGGCAGGGCGGCCGGTGGCCACGCCGGCGTGTGCGGGAGCACGCCGGAGTGGCCACCGAACGATGTCAGCTGGAGTCGGCGGGGGAGGGTCGCCCGGCTCTGGTGCGGTCAGGCCCAGGAGCCGAGCTGGATGGGGTTCTGCGGGAGGAACTCCCCGTTGTGCTCGCCGACGAACCTGCCGTCGCGTGCGACGACCTGCCCGCGCACCAGTGTCACGACAACGCGTCCTTGACCGGGGATGTCGCCGTACGGTTGGTAGTCGCTGCCCCACGAGGCGGGTTCGCTGGGCCACGTCCAGGCCGCGTCGGGGTCGACGACGATGATGTCCGCGTCGGAGCCGATGCGGATGATGCCCTTGCGCGGGAAGAGCCCGAAGGTCTCGGCCGGGCCTCGCGCGGTGATCCTGGCGAAGTCGACGAGGGAGAGGCGCTTGTCCGTGATCGCCCGCGTCCACAGCATCGGCATGCGCGCGTCGATCCCTGGCGCACCCGCGGCCATGTTGGTGAAGTCGTCCGCGTCCGGGTGCTTGTGGCACTGTCCGTACGCGCAGTGGTCCGAGCCGACGCAACTGAGCTCGCCCGTCGCCAGCGCGTTCCAGAGGTCGTCCTGGTCGGCGCTGCCGCGGATCGGTGGGGTGATGACGTACATCCACCTGTTCTTGCCCTGGTACACCGAGTCGTCGAAGACCAGGTAATGAGTGCACGTCTCGGCGCGGACGGTGGTGCCGAGCTTCGCGGCGCGGCGGAGGGCTTCCAGGCCGGCGTGGCCGGACACGTGGAAGATGAAGATCGGCACGCCGTGGTCGCGCGCGTAGAGAGATACGAGATCGATCGCCGCCTCCTCGGCCAGGCCGGGCCTCGAGTCCGGGAACTCCTCGATGCCCGGCCCGGCGGCGGAAACCGTGCGATGGGTGGCGTCCGCGATGAGTTCGTGGTTCTCCGCGTGGAATCCCGCCAGGCCGTCGATGTCGGCGATGGCGTCCATGATGCGGTAGATCTCGCCGTCGGTCAGGCGCATGTCCTCGTACGTCGTGAAGATCTTGAAGCACCGCAGCCCCAGCTCGGCCAGGCGTGCCACGTCGGACACGGTGTCGGCGTCGGCGCTGGTCAGGATCGGCCGGAACGAGTAGTCGGTTGCGGATCGCCCACGGGCCTGCTCCATGCGCCGCAGTGCCGCGTCGTAGTGGCCCTCCGCCTTGGGGGGAGGAACGAAGTCCAGCACGGTGGTCGTGCCTGAAACGGCCGCGGCGGCCGTCGCGTCGGCGAAGGTGTCGAGGCTGCGGTCGTCGGCGCCGACCGGCCACTGGATGTGCGTGTGGGTGTCGATGCCGCCGGGCAGGACGAAACGGCCGCTCGCGTCGATCGTTTCGGCGGCGACGTGTGGCGTCCCGGGTGCCATGAGCGCGGCGATGCGCCCCCCGTTGATGCCGATGTCGATGTTGACCACGTCGCTGTCGACGACCACGGTGCCACCGACGATGACGGTTTCGAAGTTCTGGTGTTCGCTCATGTTCCCCTCTGAAAGGGCTTCCTCAAATTTGAGGAACCTGTTACGGTTTCGCCAACCCTAAGGCAGAGTTGAAGGGACGGCAATGGCATCTGGCGCGCTACGGGAGCTGGATTCCAGCGGTGACAGGCCTGGTGACGAGGCCTCTTCGGTCACGGAGATGCAGTTTGCGTTGCTGTCTCGACTGGCGGAGGTGACCTATCCGTACGGTGCCCGTCTGCTGCACAAGCATCTGGAGGCGGCCGGGTTCGCCGTCAGCGAGGCCAGCGTCTCGCGGGTGCTGCTGGACCTGGACGACGCCGGGCTGACGTCGCGCGCCGGCTCCAAGGGCCGGCTGATCACCGACGCCGGCCGCCAGCTGGTCCGTGCCATGAGGGAGAGCCGCGACCGCGATGCCGAGCTCGCTCGTGCGCTGGACATCAGCACGATCGAACAAGTCTTCGACCTGCTGCACGCCCGCCGTGGCGTGGAGAGCGAAGCCGCGCGAGCGGCGGCCGAGCACATCACGGATGCGGAGCTCGACGAGCTCAAGGCCCTGCTCGGGCAGCACCGTGACCATCTGATGCGGGGCACCGATGGACGGCAGTGCGCCCTCGTGTTCCACCGGAGAGTCACCCAGATCTCCGGGAACCCTCTGCTCGTCACGCTCGGCAGCACGATCCTCAGCGACCAGCTCGACTACCTCGAGGGTGTGCTGGACGTCGTGGCGGCCTTTCGCGGCTCGGCCGACGAGTCACCGAACGACCACTCGCTCATCTTGGAGGCGCTGGCCGCCCGCGATCCCGACGCCGCGGAGCGCGCGATGCGCAACCACCTCAGCCGGCTGCTGCAGGACCTGAAGGACTTCGCGGCCAGCGACAACACGCCTGCGCTGTCGCGGGTCCTGCGCGTGATGCAGGGCTAGACCCTCGCGACCAACCATGACAAGAAGGAGTGCAATCACCATGCGTCAGCACGCATATGGCGATCCTGAGCTGACCAAGCAGTACCTGGACGCCGGATTCGGCGGCCGCGTCGGCTGGGGCCGGCGCCCGGCCCTGCTTGTCATCGACATGGCCGGTGCCTGGACCCGGACCGACGAGATGATCGGGTCCGACCTCTCCCAGGTGACGAAGTCCATCCAGCAGCTGCTGGACGTCTTCCGGGCCAAGGACCTGCCGCGGTACTTCACCACGATGGCGTTCGACGCGTCGATGCGCGACGTCGGCTCGGTGGCCTCGAAGAAGACCCCGCACCTGCTGAAGATGGCCCGCGGCTCCGAGCGGGTCGCACTGATCCCGGACCTGGACCGCCGCGCGGACGAGCCCCTGATCGAGAAGCCGCGGGGGTCCTCGTTCTTCGGGACGAACCTCACGGCCCAGCTCATCTCCGACGGTGTGGACACTGTGGTCGTCACCGGCTGCTCCACCAGCGGTTGCGTCCGTGCCTCCTGCGAAAGCGCCATCGACCTGAACTTCCGGGTCATCGTGCCACGGCAGGCGGTGGGCGACCGCTGCGAGAGCGCGCACGTGGCCGCGCTCTTCGACATCGACAACCGCTACGGCGACGTCGTCGAACTCGACGACGTGTTGTCCCACCTTGCCGACATGGGCCAGCCGGCACCGCTCTTCCGGCCATGACCGCTCCAAGGGGAGGAACTGTGACCCCTGTACTCGAACTCGAAGCGGTCGGCGTCACCTACGGCGCTGTACGTGCCCTGTCAGGCGTCAACCTCTCGGTCAATCCGGGCGAGGTGCTCGCGCTCGTGGGTGACAACGGCGCCGGAAAGTCGACCCTCGTCAAGGCCATCTCCGGCGCTCGGCCGCCGGACGAAGGGACCATCAGGGTCGCCGGTGAGCCCGTCGTCGTGGACAGCCCGCGCCGAGCGGCGGAACTCGGCATCGCGACGGTCTTCCAGGACCTCGCGCTGTGCGACGACCTCGACGTCGTCAACAACCTGTTCCTCGGCCGGGAGATCCGCAGGAAGCCATGGGGCAACCTCGACCACGCGGCGATGGAACGCCGGACGTGGGAGCTCCTCGGCTCGCTCAACGCCACCACGATCAAGAGTGTCCGTGCCAAGGTGGCCCGCCTCTCCGGTGGGCAGCGGCAGTCCGTGGCGATCGCCCGCGCCCTGGTCGGAAACCCTCAACTGGTCCTGCTGGACGAACCCACCGCGGCGCTCGGTGTGGCGCAGACGGCCGAGGTGCTCGATCTCGTCCGTCGGCTGCGGGACCACGGCATCGGGATCATCCTCATCAGTCACAACATGGCCGACGTGATGGCGGTCAGCGATCGAATCCACGTGTTGCGGCTGGGACAGAGCAACGGTGTCTTCGCTACCGCCCAGGTCACAACCGGCGAGATCGTGGCCGCCATCACCGGGGCTACCACGCGCGCACAGGAAGGGGTGGGCGCGTGACCGTGTCTGTCGCGAAGCGCACCGAAGGTCAGCCGGCTCGGCTCCGGTCCAGGCTCCTGGCCCCGCCCTCGGGCGGGGACCACGGGTTCCGCACGGTCGTCATCGGCATCGTCGGCCTGTGGATCCTGCTCTACGCCTTGAATCCGAGGTTCCTCACGGTCGGCAACCTGAGCAATCTGTTGCTGCAGATCGCAGCGGTGACCGTCCTGTCGATGGGCGCCGTCATCGTGCTGCTGCTCGGCGAGATCGATCTCTCGATGGGCTCCGTGAGCGGCCTGTGCGCCGCGGTGATGGCCGTGGTGAACACCAAGATGGGCGTGCCGGCTCCACTGGCCGTCGTCGCGGCGATCCTCTGCGGCGTGGTCATCGGCCTACTGCACGGTGTGGTCGTCACCAGGTTCGCCGTCCCCTCCTTCGTGGTCACCCTCGGCGGGCTGCTCACTTGGCAGGGTGTGCAACTGGCCGTGCTGGGTGAGCAGGGCAATCTCAACATCACCGACGACTTCATCGCCGGCCTTACGGCAACCTACGTGCCCGACTGGCTCGGCTGGACCGTCACGTTGCTCGCCACGGCGTACCTGTTGTCGTCGGCGATGACCCAGCGGCGGAACCGCAGCGGGCCCTCCGGGCAGAGCGCCCCCTGGTACAAACCGCTGCTGGCCCGCACACCCGTGGCCGCGCTCGTCCTGATCGGCGGGGCGCTGCTCATCAGCCACCGCGGCATCCCTCTCGTGGTGCTGATCGTGCTGGCGGTGGCGACCCTGATGAACTACGTGCTCACCACGCGAAAGGTCGGCCGTCACCTGTACGCCATCGGCTCCAACGCCGAGGCGGCCCGCCGGACCGGCGTCCGCGTGGACAGGATCAAGGTGGCGGCGTTCGCCTGCACGGCGGGCCTTGCCGCCCTCGGCGGCGTCCTCGCGGCCTCCAGGCTGTTCGCGGTGAACCAGTCCTCCGGACAGGGCAGCCTACTGCTGCTCGCGATCGCGGGCGCGGTGATCGGCGGCGTCAGCCTCTTCGGTGGCGTGGGCACCGTCTGGCAGGCACTGCTCGGCTCGCTGCTCATCGGCTCGATCGCCAACGGCATGGACCTGCTGTCGATGCCGTCCTCGTACAAATTCGCCGTCACCGGCGCCGTCCTCGTCCTCGCGGTGATCATCGACGCCACGGCACGCCGCAGGGCTGCCAGGTAGGCGCCGGACTTCCAAATCCCCCAGGAAACCCCCCACATCGCAAAGGGTCAGTCGCATCATGAACATGAACGTAGTCGGCCGCTGGCGAGTCGCCGCGGCAGCATTACTGGTCGTCGCGGCCTCGGGCACTCTTGCTGCCTGCGGGAGTGACGAAGGCTCCGGCGGCGGCAGCTCGTCGCCGACCATCGCCTACCTCGCCCCGGAGACCATCACGCCGCGGTACGAAGCCATCGAGAAGCCGGCGCTGACGAAGCGTCTCAAGGAGATCTGCCCCGACTGCCGGCTGATCACCGCGAACGCCAACTCTGACGCGTCGGAGCAGTTGCGCCAGGCCGAGAACGTGATCGCCGACGGCGCGAAGGTCATCATCACCAACCCGGTCGACAGCAAAGCCGCCGCCGGCATCGCGGCGCGGGCCGCGGCCAGCGACGTCGCCGTCGTGTCCCTGGGTCGTCTCATCCAGAACGCCACGGTGGCGTGGAGCCTGACCATGGACACCGTCCAGGCGGGCAAGGACAAGGCCACCTCGCTCGCCGAGGCGCTGGCCGAACAGGGGCATCCGCAGGGGCCGATCGTCATGATCAACGGCGCGCCGGGTGACACCGACGACGCCAAGATGAAACAGGGGGCTGAGGAGGTCTTCAAGGCGAAGGGGATCCAGGTCGCCATGCGCTTCGACACGCCCCAGTGGGACCCGTCGAAGGCGCAGCAACAGATGGACCAGGCGATCACCGCGCTCGGGCCCCAGGGCTTCTACGGCGTCTACTCCAGCAACGACGGCATGGCGGGCGGCGCCATCGCCGCCATGAAGTCGGCCAACATCGACCCCCGCACGCGCCCGGTGACCGGTCTCGACAACGACGTGGCCGCCCTGCAGCGCATCGTCGCCGGAGAGCAGTACATGACCGAGTTCCAGGACATCGTCGACGAGGCGACCAAGGCGGCCGAGGTCGCGCTGGCCCTCGGCCGCGGCGAGAAGGTGCCCGACCAGTACAAGGAGACGACGGTCAACAACGGCAAGGGCGACGTGCCGACCTACCTCTTCGAGATCGGCCCCATCACGCAGAAGAACATCAAGCAGTTCTTCGACGACAAGAAGCTCGACGCCGCCAAGGTCTGCACGGGCAACTTCGTCCAGGACTGCCAGAAGTTGGGGATCACGCCCTAGCCGGCGGGGTCCGCGGATGCGGCCCGGCGTTCCAGGGGCGCATCCGCGGACCATCCGCAGCACGGGCTCGGTATGCGACGGGTTTGAGTAGGACGAGGATGAGTGCAGAACAACACGCTCCTGTCGGGCAACGCCTGCAGGGGCGAACGGTGATCGTGACCGGAGCGGCTTCGGGAATCGGCGAGGCGGTGGTGCACCGGCTCATCGCGGAAGGTGCGGGTGTCGTCGCGCTCGATCTGCAACCGACCGTCGCGCGGGACTGGCCGGGGCCCGTCGAAGGCAGGGTCGGGGACGTCACCTCCATCGACGACCTCACCTCGTGCATCGACGCTGCGGTGCGGCGGTTCGGCCGGCTGGACGGCGTGGTGGCGGCGGCCGGGATCGCCCAGGCGGGCTCGGTGGGCGCCCTCACCCCCGACGGATGGCGGCGCGTCATCGAGGTGAACCTCACGAGCGTGTACCTGCTGGCGCACAAGGTGGTGCCGCGCTTCGCCGAGGTCGGTGGGGGCTCCTTCGTTGCCATCGCGTCACAGGTGGGCCAGGTCGGATACCCGGACAACGCGGGGTACTGCGCCGCCAAGGCCGGTGTGATCAACCTGATGCGGTCGATCGCCATCGACTACGGCGCACGGGGCGTGCGTGCCAACGCCGTCTGCCCCGGGCCGATCGACACGCCCATGACACAGGTCGGCTTCGCCCAGACCGGCGAGGACTACAGCGTGGTCACCGCCCGCGTCCCGGCCGGCCGAATGGGGAGGTCGGAGGAGGTGGCGGCCGGGTGCGCGTACCTGCTGTCGGATGACGCGGGGTACGTCAACGGCACCACGCTGACCATCGACGGCGGCTACACGGCCCAATGACCAGGTCCACCGGCACCGTGCTGCTCACCGGCGGGACCGGCACGCTCGGGCTCAACATCGCCGAGCAGCTCGCGGCGGAAGGGCTGCCCACCCTCGTCGTGGCCGCGCAGCCACCGCCGGCCGAGGCGCTGCGGGTGCTGGGGACATTGCCCACACCGGTGCGATTCGCCGACGGCGACGTGCTCAACCACGACCGCCTGCTGGACCTGATGCGCGCCAATCAGGTGGATACGGTGATCCATGCCGCCGCAGTGACCGCGGATCCGACGATGGAGACTGGGTCCGGCGACACCGTCCTCGAGGTCAACTGCGTCGGTACCCTGCGCGCGCTCAAGGCGGCGGCGGACGCAGGCGTGACACGCTTCGTGTACGTCGGCTCCGTGGCGGCCTACGGCGCTCTCGCGGCCGAGCGGGAAGCGTGGTTCGAAGAGGAGCGGACGCAGGACCGGCCCGCGAACCTGTACGAGATCTCGAAGCAGGCCGCGGAGCTGAGCGCGCTCCGTTACGGCGAACTGCGCGGCATCCAGGTCGTGTCCGCCCGCGTCGGCGACGTGTTCGGCCGGTGGGAGCGGCCGACGCCCACCCGGTCGGTGTTGAGCGGCCCGGTGCAGGTCGTCCTGCGCCACCTGGCCGGCCGGGCGATCGTCCTTCCCGGGCCGGGGGAGCGGTACTGGTTGTACAGCGCCGACGCGGCCCGCGCGATCGTCTGGCTCAGCCGGGTCGATCGCCTCACCCACCGCGTCTACAACGTCGGTGGTACCGATCGGTGGTCGCTGCTGGAGTGGGCCGAGCTCCTGTCGGCGTCGGCCGGAACGGCCAGTGTGACAGTCGACCCGGCGCGGGCCAACGTCCGGCTCGCGGCCGACAACCCGCCGCTTCGCCACGAACGGCTCTGGGCGGACACCCCGTACCGGCAGCGGTTCGACATGCGTTCCGCGTTCGCGGACTACATGGCTTGGGCGCGCAGCGTGCACCTTGCTTTCCAGCCAAACTCATCGAATTGGAGTGATTGACATGTCCGATCGTCGCGCGATTGTGACGAAGGCCGCCGCGGCTCCGACTGCGTCGTTCTCGCAGGGAATCGCGTTCGCCAATATGGTGGTGACGGCGGGACAGATCGGCAGCGACCCCGAGACCGGCGAGCTCAAGGACGGGCTGGCGGAGCAGGTCCGCGCCGCGATCGCCAACCTGACCGCCGTGCTGGCCGCCGAGGGGCTCGGCCTGGCGGACGTCGTGAAGACGACGTGCTTTCTGACGAACATCAACGACTTCGCCGAGTTCGACGCGGCCTATCGGGAGCTGTTTCCCCAGCCGCTGCCAGCGCGGAGCACGTTCGGCGTCGCCCTCGCCGGCGGCCTGCTTTTCGAGATCGAGGCGTGGGCGGTCCGGCCGTGACGATGCGGCTTCAGGTCGCGCTGGACCGGATGTCCGTGGCGCACGCGGTCGAGCTGACCCGTCAGGTGGCCGCGTTCGCCGACTGGATCGAGGTCGGGACGTCGCTGATCAAGGCGAATGGCATGACGGCGGTGGCTGAGGTCGTGGCCGCGGCCGGCACGACGCCGGTCCTGGCCGACACCAAGACCGCCGATGACGCCGTGACCGAGGTCGACATGTGTCACAAAGCGGGGGCGCGGGCGACCAGCGTGCTGGCTCTGGCGCCCGACGACACCATTCGCGCCTGTGTCGCCCGGGCCGGCGACCTGGGCATGGAGACGCTCGTGGACCTGCTGGCGACCGGCGCGGGACGCTTCGACGAGCTGCTCGCTCAGCACTCTGGTCGCCCGGATCTGGTCTGGGCCGCTCACGTCGGCAAGGACCAGCAGCGGCATGGCGCCGCGAACGGTGGACTCGCATGGATCACGCCGCGGTCCGGCGGTCACCGGGTCGCCGTGGCTGGCGGACTCGACCAGCAGCAGGTGGCAGCGCTGACGCAGCTCCACGGCGACCTGCGGGTCATCGTTGGTTCGGCCATCACCAAGGCGGTGGACCCGGCCGCGGCCGCGGCCGCGTTCCGGTCGCTGCTCGCGGCCGGCCCACAGCAGGGCCCGAGTCCACGAGAGGCGACCACATGACCGGCACGACCCATCGCGATCACGTCGACACCATCCTGGCGGAGATCACCGCGTCACTGCGGACACTGGACCCGTCGGGGCTCACCGCCCTCGCCGATGCGGTGCTGCAGAGCGAGCGCGTCTTCGTCACCGGCGAGGGCCGCTCCGGATTCATGGCGAGAGCGTTCGCCATGCGGCTGATGCATCTCGGGACGCAGGTGTACTTCGTCGGCGATACGTGCACCCCGGCGCTCACCGCGGGGGACCTCGTGATCGCGGTGTCCGGGTCGGGCACGACGGCCTCCACGCTGCGCACCGTGCAGGCGGCCGCGGCCAACGGATGCCGCATCGCCGCCGTCACCAGTGACCCCGCATCCGCGCTGGGCACCGCGGCCGAGATCGTGGCGCATGTTCCGGGCGCGACCAAGCACCGCAGGGCGGGCGAACCGTCGAGCATCCAGCCCCTCTCCAGCCTCTTCGACCAGTGCGTCCACCTCACCCTCGACGCCGTCTGCCTGGCCATCGCCACGCGCCGCGACATCGACAACGCGACCGCCGTCAAGGCGCACGCCAACACCGAGTAGCGCCCGGTACGCTCCGCGGCCCCGCACGACCGGCCCCAGCCAAACCCGCCGGACCGTCCCTCGGCACCAGAGAACGGAAACCCATGCCGCAACGAGTCATCGATCTCAGTCTCACCATCCGCGACAACATGCCCGTGCAGGACGCCTTTCAGCGCCCGATCTATGTGACGCTGCAGACGCACGAGAGCAGTCGTGCCTTCGGCGCGGGTACGCCCGACGACCCTCACACGTCGTCCTGGAAGTACCTTGGCATGATCGAGCACACCGGCACCCACGTGGACGCCTTCTTCCACATGAACCCGGCCGGGCAGACGATCGACGAGATGCCCATATCCATGTTTTTCGGCAAGGCCGTCTGCTTCGACATGACCCACATCCCCGACCTCGGTGAGATCACCGTGGCGGACCTCGAGCGCGCGCAGGAGCAGACGGGAATCCACGTCGACGGGCACATCGTGCTGCTGAACACGGGATTCCATCGACGGCACTACCCAGACCAGCGTCTGTTCGACATCAATCCCGGCCTGTCGGTCGAGGCCACCCACTGGCTGGCGGACCACGGCTCGCTCGTGCACGGTGTCGAGGGCCCGTCGACCGACATCATGAGCACGAACCTGTTCCCGAGTCACCGGGTCTGCCGCGACAGAGGCATCACGCACTACGAGTGGCTCGTGAACCTGGAGGAACTCGTCGGGGTCGGGGAGTTCACCTTCTTCGGCGTTCCGCTGCGGCTCGACAAGGGCACCGGCTCGCCGGTTCGGGCGTTCGCCGTCGTCGAGCGGTGATGAGCAGCGCCACCCGCCACACGGTCCCGCTGGAGAACGCGACGCTGCATGGGTCCTTCTCCCGCGACCACCCACCGGCCCGCACCGTCCGATCGGGCGACGCCGTGGAGTTCACTACGCTCGACGGCGACTGGCTGCTGAACCTGCGCAAGGGGCCCCCGGTCGCCCACGGCGACGAGTGGCCAGGACGGCGGCCCGTCGTGGACGCCGGGCACGCCCTCTCCGGCCCCGTGTGTGTCGTGGGCGCGGCGCCCGGGTCGGTCCTCGCTGTGCGGATCGTGGAACTGCGGACCGCCACCTGGGGTTGGAGCCGTGCCGGCGGGCGCGGCGTGCGGCACGATCGACTTCTCGGGGTGGACGACGGCGACGAGCACTACCTCGGCTGGAGCCTCGACACCACGACGCAGACCGCCACGAGCCACGATGGGCACACGGTGGCGATGCGCCCGTTCATGGGCGTCATCGGCGTCGCCCCGGCAGAACCGGGTGTGCACTCGACGCATCCGCCCCGGGCGACGGGCGGCAACATCGACTGCAAGGAGCTGGTGCCGGGCTCGACGCTGTATCTGCCGGTCGCCGTCGACGGCGCCCTGCTCTCGGTCGGCGACGGCCACGCGGCGCAGGGTGATGGTGAGGTCGGGTCGACGGCGATCGAGTGCGGTATGGAGTCCGTCGTCGTGGAGCTGGCGGTGGTACCTGATGTGCGGCTGACGACCCCACGGGCGAGGACACCCGACGCATGGATCACGTTCGGCTTCGCGGAGAGCGTCGACGACGCCGTGTACGAGGCGCTGAGCGACATGACCGCGCTGGTACAGGACCTGTTCGGCTTCGAGCGCAAGGAAGCGCTGAACCTCTGCAGCCAGACGGTTGACCTGCGGGTCACCCAGATCGTCAACGGCGTCCTGGGAGTGCACGCGGCGCTTCCGCACGGCGCGATCCGGCCCAAGGTCGAGGTCGACCCCGCGGCGTGGTGGTCCCGCGTGCCGGCGGCAGCGGACCCGGTCAGGCCGGTGAAAGACATCGATTGAACTGCCGGATCAGCAGGGCACGATGTTCGGGCATGAGCCGCTGGGCATGCTCGACCTCGGTGGTCCCCGCCGATCACCCGGTTGCCGGTCACGTTGCCGCCGGCGGCCCGGCGCCGCTCGCTGACCGGGCAGGACGCCAACTTCAGGTTGCCTTCTGTCCGGCGGCCGGCCAGGTGTCAGGGGCGCGGGAGCAGGCCTTCCATCAGCACGGCGAGGAGGCGTTCTGGGCGGGTGGCGCCTGATGGGTCCTGCTCGCTGGCCCATGCGACGGCGTTGGTGAGCTGGAAGATCTCCGACACGGTGACGTCGGCGCGCAGCGCGCCGGCGTTGATGGCCCGGTCGACCAGGGCGGCGCCGGCGCGGCGCATCGCTTGGTGACAAGCGGTCAGGACGTCGCCGGCTTCCGTCGCGATCAGCTCGCCCGGCAGGCCTCGATACGTGGTGGCGTGCCGGGCGACAGCCTCGAGCCAGGTGCGCAGCGCGTCCTGCGGGGACGGGTCGTCCAGCAGGGCGGTGGCGCGGTCGGCGAGCTCGTCGACCCGGTCTCGCAGCAGTTCGACCAACAGGTCCTGCCGGGTCGGGAAGTGGCGGTAGAGGGTGCCTGGGCCGACCTCCGCCCGTTTGGCCAGCTCGTCGAGCGACGCCGCCGTTCCCGCGGTGGCGAACATCTCCGCGGCAACCGCGAGCAGCTTCGCCCGGTTGCGGCGGGCGTCCGCACGCAGTGGCCGCTCGGTGGGGTCGTCGTTCGTACGCGTTGCCATGGTCGGGCCTCCTGCCGTGCGATGACAGGGCGAATGTACCCGACGAGCTTGCTAATCGGAGACACTCTCCGTACTCTCCGGATTCGGAGGCTGTCTCCGTTTCAGCTTGGGTAAGGGGTGCGTACCTATGTCGTCGCCGGCAACGTCTCAGCAGTCGGCCGGGGGGAGTGCGGAGGCCTCACTCGCCGGCCCGAAGCGACCTGGCGTCGCTCTGACGGTGATCATCGCCTGCCAGTTGCTGGTGGTGCTCGATGCGACCGTCGTCAATGTCGCGCTTCCCAGGATCCAGGCCGACCTGGGCTTCGGGCCGGCCGATCTGTCTTGGATACTCACCGCCTATACGCTGGCGTTCGGGGGCCTGTTGTTGCTCGGCGGCCGGGCCGGTGACATCCTGGGCCGTCGGCGCGTCTTCGTCGCTGGTGTCATCCTGTTCACCGCCGCCTCCCTGCTGGGCGGCCTCGCGACCTCGCCCGGGACGCTGCTGGCCGCGCGGGCGCTGCAGGGCGTGGGCGCGGCCTTCGCGGCACCGAGCACGCTGGCGCTGATCGCCACCAACTTCCCCGACGGCACCGAACGCAACAAGGCGCTGGGTATCTTTTCCACCATCGCCGGTTTCGGTATGACGGCCGGGCTCATCCTGTCGGGCGTGCTCGTCGCGGCCGGCTCCTGGCGGCTCGTCATGTTCATCAACGTCCCGATCGGACTGGCGATCGCTGTGCTGGCCCCGCGCTTCGTCGCCGAGCCGCAGCGGCACAGTGGCCAGTTCGATGTGATCGGCGCGCTGACCTCCACCGTCGGCATGACCGCGCTGGTGTACGGGTTCATCCAGGCCGCCACCGCCGGCTGGACGAGCAGCACGACGATCATCTCTTTCGCCATCGCTATTGTGCTGCTGGCGGCCTTCCTGATCGACCAGGCCCGCGCGACTCAGCCGATCATGCCGCTGCGCCTGTTCTCGATCCGCAACCGTGCCGCCGCCTACCTCAACATGCTGCTCCTGCCGGCGACCACGGCCAGCATGTTCTACTTCCTGCTGCAGTACCTGCAGGACGTCAAGGGCTACAGCCCCCTGATCGCCGGCGTGGCGTTCATCCCGCTGGCCGTGGTGCTGTTCCTCGCCGCAAGGCGTGCGCCCAAGCTGCTGCCCCGCTACGGCGCGCGGCCCATCATGATCACTGGCACAGCCCTGATCACCGTCGCCATCATCGCGCTGTCGCTGCTCGAGGCTTCCAGTAGCTACTGGGTCGCGGTGCTGGTGCCGACCATGCTGTTCGGTGCCGGGGTAGGCCTGTCCTTCATGCCGCTCAACATGACGATCCTGGCCGGTGTCGACCCGAAGGATGCGGGCGCGGCGTCCGGCCTCCTCCAGGCCATGCAGCAGGTCGGTGCGTCGCTGGGCCTGGCCATCCTGGTGACCGCGTTCAACGCGGTCTTCAACGGTAACAATGCCGACCATGCGTCGTTCACCGCGGGCGTGTCCCGGGCCCTCGAGGTGAGTGCCGTCTTCAGCGGCCTCGCCCTGCTCATTGCCCTCTTCGTCATCCGGACCAAGAAATCCTGACAGCATGATCTAGGTTGATCGTCCCTTGTGGACGATGAGCTACGGTGTCGGCCGTGCGGCGTGACTCGGGTCTGGCGATGGCGCAGAGGCCGGAGCGTCGCCGACCGGTCGGGCGGCCGCGGCCTTGGGGGCCGCGCCGTTCAGTCCGGCGCGACAGCGAGCACGATCTTGCCCTGGATGTGGCCACGCTCGGCGCGTTCGTGGGCTTTGGCGGCGTCGGCGAGGGGATAGGTGCTGTCGAGGCCGACGCGGAGACTGCCGTCGTCGAGCAACCGGGCGAGGTGGGCCAGTTGGGCGCCGTCGGACCGCACCTGGCCTGAACGGAACGTGATCCCGCGCGCCGAGGCATCCTCGCGGTGAAAGTCACCATAGAAGATCGGGCTGATCACCCCACCGTCGCGCAGTGCCGGCAGCAGCCGGTAGGCCTGTGGGCCGCCGACGGTATCGAAGAGGTGGTCGACATCGTGGACCGCCTCGGCGGGGCTCTGCCGCGTGTAGTCCACGAATCGCTCGGCGCCGAGGCTGCGCAGGAACGTCTCGTGCCGGCCCGAGGCGACCGCGACGACCGTAGCACCCTGCAACCGGGTGAGCTGGGTCAGGAAGTGCCCGACGCCGCCGGCCGCGCCGTTGACCAGCACGGTGCGGCCGGCCAATGCCGTGCCGGGCAGCGCGTCGGCGCCGGGCACGAGCGGTGTGAAGTCGCGTGGCTCGGCGCCGGTCAGCCCCGTGCCGAGGCCGCCGAACAGCTGCTGGTACGCGGTGAGCCCGGCCATCGGCACGCCGGCGGCCTCCACGTGGCTCACGCCGGCGGGCTTGGCGGCGAGATGGTCCTCGGGTGCGGTGGCGTATTCGGCGTACGCCCGCGCGCCGTTGCCCAGCGAGGGAAAGCGCACCATGCCGAAGACGGCGTCGCCGACCTGCCAGCGAGTCACACCGGGGGCAACCGCCACGACGGTGCCGGAGAGGTCCGAGCCGGGGATCGCGGGTAGGGGGATCTTCGGGCGCAGCTCGGGTGGGATCGCAGCGAAGCCCCTGCGCGCGTACCAGTCGGGCGGGTTGACCCCGGCGGCATGCACACGAACCAGCACCTCGCCGTGGGCCGGCTCGGGTACCGGCACCGCTTCGTAGGTCAGCACCTGCGGCCCGCCCTGCTCGTGGTACTGGATCGCCATCATCGTGCCGTCTCGCATCGTCGCCTCCGGATCGCTACTATGTGGAGCACTGCTCCGCTAGCATGCGGAGCGGTGCTCCGGTTGTCAATATTCAGGAATGGACAAAGGTTGGTTGAGTCCGGGGCGCGTGCGCCGCGTGCGGACGCGCAGCGCAACTACGAGCGCATCCTCGACGTCGCCCGCACCGTCATCGAGGAGCAGGGCACGCAGGCGTCCCTGCGTGACGTCGCGCGACGCTCCGGCGTCGGGCTGGGCACGCTCTACCGGCATTTTCCGAGTCGAGACGCGCTCCTGGAGGCCCTGCTCCGCCGCCGGTTCGACCATCTCGCCGAACGGGCCGAAGTGCTGGCCGACAGCTGTCCGCCGTGGGAGGCGCTGACGCGGTGGCTCGACGAGTTCGTCGCGGGCGCCGGGCGGTACCGTGGTCTGCCCGAGTCGATCATGGCAACGCTGCGCGACGACGACTCACCGCTGCACGCCGCGTGCCTCGGCATGCGCCGCTCCGGGGGCGCCCTGCTGCAGCGCGCACAGCTCGCCGGTCAGGTACGGGCGGACGTCACCGCAGTCGACTTGTTCGCGCTGGCGAACGCGGTCGGCTGGATCGCCGAGCAGGACCCGGCGCTGACCGGGCGGCGCGAGCACCTCCTGGCGCTCGTGCTGGACGGGCTCGGTGCGCGGCCGCGGCAGGCGTAGCCGATCGGCCCCGGTCATCCCGAGGCCGCCGCGCCGGCGTGTTCGCGTCCAGGACGGTCAGGCCACCGCCATCGCCGCTGCCACCGCCCGGTCCGCCAGCCGGGCGCGGATCGTGGCCGCCGCGCGCTCGACGTCGTCCGCGGCGCCGTGTCGCGGGGCGGCGAGGAAGCCGGTGCCGCGCAGCGGCGCGGCGGCGGCCCGCGGGTACAGCCAGGCATGGAAGTGCCGGACCCGGTCCCGGGTGGAGACGAGATGTACCCGCTCCGCGTCGACCGCTGCACGACGGGTTCCGGTGGCGGAGCCGGGTGGGTGCGCCGTGGCGGGACGTGCCGGCGGAGTGTGCGCCGTGGCAGACGGTGTACTGGTTGTTCCTCGCGCCCGGCAACGAGCGGCCGGGTGGTGGTCGCGCCGGGATTCATCCTGGTGTACCGCAAGTCCGCGCCGGCGCAGGAGAACCTACCCGGCTACAGCGTGACGTTCCAGCCGCTGGACGACGTCACGCCGTGATGCGGGCGGCGAGGCCCTGCAGGGTCCGCACCTCGTCCAGGTTCAGCGGGCCGGCCAGGTGCGCCTTCAGCGCCGGGGCGAGCACCTTGGCGGCCTTCCGGAGCGCCGCGGCGCCCTCGTCGGTGAGCACGGCGTCGGTGCTGCGCCGGTCGGAGCGGGACAGTTCGCGAGTGAGGTAGCCCACCTCCTCCATCCGGTTGGCGAGCCGGCTGATCCCGCATCGCGGGCGTCGTGCAGACGCTCGGCTGGGTCCGCTGGCCGCTCGTCGTGCCGTCGCTGTCCGACGCGTGGTCCGCCGCACCCGCGGACGGCGTGCAGCGCCAGGTCATCGCCGGGGACTTCGACACGCTCAACCTGTACGCGGGCGGCGCCCTCGGTGAACACCTCGGCTGGCTCTTCCAGGGGCTGTGGGCGATCGGCGTCGCCTGGTGGCTGCTGCGCGGCGGGTCGCGGGTGCTCGGCGGCACCGGCCTGGCGCTCGCGGTGACCTGGACTGCGGCGTTCCTGCTGCCCGTCTTCGCGCCCGGCCTGCCGCTGGACACCGCAGGGTTCACCGCGTACGGGATGTGGATGGTCTGGCTGGTCGCTCTGGCCGTCCGCGTCTGGCGTGCTCGCGCGCTTGTGGAGCGTGCCGCGTGACGGCCGTCGTGCTCGGCGCGGCCGGCGGGATCGGCTCCCATCTCGTCGAGGCCCTCACCGCCGCGGGCCGCGACGTCCGAGCCGTCAGCCGTGCACCGCTGCCCGGCGGCGGGGCGGTCGCCGACCTGCGCGACCCCGCCCAGGTGCGGGCGGCCGTCGCCGGGGCCACGGTCGTGTTCCACGCCGCGCAGCCCGCATACACGCGCTGGCCGCAGGAGTTCCCCGCCCTCACCGAGACCATCGCCGACGCCACCGCGGCCGCCGGCGCCCGGCTCGTCCTCGTCGACAACCTCTACATGTACGGGCCGGCCACCGCCCCCATGACGGAGTCCCTGCCCTACGCGGCCACCGACCCGAAGGGCCGCACCCGCGCCGTGATGGCCACGGCGCTGCTCGACCGGCACCGCGCCGGCACGCTCGACGTCGTCATCGGCCGCGCCTGCGACTACTACGGCCCGCGCGGCGTCGGCAGCGTCGCCGGCGAGACCCTCTTCGGCCCCGCACTCACCGGCGCGCCGGCAAGGCTGCTCGGCGCGCTCGACCAACCGCACACCTGGTCCTACCTGCCGGACGTCGCGGCCGCCCTCATCCGGCTCGCCGACGCCCCGCAGGCCGGCGGCCGGGCCTGGCACCTGCCCGCCGCCGAGCCGCTCACCCAGCGCGAGCTCGTCACCCTGGTGTACCGGGCGGCCGGCCACCAACCGCGGATGTCGGTCCTGCCCGGACCCCTGCACCGGCTCACCGGCGCCTTCCATCCGATGCTGCGCGAGCTGTACAGCACCCGCTGGCAGTTCACCGGCCCGTTCACCGTCGACTGGGGCGCCTACGCCCGCGAGATCGGTCCCTTCACCCCGACCCCGCACAGCTCGGCGATCCGCGCCACGCTGCGCTGGTACGCCAACCGAGCGGGGTAATCTCGGCTTCATCACCATGCTGCGGCTTGACCCAGTGGTGTGCGCCGCCGGGTGGCGCGGCCGTAACGCTCGCCCGCCTCTCCCGTGCGCCGGGCCCTTGGCACCACGGTGACGACGCTCGATGATGGAGGGCATGACGGCCGGCGGGGAGTGCGTGCTGTGGAGTCACGACGACGACACCCTGCGGACCGGCCGGCCACGCGCCCTGGTGGCGGGCGTCGGGCTGCTCATCGTCGGGCTGCTGCTCACCGTCGCCGTGCTGGTCGGCGGCTTGCGGACCCGCGCCGTCGCGACGGTGCTCGTGCTGTCCGTGTTCGCCGGCATCGGGCTGGTGCTCGTGCACCTGCTGCGGTCCCGCCGGCGGACCATCATCCGGATGTGGACTGATCCCACCCGGCCGGGTGTCGTCATGATGCGCCGCGACGACGGCGTGATCCGGACGCTCAACCCGGCCCGGATCGGGAAGGTCGTACTGGTGCAAACCTCCGGCTCGTACAACGACGCGCGCCCCGGAGAACTGGGCGAGTGGCGCAGTTACCTGCTCACCCGCCTGGCGCTACGATCCGGCCTGACCTGGTACACCACGCCGTACCAGACGCTGCCCAGGGACCGGGCTGCCGGCGTCGGGCCGGACCGGCCGACCTCGCGTGAGGTCGACAGCCGGCTGGTGGCGACGTTCCCGAACGCCCGGATCGCCCAGCGGAGCATCGTCCTGAGCAGCCGGGAGTCCACTGACTGACCCGCGCGCCGGTGCCCGGCCGGGTGGCCCCGGGTGGCGTTCAGCCGCCACCTGCAAGTGGCGCAGCGCCTGCTGCAACGGCACGCTGGAGACCTCGTTGAGGAACGCCAGTTCCCCGGTTTTCTTCCACGCGGTCAGCAGCGCGCTGGTGGCGTGGTAGTTAACCCGTTCCTGGCGCAGTGTCCACGCCTCGGTCCGGGCCTGCAACGCCAGGTTGTAGACCAGTCGGACACACCCGAACGTCCGAGCAAGCTCGGCGGCCTGCCCGGGGGTCGGGTAGAAGCGGTACTTGAATGCCCGCTTCACCGTCCTGGACACGGCTCACACGACAGCGGCCTGGACGGTGAACCTTGCGGTGACAGGCACGCTGATCGGCGACGGCCTGCGTCCGGGTGCGGAGTTCGCGCCGCCGGGGACCCGGATCCGGCGGGTCTACCGCCTCGACCTGACCGGCTCCGCGGCGCCGACCCAGCCGGCGGTCTGGACCGTCATCGACTTCGAGGCCGACGACGCGGACTCCGTGGCGGACGCGCTCGCTGCCGCACTCAACCCGGTCGGCGGCTGGTATGCGGACTTCCGTGACGGTGCGGACCGTGTGATCGTCTACTCGGGCGCCGTGTTCCGCTACGGACCCGGAGATGGGGAGACCCGCGCCGTCGCCATCGCCCACGGTCGTGCCGTCGGAGTCCCGGAGCACCAACTGGACTGGGAGGACTGACGCGGCCTCCTGCCCAGGCGTTCACGCGTGTTGCCAGCCGAGGGCGGGTGCGACCGAGTGCGCCACGTCATGCAGGATCTGCTCGTACTGCGCTCGGTCGAACTCGTACGGCAGCTCGAGGCGAAGCTCGTCGACCTCCTGGACGGCGGCGTCCGCGCGCAGGCGGTCCACGATCTCGGCGCTGGTGCCGACGACGTCCGGGGCGAACAGGGTGCGGCGCTCGCCGTGCGGCCTGTGGGTCCGTTCGCGACGGGCTTCGGCGTAGGCGAGGTATCGCCGGCGGGTCGAGCGGTCGGCGCTGTCCAGCGGGACGATCACGCGGCCGACCGCGATCCGGGCCGGTCGGCCAACGATGGACCGGTACTCGTGGATGTGGGCGAGCTGTGCGGTGACGAAGTCGTCGGTGCCCTCGCCGGAGACGATGTTGCCGCCGAGGAGATTCAGGCCGGCCGACGCCGCCCAGCGCACCGAGCGGAGGCTGCCGCCGCCGTACCAGAGCCGGTCGACGAGGCCCTTGCTGAAGGGCTGCAGCCGGGGTCGCTGCACGTTGCCGGGGGAGTGGATGACCGTGTCCGGCCCGCCGATGAATTCGCCCCGCAGGTTGTCCCGAAGCCGGCTGATGCGATTGTACGACAGGTCGAACGAGCGCCAGTCGCCGTCGAAGACGAGGTCACCGATGAGGTCGGCGTGCGGTGGGGTGCCGGCGCTGAACCCGATCTGGAGCCGGCCTCGCGACAGTACATCGGCCATCGACAGGTCCTCGGCGAGCCGGAACGGGCTTTCGTAGCCGATCGGGATGACGGCCGTGCCGAGCTGCAGGCGGCTGGTGCGCTGACCGGCTGCGGCGAGAAACACGGCTGCGGACCCGACGCCGTGCTCGAGGTGGCGCTGACGGATCCAGCCACCGTCGAAGCCGAGCCGTTCGCCGTACTCGAACAGCTGCAGTGTGGCTTCCAGCCCCGCATACGGGTCGTCATCGGGAAAATTGCCCGGAGTCAAGAAGGCGAGGGTCCGGATGGTCACGGCGACCGCCAGTGGCCGTTGCGTCGAACGATCACCGTCTCCCGGGTCTCCACGCCGGGAACAATATCATATTGTTCTACTAGGAGTTTAGGGTGCGTCTCGGAGGCGGCCGCGGCACTCGGCTGAACGGCGGCAGGCGGGCGACGGGCCGCACAGTAACGCGCGTCTCGGTCGAATATCCTATCAATCTTATAGGATGGTCGGATGACAACGAGCTCCGCCGTGGACGAGGTCGCCACGCTGACGAGCGACCTGATCCGGATAGACACGACGAACACGGGCGACCCGGCGACCCTTGCCGGCGAGCGCGCCGCCGCCGAGTACGTGGCGGAGAAGCTCGCCGAAGTGGGGTTCGAGCCGCAGTACGTCGAGTCGGGACCGAAACGGGGCAACGTCGTCGTCCGGTTGGCGGGTGCCGATCCGGGCCGGGGCGCGCTGCTCGTGCACGGACACCTCGACGTGGTGCCGGCCGACCCCGCCGAGTGGTCTGTGCACCCGTTCTCCGGCGAGATCCGCGACGGCTACGTGTGGGGCCGCGGTGCCATCGACATGAAGCACATGGTCGCCATGAGCCTCGCCGTCGCCCGGCAGTTCAAGCGCGACGGTATCGTGCCGCCGCGCGACGTCGTGTTCGCGTTCCTCGCCGACGAGGAGGCCGGCGGATTCAACGGCGCCCGCCGGCTCGTCCAGCACCACCGGGACCTGTTCGAGGGTGTGACCGAGGCGGTCAGCGAGGTCGGCGGCTTCTCGCTGACCCTCGGCGACGGGGTGCGGGCCTACCTCGTGGAGACAGCGCAGAAGGGCATCATGTGGCTGCGGCTCAAGGTCCGCGGCACCGCCGGGCACGGGTCCATGGTGCACGCGGACAACGCCGTGGCCAAGCTCGCGGCCGCGGTGGCCCGGCTCGACGCCCATCGGTTCCCGATCGTGCTGACCGGCGCGACCCGCGAGTTCCTGGAGGGCGTCGCCGAGCTGACCGGGGTGCCGTTCGATCCCGACGACCCGGAGACGGCCGTCGCCCGGCTCGGCTCGCTCTCCAGGCTCATCGGCGCCACCCTGCGCGACACCGCCAACGTCACCATGTTCAACGCCGGGTACAAGACCAACGTGGTGCCGTCGCTGGCCGAGGCGACGGTCGACGGGCGGATGCTGCCCGGCCGCGAGGCAGCCTTCGAGCAGACCCTCGCCGAGGTGCTCGGGCCGGACGTCGAGCTGGAGTGGGACCAGCTCCCGCCGGTGGAGACCACATTCGACGGGCGCCTCGTCGACGCCATGACCGCCGCGATCTCGGCCGAGGATCCGGGTGCGCGGCTGCTGCCGTACATGCTCTCCGCCGGCACCGACGCCAAATCCTTCCAGCTGCTCGGCATCCGCAACTTCGGCTTCGCCCCGCTGCGCCTGCCGCCGGAGCTGGACTTCACGGCGCTGTTCCACGGTGTCGACGAGCGGGTGCCGGTGGAGGGTCTCGAGTTCGGTACCCGGGTGCTGACCCGTTTCCTCCTCGGCAGCTGAGAGGCCGTCGATGTCGCACGGCAGCGGGGACCCGGTCGGCGCCGCGCTCGCCCGGGTCGACGGAGACCGGTTCGCGGTGCTCGCCGACGGCCGGGTCCGCGCGATCCTGCGCCGGCCCGCCTGAGGCGCCAGTCGCCGGATCCGCGTCGGCGGAATCGGCGGTTCTACCCACGTCGGCCTGTCCGTCCGCGCCACCCGCGAGTGGACGGTCGGCGGTATGTTCCCAGGCCCGGGTGGGCCAGGATGGGTGGGTGACCCCCGAGGAGATCGTCGGTGCCGCGATCGAGGCCGCTGCGGCCGGCCTGAAGGTTGGTGAGCTGCCGATCGGTGCGGTGGTGCTGGCCGGTGACGACGTGGTCGGCTGGGCGTACACCCGTGAACGCGGACACGGCCGCCGCCTGGTGCACGCCGGACTGCTCGCCATGATGGAGGCCGACGAGCGGCTCGGCTGGTCCGAGCATCCGGAGCCGCTGCGGCTGGGCGTCAACCTCGAGCCGTGCGTCATGTGTCTCGGCGCGGCGATGGCGCTCGGCGTGCGCGAGGTGTTTTTCGGGGTGGAGTCGCCCGCCGACGGTGCCGCCGGGGTCGCTGCGAGCTGGCGACCGAGCGCGGGCACGCGATGGCATCAGGCGCCGGCGGTGCACGGCGGTATCCGCCGCGCCGAGAGTCGCGAGCAGTTCCGGCGGTACACCGCGGCGGCGCCCGACTCGCCGCTGCGCGACTGGGCCCGCACGATCGCCGACCTGCCCGACTGAAGGGCACGGACCGGGCGGCGGCGCCAGCCCTCGACGCCGACTTGAGCGGCTTGCCCAGCAGTGTGCCGTTGCTCAGGCCACTCGACGCCAGCAGCATCCGTATGGCTCACGTCAAGCGCCTGATCAACACTCCGGGTCGGTCGCCGCGGACCGCTGAGGCCACTGCTTCACGATGCCGCTGCCTCCGGCGGCGGTGCTTCGCAGGGCTGGGCTGAAGGACAGCAGGCACGCGGTGAGGACGAGGCCGAAGCAGATCAGCAGGCCGTGCCGCAGCCCATCGGTGGTGAGGGTCCGCAGGTCGCCGGTGAGGGCGACCCCGGTCACCAGCGCGATGCGGAAGGTCGCGGACAGCCGCTGCGTCAGCTGCAGGAAGGCGGCCGCGACGCCGTGGTGGGTCGGCGGGGCGAAGCTCAGCGTGATCGCCCGCAGCGGCGGCTCGAACACCGCGGAGGCGCTGCTGATGAGCAGCTCGACCGCGACGATCGCGGCGACGAGGCCGGCCCCGGTGACGGCGGTGCTGACCGTGGCGAGCACAGCCGTGCCGCAGGCCTGGATCACGAGGGCGATCGGCAGGGTGCGGGCGCCGAGCCGGGCGTAGACGCGGGAGCTGACGGAGGATGCGGCGACCCGTGCGAGTGCGCCGGGGATCAGCACGGCGGCGACGATGAGGGGGCTCCAGCCGAGGCCCTGCAGCAGGTACACCGTGAGCACCGTCGAATGGGCCAGCAGACCGCCGAACCACAGCAGTGCGATCAGGTTGCCGGCCACGAAGCCGCGGGACGCCATCAGCTCCGGGACGAACAGTGGCGTGCGCCCGCGGGCGGCGTAGCGGCGCTCCCAGGCGACGGTCGCCGCGGCCAGTGCGACGCACACGCTGACGACGGTCCAGAGCCGGCCGCCGTCGATGCCCGGGTCGATGACGGGCATGGTGACGAGCACGACGAACGCGCCGACCAGGACGATGGCGGGCAGGTCGAGACTGATCCGCCGCGTCGCGGGTGGCCGGCGTGGGACGAACCGGGCGGTGAGCAGGACGACGGCGGCGACGAACGGCAGGTTCAGCGCCAGTACCGCCCGCCAGGCGAGGTGGTCGGGGAGCAGGTCGAGTGCGAGCGCGGCGCCGAGCGGCCCGACCACGGCGGCGGCCGCGCCCGCGGCGCTGTAGGCCGCGAGGGCTCGGACCCGGCTGAGCCCGGTGAACCGGTCCTGGATGATGCCGAGCACCTGGGCGCTGATGAGCCCGGCGCCCAGACCCTGCACGGCGCGGCCGGCGACCGCCCACCAGATGCCGGGCGCGGCCGCGGCGGCGAGCGCACCGGACGCGAACACGACGAGCCCGACGATGAACAGGGTCCGCCGGCCGTGCGCGTCGCCGAGCCGCCCGCCCGGCACCAGGCCGAGCCCGAACGTCAGCGAGTAGATGGACAGGAACCACTGGACGCCGCTGGCCGGTGCGTCCAGGGTGGTGCCGAGCAGCGGCACCGCGTAGGTGACGACCACCGAGTCGAGCAGCGTGGCGAACCCGGCGCCGGCGCAGCAGGCCAGCAAGCCGAGGTCCGCCCGTCCCATCCGCGCCGGCGCGGCAGCCGTGACGGTCACGGGCGCAGCGTAGGCGCTGCCGCATTCTGGCGTCAAAACCGATGGGGGAACTAGTAATTCAGATCGCGTTTCGTCGACATCGGTCAGTGTTCATGGGATGCTGGAGACATGCAGGGTGGTCCACATTGTGGGATGCGAGTCGGACGTTGACCGTGCATGTCGAGAGCGTCGGCTGGGACGACGCCGCCGCGGTGACGTTGCGGGAGGCGATGGCCGCGGAGATGCGCCTGCGCTACCCCGACCGGTTCAACGACCGCAACGGCGTCGACGCGGACACGGTCGTCTACACGGGTGTCGCCTACACCGGCGACCGGCAACCGGTCGGGCACGCGGCGCTGCGCCGGCTCGGCACCGACCTCGAACTCAAGCGCATGTACATCGTCCCGTCGCACCGCGGCACGGGCGTGTCGGTCGCGTTGCTCGCGGCCGTCGAGCAGGCCGCGCTGCGGCTCGGCGGGCGGCGCCTGCTGCTGCAGACCGGCGACCGGCAGCCGGACGCGGTCCGCCTGTACGAGAAGACCGGCTACACCCGCATCCCGATCTTCCCGCCGTACGAGACGCAGACCTACTCGTTCTGCTTCGAGAAGGTCCTCGGCGCCGCGTAGTCGGTTGCGTTGGTTGGCTGCTCGACGAGGGCGTTCGGGACAAGTCGGCTCCAAGACGCGCCCCGCAAGCTGCTTCCTGTCCGGTCCAGCGGGTCCCGGCTCGAGCGTCGGGGTGGGGTTCAACCCTGGTGTCGTGAGGTGGCCGGCAGCGCCACGTAGGTGGTCTCGAGGTACTCCTCGATTCCTTCGAAGCCGCCCTCACGGCCGAATCCCGAGGCCTTCATGCCACCGAACGGTGCGGCCGGGTTCGAGATCAGTCCGGTGTTCACCGCGACCATGCCGTACTCGAGCAGTTCCGCGAGCCGTATCGTGCGGGAAAGGTCACGGGTGAAGACGTAGGCGGCGAGGCCGTATTCGGTAGCGTTGGCGCGGCGTACCGCCTCCTCCTCGGTGGCGAAGACGCTGATGGGGGCCACTGGTCCGAAGATCTCCTGGCGGTTGATCTCCGAGTCGTGCCGAATACCGAGCAGCACGGTGGGGCGGTAGAAGTAGCCCGGCCCCGTAGGGGCGGACCCACCGACCACGAGGCGGGCCCCGTCGCGGACGGCGTCGGTGACGAGCTGGTGGATGGAGTTGACGGCGCGCTCATCGATCAGCGGGCCGACGTCGACATCCGGGTCCTGACCGCGGCCGACGACCAGCCGGCTCATCCGATCGGCCAGCTTCCCGGCGAACTCCTGAGCGATGTCCGTATGGACCAGAAAGCGGTTTGCGGCAGTGCATGCCTCGCCCATGTTGCGCATCTTGGCGATCATCGCGCCGTCGACCGCGGCATCGACGTCGGCGTCCTCGAAGACGAGAAATGGAGCATTGCCGCCGAGTTCCATGCTCAACCGCTGCAACTGGTCGGCCGACTGACGAACGAGCTGCCGTCCGACCAGGGTGGATCCGGTGAAGGACACCTTGCGCAGTCGCGGATCCGCCATCAGCGCCTCGCTCATGGCCGCGGCACGAGACGTCGGCACGACGTTCAGGACACCTGGCGGAAGCCCGGCCTCATCGAGGATGTCCGCCAGAACCAGCATCGTGAGTGGTGTGAGCTCGGCCGGCTTGACCACCATCGTGCAGCCGGCGGCGATCGCCGGCCCGATCTTGCGCGTGCCCATCGCCAGCGGAAAGTTCCACGGCGTGATGAAGAGGCAGGGGCCGATCGGTTTGCGGACGGTGAGCAGGCGGCTGGCGCCATCGGGAGCGTGCATCCACCGGCCGTGGATGCGGACCGCCTCTTCGGAGAACCACCGGAGGAACTCGTTGCCGTAGGCGACCTCACCCCTGGCCTCGGCGATCGTCTTGCCCATCTCCAGGCTCATCAGCTCGGCCAGCTCGTCCGTCCTGCCCCGAATCAGGTCGAACGCCCTGCGTAGGATCTCCGCACGGTCGCGTGGCGCACTCGCCCCCCAGCCTTCCTGGGCGGCGGCGGCGGCGTCGAGTGCCTCGGTCGCATCGTTGACCGAGCCGTCCGCGACCGAGGCGAGGACGGACCCGTCGGCCGGGTCGAGCACCGTGAAGGTGGCCCCTTCTTCCGCCTCGCGCCAACGACCACCGATGAAGAGGCCACGCTGATCGGGTCCAGGCAGCGAACGACCGGGCATGAGCGAGTGAACTCCTTGGATGTCGGGGCCGGCGACGCGATCAGTGGGGCACTCAGCGGCTGTAAGCCGGCGCCGCTCGCCGCAGAGCCGCCTGGACCTTCGCGATGTACTGCTCGTCGGCCCGGGTCATCGGGACGACCACGGCGAGGACGCCGAGGAGGAGGTCGCCCTGGAAGATGGGCGCTGCCACCGACCACGATTCCTCGGTCGACTCACGGCCGCTGTAGCTTATGCCGCGTTCTCGGATGACGACGCATTCGGCCCGCAGATCTGCCAAGGTGCGTACGGCACCGGACTCTGTCTTGAACTCGTCGGTGCCCGGCGGCAGACCGAGGTAGCCGTGCTCGGCGTTGCTGAAGGCGATGAGGGCCTTGCCTGCGGCGCCCAGATAGACCGGCCCACGCTCGCCGGGGTGGCAAACCCTGCGCACGAGCCTGCCGGACTCCGCCGACTCGATGCAGACACGGTCATTGCCGGACCGGACGAAGAACGCCACGGTCTCGTCGAGCTCGTCCCGGAGGCTGGAGGCGGCTTCTCCTGCGAGCCTGCGGATACCCGACCACTGGTCGCCGGCATACAGGAGCGCGGTCAGCTCGGGTCCGGGGACGAATTGACCATCCTTGTCCTGTTCCAGGAAGTGAGCCATCTTGAGGGTCGCCAAGAGTCGCGATGCGGTGCTCAGGCTGACACCGGCCTGGCCGGCGAGCTCGGTGAGTGTCCGGCTCCCGCGAGCGGCAGCGGAGAGCAGGTTGAGCGCACGGATCACCGACCTGACGCCGCGCTGCTCGGTGGGCTCGTCGTCCAGCTCGGTCAATGGTCCTCCTTCATCATTCGGCCGTCGAGCCGAAGATGTTCACATCACGTGTCCGCCAGATCATGCCCACTGTTTCGCCGGTACGGTAGGGATGCTCGCCGTCATCATGCTGCATCTGCACCCGCACGGGTCCGAATGTCTCGGAGTCGAGGGTGTACATCGTGTGCGAGCCGAGGTAGAGACGGTGCGTGACCTTCCCGGTGCAGTGGCTGAACCCAGCAGGTGGGGCAGCCGCGATGTCGGTCAGTGCTATCCGCTCCGGACGCACCGCGGCCGCGGACCCGGCGGCGGGCACGACCCTGCCGTCGTCGACCGGCAGCAGCCCGCCGTTGTCGACGCTCAGCAGCCCCGGGCCCGCGGGACGGACGTCGAACATGTTGTTCGTGCCGAGGAAGTCGGCGACGAAGGCGGACCGGGGGTGCTCGTAGAGCTCCCGCGGCGTCCCCATCTGCTCGATCCGGCCGTGGTTCATCAAGGCGATGCGGTCGGACATCGACATCGCCTCCTCCTGGTCGTGGGTGACGTAGACCATTGTCACCTTCAGCGCCTGCTGGAGCTGCCGGAGCTCGACCTGCAGGCGCTGCCGCAACTTTCGGTCGAGGGCGCCCAGTGGCTCGTCCATGAGCAGGAACGCCGGATCGAACACCACTGCGCGCGCCACCGCGATGCGCTGCTTCTGGCCGCCGGAGAGCTGGTCGGGCCGCCGGTCGGCGGCGGCAGTCATGTCGACGAGCTCGAGTGCCCGGTTGACACGCTCGGTGATGATCTCGCGCGGCTCCTTGCGCATCTCCAGTGGGAAGGCGAGGTTGTCTCGGACCGACATGTGGGGGAAGAGCGCGTAGTCCTGGAACACGACGCCGATGTTGCGCTTGTCGCTCGGCACGTGCGCGATGTCGACGCCGTCGACACGGATGGTCCCCGAGGTCGGCTCGGTGAAGCCGGCGAGCATCATCAGGGTCGTGGTCTTGCCCGATCCTGACGGGCCGAGGACGGTGAAGAACTCACCGGGCTCGATCGTGAGGGTGAGGTCGTCGACGGCGACGTGGTCGGCGTACTCCTTGCGGACGTTGTCGAAATGGATCGCGCCGTGGCGGGCGGTCATGGGTTGCTCCTCGAGGTCCGGGTGAGGCGGCGGAACAGCGCATAGCCGAGCCAGATGACAGCGGCGCACGCCATGACGAAGACGGAGATCACCGCCACGGTCGGGTTGGTCTCCAGCGAGAGCGCCTCGAAGATCCGCTTCGGGAGCGTCTTGACGTGAACGCCGGAGAGGAAGATCGCGACCGTCGATTCGTCGAAGGAGGTCAGGAACGCGAAGAGGGCCGCGGTCACGATGGACGGGGCGATCAGCGGCAGCACGACCCGGCGCAGCTGGACTGCCCGGCTCGCACCCAGACTGGAAGCGGCTCGTTCGTAGACCGGGTTGAGCGAGCGGAGCCCCGCGCTGACCACGCTGAACACGAACGGCAGCGCCAGCGTCACGTGGGCCAAGACGATTCCCAGCTCGGTGTCGACGAGTCCGATCCGTTCGAACTCCACGTAGAAGCCGGCGGCGGCGACCACCGTCGGGAACAGCAGCGGCAGCATCATCAGGGTCGAGGTCAGCGCTGTCCACCCGCGGACCGTTCCCCGGACGACGCTCATCGCGGCGAGCGTCCCGAGCACTCCCGCGATGACGGTCACGAAGAGCCCGATCCGGAGGCTGACCGTGAGCGGATCGAGCCAGCTCTCGGTGAAGAACTCCGAGTACCACTGGGGCGAGTAGCCGACCGGTGGGAAGACCAGGGCCTCGGTGGCGGCGAACGAGATCGGGATGACGATGAACTGCGGCGCCAGGATGAGTGCACCGAGGACGGCGGCCACGACCTTCGGCAGTCCGCGGCTGCGGGTGACGCCGAGGCGGTCGAGCGCGCCGACTGCGCGTCCGGCGAGCCTGAGGGCGCGTCCGCCGCTGCGCATGGCGCGGGGGGAGCGGGTGACCGCGGTGCCGGGCCGCCCGGCGAGATCGGTCGTCGACATCCCTGTCAGCCGCTGGAAGACGAGGACGATGGCCAGGACCAGGACGCCGAGCACGAGGGCGGCGGCCGCGGCGAGGCCGTAGTCGGCGCTCTGCTTGATCGCACTGTGGATCAGTGGGCCGAGCATGCTGCCCTTGGAGCCGCCGAGCAGCGCCGGGATCACGAACGCGCCGATGCCGTACACGAAGCACAGGACCGATCCCGCCTGGATGCCGGGCTTGGTCAACGGCAGATAGATCCGGACGAACGCCTGGGCCGGCCCGGCGCCGAGACTGGTCGCGGCGCGCATCCGTGAGCCGTCGACCGAGCGCATCGTGGCGGCCAGCGGCAGGATCATCAGCGGAAGCAGGTAGTGGGAGAGGCTGACGACGACCGCGATCGGGGTGAAGACCATCTGGAGCGGTTCCAACCCGAAGTGCTCGATCAGCTTGTTGATCGGGCCCTGGCGTCCGAGAATCACCAGCCAGGAGAACGACCGCAGCAGGATCGAGGTCAGGTAGGGCGCCATGACCGCCACCGTCAGGAAGGTGCGCAGCCAGGTGCCGCCGTGCACCATCTGGTATGCGATCGGGTAGCCGAGGAGCAGCGCCACCAACGTCGAGGCCGCGGAGATCAGGATCGTCCGCACGATGTTGTCGACATAGCCGGAGTGCCCGAGGAGCCGGGTGAAGTTCTCGAGGCCGAGGGTCGGTTCCGTGACGCTGCGCAGGCAGAGGATCGCGACGGGCAGCACGAAGACCAGGGTCACGACAGCGACCGCGGGAATCCCGCTGAGGTCCCAGCCGCGCCGCCGGCGGCGCCGGCCTCCGTCCGTGCGGGAGGCCGGCACCGACCGGTCCAATTGTGGGGATGCCGGAGTGGTGGTCACCCGTTCTGCCAGTCCTGCCAGCGCTTGAGCACGTCCGCGCCGTTCTTGGCCCACCAGTTCACGTCGATGCGGAAGGTCTCGTCACTGGTGGTTTCCGCGGTGCCGGGCAGGTCGGCGCGTGTCTTGGCGTCGAGGCCGTCGAGCACCGACTTCAGCGACGGCGTGTAGCCGAGCTTGTCCATGATGCTCTTCTGGACCTCGGGCTTCAGTGAGTACTCGATCGCCTTGAAGGCGTCCTGCTCGTCCGGTGCTCCCTTGGGAATGACGAGCTGTTGAACGGAGAGGACCGCGCCCTGCCAGGTGTAGTCCAGCGGCACCGCGCCGCTCTTGGCGATGCTCTTGATCCGCGCGAGGTTGCCGTAGCCGAGCGTGATCTCGCCTTGTGAGATCGCGTTCTGCAGGTCACCGTTGGAGCGGAAGAAGACGGTGTCCTTGCGGATGGTGTTGAGCTTGGCGAAGGCGCGGTCGAGGTCGAGGGGGTAGAGCTGGTCGGCCTTGACGCCGTCGGCGATCAGCGCGCCCTCGAGGATGCCCCAGGGCAGCCCCACCATGCCGCGCTTGCCCGGGATGCGCTTGGTGTCGAACAGGTCGGCCCAGGAGTGGAGGCCACTGGGCACCTTGTCCTTGTTCCAGAACAGGTTGCGGGAGAAGGTGTACCACGGCACCGAGTACTCGGTGACCGCGCTCGGGTCGGCGAATCCGCTGAGGCTCTTGGTGTCGATCGGCTGCAGCACGCCGGCGGCCATGAACTGGGCCAGCGAGGAGTCCTCGGCGTCGATGAGGTCGAGCGTCATCGAGTTGGACTTGGACATCTGCACGAGCTTGGCAACGTCGGAGCCACTGCTGTCGTAGAGGACCTTGACGCCGGTGTCCTTCGAGTACGGGTCGAACAGCGCTGTCTTGACGGCCTCCTGATACGTGCCGCCGAAGCCGGCGTACGTGATCGACCCCTTCTCGTCTCCGCCGCCTGAGCAGGCCGTGAGGCTGCCCAGGGCCACGACGGCCGCGGCCAGCACGGCACAGGCGCGACGCCGGCCCCAGGTCACGCTGAGACTTGTGCGCATGAGTCTTCCTTCTTGGTCGGGGCGGCCTGTCGGCTGCGTGCTCCACTTCGAGTCGCGCTTCCACGGCATGAAAGTGTGACTTCCATTTCAGAGATGCTGTGGCCCGGGCGGCGACCTGTCAAGAGCCGTCGCCGGGCTTTCCCGCGATCACGCCGGCAAGTGATCCCGACCGCTCGTACTCGTCCAGCACCGCGAGGTACGGGGTCACGTCGATGCCCTGGTCCGCACGCCAGGACGCGTCGTAGTACGTCGAGGCATAGCGTTCGCCGCCGTCGCAGATCAGGCCCACCGCGCTGCCCCGCTCGCCCGCCCGCTCGAGCCCGGCGATGAGCTGGAGGGTCGCCCACATGCTCGTCCCCGTCGAGGGCCCGACCCGGCGGCCCAGGCGGCGGGAGGTCCACAGCATCGTCGCGACCGACGCCGCGTCCGGCACGCGCACCATCTCGTCGATCACATCGGGCATGAACGACGGCTCGACCCGTGGGCGGCCGATCCCCTCGATCCGGGAGCCTCGGGCCGAGCGCAGGTCGCGATCGCCGCTGCGCCAGGCGTCGAAGAAGACCGAGTGCTCGGGATCTGCCACGAGCAGCCGGGTCGGGTGGCGCCGGTAGCGAAGGTAGCGCCCGATGGTCGCCGCCGTTCCGCCGGTGCCGGCGCTGGCGACGATCCAGGCCGGCACCGGGTGTGCCTCGCCGGACATCTGCTCGAAGATCGACTCGGCGATGTTGTTGTTGCCGCGCCAGTCGGTGGCCCGCTCGGCGTAGGTGAACTGGTCGAGGTAGTGGCCACCGAGTTCGGCGGCGAGGCGTCGCGCCTCGTCGTACACCTGCCCTGCATGATCCACCATCTGGCAGCGCCCGCCGTGCCACTCGATCAGTTCGAGCTTGGCCGGGCTGGTCGAGGCCGGGACGACGGCGATGAACGGCAGGTCCAGCAGGCGGGCGAAGTACGCCTCGGACACCGCGGTCGAGCCGCTGGACGCCTCGACCACCGTCGTGGTCGGGCCGATCCAGCCGTTGCACAGCGCGTACAGGAACAGCGAGCGGGCGAGCCGGTGCTTGAGGCTCCCGGTGGGGTGCGAGGACTCGTCCTTCAGGTACAGGTCGATGCCGTGCCGGCCGGGCAGGTCGAAGGGCAGCAGGTGGGTGTCGGAACTGCGGTTGGCGTCCGCCTCGACTCGGCGGATCGCCTCGTTCACCCAGGTCCGGTCGGCACAGGTCGGCTCGCGCATCGTCATTCGGGTCTCCTTCGGGATCTTCTTCCGACCGCTCTCGCGAATGCCGTGGTGGCGCTTGACCGCGTTCGGATCCGAGGGCATCCTATGGTACGGAAGTTGGACTTCCACTGTATGGAAGTATTTGAAGGAGTCCAGTGATCAACCAACCCATGAGCCCGGCCGATGCGCGCGCGATCGAGGACGTCCTCAACCGGGTCGCCTACCTCCTCGACGCCCATGAGTACGACCGGCTTGGAGAGGTCTTCGCGGCCGACATCTCCTTCGACAACCCGGGGCGTCTCACGGCCGACGGGCTTGATGAGGTGATCACGGCCTTCAAGGCGATCGCGACGCCCGCGGTCAGCCACCACATCACGAACGTGGTGGTGAACGGCGTCGACGACGACACCGCCGAATGCGAGAGCAAGGCGCTCGCCCTGCGGGCCGGCGGGCAGGTCACCGCCGCGATCTACCGCGACACCGTGACCCGCACCGGTGCGGGATGGCGCGTCTCGGCCCGGCGGATCCGTCCGCTGGGCTGACCATGCAACAGCGACGGAACGAGAGGAAGCGGATGGAGCAGGCGTACGACGTGATCGTCGTCGGGACCGGACACAGCGGTCTGGTGGCCACCGGGTACCTGGCTCGGGCCGGGTTGAAAGTGCTTGCCCTGGAGCGGCGCGACATCGTCGGTGGCACCTGCGTCACCGAAGAGATCTTCCCGGGCTACCGCGGCAGCAGCGTGGCCAATGCCAGCCACAGCCTCGATCCGCGCATCGTCGCCGAGCTGGAGCTGGAGAAGCACGGACTCCGCTTCGCCCACCCGCCGCTGGGATCCCTGACCCTCTTCACGGACGGCCGGGCCCTGCCGGCCTGGCCGGACCGGGCCAAGCGCCGGGCGGTCATGCGGCAGTTCGCGCACGGAGACGCGGACCTCGACGGCTACGCGTCGGTCATCGAGCTGTACGCCTCGGTCGCCCGGCGGATGAACGTCTCCTTCTACGACCCGCCGCCGTCGTTCGCCGAGGTGGCCGCCCGCTTCACCACCCCGCGCCAGCGCCACGACTTCGAGTCGATCATGTTCGGTTCGGTCGCCGACATCCTCGAGGAGCGGCTCTCGTCACCGCAGCTGCAGGCGTTCTTCGCCGGCACCGCGGTCGCGACCAACTTCGTCGGCCCGCGCACCCCCGGCAGCGGCTACCTGCTGCTGCAGCGGCCGCTGTGGGAAGAGTCGCTGCGCGGTGCCGGCAGCCACGACGACAACGAGCTGATGATGCGCAACGCCGCACCGCTCGGCGGCATCGGCGCCGTGACCGGCGCGATGGCAGCGTCCGCCCGCGCCCACGGAGCCACGATCCTCACCGGCGCGGAGGTCGAGCGCATCCTCTGCAAGGACCAGCGGGTCCTCGGTGTCGTCCTCAGCGACGGGCGCGAGTTCCGCGCGCCGCGGGTCGTCTCCAACGCGAACCCGAAGCTGACGCTGACCAGGCTGGTCGGACCCGAGGACATCGGGGAGGACCTGTACGACGTCGCACAGGCTGTCAGCATGAAGGGCACCTCCGCCAAGGTCCATCTCGCGCTCGAGGGCACCCCACGGTTCGCCGCCGCCCAGGACGAGGAGGAGAACCGCCTCTTCCTCGGCACCAACTTCCGGATCGCGGCCAGCATCGACGTGCTGCAGAACGCCTACAACGAGGCGGTGCTCGGCCGCTGGACCAGGCGGCCCACCGTCACCGCGATGATCGACTCGGCGCACGACCCCTCGCTGACCCCGCCAGGCTGCCACTTCGTGAGCCTCAGTGTCCGGGGAGTTCCGTATCACCTGGCCGAGGGCACCTGGGACGAGCAGCGCGACGACCTGGGCAAGGCCGTGGTCAGCACGCTGGAGGAGCACATCCCGAACCTGTCCGAGATCCTGGCCGGCGTCCACGTCTACTCGCCGCTGGACCTCGAGCGCGAATTCGCCCTGGTCGAGGGCAACGGCGCTCACGGCGACATCGTGCCCGGACGCATCTTCGACTCGCGGCCGATCCCCGGCTGCGCCGACTACCGGACCCCGGTCGAGGGGCTCTACCTGACCGGCGTCGGCAACTGGCCGGGCAACTTCATGAGCGGCGTCACCGGTTACAACGCGAGCAACCGCGTGCTGGCCGACGTCCGCCGTAGCACCGACTGACCCGACCACACGAACCAGAGGAGCACGATGATCATCGGACGAGGTATTCCGGCGGACCGGGTCTCGGCCATGCGACCGGCGACCACGACCGGACAGGTCTGGTCGGACATCGTCCTGGCCGACGGCGGGACCCGCGCCCTCAACATGTTCTTCGCGCCCGGGTCGCGCACGCACTGGCACCGGCACCCGGGCGGCCAGATGCTCTACACCGTCTCGGGCGAGGGCTGGATCCAGGAGCGCGGCGGCGAGGTGGTGGTGATGCGCCCGGGCGACGTCGTCTGGACCGAGCCCGGGGTTGAGCACTGGCACGGCGCCACCGCCGCGGCCCAGCTGATCCAGCTGGTGCTCCACTTCGGCGACGTCGAGTGGACCGGTGAGGTCGCCGAGGCCGAATACGCCGCCTGCGGCGCCGAGGGCGCTCGATGAGCAGCCGGACGACCGATCTGGTCGCACAGCTCGTGGGGGACAGCCCGGGCTCGTGGATCGGCGGCACCTGGGTGGTCGACTCCCCGGACACGTTCGAGGTCCGCGACCCGGCCACCGGGGCAACGATCTGCGCGGTCGGCGACGCCGACGCGGACCTGGCGGCCGCGGCGGTCGCTTCGGCGGCGGCCGCCCTCGACGGGTGGTCGTCGGCCACCGGCTGGCAGCGCTTCGAGGTCCTCAGCCGAGCGACCGACCTACTGGGGGAGCGGGTCGAGGCGCTCGGTGAGCTCATCAGCGCGGAGACCGGCAAGCCGCTGGCCGAGGCGACCGGCGAGGCCCGCAACACGGTCCGCTTCTTCGAGTGGTTCAGCCACGAGACGCTGCGGCTGCCCGGCGAGGCATGGCCCGGCGTCGCGCCCGGACGCGACGCCCTGGTGCTGCACGAGCCGATCGGGGTTGTCGTGGCGATCACGCCGTGGAACTTCCCCGCGTTCATGGTGGCCTGCAAGGTCGGCGCCGCACTCGCAGCCGGCTGCACGGTCGTGCTGAAGCCGGCCCCGCAGACGCCGCTCACCGCGCTGGCCATCGCACGCTGCTTCGCCGACGCCGGACTCCCACCCGGTGTCCTCAACGTCGTCGTCGCCGGCGATCCACAGCGGGTCAGCGACGCCTTGCTCGACGCCCCCGAGGTCGGGTGCATCAGCGTCACCGGGTCGCGCAAGGTGGGCGAGCTCGTCATGCGCAAGGCCGCGTCGTCGATCAAACGGGTCCTTCTCGAATTGGGCGGCAACGCGGCCGCGGTGGTACTCCCCGACGCGGACGTCGCCCAGACCGCCCGTGACCTGGTCCGGGCCCGGTTCCTCAACGCCGGGCAGGCATGCATGGCGGCCAACCGCGTCTACGTCGTCGAGTCGAAAGCCGGCGACCTGGTCGCCGAGCTCGCCGCGGCGGTCGACCAGATCGTCCTCGGCGACCCGCTCGACCCGGCGACCACGATGGGCCCGCTCATCGACCACGCGGCCGTGCAACGGATCGAGGCGCAGCTGGCCCAGGCCGTGGCGGGCGGCGCGACCGTCGTCGCGGGCGGTGCCAGAACCGCCGAGAACGCAGCCAGCGCGTTCCTGGCGCCGACGCTGCTGATGGCCGAAGGGCAGAGCCAGCCCGCCGTGCTCGGCGAGGAGTTCTTCGGCCCGGTGCTCAGCGTCATCCGCTGCGCCGACGTCGACGAGGCGGTCCGGTTGGCCAACGCGACCGAGTACGGCCTTGCGGCGTACGTGTTCGGCGGTGACCAGGCCGCCGCGACCGCGGTTGCCCGCAAGCTCAAGGCCGGCTCGGTCGGCGTCAACACCCCCTTGATCAGCGAGCCGGCCCTGCCGTTCGGCGGCATGCGCAGCAGTGGCCTCGGACGGGAGCGGGGGCGGCTCGGCGTCGAGGAGTACCTGGAAACCAAGACCGTGCAGATGCCTGCCGTCCGCTGAATCGCTTCCCGACCCGCCACTGTCGGCCTCACCCGCGACGGCGGCTTCACAACCATGCCCAGAAAGAGGTAGAGCAGTGCCAACAGAGACGGTGTGCTTCGTCGGTGGCCGGGTCCGCACCATGGACCTGGCCGGAACCGTCGCGGAGGCGTTTCGCGTCGAGGACGGCCGGGTCGCGGCGGTCGGGACGACGGAGGAGATTCTCGCGGGCGCGGGAGACGCACGGGTCGTCGACCTGGCCGGCGCGGCGGTGATCCCCGGGCTGATCGACTGCCACTCCCACCTGGAGCTGCTCGCCTATTCCTGGGAGCTCGCCGTCGACTGCCGCTCGTCGCGGGTGTCGAGCATCGAGGAGATCGTCTCCGTGCTCGCGGAGCGCGCCGCCGCCACGAACGCCGGGGAGTGGATCCTCGGTCAGGGGGAGCACTACCAGAACCTCAAGCTCGCCGAGGGGCGCTATCCCGATCGGCACGACCTGGACCGGGTCAGCACCACCCACCCGGTGATGTACCGGGCGAGCTACCACATCAACGTCTTCAACTCGCTGGGCCTGGAGCTGCTGGGGGTCGACGACGACACTCCGAACGCACCCGGCGGCCGCATCGAGCGCGACCCGACCACCGGCGTCGCCACCGGCCGCACCTACGACATGTTCGAGCCGCTCGGCGGCCCGCAGCCGTCGGTCCCGGAGCTCGCGGCGGCGATCAAGCGAGTGCAGGACCGGTACCTCGCCGTCGGGGTGACCGCGATCGGCGACATCCCGTTGCACCGCACGGGGCTGGAAGCGATCGCCGCGGTTGCCGCCGACGGTGACCTGGTGCTGCGCGCCGCGCTGTACCCGAAGCTGGAGGCTGTGGTGTCGGCCGAGGACGTGCGCACCGGCCGTACCAAGGACCGGATCGACGCCCTCGACCCGGACCATCTCGCGATGGTCGGTTTCAAGGTCTTCCTCGACGGCGGGCTCACCGCAGGGGCGGCGGCCCTCCACGAGGACTACCCCGGCCAGCCCGGCTACCGCGGCGAGCTCGCGTTCACCGACGGGGAGGTCGCCGCCCTGGTCGCCGCCGCCGATGCCGCCGCGCTGCAGATCGCCATGCACGCGATCGGCGACCGTGCCCTGGACCAGGCGCTCGACGGTGCGTTGGCACTGCCGGCCGAGCGCCACGGCGTCGCCCGGCACCGCATCGAGCACGCGGGCAACATGTTCATGACCAACCAACGGATCAAGCGGCTGGCGGCCTCCGGAGTCGTGCCCGTTCCGCAGCCGGCCTTCATCCTGACCACCGCGGCCGGATACGTCGCGCACCTGGGCACCGACCGGATCGGCACCGTGATGCCGTTCCGCACGCTGATCGACCACGGCTTGCCGATTCCGGGCAACTCCGACGCGATCGGCATCACCGAGGACCAGCACCACCCGTTCCCGGCGATGCAGGCCGCGGTCACCCGGCGTACCAACGACGGCGACGTGCTGGATGCCCAGGAGGCGGTCACGGTCGAGGAGGCGCTGCGGATGTACACCGAGTGGTCGGCGTTCGCGATCGGCTGGGAGGATCGGGTCGGCTCGCTCGAGGTGGGCAAGTTCGCCGACTTCGTCGTCCTGGCCGCGGACCCACTGGAGACCGAGCCGGCGGATCTGGCCGCCTTGGCCGTCGTACAGACCTGGATCGGCGCGACGCTGGTCTTCGACAGTGGTCGGGAACGCGGCTGATCACCGAGCGGAGAGCGGTGACTCCAGCGAGGATCGAGCGCCCGCAGAGAGGCTGTGCGGGCGCTCGCCGTCGGCTACCCGGCCTTGGCTGCGTCCGGGCTACCATTGGGCCGGAGACGTGGGGTTCCGTCCGGTTTCCGCCGCGCGGCTCGTTGCCGCGATCACGCGCCGGACGCGACCGGTGCGTGTCGTCGCAAGGTGGAGGGTGTCCCTGATGCGGGCACGCCTGATGGCGTTGTTGCTCCGTCCGGAGCCGCCGCCGCTCGCGGTCGGGCTGATCGCTTCCGTGGTGCTCATCGCGGCGGAGACCGCCCTGCTGTTCCCGCTCAAGGCGGGCGCCGCGGAAGGCGCCAGAAGCGTGGTCTACCTCTGCGGCGTCCTGGTCATCTCGACCGTGTGGGGTGCCGTGCTCGGCGTGGTGACCTCGGTGGTCAGCGCTCTGGCCTTCAACTACTTCCACGCTAAGCCCTCCTGGGGGTTCCACCTCAACGCCCGCGGGGATCTGCAGAGCGTCGTGATCTTCATCGGAGCCGGGCTGCTGACCAGCTTCCTTGCCCAGCTGGCCCGGTCCCGCAACGCCGAGGCCGTGCAGCGACGCCAGGAGGCCGACCTCGCCGCCGAGCTGGCCCGCCGGCTGTTGCGCGCCGGCGACCTGCGCTCGGTCCTCGGCCCGGCGTCGCAGCGGATCGCGGCGGTGTTCGGCCTGCGGTCCGCGGCCATCGAGCTCGGTGCGGTCGGCGGAGGCGAGCGGCTGGTCGCGCTGCCGCTGTATGACCACGCGACGCGCCTGGCCACCCTGCTGGTCCCGGCGGACCTCCCCGGACCGACGCTGGAACGCCTGCGACGGCGGGTGGTGCCGTCGCTGGAGTCGCTCCTGGTTGCCGGATGCGAACGCGAGGCGATCACCAGCTCGCTGCGGGCAAGCCAGGAAGAGTCCGCCCGGCTGGTCGAGGAACAGGCCGCGATGCGGCGGGTGGCGGTCCTGGTCGCGCAGGGAGCCGCCCCGGCCGAAGTCTTCGACGCGGTGACGGCGGAGCTGCGCCGGATCTGCGGCCCCCAGAACACCGGGCTCGTCCGCTTCGAGCCGAGCGGCATGGGCACCCTCGTCTCGGGCCGCAACGAGCCCGGCATCGCCCAGATGCCGGCCGGTACGGTCCTGTCGCTCGAAGGTGACTGCGTATCCGGGATCGTCAAGCGCACCGGCCACCCGGCCCGAGTGAGCTATGCACACGCGGCCGGCCCCACCGCCGCGAGGCTGCGGCAGCTCGGCATTCGCTCGGGGGTCGCCGTGCCGGTCGTGGTCGAGGGCCGTCTCTGGGGCGCAGCCATCGCCTCGACCACGTCACCCACGCCGATATCGGCTGCCGCCGAGGCACGCCTGATCGACTTCACAAAGCTGGTCGCGACCGCGGTCGCCAACGCCGAAAGCCGCACGCAGCTCGCCGCCTCCCGCGCCCGCATCGTCGCCGCCGCGGACGACACTCGCCGCCGGATCGAGCGCGACCTGCACGACGGCGCACAGCAACGTCTCATCTCGCTCGGTCTCCACCTGCGCTCCATGGAAGCCACGTTGCCGCCAGGCTTGGACACGGTCCGGAAGGAACTGGCGCTCACCGCGAACGGCCTGACCGACGTCTGCGACGACCTACGGGAGATCTCCCGGGGCATCCATCCGGCGATCCTGTCCAGGGGTGGGCTGGGCCCGGCGCTCAAGACGCTCGCCCGCCGCAGTGCGGTTCCGGTCGAGCTCATGCTGGACATCGACCGCCGGCTCCCCGACCGAGCCGAGATCACCGCGTACTTCATCGTGTCCGAAGCACTCACGAACGCCGCCAGGCACGCCCGGGCGACCGTCGTCCACGTCAACGCCGAGGCCGGCGAATCGACCCTTCAACTCTCGATCCGAGACGACGGCATCGGGGGCGCCACCACGGGCCAGGGTTCGGGACTGATCGGCCTGCAGGACCGCATCGAGACCCTCGGCGGCCAGATGGAGATCGTCAGCCCGGCCGGTCGTGGCACGGTACTGCGGTTCTGCATTCCTCTCGACACCAGCTGACCGGCACCCCCGCCATGGCCGGCGTTGCCGTGTCAGCCGGCCGCGGGTTCGTCTCGACCCGCCCTTCGACGACCGCGTCAAGACCGATCACCTCGCACGACTCATGCACGCGCAGGAGCCCACCGATGAGCGCGCAGGTGACCATGGCGGCTCCTCGAACCCCGCCTCATCGCGGCGTTGTCATGCCGGTGGTTCCGGCAGGCCGAAGAGGTCGGCGAGGCCGCTGACCTGGATCCGTTGGTGCATCGCAGGGGTCAGCGCTTCGAGGTCCAGGCTGCAGCCGGCGTCGTCGCACCAGCGTTTGGCGGCCACGATCGCGCTGAGACCTGACGAGTCCATGAACGTGATCAGTGCGAGGTCCACTGTCAGCACGGTCGGCTCCAGCTGCAGTGCTGCACGGACCGTCGTGCGGAACTGATCAGCGGTCTGCTGTTCCAGCTCGCCACTGAGGACGATCGTGACCTTGCCGGCCGACGGCATGCCGATCTCGGTCAGGAGCGGCATCGTTCACCTCGATCCTTTGTCGGTGCTCGGGCTCGAAGATACCGACCCATTTGTCACCCGCAACTCGATGCGACAGAGATGGATGCGACTGCGCGGCCGAGGATTCCCGAGCCGGGGGCGGTGGTTCCGGGGGCGGCGGGCGTGACGGGTCAGAGATGGGCGGGCAGGTGACGCCGCCCCCGAGGCGCTGGCGACCCGCCGAGAAAATCTATGGTGGAGAAGCTAGACATGCTCGCTGCTGTCGGCTAACGTTTTTCAGGTCGAGAGCAGAGAACACAAAGACGCTGACGAAGCGCCCCACCCGTTGGGCGCAGGAGCTGAGCCGGCAGCAACACCGCAGGTTCGCTCGGCACGGAAGGACGATGGGTGAGCCAGAGAAGGTGTTGGTGGCATCGCCCGTAGCACGGTTTCATCCGCAGGTGAGGGTCATGAAGTTGCGTGGACCCACAGCACCCGCGGAGTTCGGCACGCGGTAAGAAAAGTAGAGGAAAGGGAGGGCCGTACACCGTTGGATCGCCCGCACCGGCAGCAGTTCCGCCGGGGTGGACACCGCAGTCTCCATCGAACGAGAGGTGGTCTTCGGTCACGCATATGCGATCCTCGCACCCGACGCTGTCTGTGGCGTCCGGTGCGGACACGACAAGCCGGCGAACGTGCCGGTAGATGGTGTTTGACCCATAAACCCTTGGGCCCCGGCGCAGTAGCGCCGGGGCCCTCGACCTGGAGGATCTATGGCCCAACCCGATGACATGTTCGGTGACGAGGACTACCCGGCCTACACCATGGGCCGTGCCGCGGAAATCGTCGGTACCTCGCAGGGCTTCCTGCGCCGCCTCGACGAGCTGAAACTCATCACCCCGCACCGCTCCGGCGGCGGACACCGCCGCTACTCCCGCTATCAGCTCCGCCTCGCCGCCCGCGCGCGGGACATGGTCGATGGGGGCACCGCCGTCGAGGCCGCCTGCCGGATCATCATCCTCGAGGACCAGCTCGAGGAAGCGCTGCGCATCAACGCGGCCCGCGACACCACCTGACTGGCCAGCCCCGCCCAGGCCGGTACGGACGCCGTGCCGGCATTCACGGTCGCCCAGCCGTTCAGCGTGCCGGCTGCGATGCCCCGGCCACCCGTGGTCCGGGCGTCACCGAGCCGGCCCCCGGCGAGAAGGTGTACGGCCTCATCCCGTTCGTCCGCGACGGCGCCGCCGCCGAGTACGTCACGGTGCCGGCCGGCGTCCTCGCGGCAAGGCCCACGACCGTCGACCACGTCGCGGCCGGTGGTACACCCGTGGGGCTGTCGATCCTCTTCGCGCCGACCGGTCCCATCCAGGAGGTCGCGATCTCCAGCGGCTGGGGGGACGCGTTTCTCGAGCCGGCCGACCGCTTCGACGCCGCCGTCGCGGGGGAGTGGGTTCAGGCGGCGTTGTCGGCGAGGAAGTCCTCGACGAAGGGCAGTGTGCGGCGCAGCGGGCCCGGGTCGCTCGCCGCGGCCAGCTCGCCCAGGTAGTCGCCGTGGTTGCCGGGGACGACCAGCAGGCGGGCGCCGGGGATGAGGGCGGCCAGGCGCGCGGCGTGCTCGACCCGCACCACGTCCCGGTCGGCGACGACGACCAGGGTCGGCGCGGCGATCGCGGCGGGCAGGGCGTCGGACCAGTCGGTGAATCCGGTGAGCATCAGCTCGCGGTCCAGCTCGAACATCCGCTCGGCGTGGGCCGGGTCGCCGCTGACCGCGAGGTCGGCGTCGCGGTACACCTGCGGCAGGTGCTCGAACGTCGCACCGGCCATGCCCTCCCAGAAGCCGTCGACCATGCCGTCGCGGCGGAACGGCGCCGACGCCACGACGAGGCGGCCGACCGCCGCCGGGTGGCGCGCGGCGAGCTGCATCGCGACCTGGCCGCCGTTGCTGAAGCCGAGCACGTCGACCGGCCCCACGCCCAGCTCCGCCAGCAGCGCGGCGACGCCGTCGGCGGAACCCTCGAACGACGCGGGCCCCTCACCCGCCCCGGTCCGGCCGTGCCCCTGCAGCTCGACGGCGAGCAGGCGGCGGGAGTCGCGCAGCAGCGGGATGAGCCGGCCCCAGTTCGACTCGATCGTTGACCCGCCGCCGTGGATGAGCAGCAGCGGCCGGCGGTCGGCGCGGGGCTCGCCGTGCCATTCGTAGTACAGCGGCAGGTCCGCGTCGGAGAACATGGGGCCAGCATAGGCAGGGTGCGGACCTGAACAGCGGGTGCGCTACCTGGGCAGCGTGGCGGGCAGCGCCTCGGCCTCGCGGGCGCACGACTGCAGCCGGTCGGCGCGCTGCCGGTTCGCCGCGATGCGGGTGGTGAGCTCGTGCAGCTGGGCGCGGTGGCGCTGGTCGTGGCGGCGGACGGCGGCGAGGTCGGCGGACAGGAGCCGGTTGATGTGGTTGACCCAGTGCTCCAGGTGCAGGCCGACCTGGTTGAGCTGGTGGTAGGCGTGCTGGCTCAGCTGCGCCCGGGCGGCGCCGAGGTCCCGGGCGGCGAGGTCGGCGATGCTGCCCAGCGCGAAGCTCCAGCCCTGCTTGATCCGGTGCGACAGGCCCGAGATCCGGCGTTTCGCCGCGGCGGTGGTTCGGCCGTCCGGGCGCAGCACGCGGTCGTCGAGCAGGACCGGTGCCAGCAGGCCGGGGACGATGAACTTGCGGCGCAGCTCCTTGTGGTGCGCCTCGGCGACGCCGCGGATGGCGGTCACCGCCCGGTGCAGGGCGTCGGGGTACTCGTCGGTGAGGTACCGCCGGAAGTCCTTGTCCCTGCGCAGCTGGTCGATGCCGCTCAGCAGGGTGGTGCGTTCGCTGACGACGGCGGTGCGGATGCTGCGGACCGCACGGGCCACGCCGGCGCGGGCCGCGGCGTGACCGGCGAGGTTGGAGCGGCCCCGCTGCCGGACCTCGTCGGCGTGGCGTCGCAGCTCCTCGTGCTCCAGCCGCAGCTGCTGTGAATGCCGGACGCAGAACCGGGCCAGGTCCTGGATCACGGCGGCGGCCATCCGGCCGCGGGCGATCCAGGTGTCGCGGTCGACGCCGGCGCCGCCGAGCTGCTCGACCTGCTTCCACAAGTCGTCCACCTGGTGCCGCAGCTGTGGCGGTGCCTGCCGGGACAGCGCCAGCGGCAGGATCGCCGGCATCGCCGCGGGGGCGATCCCCAGCTCCTCGGCGAGCAGGGCGGCGGCCCGGCGGTACGAGACGTCGATGAAGTCTTCGACGAGCGCCGGAGTCGCGTCGAGGTCGAGGTCGGCGAGGTGGCTGCGCAGAGCGCGGTCGGCGTGGGTGAGCCCGACGACGAGGCGCACCCGGTCGTGGCCCGCGAGGACCGGGCGGATCGCGCCGAGCGCGTCGTGGCTCGGGGGACTGTCGGGCCGGCGGGCATCGAGCAGCACGACGAGAATGTCCGGGCGCCGCTGCAGCAGTTCCGCAGACAGCTGGTCGTGCAGCGGTGACGGGGAGCCGAACCCGGCGGTGTCGATGACGGTGACCCCGTCCAGCCGGGGGTGCGGCAGCCGGCACACGGCACGGGACACGCGCAGCGCCTGCACCGGGTCGGTGACGGCGGCGGCGAAGGCCCGGGCGCCCTCGTCGTCGGTCAGGTCGAAGCGCAGCGGCGGTGCCTCGGCGAAGGTCACGTCGATCCGGCCGGTCCGCCAGGCCGCCGCCGGCAGGGACGCGTCGAGGTCCGCGGCGGTGAGCGGGGTCGAGGTCCGCCCGACGGTGCGGGTGATGCCGAGCAGCCCGTACGCGTCGGGTTCCGCGCACCAGGCAGCGAGGGCCCGGCGCAGGTCGTCGTCGGCGCCAAGCCCTCGCTGCCCGGAGCGCACGGCGTCGGCGTCGATGGTCAGCGCCGTGCGCAGGTGGGCCTCGGCCTCGGCGGCCGGGCCGTGCTGCAGGACGGTCACCGCCGCGGTCGTCGCCGTGCGTCCGGTCGGCAGCGGCACCGGACCGAAGAGGTGCTGCAGCAGGGTGCTCTTGCCGGTGGAGGAGGCCCCGACGACCGCGACCCGCAGGGTGGTCCCGGCCCAGTCCTCGCGCATGCGGCGCAGCTGCTGGCCGGCGGGGCACGGCGCCTCCGCGAGCGTCGCCGCCGTCTCGGCGAGGGTGACGGCGGCGTCGAGGACCGCCAGGCACCCGGCGGCATGCTCAGCGGCGGTCATGGCCTACGGCTGCGGCGGTGTCCATAGTCTGCTTGATCTGCAGCATCGCGTTGGCGGCGTTGTCGGCGGCGGCCGCCAGCTCCGCCCACCGCTGCTCCTCGGAGTCCGCCGGGACGAGCCCCGATCGGGCCGCCGCCCGGAGGTCCTCGACCGCCCCGTCGGCGATCGGCGCCAGCGTGTCGCGGATGCGGCCGGCGTAGAGCCACCGGCTGCGCTCGTACGTCGCGGCGATGCCCTGGATGAGCCGCGCCTTGCCCTCGTTGAAGTCCTTGAACAGTTTGCGCACGTCCAGCGGCACCATGACGACCGTGAACAGCCCGACGGCCTTGGCGACGGTGGAGGTGGTCGCGGTGCGGGCGGCGCCGACGGCGACCGCGGTGCCGACCTGCTCGATCGCGCCGCGGCCGATGGCGGCGCTGGCACCACCGACGATGCTCTTGGCGGCGGCCTCCGCGACGGTACCCATGACGTGGCTGACGATGCCTTCGACGACGGGTTGTGCCATGCCGCCGACCGGTCGCACGTCGACGGTGGCGACGGCCTGCCCGCCCGGGCGCCGGTCCGCGACACTGATCCGCAGCTCCCCGGCGAGCGCGCTGAGCCGCCGCTGGACGATGCTGCGGGTGGTGCCGTGCAGGCGCTCCTGGAACGAGGTCGCGGCGAGCTTGCGGATCATCTCCGCCTCGATCGCCCGGTTGAGCCGCTGGGAGACGGTGTCGACCTGCGAGCCGCGGGCGGTGACCCGGGACAGCGCCGCGGCGGCACTGCCGACCAGCGACCCGGCGAGGGTGAACTCCGCGGCGATGACGTCGGTCGCGGCCTCGGTGTGCAGGTGCACCAGCTCGGCGGCGAACCGGTCGGCGATGGTCATCAGGTCGGCGTCCAGCAGCTCGTGTACCGGGTTGATCACCTCACGTTCCACGCGCTGGAACGCGGCCAGCTGCTCGGCGCGGATGTGGGCCCGCCCGGTGAACACCTGCTCGGCGGCGCGGGCGGCCTCGGCGAGCGCGCCGGCGGTGCCGGCACACTGCCGCATGAGCAGGGTCCGGCGCGCCTCGACGTCGCCGGCGAGCCGGGTCATGACCCGCCGGACCTCGGCGTAGCCGCACCGTTCGAGGCCCGCCGCGAAGCGCGGGTCGTGCACCCGGCCGGGGTCGCCGTGCAGCTGCCGCAGCAGCGTCCGGGCCCGGTACGCGTCGTACAGGATGACGTCGTGCAGGTAGTCGCCGAGCTGGGTGCGCAGCTGGGCGACGACACCGGCCAGCTGCGCGTCGGTGCGCGGATCGAAGTCCGGGTCGTCCTCGTGGTCCTCCATGGACCGGGTGACGACGCCGAGCACGGCGTTGCGCCGCCGCGCCAGGGCGTCACCGAAGATTCCCAGCTCGCCGCGGTTGGCTGCGGAGTCCGGGAAGAACGTCCAGATCACCAGGTCGGAGGCGTCGTCGTGCAACCAGTCCAGGGTGACCCGCCCGAACGCCGCGAGCCGGTCACCGAGGCCCGGCGTGTTCACCAGCCGCAGGTTCTGCAGGATCGGCTCGTCGAGGAACAGCCTGACCTCCCGGCTGCCGAGCTGCTCCCGTTCCCCGGCCGACTGCCGCGCCAGGAAGCGGACACCGTCCTCCAGCGACGCGAACGGCTCCACGCGCCCGTCGGCGGCGACCCGCTCCGCCCGCTCCGGCTCGCCGGGCCCCGTGGCCTGCAGGACGGAGACAACACCGTCGGTCGGGTCCTGCGAACTCGGCAACAACCGGCGGCCCAGCAGCGAGTTGACGAACGTCGACTTGCCGGAGGACACCTGGCCGATCACGGTCACCGTGACCGGCGCGGCGGCCCGTGCCCGGAGCCGGCTTGGCCAGGTCGGGTCCTTGAGCACGGGGTGCCGGTCCGGGTCCAGGCCGGCGTCGAGCGCGAGCTGCCGCACATCCTGGCTCAGCGTCTCCAGCCTGGCCAGCGACGGGTCGTCGCGCAGCCAGGCCCCCATCGACGCGAGACCGGAAGGATCGGATGCCGGCATGGCTGCCACCTCTTCGGGACGGGCGGTTTCGCTTGGTGATTCCACGCCGCACCGAGCGGGAAACCTGCCCGGTCACGCGGTGAGCTGCGGCCACCAGGCGTCGCGCAGCTCGACCCGGCTGCGGGCCTGCGGCGCGGCCGCACCGCACCAGCGGCCGGCCCATGCGACGGGGTCGGCCGCTGGTGTCGTGACGGCTACCGCCGGTACTTCTCCCACCAGGTGAACGCCACCCGATAGGCGGTCGGCGTGTCGTCCGCGGCGTGGTTGGCCAGCCCGTTCTTGCCGAAGTAGTAGTCGTGCACCTGGTTGGCCGCCCCAATGGCCAGGTCGGTGTCGGAGATGGCGACGGCGTGGATGTGGTACGGCCAGTCTCCCTGCGACGGGTTGCGCAGCCAGGCGGCGAACCCGACGGTCCGCAGGGCCTGGACGGTCTGCCACCGTTGCGTGGTGCTCAGAGCGGCGACCGAGATGTCGACTGCTCCGCCCGCGTCGTGTGTACCGGCCGAGCTCGGGTTCGCCGACGTGTAGGACCCCTGGCTGAGCGTGATGCTCCACGCCAGCTTGGCGTCGGCCGCGGCGAGCATGTCGCGGGTCCTTGCGTTGACTCGTTCACCACCGTACGAGCTGGTCCGCGACCCGGTGCTGATCGGCCTGGTGACCGTGTACCGGCCGCTGCCGAGCGCGGTCAGCGAAGACGGGCCCGGATATCCGTTGGCGTCCAGGCCGGAGTATCCGAGTGAGCGCTGCCAGGCCGCGTACGCCGCGACGGTCGAGGTGCCGTAGTGGCCGTCGACGGAGCCCGACGCCAGGAAGCCCTTCGCCGACAGTGCCCGCTCGACCTCCAGCACGCTCGCCGCCGCGCCGGGCGTCTGCCCGGTGCCGCTCTTCGGCGGGTCGACCTGCGCGGCGAGCATGACCTGCTCCATGTCGACGACCGGCAGCGCCGCGGCGGCTGGTCCGCCGAAGGGCACGACGACCCCGAGCAGCGCGAACACCACCGCCCCACGGGACAGCACGGCGGGAAGGTTCATGACGGGCTCCGATCAGTACATCGACGAGTCGTGATGGAAAGAAGCTACAGGATCATCGATACGGATGGAAGAAACCTTCGCAGCCCTGCTGACGACCCGGTTCGCCCGACCCCGCGGCCCGGCGCCGGCGCATGCACGCCACGTTTCGTCAACACAGCGACTGGGTTAGATTGGATCGAGTCCAGGGCCCGGGTGATGACGGAGAGCGGGACGACAGCACGGTGACAGTGCAAGGTGGGCAGTTCGGCGACCGCAACCTGCAGGTCAATGTGTTCGGGCGGCGCGCCGCTCAGACCCGGCATCCCTACCTGTCCACGGTCCGTGAGATGGCAGAGCGCACCCCCGAGCTCGTGGATCGTGACGCCGACATCGAGGCGTTGCGGGCGTTCTCGACCAGCTCCCAGGTCTACCGCTGGATCGCGGCTCCGCCGTGGGCCGGCAAGACCGCGTTGGCCGCTCATTTCCTGCTGCAGCTGTCGCCCGATGTGGACTGGGCGGCCTTCTTCCTCGTCCAGCGGCTGTCGGAGGCGGACTCCTCGCAGTACATCGCGACGTTGAACGGCCAGTTGGCGTACATCCTCGGCGAGGAACCCCCGGCATCGCCGCAGGCGTTGGCGACATATCGGGACCTGTGGGAGGCGGTGGTCCGGCGTAGCGCCCGCCTGCGTCGCCACTTCGTCCTGGTCGTCGACGGCTTGGACGAAGACATCAGCCGGCGCGCCGGTCGGGTCAGCATCGGCGCGCTGATACCGGTCGTGCGTTCTGACCCGGAGTTCGTGCACATCCTGGTCACCAGCCGGGCAGGACAGGGGCTGCCCGACGACGTCGGCCTGGACCATCCGCTGCGCGGCATCCAGATCATCGAGATCGCGTCGAGCCGGGCGGGAGCGGAGCGCGGTGCCGAGGCCCGCCAGGAACTCGATCTCCTCCTGCGTGACCATGATCCTGGCGACCTGGAGAACGACGTGCTGGGTGTGCTCTCGGCCGCGCAGGGCCGGATGACGGCCGCGGACGTCGCGGGCGTCCTCGGTAACCCGGACCCCAGATCCGTGCGCCGGGTCCAGCGCGTATTGACCGACTTCCTCCGCCGGACGCTGACGATCGAGGGTGAGGGACCTTACCGCCGGTACTCCTTCGGGCATCAGTCGCTGCTCGTCGCGGCTCAGTCCGCCGACCCCGAGGGGGAGGAGCGCCGCGCAGTGTTCTCGGCGTGGATGCGCCGCTTCGCCGATCAAGGCTGGCGTGGCGCGCCGCTGTTCGCGTTCGATGACTATCCCGGCTGGGTCACTGCGCACGAGCCGGACTCGCTGGGCGCCCTGCTCTCCGACGTCTCCTACCTCGAGTCGGCAGTGGCCGCGATCGGTGTCGACCGCTTGGTCCAGACGATGTACGCCGCGACCGTGATCGCCCCGGAGCTGGAGACCCTGACGCGCTGCATGACCGACCAGGCGTTCCACCTGCGCTCAGCCCGCGACACCGGCGAACTCACCGGCTCCGTGGCCCGCCAGCTCAGCCTCGCGGCGCTACACCTCGGTGATCGCACGCTGCACAGCCGTCTCCGCGACCACCTGCACCGGCTCGGCGGTGGCATCAACGCGGAGGTGGCCAGCCTCATCGCGCGGGACACCGGCCGCACCACATTACGAGGCAACCAGGAGCGAGTCTCGGCTGTCGCGATCAACGCCGACGGCTCGGTGGGGCTGACGGGTGGCGGCTCGGTGCCCCTGACGAAGGGACGCTTCACCGGCGAGCTCCTCCTGTGGAATCTCGCCGCACGCGTTCCGTCGTTCCGGAGCCTCGCCGGCCACGAGACAGAGGTGAGAGCCGTCGCGCTCAGCGATGCCGGCACGGTGGGTGTGAGCAGCGACGGACGCGGCGTCGTCCTGCTCTGGCGGTTCGATGGGGAGGAGCCGCTCGCGGAACCCCTGCCCGGCACCTACTCGTACGAGCGCCGGATCGCACTCACCGCCGATGGCAGTCGCGTCGTCGTCGCCGGCGGGGACACGCTTGACATCTACACCGTCGATGGCCCGAGTGTCGAGCGCCGATCGTACGCCTGCCCGCACAACGACATCCGGTATCTCGCAGTCAACGAAGACGCGACGATGATCGTCGTCGGCATCTTCGGCGGCACGGTCGTCGGGTGGACGGTCGACCCCGCCGCATCGTCGGTCGACGAGTGGCCGGAGTTCTGTCGCGGCACGGCCACAGTGCGATCGCTCGCTCTCAGCCGGGCAGGCGACGCCCTGCTCGTCGGCGTCGGTGACATGCATGGCAACGGTGCCTTGTACCACAGCCGGCTGCCCACAACCGCCTTGATCAAGGTCGAGCCGGTCGCGTTCGCGGTGAACGCCCTCACCGTCGATGCCGGGGGCCGGACCGCGGTCGCCGCGGGCGGTTGGATCTTCGCACGAGGGCACATGGTGACGCTGGACCTGACCTCCTCGCGGGTCGAAGCGAAGCCGATCGACCTCGACGACGTCGGCATCGACGCGGCGGCTATCAGCGGAGACGGCCGTTCGCTCCTGACCGCGTCGTTTCATCGGCTGTCGCTCTGGGACCTCCGCGCTGACCATGCTCTGCCGAACGTGGCGCATGAGGGCAAGGTGTGGTCAGTCGCCGTCGCGCGGGACGGCCTTCATGCCGTGAGCTGCGCTCTCGATTCGCTGATCGTCTGGCGGATCACCGACGGTGAGATGGTCGGCGAGTCGCTACGCAGAGACGAACTGCAGTTCACCCGAATCGCTGCGGACAGCGACCTCGACCTGGTCCTGATCGGTAGCTCGATGGCCGGGCCATGGGCGATCTCGCGCCTGGCCGAGACGTCGCCGGAGCCGCGTCTGGAACAGGAGCTGTCAGGGCGATCCGGCGGTGCCTCGGTCGGCGTCAGCCCGAATGGCCGATACGCGGTCGCCAATGCCGAACGTCGGCTCGTCTGGTGGTCCCCAGGCGTTACCGGGATCTACGACCTGTCATCGTGGATCATCGACGTCGACGATCTGTGGGTGAGCGACAGCGGTCTCGTCCTGGCCGACGAGTGGTGGAGCGACGGCTGGACGACCACCGAGCACACCCTGGTGCTCTGGCAGATCCAGCCCGACGGCACGGTCGACAGGCTCCTGTCGCACGAACTGCCGCAGGACTGCGACAACCTGCTCGCCGTCAGTGCCGATCTGGACCTGGTGGCCGCCAACGGCGGCGTCAGCGGCGAGAACAGCGTCTTCGTCGACCTCTGGACGCTGAGGGGAACGACGCCGACCCGGCGCCGGATCGCCACGCATCGCGGCAGCGTCAGCGCGGCGGCGCTCAGCGCGGATGGGCACCTGCTGGCCAGCTGCGACAGCACGGGCGAATTCCTGGTCCACGATGTCGGCACCGGCCGGCTCTTGCAGCGAACGCTCGTGGAAACGGAGTTCACGGCGATGCGCTTCGGCGCCGGCGCATCGCCGTGGCTCGTTGCCGGAGACAGGTCAGGAAACGTCACCCTCTGGAAGATCACCGGCGGCCCGACCGGTTGAGCGGCGGCGCGCGGTCGTCAGTTTCAGGGCGCGCCCGCGGCGGTGATGCTGGTCGTGGGCCCTGCCCTGACGGCGGTGACCGCCCCCGATGGGACGCCGGCGTCGACGGTCCTCGACTGGAAGCCGGTCGGTCGCGGGCCCGGCTATGGCGCCGCTGGGGCGGGCTGTTCCTGTACTCCGGGAAGCGGCTCACGGGGTTGCGCGCCGGCCGTCGACAAGGTCCTGGACGGGGCCGCTGCGCAGGATCCGGGTGTGGACCTCGCGCAGGCCCCAGCCGGGCTGTACACCGAGCTCGGTGTGCAGGTAGCGCCAGGACCGCCGGTACACCTCCAGCGCATCGGCCTGCCGGCCGGCCCGGTAGTAGGCCAGCATCAGCAGTTCGGCGAGCCGCTCCCGGGTCGGCTGCTGCGCGGTCAGCTCGGTGAGTTCGGCCGCGACCTGGTCGTTGCGGCCACACTGCAGATCGGCCTGGGCCCGCAGCTCGATGGCCAGGGCCCGTCGCTCCTCCAGGGCGAGGCCGATGCGGGCCCGCAGGTCGTCGCCGGCGACGTCGGCGAGCAGCGGGCCGCGCCACAGGGTGAGGGCTTGGGCGAGCACGTCGGCGCGGTGGGCCGGGTCAGGTAGGGTCCGGGCCCGGTCGATCTCCGCGACGAACTGGTGCACGTCGACGCGTTGCGGGTCGACGTCGATGCGGTAGCCGGTGCTGTGCGTGACGATCTGCACGTCGTGCGGGCGCAGCCGGGACCGCAGGCGTGCGACGTAGGTGTGAACGGTCCGCCGTGCCCGCTCCGGTGGGTCGTCGTCCCACAGCAGTCCCTGCAGCCGGCTCATGCGCAGCACCCCGCAGGTCGCCTCCAGCAGGAGCAGCCCGAGCAGGCATCGCTCGCCGCGCCGCGGACCGAGGTCCACGGGTTTGCCGCGATGTTCGATCTGTACCGGTCCGAGCAGCCGGAAATGCGTTTCGCCCCCGTGCGAATCCACCATCTGCCCCCCGCGTGAAGCCCTGGTAGGAATCTGGTAACAGACCTTACTGATTCTTGCTCCAGCCATCCAGGGTCTTCGACGGCATGGGAGGAGCAGCGGTTCGCCGGGATGGCCGTAGGTGCTCATCACGCCGCGCCGCCGGGGTCCCGCTCGCGGTGCCGCTGACCCGCCTCGACGACCTGGCCGCCCTCTTCGCACCGCCCCCTCACCGCTGGGAGTCCCACGATGCCCTACCTGGCCGCGGCCACCGTCCTCGCCTGCCTGCTCGGTGCGTTCAACCTGCTGCTGACGCTCGGCATCGTGCGCCGGCTGCGCGCCATGACCAGTGCCACCGCCGCGCACGCGCCGCGGGTCGTGGTAGGTCCGGGCGAGACACCGGAGCCGTTCCAGGCCACCACCGTCGACGGCGAGGAACTGCGGGGCACCCCGAGCGGCCTGGTCGGGTTCTTCAGCCCCGACTGTCCGGCGTGCACCGAGCGGCTGCCCGAGTTCGTCGCCTACGCCACCGCGGTCGGCCGGCAGCGCGTGCTCGCCGTGCTCATCGGCGAGCCGCACGAGCTCGGCGGGCTCACCGCCGGGCTGCGCGACGTGGCCCGCGTAACCACCGAACCGGTGTACGGGCCCGTGGCGACGGCGTTCGCGGTCGCCGGGTACCCGGCGGTGGCGCTGCTGGACGACACCGGTGCCGTCACCCACAGCGGCACCGACTTCCGCTCCTTCCCGCGCGTGCCGGCCCGTGTCTGAGGTACGCGCCGGCGACGTCGCGGAGGCGCTGCGGATGGGGCTGCGGGCGGCCCCGGGGGCGGTCCTGGCCATGGCGGGTGCGGCGCTGGTGGCCGGCGTAGGGCCGGTCGTGCTGGCCTGGCTGACCCGCGACCTGCTCGACCGGCTCGTCGCGGGAGCCGTCCCGCTGCTGCTCGCCTTCGCCGTCGCCGGGATCGGAGTGGTGCTGGCGTCTGTCCCGCACGCCATGCAGTACACCTCGAACGAGCTCGACCGTCGGCTCAGCCTCTGCGCGCAGGAGCGGCTGTTCTCCGCGCTGCAACGGCACGTCGGGCTGCAGCAGCTGGAGGACCCCGCGTTCCAGGACCGGGTCCAGTTGGCCGGCACCGCGGGCCGTTCGGCGCCGGCGCAGGTGGTGAGCGGATCGCTCGGCCTGCTGTCGTCGGCGGCGGCGCTCGCGGGATTCCTGGCAACCCTGATCGCGTTGAGCCCGATCGTGGCGGCCGTCGTCGTGGCGGCGTCGGCGCCGGCGGTGGTGGCGCACCTGCGGCTCGGCCGGCGGCACGCGGCCGTCGTCACCGGCTCCGGCCATGCCCAGCGCCGGCAGCTGTTCTACGCGCGGCTGCTCACCACGGCGGAAGCGGCCAAGGAGGTCCGGCTCTTCGGGCTCGGCGACTTCTTCCGCGGGCGGATGCTGGCCGACCTGGGATCGGTGAACGCGGCCGAGCGGCGGGTGGACCGCAGCCGGTTGCGCACGCAGGTGCTGCTCGGCGCGTTCGGTGCGGTGGTCGCCGGCGGTGGCCTGGTCTGGCTCACCGGGCGGGCCGCCACGGGCGCGTACACGGTCGGTGACCTGACCGTGTTCGTGGTCGCGGTGGCCGGCGTACAGGCCGCCGTTGCCCAGGGCATCGCGCAGGTCGCCGCGATGCTCGAGGCGCAGTTGCTCTTCGCGCACTTCATGTTCGTCGTGCGTTCGGCACCACCCGCCGGTGTCCCGGAAGCAGCCCTGCGCCCCGCGCCGCTGCGGGACGGGATCGTCGTGCACGATGTCTGGTTCCGCTACAGCGACGATCACGACTGGGTGCTGCGCGGGGTCGACCTCCGCATCCCGCAGGGCGCCGCCGTCGCGCTGGTCGGGCTCAACGGCGCCGGCAAGAGCACGCTGGTCAAGCTGCTGTGCCGGTTCCACGAGCCGACCCGCGGCCGGATCACCTGGGACGGTGTCGACCTGCGCGACCTCGACCCGGAGCTGCTGCGACGACGGATGGCCGTCGTGTTCCAGGACTTCCAGGACTACGACCTGCCCGCCCGGGAGAACATCGGCGTCGGCGACGTGCGCCGGTTGGACGACCTGCCACGGATCACCGCCGCGGCCCGGCTCGCCGGCGTGCACGCGACCCTGGCGGCGCTGCCGGACGGGTACGACACGCCACTGACCCGGCTGTTCTTCTGGGCCGGTGACACCGGCGACCCGAGGCTCGGCGTCCGGCTCTCCGGCGGGCAGTGGCAGCGGGTCGCGCTGGCCCGGGCGCTGCTGCGCGACGACAGCGACCTCATGATCCTCGACGAGCCCAGCTCAGGCCTGGACGCGGAAGCCGAGGCGGAGATCCACCGGGCGCTGCGCGCGCACCGGGCCGGCCGGGCCACCCTGCTCATCTCGCATCGGCTGAGCACCCTGCGCGACGCGGACGTCGTCGCTGTGCTCGCCGAGGGACGCGTCGCGGAACTCGGCTCGCACGACGAGCTGATGCGCGCCGACGGGCGGTACGCACGGCTGTTCCGCCTGCAGGCACAGGGCTACCAGCTGGAGCCGGCATGAGCGGGCAGCGCAGCGGCTCGGCCCGCTCATCAGCATGGCAGCACGGCTCAGGCCGGCGCCGGAGCGCAGCGAAAGTGGCGGCATGAGCTACGTGGCGGCAGCGGCGCTCGCGGCGGGCCTGTTGTTCGTCGCCCGTCGGCTGTTCGGCGTGGTCATCGTCGTCGGGCGCAGCATGGAACCGTCGCTGTGGGCGGGCGACCGGCTGCTCGTCGCGCGGTACGGCAGGGCCGTGCCTGGGCGGCTCGTGGTGCTGCAGGGCCCGCACGGCCCGATGGTGAAGCGGGTCGCCGCGCTGCCCGGCCAACGGTCGCCCTGGCAGGCCGGCGCCGTGGTGCCAGCTGGACACCTGCTCGTCTTGGGCGACAACGCGGCGCTCAGCCACGACTCCCGCCAGCTGGGCCCGCTGCCCACCGCCGCGGTCCGCGGTTTCGTGCTGCGTCGGCTCACTGCCGCGCACCCCGTCGGCCGCGTACCGCGTGGGCCCGACACCACAGACTCCGGCCCGCGGGCCGGAACGGCGGGGGCGTCCGCTCCCGTCGTAGTCACCGACCTGGAGGAACCATGACCCGAATCGCTCGCCTGGTCGCCGACCGGCTCCTGGCCGGCCTGCTGCCCACCAGCACAGCCAGCGCGTCCTGCTTGCCGCAGTCGTACTGCGAGCCCTGCCCCAACTCGGGCGGCCGCAAGCGGCGGGTGAACATCATGGCCGACTGCTCGGTGAGCTACGGCACCTGCCTGCTCAGCTGCTGACCCAACCGCGTCGCGACGGCCGGTCCGGCCCCGGGCACCCGGGGGCGGGCCGGCCGGGCCGGTCGACCACACCCAGTCGCGCCCCGCCCGCCCCGTCATCGGCTACCAGGCAGGCCGCCCCCGGAGGGGCGCCCGCGGGGAGCCCGGCCCCGCCGCCGCCAAAAACG
>NZ_JBIAYW010000042.1:0-46434 GCF_042898305.1 Dactylosporangium sp. NPDC000521
GGGGTGTCGTCAGCGGCTGCCGCCGGGACGACGAGCGCGGCGGTCACGACGAGCGCCACGGACGCGGCGGATGCCGCAAGGGCGGAGAGCAGACGACGCATGTGTTGCCCTTTCACGTGGCTGACCCGAACCCGAGCTCTTGGAGCGGGAAGTCCCGCTGGATGCCGGCATGCAGCACGTACGGGGTTCCGCACAGCACCTGCCGATCCGAGATCCGGTTCCGTCCGGGACGCTGCGGATCGCATGACACTCAGAGTCCCCGACCTCCCGTCCGACCATTCGGCCGGTCGGTCGATCAATGAGTTTCGCGGCTCCGATCGGACGCCGTCAAGACGCTAATACGGATAATCATGCGCAGGCAGGTCACGCCGCAAGAGCCCGTTCCGGATGGGCCAGGCCGGGGTCGCCGGCGGCGTTCACGGCACGGCCCACACCGAGGAGGTGACGCGCCGGCGGCATTCGCGCTCGTGAAGCCGGCTACTGAGCCCGTGGCGATCCGGACGCACGTGCGTGACGACGACGCCGGTGACGTCGTCGAGGATCGCGCCCGCGGCGCCTCGGCCGGCCCGGGCCGCCGTGGCAGGGCCGGGCCCTGGAGGACCGCGTCAGTGGCTGTCGAGGCGGCCGGACTGGTGCAGGGCGAAGAGCAGGGCGATCGACGGCACCACGAGCAGCAGGGCGGCCGCGGCCACGACCGTCAACGCCCACAGCGTCGGCGCCGGCGCCGCGGCCTCGGCGATGCGCAGGTGATCGCCGAGCAGGTACGGGTACTGAGCCACGCCCCAGCCGGCGACCACCGTGCCGGCGGCGCCGACCGCGGCGGCCTGGGCGGCGCGTGGCGAGGCGTGGCGCAGCAGGGTCAGCGAGCCCAGCCCGCACAGTGCGGATACGATCATGAGGGGCAGGCCGCGGGTGAGCAGTCCGTGCGACAGCCGCGGCGCATCGGCGTGCAGCACGGCGATGCCGGCCAGGGCGACGGCGCCGGTCACCAGGGCGGCGAGGCGGGAGCGGCGGGCATACCAGCGGCGCAGCGGCTCGTCGCGGCGCAGCCGGGCCTCGGCGGTGAGGAACACGGCGGCGAGAAAAGCGCAGACCAGGACCGCGAGGATGCCGCCGAGCACGCTCGTCGGGTTGAGCCAGGAACGGACCGGGTCGCCGCCGCCGGTGGCGGGGACGCGGCCGGAGGCGATGCCGCCGGCGACGGTGCCGAAGCAGAACGGGGTGATGACCGAGGAGGCGGCGAACGCGGCGCCGGCGGCGCGCTGGTGATCGGTGACGACGAGGACCTTACGGAACGCGAAACCGGAGCCGCGCAGCACGACACCGAGTCCGGCCACGCCCAGCGGGATGTACAGCGTGGTCATGATGGCCGCGAACGCGGGCGGGAAGGCGGACCACAGCATCACCAGGCAGAAGATCAGCCAGACGTGGTTGGCCTCCCAGACCGGGGCCAGGACGGCGTCGATGAGATGCCGCGGCCGGCGCCCGCGCTCCGCACCGCCGGCGGTGAGGTCCCAGAACCCGGCGCCGTAGTCGGCGCCGCCCAGGACGGCGTAGGCGAGCACGCCGGCGAACAGCACCGCCGCGGCGACCGTGCTCATCCGTCGGCCGCCGCGGACTCGTCGGCGCGGGCCGGGCCGTACGGCACGTCCGCCAGATCGTCGCCGCTGTCCCGCCAGCGGCGACGCAACACCCGAAGGACGTGCACGGTCGCGAAGGCAACCGCGGCGTACAGCAGGAGCGTGGCGGCGAAGAAGAACCACACGTTGCCGGAGCGCGTGACCGCGTCCCGGGTGAGCAGGTGCCCGACGACGGTCCAGGGCTGGCGGCCGACCTCGGTGACCACCCACCCGGCCTCCAGGGCAACGACGGCCAGGATGCCGCCGGCGATCACGGCGGGCGGGAACCAGCGGCTGCCGGGCGGGCCGCGGCGGCGCCACCAGGCCAGGCCGAACCACGCCGACAGGGCCAGCAGATACATCCCGGCGCCGACCATCACGTCGAAGGCAAGGTGCACGATCGTCACCTGCCGGTCGGTCGGCCGCACCTCCTCGGGGATCGCGTCGATGCCCTGGACGCGGGTGCCGGCGCGGTAGCCGGACAGGAGTGATGCGCCGTTCGGAACGGGGATGCCGCCAAGGACCCGCCCGTTGCTGTAGACACCGCCGAGGACCTCGGGCACATGGGTGCCGGTGGTCGGCAGCGCCTCGATCGCGGCGAACTTCGCCGGCTCCCGGTGGAACACCTCCCGGGCCACCACGTCCCCGACGAAGATCTGCACCGGGGTGACGATCGCGGCCATGGTCAGCGGGATCATCAGCCCGAGCCGCACGGTGCGATCATTGCCGGTCCGGCGCAGCCCGCGCGCGTACACGGCCGCGGTGACGAACCCGGCGACCATGTATCCGGCCAGCAGCATGTGCACGCTCTCGTACCAGAACGCCCCGTTGAACATCACCTCCAGCGGGCGTACCCCGACAACCCGCCCGTCGCGGAGGGTGAACCCGCCGGGCTGGTTCATCCACGCGTTGGCCGCGACGACGGAGAGGGTGCCGCCGATGCCGGCGACGACGACCGGCACCCCGGTCCAGAAGTGGCGCCAGCCGGAGAGGCGGTTCCAGCCGTAGACGTACACCGCGACGAAGATCGCCTCAAGGAAGAAGAACAGCCCCTCGACTGCGAACGGGATGCCGAACGCGGCCCCGTAGCGCCCCATCAGCCCGGGCCACAGCAGGCCGAGCTCGAAGCTGAGCACGGTGCCCGAGACCGCGCCGACCGCGAACAGCACCGCCGCCACCTGCGACCACCGCCGGGCCAGCACCAGCGCGTCCCGGTCGCCGTGCCGCAGCCCCCGCCACTCGGCGACGAGCATCAGAAACGTGAACGCCAGCCCGAACGGCACGAGGATGATGTGGAATCCAAGCGTGAACGCCATCTGCTCACGCGCGGGCAGCAACTGCGACGGCTCCATCGGCGGTACCTCTACCGCCCCTCAAGTGAGCTAAACACCGGCCGGCGATCGTCGACACGACCTTCCGGTACGACGTCGTGATGGAGCCGATGCGGGCGGCATGCCGGGCGCACGTACTCCGACCCGAGGCACGTGTCGCGCATCGCATCAGGTACACCGGCCATGAGCCGAGGTTCTGCGTTCGCCCGACGCGGACGAGAAGCGTGCCCGCCAGGGTCGGGCCACGTCATCGGCGAAAGCCATCGGGTTTGTGCCACCTGCGGCCGGGTAGTTCAGCCCACCACCCGTCGTGGCAACTACGCCGGGCGAACCTGCTCGACCTTCGACGTCCGGCCCGGCCGCGCATGAAACCGTCACAGTGACACCACGGCGTCACTGGTACATCAGCAATGAGGCCGATGATGGGGATGTCTATCGGGACCCGTGACGTTTGGGACGGCGCGGTGGTGAGCATCGCCGGGGCACTGGACGGTTCAGTCGCGGACGCGATCCAGCAGACCCTCGAGGCGGCGCTCACGCGCCACCCGGAGGTGTTGCGGGTCGACCTGGCGAAGGTACGGCTGCTCGATTCACAGGTGATGGCCGTGCTGTGGCGGATGCACAAGGCCGCGGCCGCACAGAACACCGTTTTGATCGTGTGCAACCCGAACGAGTTCGTCACGCTTGTGTTGGAAGTGGCCGGATTCCTCAAAGAGCTGCCGGTGGAGCGGGACCACGGCGGTGCGACGACCACCGGTTGAGATGTGCCGGCAGCAGGCCAAGATTCAATGCACGGCGACTCCAGCATCCTGGAGAATGCCACCGGGGTTGGCGCGCCGCCGCAGTCGTGGCCCCGCCGCGAGCTCGCCGTCGACATCCTCCACAAGTGCGTCTACGGCTTCACGACACGAGTCGTGGCGCATGCGCTGGCCTCGCGGGACGGTCCGGGACCGGGGCAACGCCACGCCGCACTGCGCGCCGGGCGGCACGCCGACGTGGGCCCGCTGCCCCGCGACGCGGCGCGTGCGCGCGGCGTTGACCCCGCCGACCGGCCGACACGCCACCAGTCCCCGGCGGTGACGGTTCTGCTGGCTGGTCAGGCCGCCATCGGCTGGGCGGTGATCACGACGTTGTCGCGGTAGTGCCGGGTCGCGCCGTCGAACGGCCCACCGCAGGTGATGAGCGTGAGTCGCGTGGCGCCGTCGCGGGCGAAGTACCGCTGCAGCGGGATCGCCGTCTTCGGATAGATCTCGCGGGCCACGACGCCGAACCGGTGCACGGTGCCGTCGCCGCCGGTGACGTCGATCCGGTCGCCCGGGCCGAGGTCACGCAGCCTGAAGAAGGCACCGCCGCCCTGCTGTGCGCTGTCGACGTGCCCGGCGATGACGATCGACCCGGCGTTGGCCTCCAGCCCGGGCCCGTACTTGTACCAGCCGACGACGTCGACGCTCGGCGGCACCGCGAAGTCGCCGGTGCGCTCGTCCACGCCCACCGGGTTCACGGTCGCGTCGACCCCCAGCTTCCCGATGCGCAGCCGGGCCGGTGGCACCGCGGCGACCGCGGACGGCGGCGCGCCGGCGACGATCGGCACACCGCCGGAGGACGAGGGCGCGAGCGTCGCGGAGGCGAGGGCCACGGCGCTGGCCGCCCCGACAGTCGGCGCCGGCCGCTGCGCGCAGGCCGCGACCGCGGCGCCGGTGAGCAGTACGGCCCCGACCATCACGGCGACCCAGGCCGCCGGCCGGGGCGCGCCCCCGCAGCAGTCTGCGGGGGCGCGCCGTTGCTCGACCGGGCCAGCATCACGCCCGGACCCCGCCGGCCGCCCGTCCTGCGCCGCGGCGCAGGAGCAGCGCACCACCGAGCAGCAGCAGGAGCCCGCCGCCCGCCGCCGCGTAGGTCCAGCCGGCAGGACCCCGGTCGGCGGTGCCGCCGGTGCCGGAGTTGACGCTGCCGGGCGTGCCGTGCAGGCCGGTGATGGTCTGCGCCACCACACCGAGGGTCTCGCCCTCCGCGGAGCCGACCGCCGAGGTGCCCTCGGCCCGGCGACCTTCGACGGCTGGAAGTCGCATCCAGGCGGGGGTCGCGACACGAACTGGCTTCAATGCGGCCGCGGCGAACGACGCCACGAACCGCGGGTCTGGGCCGTGAAACGTTCACGCCCGGACCGTGGCCATGCCGTTCGCGGGGTTTCGACGCATTGACAGCTATTCGTACGCCTCCTTACTGTCCGGCCCGCCGTCCGGACTGGGCGGGTTTCGAAACCACTTGGAGGCGTCATGGCCGGTTCGCTCGGCGGAAGACACACACTCCGGGCCCGGCTGGCGTTGGCGATCGGTGCGGTCGTCGCAATGCTGGCGGGCCTCGTCGCGGCCGTGACGACCAGCGCCTACGCGGCGGCGGGGTGCCAGGTGACCTACCGGGTCGCCAGCCAGTGGCCCGGCGGGTTCACCGGCGACGTGGCCGTGAAGAACCTCGGCGAGCCGATCAACGGGTGGACGCTGCGGTGGGCGTTCGACGCCGGGCAGACCGTCACCCAGGCATGGAACGCGACCGTGACCGCGTCCGGAGCACAGGTCACCGCCCGGGACGCCGGGTACAACGGCGCCATCGCGACGAACGGCACCGTGTCGTTCGGCTTCAACGGGTCGTGGACCGGCAGCAACCCGGTGCCGGCGTCGTTCACGCTCAACGGTACGGCCTGCACCGGCAGCGTCACGTCGACGTCGGCCTCACCGAGCGCCAGCGTCAGCACCTCACCGAGCACCAGCACGTCGCCGAGCACGCCGCCGCAGCCCGGCGACGCCATGGCCGCCGTCGCCGCCATGCAGCCGGGCTGGAACCTCGGCAACAGCCTGGACGCGACCGGCGCCGACGAGACCTCATGGGGCAACCCGCGGGTCACCGCCGCCCTGCTCGACAACATCCGCGCCCAGGGCTTCAAGAGCGTCCGCATCCCGGTCACCTGGGGCCAGCACATGGGCGGCGCGCCGAACTACACCGTCGACGCGGCCTGGCTCGCCCGGGTCAAGGAGGTCGTCGACTGGGCGCTCGCCGACGGCTTCTACGTCATGATCAACGTTCACCACGACTCGTGGCAGTGGATCAACACGATGCCGGGCGACCGCACGAACATCCAGAACAGGTACAACGCCCTGTGGACCCAGCTCGCGGCGGCGTTCCGCGGCTCGTCATCGAAGCTGGTCTTCGAGAGCGTCAACGAGCCGCAGTTCACCGGCTCCTCCGGCGATGCCCAGAACGCCGAACTGCTGGCGGCGCTGAACAAGGAGTTCCACCGCATCGTCCGCGCCTCGGGCGGCAACAACGCGACCCGCCTGCTCGTCCTGCCGACCCTGCACACGTCGGCCGACCAGGCCCGCATCGACGAGCTCACCGCGACGTTCAACCAGCTCAACGACCGCAACCTCATCGCGACCGTGCACTTCTACGGCTACTGGCCGTTCAGCGTCAACATCGCCGGCGGCACCAGGTTCGACTCCGCCGTCGAGCAGGACCTCGTCGGGCAGTTCGACCGGGTGGCCAACGCGTTCGTCGCCCGAGGCATCCCGGTGATCATCGGCGAGTACGGGCTGCTCGGCTTCGACCGCCACACCGGCACCATCGAGCAGGGCGAGAAGCTCAAGTTCTTCGAGTACCTCGGCCACTACGCCCGCACGAAGAAGCTCACCACGATGCTGTGGGACAACGGCCAGCACTTCGGCCGGACCTCGTTCACCTGGAGCGACCCGGAGCTGTTCGGGCAGATCAAGTCGAGCTGGACCACCCGCTCCGGCACCGCCTCGGCGGACTTCGTCTACGTGCCGAAGGCCGGCTCGATCACGGCGCAGACCCTCACGCTCAACCTCAACGGCACCACGTTCCAGAGCCTGCGCCAGGGCAGCACCGACCTGGTCCGCGGCACCGACTACACCGTCTCCGGCAACCAGCTCACCCTGACCGCCGCCGCGTTGACCAGGCTCGTGGGTTCGCGCTCGTACGGCGTGAACACAACCCTCCAGGCACGGTTCTCCGCCGGCGTACCGTGGCGGATCGACATCATCACGTTCGACCCGCCGGTGCTCGCCGGCGCGACCGGCACCACGGCGGCGTTCTCACTGCCGGCCCAGTTCCGCGGCGACCAGCTCGCCACCATGGAGGCGAAGTACGCCGACGGCAGCAACGCCGGACCGCAGAACTGGACCTCGTTCAAGGAGTTCGACGTGACGTTCGCCCCGGACACCACCGCGAACACGATCACGCTGCGCCCGGCCTTCTTCGCCGAGGTCAACGACAACGCCAGAGTCACCCTGACGTTCCACTTCTGGAGCGGCACCAAGGTCACGTACTACGTGACGAAGTCCGGCAGCACCGTCACCGGCAGCACCACCTGACCCTGTCGCCGGCGAAACGGCCCGCCGCCCCAACACGGGCGGCGGGCCGTCGCATGCGCCGACCCGGGTCGCCGCCGGCCCGCCCAGATCGCTCGGTCGGCTCAGCGTTCGGCAGGGTCACCGCGGCCGACCTGGGTGTCGGACAGGCCCTCCGGAGCACGGCACCGGTCAGCGTCGGGGAAACGACGCCGGTCGGGAAGCTGCCGAACGCCCGGCGCAGATCGTCCGGGCTCGCGGCCTGGTGCATGCCCGCGCCGCCCGCGCCGGCCGTCACAGCCGCCCGGCGCCGACTCGGCCGGGGATCCAGCGCCCGCTCATGCCGACACCCTACGGACCATCGCGACCGCGTACCGCCCCGCTACTGCCGGGCGGCAGCGGTTCGCTGGCGTGCCGATTCGTACAGCACGACCGTCGCGGCGGTCGCCGCGTTCAGGGAGCTGGCGGACCCGGACATCGGAATCCGGACGAGCTGGTCACAGGCCGCGCGCCAGCCGGAGCTGAGACCGGTGGTCTCGTTACCGATCAACGTCAGCGTGGCTCGCGTGAAGTCGTGCTCGGCGGCGGCCAGGGCGCCGCGCTCATCGGTGCCCACGATGCTCATGCCGATGCCGGTGGCGCGGACGTCAGCCACCCAGGACAGCACGGCCTGGTGTGCCGGCATCTGGACCACGGGCAGGGCGAACAGCGAGCCGGTGCTCGCCCGGACCGCCTTCGGGTCGTACACGTCGGCGGCGTGCCCGGTGATGATGACACCGGAGGCGCCGAAGGCGTCCGCGGACCGGACGAGGGTCCCGATGTTGCCGGGGCTGGTGGGCCGGTCGAACACGACGGTGAGCATGGTCGGCCCGACCGGGATGCGGCGCAGATCGTCCTCCGGCATCGCGACCACGGCCAGCAGTTCCGGAACTGTGTCTGCCTTCTCGCCCAGTTCCCGCATCAGTTCCGGGGAGACGGCGATCGTCTCGGCCCGGACCGTGTCCAGGGTCTCGCGTGCCCAGCCGGACAGTTGAGCGCTGGTGTCGTAGAGCAGTTCCCGGATCTGCCAGCCGTGTTCGACGGCCATGGTGATCGGGCGTACGCCCTGCACGAGGAACTCGCCGCGACGCCGCCGCTTGGTCCGATTGCCGAGGAGCGCCTCCCACTGCTGGAACCGCGCATTGCGGCCACTCACCCGCAGTCCCACCGCCGGCCCCGCCTCTACCCGGCGCTGCGGTCGGTGCCGTCCCCGTGCAGACCGGGGGTGTCCTGTCCGAGGCCCTGACGGATCGCTGTCTCCACGGGTGAGTACGCGCCGTCGGTCCGCTCCAGTTCGTACGGCGCGGCCGGCATCAGCGGTGGCTGGGCCATGAAGCGCGGCCGCACCCCGTGGTGCGGTTGCGCCGCGTGCACCAGGAACGGATGGCACAGGAAGACGTCGCCCGGGGAACCGGTGGCGAGGGCGAGTGGCCGGTGGTCGGACGCCGCCACCAGGTCGGGCGCGAGGGTCAGCCCGCTCGCTCCGTCCTCCCCGTACTGCTCCAGCACCTTCGGCACGTCGAGGTGTGACCCGACCCGGATCCGGGTCGGGGCGTCCTCCTCGCCGACCTCGCTGAACAGGAACAGCATCAGCAGCGCCCGGCCGCGGGAGCGCACATTGGTGAAGTACCAGCTCTCCCCCTCCGGCAGGTAGCTCCCCTCGATGTGCCAGCCCGCGTCGTCCGGCTCCTGCTCGTGCGGGAAGCGCAGCGGGAACGTGCCCAGCGAGTAGCGCGGCTCCCAGCGTCCCGCGCCGACGAGCAGGTCGTACGCGTGATGCAGGAACGGGGAGTTGGGTGCGGCGGCGAACGGCCCCTGCGCCATGCCGGCCACCCAGTGCACGGGCTGCGTCCACGTCGCTGGATCGTCCGGTGCGCAGCCCGTCTCTCGCCACAGCAGCCGCGCGCAGTCCGCGGCCACGCGCGGTGCGACGGCGCCCTCCACCTTCACGAAGCCGTCGCGGAGGAAGCGGGATACCAGGGTCGCGTCATCCATGCCCCCATCGTGCGGCTGCATCGATCCCGATCACCCAACACTTTCTGCGCCGCTTTTGTCGGATGTACCGCGCCGGCGCAGACGCACGATCGGATGGGACCGCAGCGATCGGACGTGGACAAGGCCTGCTGCGTGCCAGGCGGGTTCAAATTCGCTCGACTGCGGTGGCCCGGCGGATATCGTTGGAGATCATGAGTGATCTCGTTGAGGCATCCGAAAAGCTCGACGCCGGCGACCTGAGCGGTGCGATCCGCGCGCTGCTGACCACCGCGGCCGACGCGCCGGTCGCGGACCTGGCGGTGATCCTCGCCCGCGCCGGGCGCCTGGCCGGCTTCGACGACCTGTCCGAGGCCGCCGATGCGGTGGTTTCCGATCCCCGCGACGCCGCCCTCCTGTACCAACTGGGCTGGGCCTGCATCGAGCGCGGCATCTCCCAGATCGCCATCCCTGTGCTGGAGGCCGCCCTCGCGGCGGCACCGGGCGATCGCCAGATCGTGACCGAGCTGACCGCCGCATACGAGGATGCCTACCGCTACCGCGATGCCGTCGCCGTCCTCGAGGCGAACGACGCGGGCCTGGAGGACTGGCCGGACCGCTACCTGCTCGGCTTCTACAGCGTCATGTCCGGCGACCTGGACCGGGCCCGCCGGGCCGCCGCGCGCCTCGCCCCGGCGCCGCAGGACTGGGTCCACGCGCACAGGCGCCTGTCCGGCATGCTGGAGCGCGCCGCGACCGTCCCGGGCCCGCTCGACCAGCAGGCGCTGCGCCCCTGGCACTACGTGCTCAACGGCGGCGTCCTGCTGCACCTCTCCCCGCACGGCTTCGACGAGCCGATGCGCGGCCGCTACGCGTACCTGCACGACAGCCTGGCCGCGGTGCGCCGTACGATCGACCGCCTCCGCGTCGTGCTCGAGGCCGCCGGCCCGGCCGCGTCGAGCGTCAGCCTGCTGCCCGACCGGGGCAGCTCGATCTTCGGCCTGGCGCTGGCCTCCGTTCTGGGCCTGCCCGCCCAGCCGTACGCCGCCGGCCGCCGCGACACGATCATCGCCGCCTACGACCTGTCCGACCCCGCCGCGCTCCCGCCGACGCTGGCCGAGCGCGCACCGGGCGCCCTGCTCGTGGAACACGCGACGTCGTGGACGAACCCGGGCCCGGTCGCACCGGACGTGACCGGGCTGCTGTACCAGTCGCTGGTGCCCGCGTGGGGCGAGCACATGCGCTTCCCGCCCGGCGGCGAGCCGGAGCAGGTCCCGGCGGACGAGCGTCCCGCCGAGGCGCTGGCCGCCGCCGTCCTGGAGACCGCGCCCGACGAGGACGACGTGGCCCCTGGCGACACCCCGGCGGACCTCGCGACCTTCGCCGCGGGGCTGGCGCCGGGATGGCCCCTCGCCGGCCGCCGGGACCGCCTGTGGTCGCCCGGCCCGGTGCCGAGCGCCCGCTTCCTCTGAGCCCGTTCAACGCTCCTACCAACGGGCTTGCGGCGGGTCGCTCCCGGAGACGGCCCCGACCGACGAAGACCGTCCCGACCGCGGGCGGCCCGCCATGGATCACCATGGCGGGCCGCCCTTGCACGTCCTCGATCAGGCCGGAGTCAGCACGCCGCGCAGCCGGCCGGCCACCCCGCGAACCACCGATCGCGGCTTCTGCTGCTCCCCGGCGAGGGCCGTCACCGCGATGAGCGCACCGGTGAGCGCCGGTACGGCCCACTGCGCCACCTTCTGGCGGCGCTGCACGGACCGTACCTCCGGCGGGGTCTGCTCCGACGGCTCCGTCACGCCGGCCACCGGCGCCGGGGCGGCATCCTCGAGCTGCATGCCGAGGCGCCGGCTGTAGGCGGTGGCGCCCAGCGCCGCGACGGTCAGCGCCGTCTTCACCGCGCTCATCGTGCCCACGCCCCGCTGCCCGGCGACCCGCCCTTGTTCACTGGCGAGGATGCCGGCGGCGCCGACGAGATGACTGCCGATCGCGGCCATGTTCACCGGCGCCCACCGATCCCAGCCGACCGAGGAGACCGTCAGCCGCTCCTGCGGGTCGTCGACCTTCCCCGCGGCGCCGTTCAGGCCGACCGCGCCCATCAGCGATCCGCCGAACCACGCGGCGAGGCCGGCGTCGTGCATGGAACGCAGTACCGTGTCGCGTTCGTTCATGATCTGGAACTCCTTTCGTTGTCCGGCGTCCGTGATCGACTAACCGGTGCTCGCGGCCTGAAACATTCAGGGCCGGGCCACGTTGTGCCGCCGTCGTTGCCGGCGGGAGCAGCGGGCACCGGGGACACGGCATCCGCCGCGGTGACGCTGGCCGCGGTGAAGACGGCGGACAGGACGTTCGCACTCCGGGAGGTGCCCAGGCCGAACCTGTCCGCTCCTGCAGCACGGTGGCCAGGTGTCGCGGATCCTGCTACGCGAGCAGCCCCTCGCCGATCCAGCCGCCCGGCTCGCAGCCGGGCGGAATCGCGAACACGGCGGAACCGATCGGGGTGATCCATTCGTTCATCAGGTCCGCCTCGGCGAGCTTGCGCTGGATCGGGATGAACTGTTCGCCGATGTCGCGCTGGTACGAGGCGAACACGAGCCCGCTGTCCGCGGTGCCGTCGACGCCGGGCGGATCGTCGTAGTTGAACGGGCGGCGGAAGATCCGCAGCCGGTCGTTCGCCACCTGCGCTCGTGAGACGTGGGAGAACTCGGAGATGACCGGCAGCCCGATCGCGTTCTTCGCGTTGAAGTCCGGCTTGTCGAGCTCGCGCCGCCCGGTGAGCGGCGCGCCGTCGGACAGCCGCCGGCCGACGGCGAACTCCTTGCCGGCGGTGTCGGCGGCGTCCCATGCCTCCAGTTCCGCGCGGATCCGGCGGACGACGACCGTGGTCCCGCCGTGCAGCCACGAGGGGCCGGCGTCGGTCCACACCGCACCCGCGAACGCGGGGCTGCCCGGTGCGGGGTTGCCGGTGCCGTCGAGCTGCCCGAGGACATTGCGCTGGGTCACCCCGTCGTCCTGCATGCTTCTGGCCCGGCGGAATCCGCGCTGCACCCACCGTACGGTGGCGAAAGACCGCGAGTCCTTGACCAGCATCCGCTGTGCGTGGGCCACGGTCAGCGGGTCGTCGGCGCACAGCTGCAGCAGCACGTCACCACCGCACCAGCGCTGCTGCAGCTTGTCGATGCCGAACGCGGGCAGCTGCGCCAGCGACGCCGGCCGCTGTTCAGTGAGTCCGGCGACGTCGAACAGCCGGGGCCCGAATCCGAACGTGACGGTGAGCCGGGACGGCAGGTGCGCCAGCTCGGGCTGACCGTCGGCGAGGGGTGCTCGGCCCTGGGTGAGCCTGGCGGCGTCGTCGGTGAGCACCAGCATCATCCGGCGCAGCGCCGCCCGCTCCACGGCGGCGGCCAGGTCGAGCGCGACGAACGCGGCATGTGCCTGCGCCGCCGTCTCGACCCCGGCCTGGTGCGCGCCGTAGAACGGCACCATCTGCCCACCGAGGTCGGACGCCGGCGTGGGGGTGGTGCCGGCGCCGTCGTGTCCGCCGCGCACCGCCGCCACCCCGGCGGCGGCCACGCCACCGATGGACAGCGCGCCACCGGCCAACAGGGCACGCCTGCTGACCGGCCACTGTGGACGGTCGGGCACCGTCAGCCCATCGTCATCGCGCTGGCGCTCGGGCTGCCGTCCATGCCCGGCATGTACGACTCGTTGCCCGCCGCGAAGTCCTTACCGAGGGCGGTGAACTGGACCGTGGCGCCGTCCTTCAGCGTCAGCGTGAACGTCACCTGGTCGCCAGCCTTCACCTCGGTCTTCACGTCCATCAGCATGAAGTGGTCGCCGCCGGGCTTGAACTCGTGCGATCCGTTGGCGGGAATGACGAACCCGCCGTCCTTGGGCCGCATCGCCATCTTGCCGTCGACGGTGGTCGTCTCGTGCAACTCCATCATCGGCGACACCGACGACGACACCGAGACCACGACGACGTCCTTGCCGGTCGTGTTCATGACCGTGCCGTACGCGGCGGACATCCCGGACTTCGCCGTCTTGACCCACGGGTCCTTCACGATCAGCGCCGGCTGCGCGCTCGCGCTGGTGGTGGCCGGTGCAGCCTCGGCAGCAGGCGACTTCTCGGCTCCGCAAGCGGTCAGGGCCAGCACCAGCACGGCAGCGGCGGCGAGCAGACCGCGGTTGCGCAACGACATCGGGTTTCCTTCGCATTGGACGGCGAGCGTTGTCATCGGAATAGTCGGCGCCCGTGCCGGGAAAGTTCCCGTGAGATTCATTGCGGCCCCCGACGCACCGAATGCGGCGCCGGAGAGTCCAGGATGGACACATGCGACTGCACGCGACGCTCCGCGCGGCCCTGGCAACGGCCGCCGTGGCCCTGCTCGTCCTGCTGGCCCCGCCGCAACCGGCCTGGGCGCACGCCAAGCTCGTCAAGAGCGACCCCGCCAACGGCGCCACCGTTTCCGCACCCTTGGCTGCGGTCACGTTCACCTTCAACGAGATGGTGAAGCAGCAGTTCAGCACCGTTGTGGTGACCGGTCCCGACGGCGTCTCGTACAGCGACGGCACCCCGAAGTCCGTCGACAAGACCCTCACCCAGCCCGTCAAGCCGCTGCCCGCCGGCGCGATCAAGGTGGCGTGGCGGACGGTCTCGGTCGACGGTCATCCGATCGAGGGGCAGCTCACCTTCACCACCGCCGCACCGGCTCCCACCAGCGCCGCCCCGTCCAGCGCGCCACCGGCCACCAGCGCCGCACCCGCCACCACCTCGGCGGCGGCACCGGCCGTCGCGGCCGATCCGGCGTCCAGCGACGGCGGGCCCAGCGGCCTGATCTGGGTCGTGCTCGGTGTCGTCGTCGCGCTGGTACTGGGTGGCGGCGCGCTCTGGTGGCGCCGCCGCGGCGGGACCGCCTGAGCATCGGGCGCTGCCGCCGGGGACGCGGCACGGCCCGCGTCGCAGTGGCCGAACAGCCCTGCTGCGACGAACGACGGCGCGCCTGGCAGGAGTTCTCATACGGCACACCAGGTGGTCGGTGTCGCCGGTACTGAGGTACCCGCCGGGCGCGCCGGCATTCTCAGCTGGTGCGGCCCGCCCTGCGGTACGCGAGGACGGCGACGAACAGCCCGGCCAGGCCGAGGATCAGCGCGAACGCGCCGAGGGTGATCGCGGTGCCGTCGGTCTCGTCATCGTCGTTCGCGGTGGCGGCCGCGTCCTGCGCCGCCGTGTTCGCGCCCGCGGTGGGCGCGGCGCCGGCGTCGGTCTTCTTGGCGAGCTTCAGCACCGGCGCGGGATGCTCGGCCTCCGCCCCCGCGGCGGGCTCGTCGATCCACCGCACGACCTCGCCGTTGGAGTACGTCTGCAGCGCCTTGAACACGATCTGGTCGGCCGTCGGCAGCGGGCCGAGGGAGACGTCGAACTCCTGGAACGTGTGCGGCTTGATCTCCGCACCCGCCGACGCCGTCCACGTGATCTTCGAGATCGCCTCGGTGATCTCACCGTCGTCGGTCTTGATCGGCGTCGCCAGCTTGCCGTTCTCGGTCACCGCGGTCCAGCCCTGAACGGGCTTGAGCGACACCGACGCGATCGGCTTGTCGGTCGGGATCGCGATCTCCAGCTTGACCGTCGAAGCGTCGTCCTTCTCGTTCGGCACCCGGAAGGTGACCTTCGTGTAGCCACCCTGGGTGGCGGTGTTCGGGTTGACGGTCACGTGCGCGGACGCGACGCCGGGGAGCGCGAGGGCCGCGACGGCGGCCGCGGTCAGGGCGGCACCGGCACGGGCCAGGTGGGCAAGACGCATGACTGCTGGGGTCCTCTCGAGCAACGGAGTCGTGGCCGGGGTTCCGAAATTCGCGGCACTGCGACGGGAACCAACCGGGTCCTCGGACCGACTACCTGGTTGATGCTCACGGTAGTGCACCGAAAATCATGACTTATATCGACCTGACCCGAAAGGTCCGCAAACCCTTGGTCTTCGCCGCCGGGGCGGCGGCCCTGGTCGCGGCCCTCGTCGCGGCGTTGCGCTGGGGCGGCGGGATCACCGGCCGGACGATCGTCGGGCTGCCGGACGCGGGAGCGGTCACCACCTGGGGCCTGCCGCTGGTCCGCGCGGCCGTCGACGTCGGCTGCGTGGCGACGATCGGCTGGTGTGTGACCGCGGCGTTCCTGCTGCCCGGTCTCGAAGGCGGCCGGCACGGCGCCGGTCAGCTGCTCGGCCCTGCCGGGTACCGGATGCTGCGCCGCGCCTCGTGGTGGGCCGCCGGCTGGGCCCTGGCCGCCCTGCTCATGCTGCCGCTCACCCTGTCGGACCTGCTGGGCCAGCCGGTGTCGCGGGTGACCTTCGAAGGCGTGCGAAGCCTCGCGTGGTCGGTGAACCAGGGCCAGTCCGCCCTTGCCCAGGCCGTCCTGGCGGCGACCGTCGCCGTCGCCGGTCGGGTCGTGCTCACCCGTACCGGCGCCGCGGTGATCGCCGTGGTCGCCTGCGCGGCCGCCGTCCCGCCGGCGTTGACCGGTCACTCGGCCGGCGCCGGCGACCACCAGCTGGCGGTGACGAGCCTGGCGGCGCACATCCTCGCCGCCGCGCTGTGGGTCGGCGGGCTCGGCGCGCTGCTCACCCTCCGCTCGGACCGGGTCCTCGGGGTCGCGGCCCGCGGCTACAGCCGCCTCGCGCTCGGCTGCTGGGTCGCGGTCGCGGTGAGCGGCCTCGCGAACGCCGCCCTGCGTCTCGGCGCATTCGATGAGCTGTGGCGGTCGCGGTACGGGCTGCTCCTGCTCGGCAAGGTTCTCGCGCTGGCGCTGGTCGGGGTGCTCGGCGTGCTCCACCGGACGCGAACGCTGCCGGCGCTGGACCGTGCGACGCCGGGCGCGTTCCGGCGGCTCGCCACCGGCGAACTGCTCGTGTTCGCCGCCACCCTCGGCCTCGCCGTCGCGCTGTCCCGCACGCCGACGCCGGTGCCGACCGACCCGGTGGACACCGACCCGGTCACCGACCTGCTCGGTTTCGCCGCGCCGGCACCGATCAGCGCGGCGCGGCTGTTCTGGCCGCCGCTGCTGGACGGTTTCTTCATCGCGGCGTCGGTACTGGCGGCCGGCGCCTATCTGATCGGGGTGAGGCGGCTGTACCGCGCGGGGCACCGCTGGCCGGTGGCCCGGACCGCGAGCTGGCTCGGCGGGGTCCTGCTGCTGGGCTTCTTCACCGTCGGCGGGTTCGCCCGTTACGCGTACGTGCTGTTCAGCGCGCACATGGCGCAGCACATGGTCCTGGCGATGGTGGTGCCGATCCTGCTCGTCGGCGGCGCCCCGGCCACCCTCGCCCTGCGGACCCTGCGGAAACCGGCGGACCCGTCGGTCCGCGGCGCCCGCGACTGGCTGCTGCTCGCCCTGCACAGCCGGTTCCTGCGGGTGCTGTCACATCCGGTCGTGGCGCTCGGCCTGTACGTCGTGAGCCTGTACGGGCTGTACTTCAGCGACCTGCTCGGCGTGCTCATGCGGTATCACCTCGGACACCTCGGCATGCTCACCCACTTCGTGCTCACCGGGTACCTGTTCTTCTGGGTCCTCATCGGCGTCGACCCCGGCCGGCGGCCGGTGCCGCCGCCGATCCTCGTCCTGGTGCACTTCGCCGGCATGGCGTTCCACGCGTTCCTCGGCGTCGCGCTCATGCAGTCGCGGACGGTCATCGCCGCCGACTGGTACACCGCCGTCCACCCAGCGTGGGCCGGCAGCCTCCTCGCCGACCAGCGCGTCGGCGCGGGCCTCGCGTGGGGCTTCGGTGAGCTCCCCGCGGTGGCGATCCTGATCCTGCTCGTCGTGCGGTGGATCCGCGCCGATGAACGCGAACAGCGGCGCCACGACCGCAACGGGGACGAGGAGCACGCCCGGTACAACGACTTCCTCCGCCGCGCCGCGCAGCGGACTTGAACATTCGCCGGGAACTTCCTGGGCGCCCCGAACGACTACATCGTCGTGGGCGCGTCAGCCATCGACGTCTGCGAGTACCACACGTCCCGATCGTGTCGAACCGTCGACCGCCCCGGAGGTTCCCGATGTCCATCGCCACCGACGTCTCACCGCCGACCGAGGAACCCACGGCACAACCCGGCAGCCGGCCCGGCGCCCCACCGGCCCGGTCATGGTCGGTGGTGCCCCTGCTGACCCGCCTGCACTTCTACGCCGGCATCCTCGTCGCGCCGCTGCTCGCCGTCGCCGCCGTCACCGGGCTGCTGTTCGTCTTCACCCCGCAGCTCGACAGCATCGTCTACGACAAGGAACTCCACGTCGCTCGCGTAGGCCCGGGCCTGCCGAAGCCGCTGTCCGAGCAGGTCGACGCCGCGATCGCCGCACACCCGACGGGCACCTTCTCCTCTGTCATCCCCGCCGGCGCCCCCGACGCGACGACCAAGGTCGTGTTCATGGTCCCCGAGCTCGGCGACAAGCAGGAGACCGTCTACGTCGACCCGTACACCGGCGAAATCCGCGGACAGCTCGTCACCTGGTGGGGGTCCACCCCGCTCACCACCTGGCTCGACGACTTCCACCGCCACCTGCACCTCGACGACCTCGGCGTCCTCTACTCCGAGACCGCCGCCAGCTGGCTCTGGGTCGTCGCCCTCGGCGGCCTCATCCTGTGGTGCAACCGGCAGTGGCGGATCCGCGGCGAGAAGCGGCGCAGCCGGGTCGAGGCGACCCTGCTGTACGACACGGCCGCCGCCAAGGGCGTGCGCCGCACCCGCGGCATGCACGCCGCCACCGGCGTCTGGCTCGTCATCGGCCTGCTGTTCCTGTCCGCCACCGGCCTCACCTGGTCCGACTACGCCGGCGCCAACTTCAAGCTCGCCCTGGACTCCCTCGACGCCAGCCGGCCCGAGCTCGTCACCACCGGCGCCACCGCCGGCGGCTCCGGCGGCGGGCACCACAATGAAGGCGGCGCGGCGGCGGCCGGCGACCCAGCACAGGTCGACACCGTCCTGCACATCGCCCGCGCCAACGGCATCACCGGGCCGATCGAGATCGGCGCACCCGCCGCGGACGGCGCCGCCTGGAGCGTCGTGCAGAGCGACAACGTCTGGCCCGTCCACTACGACAAGATCGCGGTGGACCCGATCGCCGGCACCGTCACCAACCGCGTGAACTACGCCGACTGGCCGTTCCTCGCCAAGCTGTCCGCGCTCGGCATCCAGGCGCACATGGGGTACCTCTTCGGCCTCGCGAACCAGCTGCTGCTCGCCGCCCTCGCCATCGGCCTGCTCTGCGTCATCTTCTGGGGCTACCGCATGTGGTGGCAGCGCCGCCCCACCCGCGGCGAACGCCGCTCCCCCGTCGGCACCCCACCGGCCCGCGGCGCTTGGCGCAAGCTCCGCGTGCCGCTGCTCATCGCCGGCATCCTCGTCACCGCCGCGATCGGCTGGGCACTGCCCGCGTTCGGCGTCACCCTCGTCGCGTTCCTGCTCTTCGACGCCGTCACGGGACTGATCCGGCGCCGCCGCAGCGCCCCGGCACCCGCCGGCGCATGAACCCGCACCCGGGACGCCCAGGTCCCCGCGCGCCCCGTCCATGAGGTGGAGAGCAAGATGATTGGTGGCGGCGCCCAGTCTGGCTGAGGACCATCGCGCTGGTCGCCGCCATGCATGCCGGGCCCTGGCCCGGCGGGGCATCTCCGGCAGCCGCCATGCTCGTCGCGAGCTCGGCCACCATCCCCTGTAAACGCCAGTCTTCCGCGATCGCCAGTCAGCTGCAACAAACTCAGGCTCCACCCCACGGACGCCGCTGGAGCTCAGCTCGCCGGACCCGGCGATCTGAGCTGCCGTTGCCGGTGCCCGCGGTGATGTCGACGACCGGTCGCTCAGCCGGATGCCGAGCGGCGCAGGGCGAGGATCGCGATGTCGTCGGCCGGCTGATCGGTCTGCAGCAGTTTGGTCATGGCGGCGTCGCACAGCTGGTCGGCGGTACCGTCGGTCACGGCTGCGGCGAGCTGGTCCAGCCCGACGAGGATGGACTGATGGCGGCGCTCGACGAGCCCGTCCGTGTAGAAGAACAGCCCCGTGCCGGGCGGCAGCTCGCGGATGACGGCGGTGCGGGGCGCGTCAGGGTACGCGCCGATGGGCATGTCCGGGCCGATGGTGAGCAGCTCGGCCGGTCCGCCGGGAACGACGGCCAGGGGTGGCAGGTGGCCGGCATTGGACAATGTCACCGTGTCGAGGCCGGGGTCGATGACGGCGTAGATGACGGTGGCCATGGCGCCCGGTTCGAACCGGTGCACCTTGCGGTCCAGCCGCGTGAGGACGTCAGCGGGGTCGTCGGTCTCCATCGCGTACGCACGCAGCGCGGAGCGGATCCGACCCATGACCACCGCCGCACGCAGCCCGTTGCCGGCGACGTCACCGACAGCGACGCCGATGGTGCCGGACGGCAGGGTGAACACGTCGTACCAATCGCCGCCGACGCCTGCGTCGCTGCCGGGCGCGTACCGCACGGCGAGGTCGAGTCCGGGGATGGCCGGCGGACGGTCCGGCAGGAGGCTGCGTTGCAGGGCGTACGCGGCGGCCCGGTCGAGACTGTGCGACCGGGCCAGGGTGGCGTGTGCGGCGCGGTCGGCGACCAGCTGCAGCAGTTCGACATCCGCGGCGCTGAACCGGCGTGGTGTGCGGCTGCCGACGGTGAGCACACCGATGACCTGACCGGCGCTGAGCATCGGCACGCCGAGCATGGCGGTGAGGTGGGCGCTGATCAGTATCGGACTTGCCACGGTGGTGGCGTCGACGTGATCGATGATGACCGGCTGGGCGTTGGCCGCGATGCTGCCGGCGAACCCGCGACCGAGTGGAACCCGGACCCCGAGCAGCACTTCGCGTTCCAGCCCGTTGGCCGCGGTCGCGACCAGTTCGGTGCCGGTGGAGTCCAGCAACATGATCGCCGCGGTGTCGGCGTGCAGCAGCTCCCGGACCCGGACGAGAAGCTCGTTGAGCAGGTCCTCGACCCCGAGCCGGGACAGTGCGGCGTCGCTGACCGCCTGCAAGCGGCGCAGCTGCTCCGCCTCGCTGACGATGCCCGCCGACGGATCTGTTGTCCTCACGGCCGCATACCGCCGCACGGTCCCCCGACGACGGCGACCAACACCACCCAATACCCCCTCAATGCACACGCCGACTCTACAGCGGCTGCTACGCAGCTGCGACGCGACGTGGGCGGACCCGCCGCCGGCCGTGCCCGAGGGGCCCGCCGACGAGGCCGCCAAACGGTCAACGGCAGACGTCACGTTCGTCATCGCACCCGCGTGAGGTAGACCGATCGATCCTGTCGTGCCGTCAGCGAGCAGACGAGCGTGCTGGCCTGGAAGCTGTTGCTCCGGCTGACGATCCATCCGCCGGGTGCTGCAAGATACGAGGCGAGCACCGACTAGGAGGAGCGCCCGTGGGGATCGCAGCTCGTCTGATCGACATGGCCGAGGCCGCGCTGTTCACCGAGGCCGAGGTCGCGGGCGTTGAGGGCGCCGGCGAGGACTTCGTCCGGGTCGATCTCGTGGCGCCGGCGTTCCGGGCCGCGAAGTGGGTGGCCGGGACCAAGGTGCAGATCCGTCCGCCGGGGGACGGCCGCGGGCTGCGCACGTACACGCCGACGAGCTGGGACGTCGCCGAAGGGCGGACCAGTCTGCTCGCGTACCTGCACGGTGACGGGCCGGCGAGCGTCTGGTTCCGGCAGGTCCGGGTCGGGGACCGGGTCAAGCTGATGGGGCCGCGTCGGTCGGTCGAGCCGCCGGCCGCCGGTGAGCAGGTGCTGTTCGTCGGTGACGCCACCAGCGTGGCGCTGGCGCGGGCGTTCGGGACGACGGGTGCCGCGCTCACCTGCCTGTTCGAGGCGGAGCGGCCGGCGGCGCTGGACGGGCTGCAGCCGGGCGCCGAGGTCTGCGAGCCGGCCGACCTGCTCGACCGGCTGCGGACCGTCGGGTCCGGTATGGCTGGGCCGTACCGGCTGGTCGTGACGGGCAACGCGGCCACCGTGCACGCCGTCCGGCGGGAGATCCGCTCGTGGTCCGCGCCGCCCGCCAAGGTGACCGGCAAGGCCTACTGGGCCGCCGGCCGGACCGGCCTCGACTGAAGCCGGTCCGGACCGGACGGATTTCCCGCAGGACGGGTCAGGCGGTGAAGGCCTTGACCTCCAGCAGCCCGACCGAGTTGGTGCCGTTGGACTGCAGCACCACGCGCAGCCGGGTGGTGCTCACCGCGGTGAACGTGACGGTGTTGTACGCGTTCGCGGTCACGGTGTACGCGGACGCGCCCGGCACGTCGGCGTAGGCGCTGCCGGTCCAGTACTGCAGCTTCCAGCTCGACGGCAGGTCGATGCCCTGGTTGTCGTCGAAGAGGTACACCTGCGCCTTGTTCAGCTGGACGGCGCTGGGCCAGGTGAGCTCGGCCCACTGCTGGCCGCTGTTGGGCCAGGTGCCCCAGCGGCGGTTGACGGTGTCGTTGGACGACGGCGGGTCGATGCCGTCGTTGATGGCGGCGACGGACTCCCACGCCGAGGTGTAGGACGCGGACGGGGTCGCGGAGCCGGCCACGTTGACGCCGCCGGTCGGTGGGGGTGGCGTGGTGGTGCCGCCGATGGCGAGGTCCGCGCTCGGGAATGGGCTGAACGACGGGTTCACGTCGGCCTCGCCGCCGGCGCCGTCGCAGCGGCGGTCCGGGTTGAACGCCAGGTAGGTGCCCGACGAGCAGGCGATCGCGAACTCGGCGTCGCCGCCGACGACGATGGTGCCGGAGAGGTTGGCGCCGTTCTGGATGAGCGCGTTGTCCTTGACGACGGCGTTGCCGCCGACGGTGCCGCCGTTGACCCAGCCGAGGCCTTCGATGCGGGCGTTGCCGGTGACGGTGCCGGCGAAGACGGCGGCCTTCGGACCGACGTAGGCGGTGGCGGCGACGTTGGCGTTGCCGGCGACCCAGCCGCCGCCGTTGCTGTGCCAGTGCCCGCCGTTGGTGGCGGCCGGCTTCACGTAGCCGGGCTCGAAGCCGGACGGCGACGCGCCGGCGACGCGGAACTCGTACGGGAAGCGCCGCGCCTTGTTGTAGCCGTCGAGGAACGCGTAGTGCGGCACGGTGGACGGGGTGCCGGTGACGACGAGCCACACCTCGCGCTCGCCGGCCTGCAGCTGGAAGTCGATCTGGCCGTCGGTGCCGGTCGTCAGCGGCGAGTACCGCGGCGTGCCGTTGCGCACGGCGACGAGGCCGAAGGTCCAGCCGGTCGCGCCGGTCTCGGCGTGCCCCTTGAGCCGGACCTTGACGAGGCCGCCGTCGGCCGCCGCCACCAGTTTGATCTTGTTGAAGCCGTAGTCGGACGGGGCGACGCGGGCGTTGATGCGGTAGTGGCCGAGCGAGGCGTCGACCGCCTCGACGTTGCCGCCGTTGTAGGCGTTGTTGAGGAAGCCGGCGCCGTACACGCTGTTGATGAACGGCATCAGCGTCGACTTGTTGCCGAAGTCGTAGGTGACGGTGCGGGTCGCGTACTCGCCCACGCGCCGGTTCAGCTCCGCCTGGGTGATCCCGGCGATCCGCCGGTACGTCTCCAGTGGATGCTCGGTGTTACGAGCCTCGTTCCAGATGCGGTTGAACATCGCGAGGCCGTCGCGGTCCTTGATGTACTGCATCAGCATCCAGTTGCCGTAGTGGTGGCGGCTGGAGCTGTAGTACAGGTTCTCCGAGCGCAGCCAGCGGCTCAGGTCGCCGGCGGCGGTGGTTGGCAGCGCCTGCATGGCCATGAACTCCGCGCTGGTCTCCCAGAAGGTGCCCGCGCTGGCGTCGGTGAAGCCGTACCCGGAGCGGCCGAGGAACGTGTAGTTCTGGAACACGTGCCCGAGCTCGTGTGCGAGGCCCCAGGATCCGGGCAGCGCGGCCTTGGGGTCGATGTTGATGACGCCGACCTTGCCGTCGACGGAGCCGCCGGTCGCCCAGGCGTTGAGCTCGGTGCGGTTCCAGGTGTTCGTGACGATCACGATGATCTTGTACTGGGCGAGCAGCCCCTGCTCCGGCGTGAACTGCATCGTGTTCACGTAGAACGAGTACAGGTTCTCCAGCTGGGTGATGATGCTGTTCGGGTCGAAGTTGTACGGGGAGGGCGCCGACGCCGGGTTGGTGCCCGACTTCTCGCCCCACAGCAGGATGAAGTTCGTCGACTCCCGGGTGCGGTTCTGGGCCCACGGCACCTCGCCGGTCTGGGTCCAGCGGGCCGGGATGTAGAGCGACTTCGCGGCGGCGGCGGCCGGCCGCGTCTGCAGGGCGACGAGCACCCCGGCGATCACGACGAGCGCGACCAGCGGCGCCAGCCACGACCGGCGCGATCGGAGATTGATGGGGGTCATGGCTCAACACTCTGCTCCGAAAACCTTTTCGGAGCAATCGAAGTCTCTTTTAGCGAAAGCTTTTCGGACCCTTAAGCCGCACCCCGGCGGCAATGGAAGAGCCCCGGGACGCACGCCGCACGCGTCCCGGGGCCCGAAACTTTCATCCGGCGTACGCGGCCTCGACCTGCACCGTGACCGTCTGCCCGTCGACCACACCGGTGGCCCTGACCGTCAGGTCCCACATGTAGTTGAGGTCGTCGCGGGTCAGCGGGCCCGGACAGCCGGGGTGGTTCTTGCCACTGGCCGGCCAGCCGGAGGGCTGCGACTGACGGTCCTCAGCGACGTCGATCGTCAGCGCCTCGATGGCTGATCGGCAGGTGCGAACGCCACGAGGGATGAGGACAACCCGAGATCGACTGCTTACGTTGGGTTATACCTGTCCCTCCCGCGTGAGGCGGTCCCATGAGGCGAAGCTCGGTGCTGGCGTCGGTCGTGTTGAGCGCCACCGTGCTGGTGGTGGCGCCGTCGCCCGCGTCGGCGGCCCTGGTGGTGGCCGACGTGCAGCTGATCAGCGCGGCACCCTCCGGATCGGCCGGCAACGGAGCGGCCCTGCTCCCGCGGATGACCCCGGACGGGCGCTACATCGCCTTCGCGTCCTACGCCACGGATCTCCCGACCGAGCCCGTGCCGGCCGGCCAGAGCCAGGTGTTCGTGTACGACCGGGTCGCGCACCTGATGGAGATCGTGAGCCGCAACGACGCGGGCGACATCGCCGACTGGGGCGGCTCTCCGGACGCCATCAGCGACGACGGCCGGTTCGTGCTGTTCCGCTCATCGGCGAGGAACCTGCCCGGATACTTCCAGGCTCCGCAGATGATCGGCGCCGCGACGTTCGAGTACGTGCACGACCGGCTGCTGCACACCACGGCTCGGGTAGGTGACCCCGCACTGCTCAACACGTACGTCACCGCCAACGCGATGAGCGCCGACGGGTCGGTCGTCGCGTTCAACGGCATGACGTATTACAACAGCCCCTACGACGCCGGCTTCGCGTGGTTCGTCGTGAACCGGTCGGCGGGCACGACGGTCACCCTGCCCGCGGCCGCCCGTGACGCGGCGGTGAGCGTGGACGGCCGCTTCGTCACGTATCAGGAGCCCTACACGACCGACGGCGGGAACACGTACGTCAACCGGGTGTACCGGCGTGACCTGACCTCCGGCGCGACCACGCAGATCGCCGACGGCGTGGACGCCCTGACCCTCGCGCCTGACAACCAGCACGCCCTCGTGCACCGGATCAACGCGGACCGCTCCGGCTGGGACCTGTCCTATGTGGACACGGAGTCCGGCGCTGCCACCCCGCTGCACAGCGGATCCACCGGCTACGGCCCGGCCGGCACCGCGTTCGACCGGACCGGCCGGCGGGTCGCCTACTACGTGTCGGCGCCGGCCGACTCACCGCTCCACCGCGGGCAGGCGTGGGTCCACGACCTCGTCACCGGCGAGCGCGTCCTGGTCGACACCGGCCTGAACCGGGTCCCGGACGTCCAGCTCACCGCCGACGGCAGCCAGCTGGTGTTCACTTCGCTCGCCCGGCCGGAGTCCAGCGACCACCAGGTGTACGTCGCCCGGATCGGGCTCGCCCCCGACGTCCCAGGCACGCCGGTGATCGCCGCCGTGTCGGTCGGCAGCCACAGCGCGACGATCACCTGGCTGCGCCCGGACGACCACGGCAGCCCGATCCTCGGCTACACCGTGACCGCACAGCCGGGCGGCGCCTCCTGCTCGACCGACGCGCCGGACGCCCTGTCATGCACCATCAGCGGCCTGACCAACGGGGTCAGCTACACCTTCACCGTCACGGCCCGCAACGCGACCGGCGACAGCCCGCCGCCACCACCGTCGGGTGGCGGGGGCGGCGGCACGGGCACCCCGGTCGTCGTCGCCACCCCCGGCCCGCCGCCGGGACCGGTGGACGGCGTGGAGCCGGTCCGGGACCCCGACGACGGGACCCGGGTGACGCTGCACTGGCTGGCCGCCGCCTCGGAGCTGCCGATCGTCGGGTACCGCGCGACCGCGGCGCCGGGCGGGCAGTTCTGCACCACGGACGGCGCGCTGTCGTGCGTCATCACCGGCCTCACACCCGGCCAGGACTACACGTTCACCGTGGTGGCGATCAACGCCGCCGGCCCGTCGGACCCGTCCGATCCGGTCGACCTTCCTGGCGACACGACCCCGCCGGAACTGGCCATCCATGGCGTCGACGACGGCGCGAAGTACCCGCTGGGCACGACGGTCACCCCCACCTGCACCGCGACCGACAGCGGCTCGGGCCTCGCCGGACCGTGCCAGGTCAGCGTGGCCGGCGGCAACGCCAACGGGGTGGGCACCTTCACCGTCACCGCGACGGCGACCGACCGCGCGGGCAACACGGCGACGCGGACGGTGCAGTACAAGATCGTCTACCGCTGGGCGGGACTGCGGCAGCCGGTCGACGACCCGGAAGCGGGCGCGACCTCCGTCAGCGTCTTCAAGGCCGGCTCCACCGTCCCGGTGAAGTTCACCCTGCGCGACGCCAACGGCCAGATCATCCAGCCCGCCTCCGCACCGATCTGGCTGACCCCGGAGCGCGGCGCGCCCACGTCCCTGCCCGTCGGCGAGAGCGTCTACGACCTGCCGTCCGACTCCGGCGCGACCTACCGCCTGGCCGACGACCAGTGGCAGTACAACTGGAAGACCACCAAACAGCAGGCCGGCTACTACTGGCGCATCGGCGTCCGCCTCGACGACGGCGAGACGCACGTGGTCACCATCGCCCTGCGCTGACCGTGACCGGTGGGAACGCCGGACCGGCTCCTCGCGGTGCCCGTGCGCGACGTTCCTGCTTCAGTCGGTGGCGTCGTCGTACGAGGCGCGGTGGGCCAGCACGTCGTCCATGTGGGTCTGGGCCCACATTTTCAGGCCACGGACCAGGCCGTGCATGGACAGGCCCAGGTCCGTCAACTCGTAGGAGACCGTGACGGGGACGGTCGGTGTCACGGTGCGACTGATCAGACCGTCGCGCTCCAGCGCACGCAGCGTCTGCGTGAGCATCTTCTGGCTGACGCCGGCGAGCAGGCGGGACAGCTCCGAGTAGCGCATCGGACGGGGGTCGCCGCCGCAGTCCGGGCCGCTGCCCAGGGCGGTCAGGATCAGCGCGACCCACTTGCCGGAGATCCGCTCGAGCAGCTTGTGGCTCGGGCACGCCGCCAGGAATGCGTCGTACTCCAACCTGGTCTGCGCCCGCTGCTGCGCCGCCGTCGTCGTCGCCATCGGCCCTCCTCCAACCCGTCGGGTGTGTTACGCACCTTGAAGTGCGCACTTCCCAGTAGGAAGTTACCCCCTGATAGTGGAGCGGCATCTGTCAGGCAGCAGAACAGAGGAACGCACATGTCGTCCACTGCACTTCCCGGCGGCACCTGGACGCTGGGGGATCTGACCGTCAGCCGGTTCGGCTACGGCGCCATGCAGCTCGCCGGCCCTTGGGTCATGGGACCGCCCGCTGACCGCGACGGCGCCGTCGCCGTCCTCCGCGCGGCCGTCGAGCTCGGCATCACCCACATCGACACCGCCGACGCGTACGGGCCGCGGATCACCAACCAGCTCATCCGGGAGGCGCTGCACCCGTACCCGGCGGACCTGCACATCGTGACCAAGGTCGGGGCGACCCGCGACGAGCAGGGCGGCTGGCCGCCGGCCAGGGACCCGCAGAGCCTGCGCCGGGCCGTCCACGACAACCTCGAGGCTCTCGGGCTCGACGCGCTCGACGTGGTCAACCTCCGGCTCGGCGACGCCGAGGGGCCCCGGCCCGGCTCGCTCGCCGAGGCCCTCGGGACCCTCGCCGAACTGCGCCAGCAGGGCCTGATCCGGCACCTCGGCGTGAGCAACGCGACCCCGGAGCAGGTCGAAGAGGCCCTGACGATCGCCCCGATCGTGTGCGTGCAGAACCTGTACAACCTGGCACAGCGCCACGACGACGACCTGATCGACCGCCTGGCCGGGCAAGGCATCGCCTACGTGCCGTTCTTCCCGCTCGGCGGCTTCACCCCGCTGCAGTCCTCGGCGCTCTCCGGCGTCGCCACGCGGCTGGGGACGACTCCGATGTCCGTCGCCCTGGCCTGGCTTCTGCACCGCTCGCCGAACATCCTGCTGATCCCTGGCACCTCGTCCACGGCTCACCTGCGCGAGAACGCCGCCGGCGCCGGGCTCCGGCTCACCGACGACGACCTGGCCGAGCTGGACAAGATCGGTCGCCCTGCGGTGACCACCACCGGTCAGGGGTAGTCGGCCCGGATCCAGGCGGCACGCATCCTCGAGTCCGTCATGACGCCGCGAGGCTACGCGGTCCTGCAACCGGATTGCACGCCGCCGTTGGACAGGGCCCCCGACAATGCCGGGAAACGCGCAACTCATCGAGGAGACCGACATGGTTCGTTCCAGACGGCTCGCCGTCGCGGCGCTGGCCGCGTTGTCCATCGCGGCCCTGTACGCCATCGACCCGAAGCACGAGAACGACCCTGATCCGAATCCCACCGTGGCGCTCGTCAACGGCGACCCACACGGCACGAGCGGCGGCGGCGGCGACCCCACCGGCTGAGCCGCGAAGGCGGGCCGTGGCGTGACTCGCCACGGCCCGCCCCCGAAGCGGGGGTTACAGGCTGACCGTGCGGCCGCCGAGGGTCACCACGAGGTGGCCGTCGGAGGCGAACGACCAGGCCAGGGCGCCGCTGTAGGTGGCGCAGCGGGAGCCGTTCGTGCCGGTCCAGAACTGGTTGCTGCTGTCGGCGTTGCCGACGGTCTTGTCGTTGGAGCCGCCGCTGCTGAACCGGCAGGACGTGTTGCTCCGGTACGTGTGGGTGCCCGCGTCGAACGAGTAGTTGCGTTCGGCGTTGTCGATGGACAGGTTGCTGGAGATCGTCATCGAGCCGGGGTTGTTGTTGTACGTGAAGCCGTGGTGCCCGTTGTGGTAGGCGATGCTGCGCTGGACGACGTGGTTGACGCCGATGCCCTCGCCGCCGAGCTTGTAGCCGTTGCGGTCGCCGTTGGTGTTGACGGTGCCGTTGCTCAGGGTGCCGTTGTTGTAGGAGAGCGAGTCCTGGATGGTGACCGCGCCGATCGGGCCGGTGTCGGTCTTGGTGTAGAGGTCCCAGCCGTCGTCGATGTTGTTGTGCGAGACGGTGTAGCGGAAGACGTTGCCGGGGCCGCTGGTCAGCTTGGCCGCGAAGCCGTCCGCGTCCTCGCCGTCGGAGTCGGCGTTGTCGTGCGACTCCGAGGAGATGATGAGGTTGTTCGCCGGCCACTGCGACTGCGGGGTGTCGGAGGCGGCGCGGGAGATCTGCAGGCCGCTGTCGCGGTTGAAGCGGGTCACGACCCGTTCGATCGTGTTGTTGCTGCCGCCGACGAAGATCCCGTTGTCGCCGGCGCGCTCGACGACGATGCCGCCGATGTACCAGTAGTTGCCGTTCACGGCGAGCCCGCGGTTCGCCGGGTCCTCGCTCTGCGCGGAGAAGTTCAGCACGGGGGTCTCGCCGGGGTACGCGACGATCCGCTTCGGCGCGCTCGACGTGCCGTTGTTGCCGACCGCGATGGTGACCGTCGAGGACAGGTTGTAGGTGCCGCCGCGCACGGTGATCGTGCCGCCGGCGGTGACCCTGGTGATCGCCGAGGCGAGCGTCGTCGGGCTGGCCTGCGTGCCCGGGTTGCTCGCGCTGCCGTTCGGCGCCACGTACAGCGCGGACGACGGCGGCTGGGACTGCGACGGCGAACTCGAAGGCGAGCCGGAGGGCGAGCGGGACGGGGTCGGTGACACGGTCGCCGTCGGCGTCGGGGTGGTCCCGCCGGTGGTGACGGTGACGTTGTCGAAGTTGGCGCTGGAGTACGCCGTCTGCAGGCCGATCCGGCCCTTCGCGATCGACGTGTTGCTCGCGGACGCGACCTGGGCGCCGTCGACGGAGCCGCTGATGGAGCCGCCGTTGACGGTGATGGCCAGGGTGTACCAGCTGCCGGTGGACACGGTGCGGGAGGCGCTGCCGAGCACCGTCACGGAGCCGCTGTTGACCGCCTGCAGCTGCACCTGGTTGCCGGGCAGCAGCGCGAGCCGGTAGAACGTGGTGGACCCGGTCGACCGGGCGAGCAGGCCGACGAAGCCGCCCGAGCCCAGCGACAGCGGCTTCACCGCGGCCTGCACCGTGTAATTGGTCCAGCCGCTGTCGCCGGCGAAGTCGCGGGCGTTCTCGCTGCCGGCGTTGGACTGCTGCAGCACCTTGCTGCCGTCGGTGACGACGCTCCAGGAGCCGCCGGACTTCGACCAGCCGCTGGTCGAGCCGTCCTCGAACGTCGCGCTGAACGCCGTGTCGGCGAACGCGACCTGCCCGGCCAGCGCCACACCGGTGACCGCGGCCACCGCCGCGGACGCGGCCAGCCAGCGGCGCGCCCGCGGCCGGGTTCGGACTTGTGCACTCATGGTTCCTCCGGAAGACAGACACGCACGCGCGACGGGGCGTGCGGCAGCGCGATCGGCGGCGCTCCCAGGCGGAGGGAGCGGGGCGGATCCGCATCGATGAACGCCACCGTAAGGCAAGCGCTTTCCTGGAGACAAGGCGTGCCGTGTGCAGGTTTGTTGCAGGATGTACCGGGCGGCTTTGCCGCGGAATGTCCGGCGGCCTTGTCGCGGGATGCACCGGCGGCGCTGGGCTCCGCCGCGCGGGCCGCGGAACCTCCGACACGGCTCCGATTCGCCGCCGAACGGGGCAGCAGGCGTGATCCGTTCGCACGATCGCGGGCGGATTTCGCGCTTCCCTAGGCTGCGGGGGTGCCGGACACCGCGCTCGGAATCGACTACGGGACCTCGAGCACGGTGGCCGTCGTCCGCCATGCCGACGGCCGGATCCGGCCGCTGCTGTTCGACTCGTCGCCGCTGCTGCCGTCCGCCGTGTTCGCCAGCTCCGCCGGGCGGCTGCTCGTCGGGCGGGACGCGGAGCACTCCGCGCGGCTCGACCCGGCCCGCTACGAGCCGCACCCCAAGCGGCGCATCGACGAGCTCGACGTGCTGCTCGGCGACCGCGGGGTGCCGGTGCCCGAGCTGATCGCGTCCGTGCTCACCCGGGTCCGCGCCGAGGCCCTGCGTACCCTCGGCGGCCCACCGGCGACGTTGACCATGACGTGCCCCACGACCTGGGGCACCGCCCGCCGGCAGGTGCTCCTGGACGCCGCCCGTCTCGCCGGGCTCCCGGTGCCGGCGCTGGTGGCCGAGCCCGTCGCCGCCGCCACCTACTTCGCCGCGGTCCTCGGCCACGCGGTGGCACCTGGGCAGTGCGTCGTCGTGTACGACCTGGGCGCCGGCACGTTCGACGCGAGCGTCGTGCAGCGCACCGCCGACGGGTTCCGCGACCTGTCCTGCCGCGGCCTGGACGACGTCGGCGGCATCGACCTCGACGCGCTGGTCGTCGCCCACGCGCGGACGGTCGTCGAACCCCGCGCGCCTGAGCTGTGGCAGCGGCTGGCGGCGCCGTCGTCCGCCGCCGACCTGCGCCACACGACCATGCTGTGGACCGACGCGAAGCACCTGCGTGAGGCGCTGTCGCGGGAGTCGTCGGCCAGCCTGTTCATCCCGGCGGCCGACGAGGAGGTGCTGCTGACCCGGCAGCAGTTCGAGACGGCCGCCGAGCCGCTGCTGCGCCGCACCGTCGACCTGGCCCTGACGACGCTGAAGGAGGCCCGCGTGCGGCCCGACGCGGTCGCCGGCTGGTTCCTCGTCGGCGGCGGCACCCGCACCCCGCTCATCGCGACGATGCTGCACCGGGCGACCGGGGTGGCACCGACGGTCCTGGAGGAGCCGCAGCTGGTGGTGGCCGAGGGCGCCCTCCAGCTGGCCGCCCTGGCCGCGGCCGCCCCACCCGCCGCCGCGCCCGCGGCCTTCGGAGCGCCTCCGGTCGCCGCGCCGCCCGTTGCCACGCCGACGCAGGACGCCGCCCCGCCCCCGGAGCCGGTCGTCTCGGCCACGACCGCCACCGCGGCGCCGGTCGACGAGCCGTCCTGGCCGCCGCTGGCGCCCCTCACCGCGCCCGCACCGCCCACGCCCCGGCCCGCGGCCGGGATCGGGGCCGGGTCCGGTGAGCTGTTCGGACTCGTGGCCGCCGGCTTCGCCGTGCTTGTCCTGCTCGTGGCGTACCTGCAGGCCAGCGGCAACGGGTACTGGCTCATCAGCGGCGGCCTGCTCACGGCCGCACTGCTGTGGCGCGGCTGGCGCCTGCGCCGTCCCGGCCCGCGAAGCGTCGACTGGCTGGCGTTCTCCGCGGCGGCGGCCGGCGCTCTCCTGCTGATCGTGTACACCGTCCAGGACATTGCGGGGTGATCTGATGGCCGCCGGCCTGACGTCGTACGAGGTCGCTTCCGCCGCTGCCGCCGTCGCCGCGACCGGCGCCGTCGTCGTGTGGACGGTCCGCTCGGCCCGGCCCGCACCGGTGCACCCACCCACGACCCTGCCGAAGCTCGCGCCCCGGCCCGCCGAGGTCGTCGGTCTCGTCTCGGCGCTGATCGCCGCGGTCGTGGCGTTCGCCCTGCCGCCGGACCAGCCCGTGGAGTCCGTCCAGCAGGTGTCCGCGGTCCTGCTGCTCGCCGCCGCCGCACTCCGCGGCTACCGCATGACCCGGCCCGGCCCGGCCACGCTCGACCGCTTGACCAGAGCCCTGGTCATGGCGCCGGGCTGTGGGCTGCTCGGCGGAGCCGTCGTCGTCGGCCTCTACGACGGCTCCGATGAAGGTGCCTGGTGGTTCCAGTGGCTCGGCGGACTCGCCGCCGCCGGCATCCTCGCGCTGGTGGCGGGCCGCTCCTGGCGGCAGCCGGTCCAGCCGCGGTAGCGCGGGTCAGGCGCGGCGACGCCGGCAGCCGGGGTCGTCGACGAGACCGGCCCTCCACCGCCTCGCCCAGCGCACAGAAGAAGCTCGCCAGGTCGACCACGTCCCGTCCGTCGAGCACCGTCCCCGGTCTCATCGATCCGGAACGCGTATCGCGGCTCGTCCGCCATCACTGCCAACCGGTTGCCTCGCTGTGTCGTTCGGGGTGTGGGTGTGACGCGATCGCGATCAGGTCGGCGACGACTGCGTCGAGCGGCCGGCCGGCGTCCAGTTCATGTGTGCAGGTCGCTCTGAGCAGTGGCTCGACCGTGGCGAGGTCGTCCAGGATCATCGCTCGTTCCACCGGAGACTTCCCGTAGTCGTTCGTCGTTCTGCGCGCGACCCGGTCGAGGATCACGTCAGCGGGGGCACTGAGCAGGACGACCGCGTCGAAACGGTCGTAGAACCTCGACTGGTTCCTCACGCATCCTTGAACGAAGAGTGAGCGGTCATCATCGGAGTCCAGCAGCCCGGTGATCCTCTCCTCGACCCAGAGCCATTCCCCGCGGTGCACCTCGTCGGAGAACTCGGCATACTCGCGATACTCGCGCCAGCCCGGATCATCGGTGTCCACGACGCGATAGCCGCGGCGGCCGAGTTCGCCGAGCGCTGACGACTTGCCCGTGCCCGACATGCCGGTGATCAGGATCTTCGACATCGGGACAACGATACCGGCGGCAGGGCGGGAACCGGAGCGTACAACAACGGCCGCCAATATCGCTGTCCCTGGATCCGGGTCGCCCTATCCCGTACCGTCCGCGATCGAAGAGGCGCATACGCATCTATCGCATCGGGGGAACGAAACCATGCCCAAGGCACGGTTAGCCATGCCGCGCGCTCGTCGCGGCCTGTCCATCGTCATCACCGCCGCCACCGCCACCGCCGGCGCCGGATTCGCTGTCCTCGCCCCACCCGTCGCCCCGGCGAACGCCGCGCCGGCGGCACCGCAGCGTGTCGTCCGGCCGGTCGAGGACGCCGCGGCGCGGGCGCGCGCGACGGGGCGGCCGGTCGAGGTGGCGTCGTCGACCTCGGCGACGCAGCAGACCTTCGCCAACCCGGACGGCACCTTCACCACCAACCTCAACGCGCGGCCGGTGCGCACCAAGCGCGACGGCGCCTGGGTCGGGCTCGACGCGTCCCTGCGCCGCAACGCCGACGGCAGCTACAGCCCGGCCGCCGCCGCGGCGCCGCTGGTCATCTCCGGCGGCGGCAGCGGCGCGTTCGCCACCATGCGCGGCGACGGCGGGCAGCTCGGCCTCAAGTGGCCGGGTAACCTGCCCGCGCCGGCGGTCAGCGGGCCCACCGCCACCTACGCCGGGGTCCTGCCCGGCGTCGACCTCGCGGTCACCGCCACCGAACAGGGCGGGTTCTCCCACGTGCTCGTCATCCACGACGCCACCGCCGCCGCCAACCCGGCGCTGAAGGCGCTGCGCCTGGAGACCGTCGCGTCGGGCGTCACCGTCGAGGCCGGCAAGGACGGCGACCTCACCGCCGTGGACCGCAACGGGCGGCCCGCGTTCACCGCACCGGCGCCCGTCGCCTGGGACTCCGCCACGCCCGCGACGAAGGCGGGCCTGCGCTCGGCTGCGCCGGAGCCGCCGTTCCTCAACGGGGAGCCGACCCGCTCCACGGTCCGCGGGCCGGGCGCCGTCGCCCGGCAGCACCGCGTCGGGGTGAGCGTCGCCGGCGACGCCGTGGTCATCACCCCCGACCCGGCGATGCTGAAGGACCCGTCGATCACGTACCCGCTGTACGTGGACCCGTCGTGGAACCCGAGCCCGGCGGCCGCGTCGCGCAACGCCTGGACGTACGTCAACAGCAACTACAGCACCACCAAATACTGGAACAGCTCCGACTGGGCCCGCGCGGGCTACGCCGGGTGGGAGACCCCGTACTACAAGGCCCGCTCGTTCTTCCAGTTCGGCATCCCGACCAACATCTGGGGCACCAACATCACGAAGGCGACGCTGCAGCTGAAATCGGTGTGGTCGGCGACCAACAACGTGTACAGCTTCGGCATCTACCACACGTGCGGGATCAGCAACCAGACCAGCTGGAGCGCGCAGCCGTGCCAGGGCAACCTCGTGGCGAGCGCGAACCTGCCCGGCAACTGGCGCAGCGACGGCAGCACGAACCCGATGCAGCACGACTTCGACGTCAAGAGCGAGATCGTCGCCGCTGCCGCCGGGCACTGGTCGACCGCCACGCTCGGGCTGTACAACTCGACCGAGACCAACCGTGACGCCTGGCGCAAGTTCGAGAACAACCCGACGATCGCGATCCAGTACAACGCGGTGCCCAACACGCCCGCGAACTACGGCACCAGCCCATCCGTGCCGTGCGGCGGCGGTGGCCAGATCGGCAACACCGCCGTCACGTTCTCGGCGACGGTCAGCGACCCGGACGGCGCGCAGGGGCTGCTCGACGCCGGGTTCACCATCGCCGACAGCACCGCGGGCACCACGGTCGCGACGCCGGTGGTGACGGTCAGCAACAACCAGACGGCGTCGGTCACGCTGCCGGCCAGCAGCTTCACGCACGGCCACGTGTACTCGTGGAACGTCCGCGCCAGCGACGGGCACGACCTGGGGCCGGTCTCGCCGACCTGCTGGTTCAGCGTCAACAAGAACACGCCGGTCGCGCCGGTGGTCACGTCCGCCACGTTCCCGGCCAATGGCACCGGCGCCGCGGTCGGGACCGCGGGCACGTTCACGTTCACCCCGCCGGCCGGCACCGACCCGCCGATCAGCTACATCTACAGCTTCACCGTCGAGCCGCCGGCGGTCATCCCTGGCAGCTACGGGCCGTTCCGCGGCGGCACACTGCTGCCCGCGGCCGGCGGGACGGCACCGACGAGCGTGAGCCTCACGCCGCGGCGCTTCGGCCCCAACGTGCTCTACGTGTACGCGATCAACGGCGCGGGCAACGCGAGCCCGGTGACCGCCTACCGCTTCACGACCGACGCGCCCGCCCAACCAGCCGCGTTCGGCGACTTCACCGGCGACGGCAAGCCTGACGTGATCTCGGTCGGCACGACCTCACGGCCGGGTGCCTGGCTCTACTCCGGGACCGACAACGCCGGCCACCTCGGCGCGCCGGTCCAGGCCGGCGGCCTCGGCACCGGCGGCGCGGGCAGCGTCGGCACCGTCGCGGACTGGACCGGCAGCAGCGTCGGCGCCCTCGACCTGACCGGCGACGGCGCCCAGGACCTGCTGGTCAGGCTGCCCCGCAGTGACGCCGACGGCAACGTCGAGGTCATCCCCGCGTACGGCGACGGTGCCGTCTTCGCCCCCGCGGAGCGCATCAAGCTGCTGCTGCCGAGGATCGACGGCGGGCAGGGCAACCAGGTCGTCGACCAGATCGCCGCCTCGGTGCTGCCGAGCATCACCGGCTCGCCGCTGCCCGACCTGTACGCGATCGTCGGCGACGCGCTGTACGTCTACCCGCCCGGCTTCCCGCCCGGCGCCTTCGAGAGCCCGATCCTGCTGAGCACCGACTGGACCGGCAAGACGATCACCGCGGCGCTCAACGGCACCGAACCGGCGCTGTTCGTCCGCACCGACGCCACCGGCAAGGTCGACCTCGTCACCGGCGATACCGGCAACGGCGTCTACGCCGGTGCGACCGGCAGCACGACCGCCACCTACTCCGCCACCGGGTTCCCCGCGGCGACGTACCCGGTCGTCACCGGCGCGGACATCAACCGCGACGGCAGGCCGGACCTGTGGAGCGACGTGCGGCGCGCCGCCATCAACGCCAACCTCAACACCGGCTCCGGTGCGTTCGCCGCGCCGGTGGCCAACACCGCCGGGAGCACCGGCCTGCTGCACTCCGGGCTGGCCGGCAAGTGCCTGGACAACTCGTTCGGCAACAGCGCCAACACCAACAAGCTGACGTCGTACGCCTGCAACCTCGGCGCGAACACCCAGCTGTGGACCGTCCCCGGCGACGGCACGCTGCGCATCCTGGGCAAGTGCGCCGACGTGTCCAGCTACGGCACCACCAACGGCAGCCAGGTGTGGCTCTACGACTGCAACCTCACCGCCAACCAGATCTGGCAGCCGGGCCCGAACAACAGCCTGGTCAACCCGGTCTCCGGGCGCTGCCTCGACACGTCGCTGACGGCACCGGACGCCGTGATGCAGCTGTGGGACTGCAACGGCGGCGCCAACCAGTCCTGGACCCTCGACGGCACCGGCATCGGCATCGTCCGCTCTGGCTACGCCGGCAAGTGCCTGGACAACGCCGGCGGCGCCGCCACCAACGGCAACGCCGTGCAGATCTTCGACTGCCACGGCGCGCCGCTGCCCCAGGTCTGGAAGCTGTTCCCCGACGGCATGCTGCGCAACGCCACCTCGATGTGCCTGGACATCAGCGGCTACGGCACCACCAACGGCTCCAAGGTGTGGCTCTACACCTGCAACGGCACCGCCAACCAGATCTGGCAGCTCGGCCCGAACAACACCCTGATCAACCCGGTCTCGGGCCGCTGCCTGGACCTGCCCAACGGCAACACGGCCAACGGCACCGCCCTGCAGATCTGGGACTGTGCCGGCAACACCGCCCAGCAGTGGGTCCTGCCGCAGTAGTGACAGCGGTGGTGCGGCCGGCCCGGCGACGGTCCGGCCGCACCGCCGTCAGGCCGCGGGTGCCGGCGACAACGGCCGCACGCCGACCCGCTCCGTCTCGTTGATGACGTCCCACAGGATGCGCGGGGCCTTCGCGCCCTGGACGGTCGTGACCGTCTTGCGGTGGCTGCCGCGGTAGGACACCGTCACCCGGTAGCTGTAACGGTCGCAGCAGGGGTTCTGCGGCTGGTACGAGTTGCGCAGCCACCTGAACTTCCAGCTCCCGGCCATCCGCAGCACGGGCCTGCCGCCGACCGTCGTGCGGTCCACGACGAACGAGTCCTGCTGCCCCGCGAAGCCGCCCGACCGGTCCAGCACGATCTTGGTGACGGAGCCGAACGGCACCGGTGCGGCCGCGGCGGGCGCGGCCGGTGCGAGCGCCGCGACCCCGCAGGCCGCGACCAGCGTCACGATGGTGTTGCGGGCGATGCGTCCCATGGTGTCTCCCCCGTGTCCGGCGTCGCCGTCGACGCCTCCTCCACCCGAGGACACCACGGACCCCTCTCCGGCAATGCCCTAAATGCCGGAAATAGGCCTTCCGTGCCGCACGCCCGGCCATCCGGGCGACCCGTAGGTGGTCCGGATCCGGGGGCTGCCCGGGGCGCTCCCCGATGCCCGGACACCCTCCAGGACGCGACAGTTGAACGGTCGAACACGAGCGAAGGAGAAACGAGATGGAGACCGTTCACGGCACGATGCGTCAGCACGACCTGGTGCGGCCGGTGCAGGGACGGGTGCTCGGCGGTGTCTGCGCCGGGCTGGGGCGGCGCTTCGGCATCGACCCGTGGCCGGCCCGGCTGCTGTTCGGGCTGGTCCTGCTGGCGATTCCCGGCACGCAGATCCTCGCCTACCCGATCCTGTGGATCCTCATGCCGGCCGAGGCCGCGCCGAAGCTCGCCGAGCCGAGGCTCGCCGAGCCGGAGCCGACCCTGACGAGCGTCTGACCGCCGCCACGGCGGGCCGAGCGGATCGCGCACGGACACTCCCCCAGCGGTCGGCCGCCGGGAACCCGGCGCCCCGCGACCGGTATCAGCGGATCACCCGGCCGTGCGGCCGCGCAGCGGGGCCAGCGCACCCGTCCAGCGCACCAGCTCGTCGAGCATCGCGGCGGCGCTGGTCTCCATGACCTCGTTGGGGCGCAACGTGCCGTCCTCGTCCACGAACTGGGCGACGAACGGGATCTGCACGCCCTCGGGGACCGGCATCATCTTCAGGACGGTCAGCACCGGCTTCAGCGCCTGCACGGCGCGGGTGCCGGCCGCGACGCCGCCGTAGCTGACCAGGCCGACAGGCTTGTGGGCCCACTCCTGGGAGAGGTAGTCGATCGCGTTCTTCAGCGGCGCGGTGTAGCCGTGGTTGTACTCGGGCATGACGATCACGAAGGCGTCGGCCCGGTCGACGGTCGCGCTCCAGTCGAGGGTGTGCTGGTGTTCGTAGCGGCGCAGCCGCGGGTGGTTTGGCTCGTCCATGGGCGGCAGGTTCAGCTCGGCGAGGTCGACGAGCTCCACCTGCTCGAAGCCGCCGTGCTTGACCGCCGCCGTGTGGATCCACTCGGCGACCGGCAGGCCGACCCGCCCCGGGCGGGTGCTGGCGATGATGATCTGCAGGGTGTGCACGGTTCTCCCTCGGTCACTTTGCTGACGTGTCAGCAACCGTAGCCCGGTTTTGCTGACGTGTCAGCATCCATCGGTACGATGTGACATATGACCGAACCGCGGTGGCTGGACCGGGACGAGGAGCGCATGTGGCTGGCGTTCCTGCGGATGCGCCGGACGCTCGACGTGGCGATCGACGGGCAGCTCGCCGAGGCGGGCCTGTCCGCCGCCGACTATGACGTGCTCGCGCCGCTGTCCGAGAGCGACGGGCAGGCGCTGCGCGTGCGGGACCTGGCCGCGGGCATCGGCTGGGACCGCAGCCGGATCGCCCACCACCTGCGGCGGATGGAGCAGCGCGGCCTCGTCGCACGGTCCGAGTGCCGCACCGACGGGCGCGGCACGATGGTCAGGCTCACCGAGCAGGGGCGCGCGATGATCAACGCCGCCGCGCCCGGGCACGTGGAGACGGTCCGGCGGGTCCTGTTCGACCAGCTGGACCCCGAGGACCTGGTCCGGCTCACCGCGATCGCCGAGCGGGTCGTCAAGGTCGCCGGTTCGGCCGGCACCGCCCGCACCGGCGGCCCGGCCTGAGCGCTCCCGCCCTGACACCGGCGCTGACACCGGGCCCGACCTGCTCAGGTCGGCCGCTCGCACGCCGATGACGTCAAAGTGGGGGTCGGCGTGCTGGGGCGGCTCGGTGAGCAGGCGCGGTTGCGGCTGCTCGCTCAGGCGTTCGAACGCGGCATGGCGGCGAAGGCGGTCGCCGCGCTCGACGAGGGTGCGCTGGGCGACCTGGTCGAGGTGAACGCCGCCCTGTGCGACCTCGTCGGATACGGCCGCGACGAGCTGCTCGGACGGTCCTGCACCGTCCTGTTCGGCGCCGCGGACCGGCCGCCGGTCGTGGAGGCGCTGGCGGCCCTGGCCCGGCACGAGCTGCGTGACCTGGTGCTCGACGGGCAGCTGCGCAGGCAGGACGGCGGGCGGGTGCCGGTCACGATCCGGGCCACGGTGATCCATGACGCGCTCGGCGGGCCGCACGTGGCCGCCGAGTTCGCCGCACGAACCACACCGGCCACGGCAACGGCCACCGCAACCCCTGCTCCCGGCGGTCACAGCGAGGCGCTGCTCGACGCGATCGTGTCCGCCACCCCCGACCTGTTGCTGGTGAGCACGCCCGAGGGGCGGGTGGTGCGGGCGAACGCCTCGTGGGAGCGGCTGTTCGGCTGGAGCGAGGCCGACCTGCAGGGCATGGACGTCACCACACTGATCCACCCGGACGACGTCGCCTCCGGCGTGGCGGCGGCCCAGGCGGCCGCGGCCGGCGGCAGGCCCGCCGCCGGGTTGCGCAACCGCTACCGGACCCGCGGCGGCGACTACCTGTGGCTGCAGTGGAACGGTGCCGAGCTGCCCGGCCAGGATCTCGTCGTCGGCATCGCCCGGGACGTGACCGCGGCCGTCGAGGCGCAGCGGCGCGCCGAGCGGGAGACGGCGCGGCTGCGCACGACGATCGCCGTGCAGCGGGAGGTGACCGCCGCCGCCGACGACCGGGCCACCGTGCTGCGGCTGATGGCGGAACGGACACTGCAGGTGATCCCCGGCGGCGACGCCGCCGTCGTCGCGCTGCTCGACGCCGACGGGGCGGCGCTGCAGGTCGCGGCCGCGACCGGCACGGCCGGCGCCGACGAGCCGCGGATGCCGGTGAACGGGTCGCTGTCCGGGCTGGCGATCCTGACCGGGTCGACGCTGCGCTGCGACGACACCCGCGCCGACGAGCGGATCACGCCCGCGGTGGGCGTGGCCGTCGGCGTCCGGTCGCTGATTGTGGCGCCGCTGCTCGGCGTCTCCGGCCCGCTCGGGGCGCTGGTGGTGAGCAGCCCGGCGCCCGGGGCGTTCAACGACGCCGACGAGCAGCAGCTGACCCTGCTCGCCGACGCGCTCACCGGGGCGCTGCGCCATGCCGACGACGCGGCACGCAACCAGGCGCTGCTGCGCGCGACGACCGCCGCGAACGCGCAGCTGCAGGCGCAGCGCGGGGAGGCCCTCGCCGCCGTGGAACGGCTCGAGCACAGCGAGCGGCGCTTCGCCGACGTGTTCGACCACAGCCCGGTCGCGAAGGTCGTCGTCGCGCTGCGCGGCGCGGACCGCGGCCGGATCACCCTGGCCAACCCGGCGTTCGCGCGGCTGCTCGGGTACACCGCCGACGAGGCCGCCGCGCTGACGGTCATCGACCTGCTCGCCGAACCTTCGGCGGCCCTCGAACAGGCGCTGACGGCGCTCGCCGACGGCCGGGCGAGCCGCACCGTGCGCCAGTCGGTCCTGCGCCACCGCGACGGACACCGGGTCGATGTCGCCACGCACACGTCGGTCATCACCGACGCCCGCGGGCCGGTGTCCGCGGTGCTGCAGATGCTCGACGTCAGCGCCGACCGGGCCGCGGCACGCGCGACGGAACGGGAGTTCCAGCGCCTGCGTGACACGCTGCTCGTGCAGCGGGAGGTGACCGCGGCCGCCGCCGACCGCGACGGCGCGATCCGGGTCGTCGCGGACCGCGCGGTCCAGTTGTTCCCGGCCGCGGACGGCGCGGTCGTCGAGCTTCTCGACGGTGACGCGCTGTACTACGCCGCGGCCTCCGGCACGCTCCACCGGTCGCTGGGCACCCGGGTGCCGGTCGTCGGCTCGCTCAGCGGCACCGTCCTGGCCACCGGCGCCCCCGCCGCGTGCGCCGACACCAGCGACGACCCGCGGGTCAACCGGGACACGTGCGCCCGGCTCGGCATCGCCTCCATGCTCATCGCACCGCTGCTCGCCGGCGACACGGTCATCGGCGCGCTGAAGGTCGCCGCGACCCGCCCGGGCGCCTTCGACGACACCGACGAGCAGCAGCTGGCGCTGCTCGCTGACAGTCTCAGTTCGGCGCTGCGCCACGCGGACGACGCCGCGCACAGCGCGGACCTGCTCGCCGAACGCACCCGCGCCCTCGCCGCGCTGGAGGCCAGCGAGACCCGGTTCAAGCTCGCGTTCGACAACTCCCCGCTCGGCGTCGTCCTGGCCAGCCTCGACCCCGGCCAGGTCGGCCGGTACCTGCACGCCAACGCGGCCATGGCCGCCATCACCGGCTACAGCACCGCCGAGCTGATGACGATGACGTTCCGGGACCTGCAGCACCCTGACGACCTGGCCAGCACGGACGGGCTCACCGCCCAGCTGATGTCCGGCGAGCGCGAGACGCTCATGGTCGAACGCCGGTACCGGCACAAGGACGGCCACACCATCTGGGCCAACGTGCACGTCGCGATCGTCCGCGAGGACGGCACGCCGCGCTACCTGGTCAACCAGGTCGAGGACATCACCCAGCGCCGGGCCGAGCTCGCCCAGCTGCACCGCCAGGCGACGCTGCTGCAGCTGATCCCCGCGGCCGTCATCGTGCGCGGCCTCGACGGGCGCATCCTGTGGTGGAACCAGGGCGCGGAGGACCTCTACGGGTGGCCCCTCACCGCCGCCACCGGCGAGGTCACCCACGACCTGCTGGCGACCGGCTTCCCCGACGGCGGCACCGAGGCCGACCAGACCGCCGCCCTGCTGCGGGAGGGCCGCTGGGAGGGCCAGCTCGAGCACGTGACCGCGGCCGGCCGTACCGTCATCGTCCTCAGCCGGCAGATCCTGCAGCACGACGACCAGCCAGGACTCGCCGGGACCGTGCTGGAGGTCAACACCGACGTCACCGCCGAACGCGCCGCCGAGGACGCTCTCGCCGCGAGCGAGGCCCGCTTCCGGGCCCAGTTCCACAACTCCGCCGTCGGCCAGATCGTGCGCAACCTCGACGGCAGCCTCGCCGACGTCAACCCGGCCTACGCCGCCATGCTCGGCTACGCCCCGGGGCAGCTCATCGGCACCAGCAGCATGCACAAGCTGCACCCGGACGACCTGCCGACCGCGGCCGCCGCCATCGAGGACCTTCTCGCGGGCCGGGCCGGCGCGTTCACGATGGAAGGCCGGCTCCGGCACGCCGCCGGGCACTGGGTCGACATCGAGGCCACCATCACGCTCGTCCGCGACCCCGACGGCCGGCCGGACCACTTCATCGGCGTCGTCACCGACACCACCCGCCGCCGCGCCGCCGAACGGGCCCGGGACGCCGCCGCCACCGAGCTCGCCGACCGCAACACCGAGCTGGAGGACGCCAACCGGCTCAAGCTCGACCTCATCGGCATGCTCGGGCACGAGATCGGCAACCCGCTCGCCGCGATCCTCGGCTACACCGAGATCTTCACCGACGACTGGGCCGCCCTCGACGACGCCCGCAAGGCGAAGATCATCACCGGGATCTCGCGGCAGGCGCACCGCCTCGACGACATCGTGCAGGAGGTCCTCACGATGGTGCGCATCGACGCCGGCGCCATCCACGCCCACCGCGAGCCGGTGCGGCTGCACGAGCAGATCCAGACCGCGCTCACCGTCGCCGGCACCGACATCCCGGTCCTCGGGCCTTCCGTCGGCGCGCTGGTCAACGCCGGTCACCTCCAGCACATCCTCACCAACCTGATCTCCAACGCCGGCAAGTACGGCGGCGGTGCCACCGCCGTGCGCGTCGTCGACCCCGGCGGCGGGCGCGTCCAGGTCCGGGTGGAGGACGAGGGGCCGGGCGTGCCCGAGGAGTTCCGCGACCGGCTGTTCGGGCGGCTCGCCCGCGCCGACCGCGACGCCAGCCGGGTCAAGGGCACCGGCCTGGGCCTCTACATCGTGCACAGCCTCGTGCACGCCAACGGCGGCAACGTCCACCACGAGCCCAACCCCGCCGGCGGGTCCGTGTTCGTCGTCACCCTCGACGCCGCCGCCTGACCCCCGTCCGGCCCCGGCCCGGGGCGTTGCTCAGTCTCCTGGTCTGATCCCGTCCCGCTCGGCCTCGGCCGGCACCTCGAGCAGGTCGAGCAGCCCGGTGATCTCCAGGACCTGCCGCACGATCTGCGTCGGGCCGACGACGAGCATCCGGCCGCCGTGGCGCTCCACGTACTGGCGGAACATCAGCAGGCAGCGGATGCCCTGCGAGCCGAGCAGCCGCACCTCGGCGATGTCGACGGCGACGTCGGCCTGCGGGGCGAGCCTCAACGTGTCGGCGCCCGCGATCAGCAGCGACACCGCCGTCGGCGTGTCCAGGTCACCGGCGACCAGCAGCCGGTGGCACCGCTCACCGGGCGCCGCGGCGACGACCTGCACGTGCAGGTGGTCGGAGGCGGAGACGAACGTGGTGGGTGCGCGCTGATCGTCCATCCGGGGAAGCCCCCTCGCGGTGACGTCGGCGACTGCTCCCACGTGGTTGAAGGACATGACCGCCAAACCGACACTACAGCACGAGGGCGCCCGCCGCGCTCGACAGCTGGTATCGAGGACCGTCACCACCCCGGAACGCCGGGTGACGTCCTGGCCTGGGTGACTTCGCGGGCCGGGCCGTACGCGTGCCGCATCGACGACCGGTCCACGTCGTCCGGTCCTTCGTACACGCGGCAAAGCTCAGGCAGCCTGCAGGCGCAGGACGGTCCAGGAGACCGGTGGCAGGGTGATCCGTACGCCGTCGTCGTCGGCCGCCGCCGAGGGGTTCGGGTGCGGCAGGACCGGCGTCGGGTCGTCGGCCGTCGCGGACCGGGTGTGGTCGGGGTCGGACAGGGTCAGCGCCTCCACGACCCGCAGGCTGCGGAAGCCGCGCGGATGGAGGGTCAGCGCGACCGGCTCCGACACCGACCGGTTGACGGCGAACAGGACCAGGCCGCCTGCCGAAGGCTCATACGTGGCGACGGCGTCGACGGCAGGGACCGGGCCGAAACGGGTCGTGTCGTGGACCGGGGCGTCGATCGCGGCCCGGAGGACCTCGCCGGCGGCGTGCCGGGCGGTCAGGGCGAACGGGTGGAACGTGGTCTGCCGCCAGGACCGGCCGCCGGGCTCGGTCATGATCGGGGCGATGACGTTCACGAGCTGGGCGAGCGACGCCGCGTGGACGCGGTCGGTGTGCCGCAGCAGCGAGATGAGCAGGCTGCCGACGACGACGGCGTCGGCGACGTTGTAGCGGTCCTCCAGCAGCACCGGGGCGACCGGCCAGTCGTCGCCGGTCGGCGGGCGGGACTCGGCGCGGTCGACGTACCAGACGTTCCACTCGTCGAACGAGAGGTGGATGCGCCTGGTGGCCTTGCGGGCGGCACGGACCGCGTCGGCGGTGGCGACGACCGAGTCGATGAAGTGGTCCATGTCGACGGCGGAGGCGAGGAACGAGGCGAGGTCGCCGTCCTCCTCGCAGTAGTAGGCGTGCGCCGAGACCAGGTCGACGACGTCGTACGTTTCGCTGAGCACGACGCGTTCCCACTCGCCGAACGTGGGCATGCCGGAGCCTGACGAACCGCACACGATCAGTTCCAGGTCGGGCTGGATCTGCCGCATGGCGCGCGCGGTCTCGGCGGCGAGCCGCCCGTACTCGTGGGCCGTCTTGTGCCCGGTCTGCCAAGGGCCGTCCATCTCGTTGCCCAGGCACCACATCCGGATGCCGTGCGGCTCCTCGGCGCCGTTCGCCCGCCGCCGGTCCGACCACGCCGTGCCGCCGCGGATGTTGCAGTACTCGAGGAGGTCCAGCGCCTCCTGGATGCCCCGGGTGCCAAGGTTGACCGCCATCATCGGTTCGACGCCCGCCTTGCGCGCCCAGCGGACGAACTCGTCGACACCGACGGTGTTCGGCTCGGTCGAGTGCCAGGCCAGGTCGAGCCGGGCCGGACGCTGCGGCCGCGGGCCGATGCCGTCCTCCCACCGGTACCCGGACACGAAGTTCCCGCCCGGGTAGCGCACGATGCTGACGCCGAGCTCGCGGACCAGCTCGACGACGTCGCCGCGGAAGCCGTCCGCGTCGGCGGTCGGGTGCCCCGGGTCGTGCAGGCCGGTGTAGACGCACCGGCCGAGGTGCTCGACGAACGAGCCGAACGTCCGCCGGCGCACCGGCCCGACGACGAAGGCCCGGTCGACGGTGACGCTCGCGAGCAGCATGCGGACCTCCTCAGCAGAGGTGGCCGTGCGGAAAGCCGCACGGCCACCGTTCACCGAAAGAAACTAGCTGAGACTGAACCGCTGGTTGGCCTGGCCGTTGCAGTCGTAGATCTGGACCTGCTGGCCGTTGGCGGTGCCCCAGACGTCGAGGCAGCGGCCGGACTGCACGCCGCTGATGGTGCCGTTGCTGTTGACGTTCCACTGCTGGTTGGCCTGGCCGTTGCAGCTGTAGATCTGCACGGCCGAGCCGTTGCCGGACCCGGCGGCGTCCAGGCACATGTTGCCGTACACGGTCAGCTGGCGGCTCGACGTGTACGTCCACTGCTGGTTGGTCTGGCCGTGGCAGTCGTACAGCTGCACGCGCGTGCCGTTGGTGCGGGAGGAGTTCGGCACGTCGATGCACCGGCCGGACTGGGCACCGACGATCCGCTTCGCGCCGCTGGGCGGCGGAGTGGTGGACGACGAGGACTGCCCGCCGGTGGGTGAGGTGGGGCCGGGGCCAGGGCCGTTGAGGGCGTTGAGGACCGAGGTGTACGCGGCCTTCTTGTTGCCGCCGCCGTCGAACAGCAGCGGGCTCTCGTTGGACCGCCACGAGTCGCTG
>NZ_JBIAYW010000043.1:0-42424 GCF_042898305.1 Dactylosporangium sp. NPDC000521
GGGCTTCGACGTCATGCTGATGTGCTCTCCTCAGGACCGTCCAGGAAGAGTATCCCTGGTAGACAGGCTGTCTCACATCAGCGTGACAGGGAGGGGATCGCGGCGCTGTCTGACCCAGCGGTGCACGCCCGGGCGCTGGAGCGGCAGCGCTCGACGGCGGCGGCCGAGTGCGACAGCTACCGCGGTCTTGCGCTCATTCCCGGTGGCCCGATCGATGACCTGGACGCCTGCAAGCCGATGCTCGCCGACGAACGTATCGAGGCGATCCTGGACACCATGGCCCGGCACTACCGGCCGGACGCTCATCCGACGGTGCTCCTGTCGTGGACGCGCCAGAGCCGGGTGGGACGGGCCTCTACAGTGCGCTCATGCGTACGAGTCGTCGATGTGTCAAGTGTCAGTGTGCGCGCGTGTGGCACATCGACCCGGTCATGCTTCCCGAACCCGACAACCGCAACGTCGTCGATGTCCTGCCGGCCGTCACCCGGTGGGCTTCCGGATCGGCGGACGGCGGGAGCACGGACAAGCGCATCGAGGCCGGGCGCTTCGAGGTGTGGATCTGCGCGGCGTGCGGGTACACCGAGTGGTACTCGCTTCAGGTCAACGAGATGCTCGCCTGGCTCACCCACAATCCTCGCTCGGGCGTGCACTACTACGACGCCGACGCGGCGGCCCGGCCCGCCACGCCCGGCTGACCTCAAAGGCGAGCCGCAGAAGCGCTGCCGTCGGGGTCTGACCAATCGCCGGGCAGCGTCGCCGGCGGCCTGGATCCGGTGCGCGCTCATGCCATGCCGCAGGTCTCGCGCGACCGAGACGGAGATCGTCACGCTTCGTGGCGGCGATTCAGCGCGCCGAGCTACGGCCGAAGGGCTCGCTCGAAGCCGATGTGAATGCGCCGGATCAATGATCTCTCACCCAAGCCGGTCGCGGACGGCATCGAAGGCCTCAGAACCCGTACGGGCCGAACCGTCCCCACGCCACCACCACGGCCAAGACGAGCAGGATCCCGCTCGGCGCAAGGGCCGGGTACTCGCGGCGGCGCAGATGTAGCGCCACGGCACCGGCCATCACCAGGGCCAGCCCGGTCGCGGCCACTGGGACGAGGCCGGGCGCGACGTGGATCAGGGCGGGCAAGATCACGCCGACGGCGCCCAGGATCTCCAGCACACCGATCACGGACGGAGCCCACCGCGGCGCGTCCGCCGCCCTCTCGCTCGGCATGATTACCATGTTTTGTAGAGAAAATGCACGCCGGTGCGCAGGGTGACCGGCACCGGCGCCAACTGACGGCCGGTCGTGCGGCGGCTCGTCGGTCAGGGTTTGACGGCGGGGTGGCCGGTGATGAAGACGCGGTTGTAGGTGTTGATGGCGATGGCCAGCCAAGCGACCGCGGTGTACTGCTCCTCGGTGAGGACCTTCCGGACGCGGGTGATGAGCTCCTCGGGCACCTGTCCGTCGGCGACGAAGGTGATCGCCTCGGTGAGCTCCAGCGCGGCCCGCTCGGCCTCGTCGAAGTAGCCCGCCTCGCGCCAGGCGGCGACCAGGCCGAGGCGCTCCGGGGTCTCGCCGAGGGTGCCGGCCTTGCGGATGTGGGCGCGCAGGCAGTGGGCGCAGCCGTTGAGCTGCGACGCGCGGATCTGGACCAGCTCGACGAGCAGCGGCGTCAAGCCGGCCTCGGTGGCGAGGTCGTGCGCGACGGTGTTGAGCTGAGCGACGGCCGCGGCCGCCGGACGGGAATTACCAACCAAGTCGATAGGCATGATAGGTATTATGGGCCAGCCGGCGAGGAGGTCCAACGATGTCCGACGAATTCGCGTCCATGGACGGGGTGCGCCGCGTCACGGCCGGCCCGGTCAGCGCCCTGCTCTGGGGCGAGGCGCCCGGGTTCACGTTTCTGCACGGCGCGGCGCTCAACGCGCACACCTGGGACGCGACCGTGCGCCACCTGGGGCAATCAGCGCTCGTGCTGGACCTGCCGGGGCACGGCGACTCGGCCTGGCGCGACGACTTCGACTACGCGCCGGTCACGATTGCGCCGGCCGTCGCGGCGGCGGTCGACGCGCTCACCGGCGGGCGGCCGCAGGTGCTGGTCGGGCAGTCGCTCGGCGGCCTGACCGCGCTCGCCGTCGCCGCGCTGCGCCCCGACCTCCTGCGCGCGCTGGTGCTGGTCGACGTCTCGCCGGGCATCCGCGAGCGGGACGCACAGCAGGTGCGGTCGTTCCTCGCCGGGCCGCTGGTCTTCGAATCGCGGGAGGAGATCGCGCGGCTCGCGGCGGCCGTGGGCATCGCCGAGCCGGGGCCGGCGCTGGACCGGGGGGTGTGGTTCAACACCCGGGTCCGCGAGGACGGTTCCGTGGTGCTCAAGCACCACTTCGGCAGCCCTCCGCCCGGCACGCGACCGCCCGCGGTGGACCACGCGCACCTGTGGCCGGCGCTGGAGGGCCTCACGGTGCCGGTGCTGCTGGTACGGGCGACCGGCGGCTACCTGCCGGACGACGTGGTCGCCGAGTTCGCCGCGCACTCACCCGCCGCCCGGATCGTCGACGTCGACGCCAGGCACAACGTGCAGGAGCACCGTCCGGAGATTCTGGCGAAGCTGATCGCCGAGTTCACGCAAGCGTGACAAGCGCCGCGCTGAGCTGGTCGATCTCGGCGTCGGTGAGGCCGTGGGCCCGGACGTACCCGGCGACCGAGCCATGCACCTCGTCGATCCGGCCAAGGATGCGCTCCAGCAGCGCGGGCGGGCTCAGCCGAACCAGCGAGTCCAGGTGCACCACGGGACGGTCGCCGGTCTTGCGCCACCACGCGACGACCTCGTCGAGCATCGCTGCCGGCAGGTGTCGCTCGGTCGCGGCGTAGTCGGCGACGACGGTCGCGCGGTCCACGCCGACCAGACTCAGCGCCAGCGCGACCACGAGGCCGGTGCGGTCCTTGCCCGAGGTGCAGTGGACGATCACCGGGGTCGGCCCGGAGCGGGCGATCACCCGCAGCGCGGCGGCGAGGGCGTGGCCGCGCTCCTGCACGATGTGGTCGTAGAACGCGTCGATGCTGGTGTCGGCGGCCAGGAACACCGCCGGCGGGGTGCCCAGCACCGGCACGTGCACGATCTCGGCGCCGATGCCGCGCAGGTCGCGCTGCCTGGTGAAGCGTGGCCCGAACGCGGTGCCGCTGAGGTCAGCCGTGTAGTGCGCCAGCAACCGCGCCGACCAGTGCTCCGGCGCGACGTTGTGGCGGTGTCGATGATCTCCTCATCGGCCTGCACGGTTCGCCAGGCCGGGTGCGGTCGCGCGCGACGCAGTACGGGCGGTCGTCGTCAGGGCGTCGATCAGGCCGGGGAAGCGGGCGTCGAGCTCGTCGCGGCGCAGCTCGACGGTGTGCGTGCGGCCGGTCACGACGGTGCGGGTCAGGCCCGCCTGGCGCAGGATCCGGAAGTGGTGCGTCATGGTCGACTTGTGCACGCCGAAGTCCCAGTGCACGCCGCATTTGCCGTGCGGCTGACCGTCGGCGAGCGTCTGCACGATGCGCAGGCGGATCGGGTCGGCGACCGCCCGCAGCACGTCGACCATCGTCACGTCGGCGATGTCCGGCATCGCGTCGTCGTCCCGGGCCATGCCCCCACCATACAGTTGGACATCCGTCATACCGTCGCCTACGTTGATGGTATGACGGATGTCCAACAATCTGGTTCGGCACGCTGGTCCTGGGACGCCGACGGCGTCGTCACCGTGACCCTCGACGACCCCGGCCGCACCGCGAACATGCTCAACCGGCGCCACTACGACGGGCTCGGCGCCTGCCTCGACGACCTCACCCGGAAGCTCGACCGGCTGCGCGGCGTGGTGCTCACCTCCGCGAAACGCTCCTTCGTCGCCGGCCCCGACTTCGAGCCGGACGAGATCACCCCCGACGAGGCGGCCGGCACCTACGACCTGCTGACGCCGCTGCGAGACCAGGCCCGCCGGCTCGAGACCCTGGGCCGGCCGGTCGCCGCCGCACTCAACGGCTCCGCGCTCGGCGGCGGCTTCGAGCTGGCGCTGGCCTGCCACTACCGGGTCGGCCCGAACGACCCGTCGGTGGTGTGGGCGCTCGCCGAGACCGGAATGGGCATCATTCCGGCCGGTGGCGGAACGGTCCGGGCGACGCGGATGTTCGGGATCGCCGAAACGGTGCTGAACATCGTCGGGCCCGGCACGGCGTATCACCCGGCGCAGGCGCTGGCCGCCGGCCTGGTGGACGAACTGGCCGACGACGTGCTCGCCGCGGCCCGGGCCTGGGTGCTGGCCCAACCGGCCGGGCATTTCGTGCAGCGGTGGGAGCGGCCCGGCTATGAGATTCCCGGCGGGACCACGGAGCCGCCCGGCCTTGCCGAGGAGGTCAGCCGCCGCTCGGAGGGGTCGCCGGTGCGTGCACTCGCCGCGGTGCTGGAGGTGGCGGTACATGCCGCGGTGACGACGCTGGACGAGGCGTTCGAGATCGAGACGGCGGCCTGCCGGAAGCTGCTGAGCGCGCCCGAGTTCCCGGGTCTGGCACATCTCTTCTTCGCGATGCGGACGCTCGCCACGGCACCCGCCGACCTGCCGGCGCCCGGCTCCCAGGGCGGCACGCGTGAGTTTCCGCAGCTCGTCGCCAACCCCCTGGCAGCGGTGTTCTTCGCCCCGGACGTCCCGATCGTCGAGATCAACGACGCCGACCTCATCGCCGGGGTCCGCGCGAAGGGCGGCATCCCCGTGCTGATCCACGGCGGCCACGGGTCCTTCGTGCAGACGCTCCTGGACGCCGGCCCCGACCCCGCCGCCATGGCCGCCGCCGCCCGCCGCGCGCTGGACGGCGGACTGCGGGTCGACCCGGCCGGCGCCGACGTCGCCTCGGTGCTCGCGGCCGGCTTCCCCTCCTGGACCGGCGGCGTCCTGCACGCCGGAGGCACCCGGTGAGATATTCGCTCGTCGAACTGGCCCCGGTCGCGCCCGGCGGCACCAAGCGGGAAGCCCTCGACCGGGCCCTCGCCGCCGCCGAAGAGGCCGAACACCTCGGCTATCACCGCTTCTGGTTCGCCGAGCACCATCACGTGACGGGATACGCGGCCCAGGACCCGGCCCCGCTGATCGCGGCGGCCGCCCAGCGGACCTCCCGCATCCGCCTCGGCTCCGGTGCCGTCCTGCTCAACCACTACAGCGCCTTCAGCGTCGCCGAACGCTACCTCATGCTCGAATCGCTCGCGCCCGGCCGCATCGACCTGGGGCTCGGTCGCGCCACGGCGACACCGCTCATCGACCACGCGCTGCGCCGTGACCGAACCAGCCGACCGGCCGACGACTTCCCCGACCAGGTGCAGGAGATCATCGGGTACCTGCACAGGGCATTCGACCGGGCCCACCCCTTCGCGGCGATCGACCTCACAGCCGGCATCGACGGCGTTCCCGAGGTCTGGGTGCTCGGCTCCTCCGGCACGAGCGCAGGCCTCGCCGCCCGGCTCGGCATCGGCTACACCTTCGGCGGCCACATCAACCCGGACCTGGCGTCCCGCGCGCTCCACCACTACCAGGACGGCTTCACGAAAACACCGTTCGGAACCGGTACTGCGCAGGCGATGCTCGCGCTCAACATCGTCGCCGCCGACGACGAGGACTCCGCACACCGGCTGACCTGGCCCGCGCGAGCCCTACGGGCCGGTGGACGGGACCGGCCCGTCCCCACCCTGCAACAGGCCCAGGCGGAGCTGACCGCCTCGGCGAAGGCACAGCCGAGCACGATCATCGGCGGCGTCATCCCGCCGCAGATCTCCGGAACTGCGGCAACCCTGCGGGCTCAGCTCGAACCGGTGATCCGGGAATCGGGTGCGACCGAAGTCATGATCCAGGACATGCTGACCGATCCCGGGGCGCGAACCCGGTCCCGCCAGATCATCGCCGAGACCCTCCAGGCCATCACCGTCTGACCGTGCGGAATCCCGCCCGGCGAGCAGCGACGCCCGATGAGGAAGTCATGTTGATGCCGCGAGGAAGGCGTCGAAGGTGCGCGGCTCAGCGGCGCAGAGCCTTGCGGGCGAGGGCGTTGCCGACGAACTGTCCCGCTTGGACGATGACGATGATGGTGGCGACCGTGATGTAGACGACGGGCCAGTTGTAGCGTTGGGAACCGTACGTGACGGCGAAGTCGCCGAGTCCGCCGCCGCCGAAGAGGCCCGCCTGGGCGGACATGTCCACGACGCCGACGAAGATGAACGTGTAGCCGAGGATGACCGGGCCGAGCGCCTCGGGGACGACCACGGTGAGCAGGATGCTCAGCGGGCGGGCGCCGGCGGCCCGGGCGGCCTCGATGACGCCGGGCTCGACCGCGAGCAGGTTCTGCTCGATGATGCGGCTGACGGCGAACGCTGCGGCGAGGGACAGGGCGAAGGTGACCGCGTCGGTGCCGATGGTCGTGCCGATCGTGACGAGCATGAGCGGCTGGATGGCGGTGAGGAAGATGACGAACGGGATCGGCCGCACCAGGTTGACGAGGATGTTGACCCCGATGAACACGGCCCGGTTCGCCAGAAGGCTGCCGGGCCGGGTTGCGTACAGCACCAGGCCGAGGCCGAGCCCGAGCAGGCCGCCTGCGACGACCGAGATGGCGACGATGTAGAACGTCTGCCAGATCGCCTGGCGGAAGACCGGGAGGTTGGTGATGAACTCGTCCACGTCAGCTGTCCTCCTCGAGCACGTCGACGCCGTCGCCCCGCAGCGCGGCGAGGGCGGCGTCGACCGCGTCGGCCGGGCCGGTCAGTTCGAAGGTGAGGCTGCCGACGGGGCGCTCCTGCAGCTCGCTGATGCCGCCGAAGATGATGTCCGCGGCGACCCCGTGGGCGAGGAACCTCTTGGCCAGTGCGGTCTGGAAGCCGGCCCGGTCGCGGATGGCGACGGTGACGATCCGCCCGCTGTGCCGGCGGCGCAGCCGGGCCAGGGTCTCCACCGACGGCCGGTCCCGCAACGCGCCGCGGACGAAGTCGGCGGCGGCGGTGGTTCGCGGATGGGCGAACACGTCGTACAGCGTCCCGGTCTCGGCGATCCGGCCGTTGTCCATGACCGCGACCCGGTCGGCGACGGCCCGGATCACGTCCAGCTCGTGAGTGATGAGCACGATCGTGACGCCGAGCTCGCGGTTGACCCGGCCAAGCAGTGCCAGGACCTCGCCGGTGGTCCTGGGATCCAGCGCGCTGGTGGCCTCGTCGGCCAGCAGCAGCGACGGCTCGGTGGCCAGGGCACGGGCGATGCCCACCCGCTGCTTCTGCCCGCCGGACAGCTGCTCCGGGTGGTCGTGCGCGCGGTCCAGCAGCCCGACGAAGTCCAGCAGCTGCGCCACCCGCCGGTCCCGCTCCTGCCGGCCGACGCCGGCGACCTTCAGCGGGTAGGCGACGTTGCCGGCCACGGTGCGGGACCGGAAGAGGTTGAACTGCTGGAAGATCATGCCGATGTCCCGGCGGACGCCGCGGAGGTCCGCTTCGGACAGCCTCGTCAGCTCCCGCCCGCCGACGTGGACCTGGCCGCTGGTCGGCGACTCCAGTCCGTTGATGAGCCGGATCAGGGTGCTCTTGCCGGCACCGGAGTGGCCGATGACGCCGAACACCTCGCCCTTGGCGACCTCGAGGCTGACGTCGTCGAGCGCCACCATCCGGGGGCCGTTGCGCCCCCGGGTGAACGTCTTGCTGACCTGGCTCAGGCGGACGTGCGCCGCCGCCTGCTGCTCGGTTCCGGGCACGGTCGACCGGCCTACTTGCCCGCCGCGACGGCCTGGCCCTGGACGGTCTGCAGCAGCGCCTGCAGCTCGGCCGCACCCACCTGGCGGAAGATCGCGGTGCCGCCGTTGGACTTCTGCACCCCTTCCTCGACGGCGGGGTCGTGGTACAGCTCGGCCAGCTTCCGGTAGGTCGCGTTGTCCTTGTCCGCGGCGCGCACAGCGAACACGTTGACGTAGGGCGCCGCGCTGGCGCTCGCCGGGTCGTCCTGGAAGACCGCGGCCGTGCGGGCCAGGCCGGCGCTGGTCGCGTAGTTGTTGTTGACGATCGCCGCGGCAACCGAGCCACTCTTGAGCGCGCCTGCCGTCTGTGACGCGTCCAGGGTCACCACGTCGACCTTCTTCGTGCCGATGTCAGCGGTACTGGAGAACGCGCCGCCACCGTTCTTGAGGGTCAGCAGCCCGGCGGCCTGCAGCACCAGCAGCCCACGCGCCTGGTTGATCGCGTCGTTCGGGATCGCGACCTTCGCATCGGCCGGGATCGCGGACACCGACGTGTAGGTCAGCGAGTACAGCGGCAGCGGGTAGACCGCGGTGGCGCCGATCGGCTGCAGGTCGTCGTGCGCGGTGACGTTGTAGTTCGCGAGGTACTGGATGTGCTGGAACTGGTTGAGCTCCAGCTGCTTCTCCTTCAACGCCGGGTTCGGCTGGCTGTAGTCGCCGAAGTTGACCAGCGTCACGGTCACGTCCAGCCGCTGCTTGGCCAGGTCCGTGTAGGTCTTCCAGTACGGCTGCGACGCATCGGTGACGCCGATGCGCACGGTCCTGCCGCCGGACGAGCCGCCGTCGCGGGTGGCCACGACGACCACCGCGGCCACGACGACGACGGCCGCGACCGCCGCCGCGATCCAGGGCCAGCGGCTGCGCCTGCGGGCCGGCAACTGCGGCGGGGCGGACCGACCGGCTCCGTCCGGCTCGGTCGGTTCGGGCGAAACGGGCTGCGACATGACGACACTCCGGTAGGGGGATGGGCTCGCGGCGATGCGAGGGCCGCCAGCCTAATCCGCTATTCCGACCGACAATGTGTGTTTACTGCCACGATGGCCACGACCTCGCATTACGCCGCTAATCCTATGGGATTAATAGACTTTGGCAGCCCAGAGTTCTATCGTCGCTGATGCCGGTCCTTACCGGCGGACACGGGAGGAGCGCCCGCATGCCGATCTCAGCCGACATCGGCATCATCGGTGCCGGGTGCACGGTCCCAGCGCCGCGTACCACCTGGCCCGGCGTGGCGTGTCGACCGTCGTGTTCGAGCGCGGCGCCCGGGTCAGCGGCCCTCACCCCCGCCGACCTGGCCGCGCGCTTCCCCGCGCTGGACCTTGAGGACACCGCGGTCGGGGTGCGGGAGGAGCACAACGGCTTCGCCGACCCCTACCGGACCGCGCTCGGCTACGCCGCCGCACGGATTCTCGGTTGAGGTGACGCAGCAGCAGTCCGGAACCACCGCACCTGGAGGACCCGCATGAGCACCACCCCACTCGCCGTCCTGGACCTCATCCCGCTCACCAGCGGCAGCAGCACCAGCGTCGCGGTGCGCAACGCCGTCGACCTCGCCCAGCAGACCGAACGCTTCGGCTATCACCGGTACTGGTTCGCCGAGCACCACCTCAACCCGGGCGTGCTCGGCGTCTCCCCCGCCGTGTCCATCGCCCTCGTCGCCGGCGCCACCAGCAGCATCCGGGTCGGGTCGGCGGGCGTCCAGCTCGGGCACCGCCAGCCCCTCGCGACCGTCGAGGAGTTCGGGCTCCTCGACGCCATGTACCCGGGGCGACTGGACCTCGGCCTGGGCCGCTCGATCGGCCGGCAGAAGCCGGCACCCAGCAACGGCGGCGCCGACCAGCCGACCGCCGCGGCGTTCTCCGCGTACACGGCGGAGCGCGGCGGGCAGGCGCACACGACCGAGCAGCGGGCCGGCAACGGGCTGCTGCTGCCGAAGCAGTACGACTTCAGCCAGCTCCTCGCCACCTCGGCGACGAAGGTCGCCACGCTGCTCGCCCTGCTGCAGCAGCCCGGCGCCTACACCCCCGACTACGACTCGCAGATCAGCGACATCCTCGCGTTCCTCGCCGGCACGTACGTCTCACCCGAGGGCGTCGCGGTCCATGCCTACCCGGGCGAGGGCGCGCCCGTGCAGATCTGGATCCTCGGCGCGTCGGGCGGTTCCAGCGCCACCGTCGCCGGGTCGAAGGGCCTCCGGTTCGCCGCCAGCTACCACCACAGCCCCAGCACCGTCATCGACGCGGTCGACGCCTACCGCGCCGCGTTCCGCCCGTCCGCCGAGCTCGACCGGCCCCACATCTCGGTGTCCGCCGACGTCGTCGTCGGCGACACCGACGAGCACGCCGCCGAGCTCGCGTCCGGCTACGGCCTCTGGGTGCGCAGCATCCGCGCGGGCGCCGGCGCGATCCCGTTCCCGACGCCTGCGGAGGCCGCCGCGCACGAGTGGACGGACCAGGACCGCGACCTCGTCCGGGACCGCGTCGACACGCAGCTGGTCGGCTCGCCGCGGACCGTCGCCGACAAGCTCGAACAGCTCCGCGACGCGACCGGCGCCCACGAGCTCGCCGTCACCACCATCACCCACGCCCACGCCGACCGGGTTCGCTCCTATGAGCTGCTCGCCGAGGAGTGGACCCGCCGCGGCAACTGAGCCCACGACGTACACCGGACGACGCAGCAGCAAGGAGTAGTTGTGACACAGATTCACCTCGCCGTCGCCCTGGACGGCGCCGGCTGGCATCCCGCCGCCTGGCGCAGTCCGGCCGCGCGGCCGCACGAGCTTCTCACCGCCGGCTACTGGGCCGGGCTGCTCGCGGAGGCGCAGCGCGGGTTGCTGGACTTCGTGACGATCGACGACGCGCTCACCATCCAGTCCGCCGATCAGTTCGCCCCGGACAGCCGCACCGACCAGGTCCGGGGCCGTCTCGACGCCCTCCTCGTCGCCGCCCGTATCGCACCCGGGTCGGCGCACATCGGTGTGGTGCCGACGGTGACGACCACGCACACCGAGCCGTTCCACACGTCGAAGAACGTCGCGACGCTCGACTACGTCAGCACCGGCCGGGCCGGGGTGCAGATCCGCGTCGGCGGCCTCGGCGGCGAGGCGGCGCTGTTCGGGCGCCGGGAACTGCCGGCCGTGAACCTGCAGAACCTGGAAACGCCCGAGGTCCAGCAGCTCATCGCCGAGCGGTTCGACGAGGCCGCGGACTACATCGAGGTGGTCCGCCGGCTGTGGGACAGCTGGGAGGACGACGCCGAGATCCGCGACCGGGCCACGGACCGGTTCATCGACCGGGACAAGCTGCACCACATCGACTTCGAGGGTCGCTGGTTCTCCGTCCGCGGACCGTCGATCACGCCCCGGCCGCCGCAGGGCCAGCCGCTCGTCACCGTCCTGGCCCACTCGACGGTGCCGTACCGGCTCGCCGCCCGCCAGGCCGACGTCGTCTTCGTCACCCCGCACGACCCGGCCGGCGCGGCCGGCATCCTCGCCGAGGTCCGGCAGGAGACCGGCGGCGACAAGCTGCGGGTCCTGGCCGACCTGCTGGTGTTCCTGGACACCTCGGCCACCGCCGGCACCGCCCGCAAGGAGCACCTCGACGGGCTCGACGGGGCGCCGTTGTTCTCCGATGCGCGCGTCTTCGCCGGCACGGCCGTCGCGCTGGCCGACGAGATCGAGCAGCTGCGGCAAATCGGCTACGACGGTGTCCGGCTGCGCCCGGGTGTACTGCCGCAGGACCTGACCGCGATCACCGACCTGCTCGTGCCGGAGCTGCAGCGCCGTGGCCTGTTCCGCTCCCGATACGAGTCCACGACCCTGCGCGGCCACTTGGGCCTGGGTCGTCCCGTCAGCCGCTACCAGTCCGCCGTCTGAACGGATCGCCGACATGACCACCGCCAAGAAGCAAATCATCCTCGGCGCCTACCTCGGTGGCGTCAACCACCAGACCGTGTGGTCGGACCCGGCCGCCGGCAGCCAGATCGACTTCGCGTCGTTCCAGCACGCCGCGCAGACCGCCGAGCGCGGCAAGTTCGACTTCTTCTTCCTCGCCGAAGGGCTGGCGCTCCGGGAACGCCTCGGGCAGATCTTCGACCAGGACGTCATCGGACGCCCGGACGCGATCACGGTCCTCACCGCCCTCGCAGGGGTCACCGAGCACCTCGGGCTCATCGCCACGGTGAACGCCACCTTCAACGAACCCTACGAACTCGCCCGGCAGCTGGCGACCCTCGACCACCTGTCCGGCGGCCGCGCCGGCTGGAACATCGTCACGTCGTCGGACGCGTTCACCGGCCAGAACTTCCGCCGCGGCGGCTTCCTCGCCCGGGAGGAGCGCTACGTCAGGGCCGAGGAGTTCCTCGCCGCCGCCCGGCAGCTGTGGACCTCCTGGGACGCCGAGGACATCGTCGCGGACCAGGCCTCAGGGCGGTACCTGGCCCGTGGCGACGCCGGCGCCTTCACGTTCCGGGGCCGCCAGTTCGACATCGGCGGACGGTTCACCGTGCCCCGCAGCCCGCAGGGCCAGCCGGTCATCCTGCAGGCCGGGGTCTCCGCCGAAGGCCGCGAGTTCGCCGCCGGCGGCGGACCCGACGCCATCTTCTCCCCGTTCCACACGCTCGCCGAGGCCCAGCCGTTCTACCGCGACATCCAGGAACGCTCGGCGCGCCACGGCCGGCCGCCCGGCTCGACCAAGGTCCTGCCCGGCGCGTCCTTCGTGCTCGGCGACACCGAGGCCGACGCGGTCGAGCGGCACCGCGAGATCACCCTGGCACAGATCAGCGGCCGCGGCGCGCAGATCCTGCTCGAGACCGTCTGGAACCGTGACCTGTCCGGCTACGACCCCGACGGCCCCCTCCCCGACGTGGACCCGGCGCCGGACGGCCCACCCGTCATCCAGGGCCGGGCGCGCATCCACCAGAACCCCGCCGCCACCGTCGCCGAGTGGCGGGCGATCGCCGCCGCCCACAACTACACGCTGCGGCAGCTGGCCATCCACGTGTTCGGGCGCACCGAGTTCGTCGGCACCCCCGCGCAGGTCGCCGAGCGCCTCGACGCGTTCGTGCAGAACGATGGCTCCGACGGGTTCATCATCGGCTCGCACCTGACCCCCACGGGGCTGGACGAGTTCGTCGACAAGGTCGTCCCGCTCCTGCAGGAACGCGGCTCGCTGCGCACCGACTACGACGGGACCACCCTGCGGGACAACCTGCGCATCCCCGCTCCAGCCCATCCGGTCGCCGCGTAGCAGACCCCGGTGAGGCGGCGGGCGGGCGCCGCCTCACCGGTCCGTTCAGTGGCGGAACATGCGCACCCCTGTACGGGCGTGGGTCAACGGCTGACCGACCGGCGCCCGGTCAGGGCAACGTTGCCGTCGTTTCGTCGACGGTGGCCTCGGCGCTCGAACGTGCGCGGGCCGCTTCGATGGCGGCGATGTGCTGCTCGGCCCAGGTGCGGACGACGGCGAGCGGCGCGTCCAGGGACAGGCCCAGGTCGGTGAGCGCGTAGTGGACCCGCGGTGGGACGGTCGGCTCGACGCGGCGGGTGACCAGGCCGTCGCGGCGCAGGCTCTGCAGCGTCTGCGACAGCATCTTGTGCGACACGCCCGGCGCGCGGCGGCGCAGTTCCGCGAAGCCGACCTCCTGCGGGTGTGCCTCGGCGAGGACCTTGATGAGCATCGACGTCCACTTATCGCCGATGCGGTCGAGCAGCTGCCGGGTCGGGCAGGCAGGGCTGAACAGATCCCCGGCCGCGCCGGTTACCCCGAGCTCGCCAGGTGAGGCGGAAGTGCCGTCTTGTCCGATCATGCCACGGTCTCCAACATTGAGTAGGTAACCGATGGTAACCGAGACAGGAGTGGCATGGAGTTCCGCAGGATCGAGACAAACGGCACCGAGCTGCACGTGGCGCTGGACGGTGCCGGGCCGCCGGTGCTGTTCCTGCACGGGTGGCCGCACACGTGGCAGGTGTGGCGGCCGGTCCTGCCGCTGCTGACCGGGGCGCGGCGGGTCGTCGCCCCGGACCTGCGCGGGATCGGCGACAGCGCCCGCGCGGCGGACGGCTTCGACGCCGGCACCGGCGCAGCCGACATGCTCGGCCTGCTGGACGCCCTCGACGTGGACCGCACCGACGTCGTGGCGATCGACGCCGGGGTCCCGGCCGCGTTCGTGCTCAGTGCCCTGCATCCCACGCGGATACGACGGCTGGTACTCCTCGAGGCGACGCTGCCCGGGCTGCCGGGCGGGTTCGCGACGCCGCCGTGGTGGTTCGGCTTCCACTCGGCCCCGGGGCTCGCGGAAACGGTCCTCGAGGGCCATGAAGGCGCGTACCTGGACTGGTTCCTCACCGCCGGGACCTACGAGCGCCGTGGCGTGCCTCCCGCGATCCGGGACGCGTTCGTCCGCGCGTACACCGGCCGCGATGCCCTGCGGTGCGGCTTCGGCTACTACCGTGCGGCGCAGCAGAACGCGGAGGCGGTCCTGGCGGCGGGCCGGTTGACCGTGCCGACCGTCGCCGTGGGCGGCGACACCGTGGGCGACCTGCTGCACCGGCAACTGCGGCCGGTCACGGACGACCTGACCGGCGAACTCGTCGCCCGCAGCGGCCACCTCATCCCCCTTGACCGCCCGGACGCGGTCGCGGAGCTGATCCTCAACGACTCTCGAGGAGCTTCCTGGTGATGTCGTCGAGGCGCGCGGCGCTGCCGGGGTCGGCCGCGAAGGCGATGCGCCTGCCCTCCAGCACCGCGGTGAGACCGGCGGGCGGCGCGTCGAGGAACGGCAGGATCTGCGCGACGGCCTCGGTGACCGGCTTGCCCGAGGTCCGCAGCCCGTCGACGGTGGCGGCGGTGGCCGCGTCGTACTCGCCCGCGACCCGCTCCGTTCTCAGTTCTGGAGGACCTTCCTGCAGGCCGTCACCCCTGCCGGACTGCGGCACGGCCTGCTGATCAGCTTCGGCTTCGTCCTCGCCGCGTGCCTGCTGTCCTTCAGCCCGGCGCTGCGCGGCCCGGCTCAGCCGGGGGACCTAGGCGGAGGTCCACGACGCCTCATCGCGCCGCCCTGAGGAGCGAAGCCGCCGGTTGGATCGTCCGCATGGCCCAGTCGTCATCGGCCGTTCATCCACTCGACAACGCTCGTCCGTGGCTTCGCTCACAGGGCGACCGCCCGGAAATTTGTGTGCCGGTACAAAGACCGGCCCCTGCGCCCCTTGCAAAGGTGATGGTCTCGGTTCCGAAGCGCTATGCCGGGTTGTGGCGCGACATAGCTCCCGGCCGCCATTCGTTTGAGAGGTCACTGCATGCCACGTCCAATCACACGACGGCTCGGCATCGCCATCGCCGTGGTCGCCTGCCTCGCCGGTGCCGGATGCTCCGCGTCCGGGGGGAACGATCCCTCGTCGTCCGCCTCGGACGGTGCCAAGAAGCCGCTGGTGATCAGCCTCGACAGCGCCGTCGACCTGCTCGACCCGCAGGCCTGGCGCACTCCGGCGGCCATGGCCGCCACGACGGGCCTGGTCGACCAGCTCATCGAGCAGGAGTACCAGCCGTCATCGAACGGCCTGGTGCTCGCCGGCACGGAGAAGTTCTCGCCGGCGCTCGCCGAGAAGGTGGAGTACAGCCCCGACGGCAAGACCGCGACGTACACGCTGCGCGCCGGGCTGAAGTTCGCCGACGGCACGCCGCTGACGGCCAAGGACGTGGCCTGGTCGTTCCAGCGCAGCCTGCTGGGGCCGGGGTACGTCAAGGCGTTCCTGCCGTTCGTCGGGGTCACCAAGGCCGACCAGATCACCGCGAAGGATGACCGGACGTTTGTCGTCTCCAACGCCTCGGTCAAGTCGCCGCTGTTCGAGAAGTTCGTCGGCATGCAGGTCCTCGGCGTGATGTCGCAGACGGCGGCCGAGGCGCACAAGACCGACGCCGACCCGTGGGCGGCGAGCTGGCTGCGGGAGAACGCGAACTCCTCCGGCGCGTACGTGGTGGAGAAGTACGACCGGAACTCCGTGCTGCAGCTGAAGCCGAACCCGAACTACTACGACCCGGCGAAGGTCCGCAACAGCGGGGTCACGATGCAGTTCATCACCGACCCCAGCCAGCGCGCGCTCCTGCTGCGCAGCGGCCAGCTCGACCTGGCCCAGGGCCTGCCGCCGGACCAGCTCAAGCAGCTGGAGAGCGACGCGAACCTGCAGGTCGTGCACGACCAGTCCAACCGGCTCGCCTACCTGGGCATCAACACCAAGGTGGCGCCGTTCGACAACCCCAAGGTCCGGCAGGCCATCGCGGCGGCCGTGCCCTACCAGGCGCTCGTCGACCAGGTGATGAAGGGGTACGCGCGGCCGGCCAGCGGCATCGTGCCGTCGAACATGGACACGTACGTCAAGGCGGCGGACTACACCGAGAACCTGGACAAGGCCAAGCAGCTGCTCGCTGAGGCCGGCGTCACGACGCCGATCACGTCGACCATCTACGTGCGGCAGTCCAACGCCACCGACCAGCAGTCGGCCGTGTTCATCCAGGCGAACCTGAAGAAGATCGGCGTCGAGGTCGAGGTCAAGCCGCTGCCGGACGCCGAGTTCACGCAGCGCAGCAACGCCCGGCAGCTGCCGATGTACGTGCTGCAGTACCTGGGCTGGGGCGCGGACCCGTTCTACCAGATGTTCTATCTGGCGGGCACCGGGTCGGGCACCAACTTCGCCAGCTACGGCAACCCCGCGCTGGACAAGCTGATCCAGGACGGCCTCGCGGCCACCGACGCCGGCCGGGCGGCCGTGTCCAAGCAGGCGCAGGAGCTGCTCGCGGCCGACATGCCGATCGTGCCGCTGTACAACCCCGACTGGACCTTCGCGGTCCGCAAGGGTGTCACCGGCCTGGCGAAGGACAACACCGAGCAGCTGCGGCTGCAGTACCTGGCGAAGAAGTAGCGACGGGGTCGAGGGTCCGAGCAGATGTTCCGATACGTCGTCAAGCGGCTGGGTATGTCCGCGCTGACCCTTGCCGGGATCCTGGTGGTGGTCTTTGCCATCACCAGGATCCTGCCCGGCGACGCGGCCGCGGCCCGGCTCGGGCCGGAGGCCACCCAGGCGGACATCGCCGCGCTACGCCACGAGTACGGCCTGGACAAGCCGCTGCTGGACCAGTTCGTGGACTACCTGCGCAACGTGGCGCAGGGTGACCTCGGCCGTTCGGTGGCGACCGGGCAGAGCGTGACGACCGAGCTGCTGGAGCGGCTGCCGGCCACACTGGAGCTGACCGTGGCGGCGCTGCTGCTGGGGTCGCTCATCGGGTTCCCGCTCGGCTTCCTCGGCGCCCTGCGCCGGGGGCGGTGGGCCGACGCGATGGTGCGGGTGTTCGCGGTGCTGGGCAACAGTGTGGCGCTGTTCTGGCTGGGTCTGCTGCTGGTGTACTTCCTGTTCTTCAAGCTGCAGGTGTTCCCGCCGCCGGTCGGCCGGCTGCCGATCGGGGTCGAGCCGCCACCGCACCGCACCGGCCTGTACGTCGTCGACGGGCTGCTCGCCGGCCAGTTCGACACGGCCGGCCAGGCGCTGCAGCAACTGGCGCTGCCCGCGCTGACCCTCGCGATCGGGGTGGCGGCGCCGATCCTGAAGATGGTGCGCTCGTCGATGATCCAGTCCCTGGCGTCGGACTACGTGCGGGCCGCCACCGCACTGGGTGTGCCGCGCTGGCGGGTGGTCCTCGTCGACGGTCTGCGCAACGCGATGCTGCCGGTGCTGACGGTCGTCGGGATCGTCGTGGGCTTCCTCATCGGCGGCAACGTCATCGTCGAGTTCCTGTTCTCCTGGCCCGGCATGGGCCGTTACGCCTACGACGGGCTGCAGAGCAACGACCTCGAGGTCCTCCAGGGATTCGTGGTGGTCGTCGGCGTCATCTACATCCTGCTCAATCTCGCGATCGACCTGCTCTACAGCGTCATCGACCCGCGCATCCGGGTGGGAGGGAAGAACGTATGACGACAGTCGGGCGCCCCGCGCGACCGTCGCGCCGCTTCGGCAGGCTGCTGAAGGGCCGGTCGTTCGCCACCGTCGGGTTCACCGTGCTCGCCGCGTATCTGCTGCTCGGCCTGATCGGTCCCTTCTTCGTCAGCGATCCGCTGGCCACCGACCAGACGTCCACCATGCTGGCGCCCTCCGGGGAGCACTGGTTCGGCACCGACTCCTACGGCCGTGACGTGTTCGCGCGTGCCGTGCACGCGGTCCGCCTCGACGTAGGGCTGGGCCTGACGATCTCGGTGAGCGCGATGCTCGTCGGCTCCGCGATCGGCGTGATCGCCGGGTTCTTCGGCGGCGTGGTGGACGAGATCGTGATGCGGGTGGTCGACATCGTGCTGTCGTTCCCGGGCTTCATCCTCGCGATGGTCCTGGTGGCGGCGATGGGCGAGTCGGTCCCCAAGGTCGCGGCGGCGGTGGCGATCTCGTTCGTCCCGCAGTTCGTCCGGATCACCCGCGCCAGCGTGCTGTCCGAGCGCGAGCTGGAGTACGTCGACGGCGCGCGGCTGGCCGGCAACGGCTCGTGGCGGACCGCGTTCCGGCACGTGTGGCCGAACGCGATGCGCCCCTCGCTGGTGCAGCTGACGCTCGTGTCGGGCTACTCGATCCTGAACATCGCCGGCCTGGCCTACCTGGGCGTCGGCATCCGGCCGCCGACGGCGGAGTGGGGTGTCATGGTCTCCGAGGGCGCGGCGAACACGCTGACCGGCCAGTGGTGGACCGCTTTGTTCCCCGGCGCGATGATCGTCGGCATCGTCATGGCGCTGCACTTCATCGGCGACGAGTTCGATCGGAGCCAGCAGTGACCCTCCTGAACGTCGAGCACCTGTCCGTCGGCGTCCGCCGGGCGAGCGCCCCGATCCTGCGCGACGTGTCGCTCGAGGTCGACGCGGGCGAGATCGTGGGCCTGGTCGGCGAGTCCGGCTCGGGCAAGTCGATGGCCTCGTACGCGATCATGGGCATCCTGCCGGCCGGCGTCGAGCAGACCGGCGGCACCGTGACCATGGCCGGCAAGGATCTGACCGCCTCGCGGCGCCGCTCGGTCGACGGCCGCATCGCGATGATCTTCCAGAACCCGAAGGGTGCCCTGAACCCGCTGATGCGCGTCGGTGACCAGGTCGCCCGGATGGTCCGGGTCCACCAGGGCATGGACCGCAGGGCCGCGACCGCCGAGGCGCTCGCGCTGCTGCGCCGGGTCGGCATCCCCGGCGCCGACCGGGTCGCCCGGGCGTACTCGCACCAGCTCTCCGGCGGCATGTGCCAGCGGATCATGATCTCGATGGCCCTCGCCTGCCGGCCGCGGCTGCTCATCGCCGACGAGCCGACCACCGCGCTGGACGTGACCGTCCAGGCGCAGATCTTCACGCTGATCCGCGAGCTGGTCGACGAGACCGGCTGCGGCGTGCTGTTCATCACCCACGATCTCGGCGCGGTGGCCGAGATGTGCGACCGCACCGTCGTGCTCTACGGCGGCCAGGTCATGGAGCAGGCCCCGACGGTCGAGCTGTTCGAGCAGCCGGTCCACCCGTACACCCGGTACCTGTTCGACGCCGCCGACCGCGAGATCGACCTCAGCGCCGACCACGGCGCCGTGGACCTCACCGCGCCCGGCTGCCGCCTGGCGGCACGCTGCGAATTCGCGAGCCCCGCCTGTGCGGTCGTGCCGCCGCTCGCCCCCATCGGGGACCGGCGCGAGATCGCCTGCCACCACCCGGAGGGAGCGGAACGTGGCGCTGCTTGAGCTCACCGACGTCGCCAAGACCTACCGGTCCGCGGGCCGGACGGTGCCGGCCGTGCGCGGTGTCGACCTGGCGCTGGAGCGGGGCCGGACCGTCGGCCTGGTCGGCGAGTCGGGCTGTGGCAAGTCCACCCTGGGCCGGATCATCGCCGGGCTGCATCCGCAGTCGGCCGGCGTGGTCACGTTCGACGGCCTGGCGCTGCCCCACGCGTACCGCGACCGCGCGGTGCGCCGGCGCGTCCAGATGGTGTTCCAGCACCCGTACCAGTCGCTGAACCCGCGCATGCGGGTCGAGGCGATCATCGCCGAGCCCCTGCGGCTGCTGGCCGGCACCACCGGCCGGGAGGCCGACCGGCGGGTCGACGAGGTGCTGCAGCTCGTCGGGCTGGACGCCACCTACCGGCGGCGGCTGCCCCGCGAGCTCTCCGGTGGTCAGCAGCAGCGGGTCGCCATCGCCCGCGCCCTGGTCAGCCGCCCCGACCTGGTGGTGCTCGACGAGCCGACGTCCGGCCTGGACCAGTCGGTGCGCGGCCGGATCGTCGCGCTGCTGCGGCACATCCAGGCGGAGGAGGGGGTCGCGTACCTCTTCATCAGCCACGATCTCGACACCGTCCGGCGCCTCGCCGACGAGGTGGCCGTGATGTACCTGGGCCGGATCGTCGAACGGGCCACGACCGCGGAGCTGTTCGCCGCGCCCCGCCACCCGTACACGCGGGCGCTGCTGTCGGCCGTGCCGTCGATGGACCCGCGCCGGCGCGGCACCCGGGTGCCGCTGGCCGGGGAGACCCCGAGCCCGTCGGAACTGCCCGTCGGTTGCGCGTTCGCGAGTCGCTGCGTCCGGGCGCTCGACCGGTGCCGGGCGGAGCAGCCGGAGCTGGCCCCGGACCCCATCTCGGCCGACCGGCTGGTGGAGTGCTTCAACCCGGTGCCGCAGCCATGACACTGTTCGTGGACGCGCGCCTCATCGACGGCACCGGTGCCGACCCGGTCGACCGGGCGTGGCTGCGCGTCGAGGGCGAGACGATCACCGGGATCGGCGCCGGCACACCGCCCGCCCCGGCGGCGGACGAGACCGTCGTGGACTGCGCCGGGCGGACGCTCATGCCCGGCCTGATCGACGCGCACGCCCACCTCGCGGCCACCACGGCGGCCCTGCCGTGGACGCTGCCACCGGTCGAGCAGGTGCTGCGTACCGCGCAGGAACTGGCCGACACGCTCGCCGACGGGTTCACGTCGGTCCGCGACGCGGCCGGGCTCGACGCGGGGTTCAAGCGGGCCGGTGACGTGGCTGGTGAACTCGTCCGCGGGCCGCGGCTGTTCGTGGCCAACGGCTCGCTCAGCCAGACCGGCGGCCACGGGGACATCCGCGACGCCGACGCCCTCGGCCCGGCCCCGTACCACCCCGGCGGCTGGTCCGACTCACTCGTCGTCGACGGCCCCGACCGGGTCCGCTGGGCGACCCGCGAGGTGCTGCGGCGCGGCGCCGACCAGGTGAAGGTCATGGCCGGCGGCGGCTGCATCTCCCCCACCGACCCCCTGGACTCGACCCAGTTCACCGTCGACGAGCTCCGCGCGGCGGTCACCGAGGCCGAGGCGCGGGGCACGTACGTCATGGCGCACACGTACATCCCCGAGTCGATGCACCGATGCATGGACGCCGGGGTCCGCACCCTCGAACACGGCAACATGCTCGACGAGGGCGTCGCCGCGCGGATGGCCGCGACCGGGACCTACCTGGTACCGACCCTGGTGACGTACGAGCTGCTCGCCGAGGACGGTCGCCGGCTCGGGTACCCCGGCCCGATGATCGACAAGATCGAGGAGGCACGCCGCACCTCGCTGGAGGCGCTGCGCATCGCGCACGCCGCCGGTGTCCGCATCGGTTCGGGCGCCGACGTGCTCGGCGGCCACCAGCGGCACAAGGCGCGCGAGCTCACCCTCAAAGCACGGATTCTCGGACCGATGGGCGCCATCGTGGCGAGCACCAAGACCAACGCCGAGATCCTGCGCCGACCGGACCTGGGAGTGCTGCGCCGGGGCGCGACCGCTGATCTGCTGCTCGTCGACGGCGACCCGCTGGCCGACATCGCCGTCCTGGAACGGCGCGACCACATTCATCTGGTGGTGCTCGGCGGCCGGACCGCCGTCGACCGCCAATCGCGACAGGAGGACTGACATGCGTTTCGGCCTGGGGGTGCCCACCGGCACGGAAGGGATGATGTATCCCGTCCCGTACGCCGATCCCGACGACGCCGTGCGCATCGCGATCGAGGCGGAGCGGCTCGGTTTCGACTCGGTGTGGGGCAACGACCACGTCACCACGCAGGCGTACGTGCGGGCCGAGTTCCCGGACCCGCCGCGGTTCTACGACCCGTACCTCTACCTGTCGTACGTGGCGGCGCAGACCACGACGTTGAAGGTCGCCACCGCGATCACGGTGATGACGTTCCGGCACCCGGTGGTCGTGGCGAAGATGGCCGCGACGCTCGACCAGCTCTCGCACGGCCGGCTGATCCTCGGCGTCGGCATCGGCGCGTACCGCGAGGAGACCGAGGCGATGTACCCGGGGCGCAGCATGCACCGCGGCCGGTACGCCAAGGAGTTCCTGGAGTCGCTCGACGTGCTGCTGACCGAGCGGCGGGCCAGCTACTCCGGCGAGTACATCTCCTTCACCGACGTGGAGAGCTACCCCAAGCCGGTGCAGACGCCGTTGCCGGTGCTGTCCGGCGGCAACGCGCCGGGCTCGAAGGAGCGCGCCGCGAAGTACGGCACGGGCTGGATCCCGGCCTGCCTGACCCCGGACGAGGTCGCCGCCGGCGTGGCGGAGATCCGGGATACCGCCGAGAAGGTCGGGCGGACGCTGCCCGACACGTTCGACGTCGCGCCGCAGCTGTCGGTGTCGGTGGGCCGCACCCGCGAGGAGGCGTGGTCGCGGTTCGAGAAGTCGCAGCTGTACGCGCACATGCGCTCGCTGTCGGAGTCGACGCTCAAGGGCCGCCAGGACTCGTGGTTCGAGCGGAACCTGATCGGCACCCCGGACGACATCGCGGAGCAGATCGCCAAGTACGACCAGGCCGGGGTCACCACCCTGTCCGCGTTGCTGTTCGCGGCCAACGACGTCCCGGAGACGCTTGACATGATGGCCGAGTTCTCCGAGACCGTCATCAATCCCCGCAAGTCCTGAACGGGCCGAGAAGGAGAGTTTCGTGCACGCAGATCTGATCGCGGCCCGGCGGGAGCGCCTGGCCGCGGCGGTGCAGGACGCGCCGTTCGACGCGTTCCTCGCCGTCTCGCCGGCGAACGTGGACTACGCGACCGGCTACCAGAGCGTGTCCGGTGCGGTCCACGGCCGCTCCGGCATCGCCAGCTTCGTCACGCCGGGGCGGACCGTCTCGGCCGGGCCCGTCGCCGACTCCGCCCCGGCCCTCGCCGGCGGCATCGCCGAGGAGGACTACGTCGCCTACGGCCGGTTCTTCTTCGAGTCCCGTGACGGTGCCGCCGCGCCGACCCGGATGGTGGACGCGCACGCCGACCTGGTCGACGCGGCGCGCGGTGCGGCGCTGCTCGCCGGGCTGGGCACCGCCACCATCGGCGTCGACGAGGCCGCCATGCACCCGGACCACCGCGCGCGGCTGGCCGCGGCCCTGCCCAACGCCACGTTCGTCGACGCGTCGGCCTGGGCGCTGCGGGTCCGCGCCCGCAAGCTGCCCGGCGAGGTGGAGCTGCTGGAGCGCAGCGCGCGGCTGGCCGAGGACGGGATCACGGCCGCGGTCAAGATGGCCGAGGTCGGCATGACCGAGCGGGAACTGGCGACCGTCGTCGCCCGCACGATGGTCGAGGGCGGCGCGATGCCGCGGTTCGTGGTGGTCACCGCGGGCGAGCGGTCGGCGCTGGCCGACGCGTTCGCCACCGACCGCCCGATCCGCCCCGGCGACCTGGTGCGCTTCGACGTCGGCGCCGTGCTCGACGGGTACTGGTCGGACATCGGCCGCACCGCCGTGGTCGGCGAGCCGAACGCGCTGCAGCGGCGCTTCTACGACGCGATCGCGGCCGGCGAGGAGGAGCAGCTGGAGCGCATCCGGCCGGGGATGCCGGCCGGCGAGGTGTTCGACATCGCGATCGCGGAGGTGGAGCGGCGCGGGCTCTTCCCGTACCGGCGGCACCACTGCGGTCACGGGATCGGCCTGGACGTGTACGAGCCGCCGATCGTCTCGCCCGGCGTGGCGCAGGAGATCGAGCAGGACATGGTGTTCTGCCTCGAGACCCCGTACTACGAGATCGGCTGGGGCGGCATGATGGTCGAGGACACCATCGTGGTCACCGAGGACGGCCACCGCCGGCTGTCGATCAGCGACCGGTCGCTGCGGGTGATCGCGGCATGACCGCCGGAGCGCAGCGGAGGCGGGCATGTTGCGGAGTTCTTTCGCATCTTCAAGGTAGGCCGGCATGACCGCCTACACGGGGGTCCTGCGGTGCCCGCGCTGCGCCGCCGAGCGGCCCGACTCCGTCGATCCGTTCGCGGTCTGCGCGCCGTGCGACGCCGACGGGTACCACGTCAACCCATTCCCGGTGTACGACCTCACCGGGCGCTCGGCGGAGCCGGACCGCACCCGGCCGGGCGTGTTCGCCTGGCAGCACCTGCTGCCGGTGCGTGCCGACGCTTCCGTGGTGTCGCTGCGCGAGGGCGGCACCCCGCTGCTGCCCCTGCCGCGGACCGCGGACCGGCTCGGCGTCAACGGGCTGTACCTGAAGGACGAGTCACGCAACCCGACCTGGTCCTACAAGGACCGGCTGATCGCGGTCGCGGTGACCCGGGCCGTCCAGGAGGGCGCGGAGACCGTCGTCGTCGCCAGTACCGGCAACCACGGCGCCTCGGCCGCCGCCTACGCCGCGGCGGCCGGCCTGCGCTGCGTGGTGCTCACCCTCGAGTCGGTGCCGCTGACGATGAAGGTGCTCATGCAGAGCTACGGCGCCGACGTGGTGGCGCTGCGGCAAGCCCCGGACCGGTGGACGCTGCTGCGCGAGGGCGTCCTGCAGCGGGGCTGGGTACCGCTGTCTGGGTTCGTGAACCCGCCGGCCGGCTCGAACCCGTTCGGCATCGACGGGTACAAGACCATCGCCTACGAGATCGTGGCCGAGTCGGGCCGGGCGCCGGACGTGCTGGTGGCGCCGGCCGCGTACGGCGACGGGCTGACCGGCATCCTGCGCGGCTTCGACGACCTGCTCGCGCTCGGCGTGATCGACCGGCTGCCCCGGATGGTGGCGGCCGAGCCGCTCGGGCCGTACACCGACGCTCTCGCCAACGGCTTCCGGCCCGGCGCCACCGTGCCGGCCCGCCCGTCGGCGGCGTTCTCGATCGCCACGCCCGTCGCCACCTTCCAGGGGTACTCGGCGGTGACCCGCTCCGGCGGCTCGGCCGGCGCGGCGAGCGAGGAGGAGATCCTGACCGAGCAGCTCCGGCTGGCCCGGGAGGAGGGCGTGTACCTGGAGGCGTCCTCGGTCGTGCCCGTGGCGGTGCTGGCGAAGCTCCGCGCCGCGGGCGTGGTCACCGCCGACGAGTCGGTCGTCCTGCTCGGCACCTCCACGGGGCTGAAGGACATCGGGGCGACCGCGGCGCAGCTGCCGCCGGTGCCGGTCGTCGAGCCGACGCTGGCCGCCCTCGACGTCGCGGTCGGCGGGGCGGCATGAGCGGGCAGCGGAGCGGCTCGGCCCGCGAATCATGTGGCAGGTTCGGCTCAGGCCGACGCCGGAGCGCAGCGGAGGTGGCGGCATGAGCTCGCAGCCGGCCCGCCCCGGGATGCGGCTCGGCTACGCCCCGAGCGGCCGGCGCACCGGGGCGGAGGCCGTCGCGATCGGCCGCGCCGTGGAGGAGACCGGGTTCGCGGAGCTGTGGCTCAGCGAGGACTACTGCGAGCGCGGCGCGTTCGCGGTCGCCGGCGCGGTCGCCGCGACGACCAGCCGGCTGCACATCGGGATCGGCGTGGTCAACCCGTGGACCCGCCACCCGGCGCTGCTGGCGATGGAGACGGCCGGGCTCGCCGAGATCGCCGAGGGCCGGGTGCTGCTGGGGCTGGGCGCCAGCAACGCCCGCTGGATGCAGGAGTGGCTGGGCATCGAGTTCACCCGGCCGATCACGCGGCTGCGGGAGTGCGTTTCGGTGGTCCGGCAGCTCCTGGCCGGGGAGCGGGTCACGGGTACGGCCTGCGGGTACGACATGGACGTCGCGCTCGCGTTCCCGCCCGCCTACCCGGACCTGCCCGTCATTCTCGGCGTGAAGGGGCCGAAGGCCCTGCGGATGGCCGCGGACGTGGCCGACGGGGTGTTCCTGTCGGTACTGTCCGCGCCGGAGTACATCCGGTGGGCGCGCGAGCGCTGCGGCGGCCCGCAGGCGCAGGTCTCGGCGTACGTGATGTTCTCCTGCGGCGAGGACGGCGCCGCGGCCCGGGACGCGCTGCGGCCGCAGGTCGCGAAGTACCTCGGTATCCACGGCGACCAGGACATCACCCGGGTGGCCGGGCTCGATCCGCAGCTCGGGCAGGAGTTCCGGCGGCGCATGCTGGCCGGCGAGCCGGCCGCGGACCTCGTCACCGACGACGTGCTCGACACGTTCGCGATCGCCGGTGACGAGGCGCAGTGCGTGGCGGGGCTGCGCCGGTACGCCGAGGCGGGCCTGGACTCCCTCGTGCTCATCGACGAGCCGAGCGTGCCGGCCGAACGGGCGCTTGCCGTCGCGGCCCGCTGCGCCCGCCAGGCCGGGATCCTGCCCGCGCAGGACTCGTGATGGACCGCGCCGGCTCAGGGCCGCAGTGCGAGCAGGTCGTGCGCCCGCAGCGCCAGCCTCAGCAGCAGCAGGTCGTCGAGCCGGCGCAGGTCGTGCCCGGTCAGGTCGCGGATGCGGCGCACCCGGTACGCGATCGTGTTCTGGTGCACCGACAGCAGCCGCGCGGTCTCCGGGCCGGACAGGTCGCTGTCCAGGTACGTGCGCAGTGTCTGCATGAGGATCGGCTGCTCCAGCAGCGGCGCGACGATGCGCTGCGTGAGCCGGGCGGTCAACGTCCGGTCCCGGGTCAGCAGCAGTTCCAGCAGCACGTCGTCGTAGGCGACGACCTGCCGGCTCCGGCCGGTTCGCAGGGCGATGTCGAGCGCGTCCAGCGCCTGCCGGCACGAGGGGCCGGCGTCGATGAGCCGGGGCGTGGTCTCACCGATGCCGACGACCACCTCGTACCGGCAGTGCGCGGGGGCGAGTGCCCGGTTCAGCACCCCGGTGACCGGGGCGTCGCCGGGAATCAGGAACAGCAGCGCGTCGCCCCAGGTGCCGGTCAGCACCGGGCTGTGCACGACCTCGCGCAGCCGGGACGTCACGTGATGCCGGACCTGGCCGAGCACGCCCGGGTCGGGGTCGTGCGCGACCCGGGCGGCGGCCGCCCGGTACGGGGCGGTGGTGTCGACGTTGAGCAGCGCCGCGAGCCGGTCGAGGTCCTCCGACGCCACCCCCTGACCGAGCGCGATCTGCGTGACGAGGTCACCGACCGCCGAGTCGTAGTGCAGGGCGAGGCGCCGCGACGTGTCCCGGTACGCCTCGACGAGCCGGCCCTCGATCTGGTCGAGCACGGCGCTGATGCGGTGCATGCCCTCGCGCTGGCCGCTGACGTCCCCGCCGGCGGCCGCGTAGAACTCGCAGAACCGGTCGAGCGTGGCCCGCTCGGCGGTGCGGAACGACTGGATCAGCGCGTCCAGCGGGACACCCTGCAGGGCCCGGCTGTCGCCGAGGTGGCGAGCGCGGTCCAGCTCCGCCTCGGTGACCTCGCGACTCTGCGTGACGCAGGACAGCACGGTCAGCAGGTTGGAGCTGATGTAGCTGCGCAGGTCGCTGGCGTCCATCAGCACGCTGCGATAGCCGGGCACGCCGTTCCAGACCCGGGCGGTGACATGCTCGATCAGCGGACCGAGGTCGTTGAGCATCGCCTCCGCGGCACGCACCGTCGCATCTGCAGCTGACATTCACGCATCATCGGCTAGTTATCCACACGAATTTGTGCAGGGTAGGGATTGTTCGACATGATCGACAAGGAAGCATTGAAGGCTCTCGTCAGCGCCGAGATCGATCGCCGGGCAGATGAGATCGTGGCCATCAGCGACCACGTCATGCGCCACCCGGAGACCGGCTACCGGGAGGTGCGGACCGCCGCGTTCGTGGCCGGCCACTTCGCCCGGCTCGGCCTGCCCTACCAGGAGAAACTCGCGCTCACCGGCGTGAAGGCGCGCATGTCCGGCGGGGCGGCCGGGCCGACCGTCGCGCTCATGGGCGAGCTCGACTCCCTCGTCAGCGCCGCGCACCCGTTCGCCGACCCGGTCACCGGGGCCGCGCACGCCTGCGGGCACAACGCCATGATCGGTTCGATGCTCGGCGCCGCGTTCGGACTGCGGCCCGTGATGGAGCACCTCGCCGGCGACGTGGTCCTCTTCGCCGTACCGGCCGAGGAGGGCATCGAGCTGGAGTACCGCCTGGGCCTGCGCGAACGCGGCGAGATCGAGTTCATCCAGGGCAAGCCGGAGCTGATCCGGCTCGGCGAGTTCGACGACGTCGACCTGGCGATGATCACCCACACGACCGACGACACCGAGCCCTGGCTCGCCAACCCGGGCAGCAGCACCATCGGCGCGCTGAAGAAGCTGGTGGCGTTCCGCGGCCGGTCCGCGCACGCCGGCGGCTGGCCCTGGGAGGGCGTCAACGCGCTCAAGGCCGCGACGCTGGCCATGACCGGCATGGACCTGCAGCGCGAGACGTTCCGCGACAGCGACAACGTGCGGATCCACTGGAACGTCACCAAGGGCGGGGAGGCCGTCAGCGCGGTTCCCGACGACGTCCGGCTCGACATCATGGTGCGGGCCAACCGGGTCGAGGCGATGCTCGACGCCTCCGCCAAGGTGGACCGGGCGCTGCGCGCCGGTGCGCTCGCCCTCGGCGCCGCGGTGGAGATCACCACCATGTCCGGGGTCCTGCCGATGCAGATCGACCCGAACCTCCGCGAGCTCGTCCGCGCCAACCAGGAGACGCTGTTCGGCGCCGACCGGGTCGGACCGCCCGGGCACAGCACCGCCGGCACCGACGTCGGCGACCTGGGCCACATCATGCCGGTCTGCCAGCCCCTGGCCACCGGCGTGACCAGCGCCCCGCATACCGAGTTCTACCACGTCACCGACCACGTCACCGCCGCCGTCAACCCGGCGAAGTTCATGGCGCTGACCGTCGTGGACCTGCTGTACGGCGACGCGGCCGAGGCCCGCCGCGTCATCGAGGAGGCTCGGCCGAGCAAGATCACGAAGGACGAGTACCTGGCGCTGCGCCGCGCCCAGGACACGCACGAGCACTTCGACGGTGGCCTGAAGGCGTCCTGATCGGCCGCGCCGGCTGGGCCTGTGCACCGCCCAGCCGCGCGGCCGGCGCGCCGGCCCCGATCGTCCACGGCGAGTCGTGCCAAGTCGGTCATTTGAGTGTCCTTTACTCATGTGCCCGAATCGGAGCGCCACGATCCTGATCCTGTCGGTGACCGTTCGCCCGCGCGGTGTCGCGGGGCGGTCGACTCCGCCGTGCAGGAGGCACCATGCTCCGTCGACCCCTGTTCGTCCTGTTCACGATCGTCGTGGTGCTCGCGGCCGCGGCTCCCGCACGGGCCCGGCCGCCGGCCGATCCGCTCGCCGGATCAGCCCTGGCCGGCTGCGGCACGCGGCAGACGCCGTCGGTGGTCAGCGCCAGCACGTACGAGGACATCAACCCACCCGCCCACGCCGTCGACGGGAATCTGGACACCCGCTGGTCCGGCTACGGCTTCGGCGCCTACCTCCAGCTCGAACTGCCCGCCCGGGCCACCCTGTGCGCGGTACAGGTGGCGTGGTTCCGCGGTGACGAGCGCTGGAACGACTACACCGTCTACACGTCCGCGGACGGCACGACGTACCGCAACGTCAACGCGGGCCGCAGCACCGGCACCACGCGGGCGATGGAGACCTACGCGTTCACCCCGCACGAGGCGCGCTTCGTCCGGATCGCCTTCTGGCAGAACGCCGAGCAGAGCCTGTGGGCCAGCATCAGTGAGGCCGCGGTCCTCGGTGCCGACGCCACGGGCGGCACGCAGACCGTCGTGGCGGTCGGTGACATCTCGCAGACGTGCGTGGCCGCCGACTGCCCGACCGCCCGTACGGCGGCGCTGACCGGGCAGATCAACCCGGCGCGCATCCTCGGGCTGGGCGACCAGCAGAACGGCAACGACACCTACGAGGACTTCCTGCGGTACTTCGACAAGACGTGGGGGCCGTTGAAGGGGCGGTTCCATCCCACGCCCGGCAACCACGAGTACGAGGTGACCGGCGCCGACGGCTACTTCCGCTACTTCGGGCCGGCGGCGAAGCCCCAGGGGGCCAGCTGGTACAGCTTCGACCTCGGCAACTGGCACATCGTGTCGCTCAACTCGGAGTACGACCGCAACGAGGGCGGCGCCCAGCTCACCTGGCTGCGTGCCGACCTGGCCGCGACCACCAAGCCCTGCATCGCCGCCTACTGGCACCGGCCGAAGTTCAGCTCCGGCAGCGGCCACGGCAACTTCCCCAACGTGAAGCCGTTCTGGGACGCGTTGTACGCCGCCGGCGCCGACCTGGTCCTCAACGGCCACGACCACGACTACGAGCGGTTCGCGCCGCAGCGCCCCGACGGCGTCGCGTCCCCGGCCGGCATCCGCGAGTTCGTCGTCGGCACCGGCGGCGCGGGCCTGCGCCCGTTCGGCACCACCGTCGCCAACAGCGAGCGGCGCATCGCCGGCACCCACGGCGTCCTGCGCCTCGACCTCGGCACGAACGACTACGCGTGGCGGTTCGTCGACATCGACGGCGCCACGCGCGATCAGGGCGGCCCGGTCACCTGCCACTGAGCCGCCCGACACCTTCGACAGCGAACACCCAACAGAGGAGGTACCCCCGATGACATCACGATGGCGGCCGCTGCGGGCGCTGCTGGCGTGCGGTCTGGCCGCGGCCGGACTGGCGCTGGTGTCGCCCGCGGCCCCGGCCCAGGCCGACCCGGCCGGCGTGTTCGAGACGCTCAACTTCGAGGATCCGGCCGACCGTACTGTGCCCCCGCCCGGCTGGATCAAGCAGGCCGCCCGCACCGATTCGGTCCAGATCGTCAGCGACGTGAAGCGCGACGGCGGGTACGCCGCCAAGTTCGACCTCAAGAAGGACGACGCGATCGTCTCCAACGGCAAGCGCTCCGAGCTGACCCAGCCCGACAGCCAGCCGGCCAACGTCGAGCGGTGGTACGGGTTCAGCATCTACCTGCCCACCTCGTGGGTGTACGACCGATCGGCGGAGATCGTCAGTCAGTGGCACCAGTGCGACGCGACCCGGTGCGGCGGCGGCTCCCCGCCGCTGGCGCTGATGACCGAGAAGGGCCGGTGGATGCTCGACATGCCGCTGCGCTCGCAGAAAGTGGACCTCGACGCCTACAGCACGGGCACCTGGACCGACTGGGTGTTCCACGTCGTCTGGCGCACCGACGGAGGCGGGCTGCTGGAGGTGTGGCGCAACGGCGTGTACAAGTTCGGCTTCCAGGGCCGCACGCACGCCGACTCGCAGGGCTCGCCGTACTTCAAGTTCGGCATCTACAAGTGGGACTGGAAACCCGGCAGCCAGAACCCGTCGGACACCACGCAGCGGACCATGTACTACGACGCGCTGCGCATCGGCGACCAGCGCGCCACGTTCGCCGACGTCGACCCGGCCCGCTCCGGCGGCGGCCCCTGCAACCGCGCGCAGCCGGTGGCGGCGGTGTCGGCCAGCACCTATGAGGCCGTCAACCCGCCGCAGAACGCGGTCGACGGCAACCTGACGACGCGCTGGTCGGGCTCCGGTTTCGGGGCGTTCCTGACGGTCGATCTGGGTGCTCAGCGGAGCATCTGTGGTGCCGGGGTGGCGTGGCATCGTGGTGACGTGCGGTGGAACGACTACACGATCTACACGTCGGTCGACAACGTGACCTACGTGAAGGCGTGGGAGGGCCGCAGCAGCGGCAAGACGTTGCAGCCCGAGGTCACCACGTTCCCGGCCCGGCAGGCCCGCTACGTGAAGTACGCGTGGTGGAACAACGCCGAGGGCAACGGCTGGGCCAGCATCACCGAGGCGACCGCGCTCAGCCAGTGACGCGGCGGGCCGGCGGCGGGCCTCACCCGCCGCCGGCGGCCAGCGGGGCGAGCGCGAGCCGTTCGGCGAGGTGCCGGCGACTGCCGATCGCCAGTTTCGTGTAGGACAGCTGCAGCAGGTTGCCCACGGTACGCACCGAGATGCCGAGCCGCTGCGCGATCTCGCCGTTGCGCAGCCCCGCGGCGGCGAGCTCGCACACCTCCCGCTCCCGGGCGGTCAGCCGGGCGGAGGCGGTTGGGGACGGCAACCACGGCGGCGCGTGGCCGGCGCAGCGCTCGGCCGCCCGCTGCCGCGCCCGGTTCGCCGCCGCCGGCGCGGCCGGGCCGTGGGCGGCCGCGGCGGCGGCCTCGAGGGCGAAGCCGTGATACCCGAGCGCGTCGAACCGGTCCGCCACCCGCAGCAGCGGCGCCGCCCGGCCGCGCAGCAACGCCTCGGCGTGCTCGGCGAACAGGTCGAACAGCGGACTGTCACAGCGGGCGGCGGCGTCCCGCAGCCGCCGGACGGCCGCCGCGGACCGGGCCGGTGCCAGCCGGACGTGCAGGTACGCGCACTCGACGCCGGTCGTGAGCCGGCCCGCGGCGAGGTACCGGTCGGCCAGCCGGTCGGCGCGGTCGGCGGCGTGGGCATGCCGGCCGCCGTAGGCAAGGACGAGCACCCGGTCCAGCTCAACCCGATCGCACAGCGTGCTGCCCGGGGCCACCCGGTCGTCGATCGCGGCGAGGATCCGCCCGGCCCGGTCCACCTCGCCGAGCGCGGCCAGGCACACCGCGTACTGCCCGGCGATGAACACCCGCACCGGGAACGGCGTCCGCTCGTCCGCCAGCGCGTACGCCTCGCGCAGCGCCGGCAGTGCCCTCGCCGGCCGGCCAGACCACCACTCGGCGACGCCGACGGTGTGCGCGGCTACCGTGGCCTCCTCGACGCTGGACCGCCGCAGCGCCCCCACGTAGTGCCGCCGCGCCAGCGCGAGCCCTTCGCGGAGCCGGCCGGTCAGGACCAGCGCATACGCCTGGCAGGCCTGGGTCGACATGCGTACCGCCGTCCAGACCGCCGGCGCCGGTTCCGGGTCGCGCTCGGCACACACCTGCCCCGGTCGCCCGCGGAAAGTCAACAGGTAGGTCTCCAGCGCCTCGGCGACGTCCCGGATCAGCGGCCCGCCGCCCCGCGCGTCGACCGGCGCCCCGGCCCCGCCGGTGAAGAGCGCGACGGCCTGTGCGGCGATCGTGAGCTCCACCGAGCCGTCGGGACGTGGCAGAAGCTGCCGGGCCCGCTCGACCTCGGCCGCCGCCTCGTCGGTGCGCGACAGTCCCCAGAAGAGGTTCAGCACGCGGGTGGCCGCGGCGCGCGGATCGTCGGGCCGGTCGAGGCACAGCCGGCACAGGATCCGCTCGGCCTCACCGGCCCGGCCCAGCGCCACCAGCGCCTCGGCGTGCAGCAGGGCGCCGTCGCGGCCGGGCACGTGCCGGGCCAGCCGGGCAGCGAGCGCCGGACGCCCGGTGCCGAGCGCGGCCCCGGCCGCGGCCAGCAGGGTGGCCGGCGGGACGGGCTCGGCCGCCTCCAGCCGCCACCACGCCTGCAGCGGTCCTCTCGACCGGTCGCCGTCCGCCGGGTCGGCGGCCCGCACGAGGTCGCGGAAGAGCCGGCGGCGGCGCAGCGACCCGACGGACGGGAGGACGCCCTCCACCTGCAGCGGGTGCGCCGGGCGCAGTACCGTGCCCGCGGCGCCGGTCGTCCGCACGACCCGCCCGGCGCTGACGAGCGCGTCGAGCGCGGGACCGGCGACCACCGCGCGCAGGACCGCCTCGGGCAGCGGCCCCGCCACCGCCAGATACTCCAGCACCTCAGCGCCGCCGTCCGGCAACGGCTCCGCGTCCACCGCCGTCAGGTCGCGCCAGCGACGGGGATCGCCGACCGCACCGCGCCAGGACCATACGTCCCGGACGGCGACGAGCCGGCCGCAGGTGAGCCCGACACCGACCAGCCGGCGCAGCACGAGCGGGTTGCCCCGCGCCGCCCGCCACAGGCCGCGGACCGTCATCCCGTCGACCGGGCCGCCCAGCGCGCCGGTGAGCAGGGCCGCCGTGGCCCGCAACGGCAGCGGCCGCAGCGGCAGGTCCACGACCGGTCGCCGCTGCCACCAGGGCGGGCCGGCACCGGCGTCGGGGCGCGCCGTGAGCAACAGGCCCGCGCCGGTCCGCTCCGCCAGTTCGTGCACGAGCGCGGCGTCCGCCGGGGTCAGGCGGTCCGCGTCGTCGACGCCGAGCACCGTCGGGCGGCCCCCGGCGAGCGCACGCAGCGCCCGCGCCGCGGCGGCGCCCGACGGTGCCTCAGCCAGGGAGGAGCCAGCGCCCGCGTCCGTGAGCAGTGCCGCAACGGCCGGCGGGGCGACCGGGGAGGCGGTGGCGGCGGTACGGGCGACAAGCGCGCCGCCCGTACCGCAACGGTCGAGGACCACCCGGGCCAGTCGCGACTTGCCCAGCCCGGCCTCGCCGGTGACCATCACGGCGGAGGACCGCCGCAGCAGTTCGACGGCGCGCCGGGCGATGTCCGCGCGGCCCACGAGCGGCCAGCGCTCCACGGCCGCGGACACCCCGGGTCCCGTGGTCATCGGAGTCTCCCCGGCAGTGCGGCACGGCGATTGAGTACGGATCGCTCATGACCGGCGCCCGCCGCCGGGACGACGGTGAAGGCACGGTGCGCAGGTGTCGCGTCGTGCAGTCCACCGGAACGGAGGCCGTACCCATGCCCACAACCGCACCCCCGTCCAGACCCGGACCCGACCGCGCACCCGCACCCGGGCGCCGGGCGCTGCTCGGGATGACCGTCCTGGCGCTGGCCGCCACGACCGTGCTCACCGCGGCGGCGGCCGGGCCCGCGGCAGCCGCGGCCGCGACCCCGATCGGCAACGACGTCGACGGCGTCGCCATGATGTACCCGACGAAGGCCGGCGGGCAGGAGTGGCGACTCGACGACAACCCGGCCGCCGACGATCAGCTCGACGGGCCGGCGCTCAAGCGCAACCCGGACGGCACCTTCAAGGTGACCGAGGCGGACACCAGACTGGGCGTGTTGAGCGCCACCTATGACCACGACGACGAGGACGACCTGGTGTGGTCGCAGCCGACGCTGCGCAGGGTGGGGTACCAGCACGACGCGTCCGACTGGCGCGACGTGGAGCTCACCGGCTACGTCCGGCTCAACAAGACCTCCAACACCGACGAGGAGTTCACCTGGTACGCCCGCGGCGCCCGGCACACCGGAAACGGCGACACCCCGGAGACCTGCTGGGGTACGGCGTACAAGGCGAACCTGCGTTACCGCGACGGCGCCACGCGGTGGCAGAAGGAGCTGTTCCACGACGGCGGTGACGGCTACGCGAGCGGCTCCTGGCAGCATTCCGGAGCATCGGTGCAGGGCAAGCTCGTCGGCTTCAAGGCCGTCATGTTCAACACCCCCACCGGGGTGCGGATGGAGACGTACCTGGACCGTTCCAACACCAACACCTGGACCGCGGTCGCGTCCTACGACGACCAGGGCGGCTGGGCGATCGACGAGGACAACCGCTGCGGTGGCACCCGCGACGAGGTGGTGCGCTGGGGCGGGCCGATCGCGACGCTCCGGTGGGATCTCGCCTCCGACGTCGACGTGACCCGCCTCAGCGTCCGGGAGATCGACCCTCGGGCCACGTGCAACCGTGCGCAGCCGGTGGCCGGAGTGTCGGCCAACACCTACGAGGCCGTCAACCCACCGCAGAACGCCGTCGACGGCAACCTGACCACCCGCTGGTCCGGCTACGGCTCCGGCGCCTATCTCACCGTCGACCTCGGCACCCGACGCACCATCTGCGGCGCCGGCGTCGCGTGGCACCGCGGGAACCTGCGCTGGAACGACTACACCATCTACACATCGGTCGACAACGTGACCTACGTGAAGGCCTGGGAAGGCCGCAGCAGCGGCACCACACTCCAACCCGAAGTCACCGGGTTCCCCGCCCGCCAAGCCCGCTACGTGAAGTACGCCTGGTGGAACAACGCCGAAGGCAACGGCTGGGCAAGCATCACCGAAGTCACCGCACTCAGCGCGTGAGGACCGTGCCCCGTCCCGGCCGGTGGTCATCCGACGGCCGTCCGGGACGCGGGCGCGGCCAGCACCCGGGCGAGGCCGTCACGGCCGGTCACGCCGAGCTTGCGGTACACGCGGTAGAGGTGGTTGCCGACGGTCCGCACCGACAGCCGCAGCTGCTGGGCGATGGCCTCGTTGGGCAGGCCGGTGGCGGCCAGGTCGGCGATCTGGCGTTCCCGGCCCGTCAGCGCGGCCGGCCGGGCGACACCCTCCGCCCACTGCGGCACGAACCCCTCGCACCGCTCCCCCAGTGTCGCGAGCAACGGCCGGAACCTGCTGTCGCGCACCGTCCCCTCCAGCCGGACGCCGGATGCCGCGGCCTCCAGCGCGACCGCCGCGTAGCCCAGCCCGGCCAGGCCTTCGCAGGCGGCGGCGAGCCGGTCCGCGTCGCCTTGCACCAGCGCCTCGACGTGGTCGGCGAAGAGCACGAACAGCGGGCTGTCGGCGCGGTCCGCGGCCAGCCGCAACGCCGCGGCCACCGAGGCACACGGCCGTAACCGACCGGCCAGGTACAGGCTGTCGGCGGCGCTGGTGAGCCGGTTCAGGGCGAGGTACCGCTCGCCGAGCGCCGCGGCGAGCCGGGCGCCGCCGGTGACGTCACCGGCGTGGGCCCGGCACCGCGCCTCCGCCATGTCGAGGTGCCCGGTGAGCACCGAACCGGACGGTAATCGCGCGCGCATGTACCGCACCGCCGAGTCGGCCGCCGCGCCGCGGCCGAGCGCGGCCTGGCAGGCGGCGTACTCGCTGAACACGTACGTCTGGATGGGGAACGGGGTGTGCTCGTCGACGAGGGCCCGGGCCTCCCGCAGGTACGGCAGCGCACGCGCCGGCCGTCCGGCCCACACCTCGCAGACCCCCAGCTCCAGCGACAGCATCGCCACCTCCGACGCGGCGCCGCGGGTCAGCGCCGCCCGGTGGTACGCGCGCCCGGTGGACAGTGCGGCGGACAGCTCGCCGGCCATGGCGAGCGCGTGGACGTGACAGGCGGCGGCCGCGCCGCGCATCGACGCCCACGCTCGGGGCGCCGCCAGGTCGCCGTCCCGGAACCCGGCGACGACCCGGGCCGGGGCGCCGGCGAAGACCGCGGCGTACGCGCGGATCGCCGACGCAGCGCCGCCGACGACGCTGCCGGTGACACCGTCGAGCAGGGTCCCGTCGCCGTGGCCGGCACCGAACACGGACAGCGCCAGGGCGGCCACGCCGAGCCGCGGGTCGTCGCGCTGCTCCGCGGGCAGGGTCCGGCGGGCCCGGTCGACGACCGCCGCGGCCAGCTCCGGCCGGCGCAGGCCCCAGAACAGGTTGAGGGCGCGCAGCGCCGCCACGCCGGCGCGATCGGCCGCCGGCAGATGCTCGTGCTCCGCGGCGAGCAGGGCCTCGGCCGCGACCGCCTTGTCCTGGGCGACGAGCGCACCGGCCAGCACCTCCACCCCGGCCGCGCCGGCGCTGCGCGCGAGGGACTCGGCCCGGACCGCGTCGCCGCGGTCCAGGGCGTCACGGGCGGCACGCAGGATGTGCGGCACGGGCACCCGCTCCTTGGCCGCCAGGCGCCACAGCACGGACCGCAGGTGCGCGCCGGGGCCGGGCATGCCGGCCGCGTCGACCGCCTCGGCCAGCCGCCGGTAGACCTCCCGGCGCTCCCGGGCCGTGGCGGTGGCCCGCATCAGCTCGCCGTACAGCGGGTGGCCGCAGCGCACCAGCAGCCCGTGGGCGGAGCGGTCGACCCGGATCAGCTGCCGCCGCTCCAGCGCTTCCAGGACCGGCAGCGGTGCCAGCGTCTCCAGCGCGTCGGCACACATCGGCTCGCCGTGCGCCACGTACCGCAGCGCGGCGCGCTCCTGCGTGTCGAGGCGGCGCAGGACGTCGGCGACGAGGTCGCGCAGGCCCTGGTGGGAGCAGATCGTGCCGTGCCAGCGCCACAGCCCGTCGACCGGGCGCAGCTGCCCCGCGGCGAGCCCGGCGTCGACGAGATGGCGCAGGAACAGCGGGTTTCCGCCGGTGATGCCGACGAGGCGGCCGAGGGTGAGCCGGTCGACCGGGCCGCCGAGCGCGGCGCGGATCAGCGCGTCGACGGCCGCCGGTCGCAGCGGGCCGATCGAGACCCGCTGCAGCGTCGGCCGAGCCCGTAGCGCACGCAGCGCCGGGGCGTCCATCGCCTCGGGCCGGGCCGTCACGAGCAGCTTGGCGGGCACGGCGCCGGCCAGGTGCTGCACGAGGGCGGTCGACGCGGCGTCGAGGTGCTGGGCGTCGTCGATGTGCAGCAGCACCGGCCGGTCCGCGGCCCGCTGCCGCAGCGCCCGGGTGGCCGCGGCGTACGCGCGGGCCAGCCCGTCGCCGCCCACGGCGGGCAGCAGCGGGGCGGCCGCGGCGAGCGGCAACCCGTCGGCCGCCTCCCAGCCGGACAGGGTCGACACCAGCATGCCACCGTCCGAACACCGCTGCGCAACCTCCTGCGCCAGCCGGGACTTGCCGACGCCGGCCTCGCCGAGGAGCAGGACGCCCGCCTCGTCGGTGGCGCCGAGCAGCGCGGACAGGTGCTGTACCTCGGTCGATCGGCCCACGAGCGGCCAGTGCACCGCCGTGGTGGCAAGCGTCGTCGCAGTCACGGTGGCTCCCACGCGTGTCGGCGGCGACGCGCGGTGTGCGACACCATCGGTGCGGTGCCAGAATGTCGCCGCGCCATCATGCTCGCCGCCGGGACCGGCCCGCGCAACCTCAGGGACGGATTCGCGCTGAGCAATGGATACTCATGCGCGGTGCTCGAGGCCGGGCCTACGGTCCGCTCATGAGGCCCACCACGCGGCGGCGCCCGGCGCGCCGCTTCCCCGCACTGCTGCTGGCCGCCACCGGCCTCCTGCTGACCCTCGGCACCGCCGGCCTCGCCGCGCCGCCGGCGTTCACCCCGGTCGCGGCCCAGGTCAGCGCCGTAGCCGAGGACGTCGCGCAGATCGCCGGGGTCCGGGCGAGCGCCGCCGAGGACATCAACCCGGCCGCGCAGGCCGTCGACGGCGATCTCAGCACCCGCTGGTCCGGCCCGCTGCCGGCCTGGCTCGAGCTGGACCTCGGCACCCGGCGTCACATCCACGGCGTCGACGTCGCCTGGTTCCGGGGTGACGAGCGGGCCCTCACGTTCTCGGTCGCCACCTCGGTCGACGGCGTCAGCTTCAGCGAACGGCGGGCCGGTACCAGCAGCGGCACCACCGCGACCTTCGAGCGCTACGACCTGCCGACGCCGGTCGACGCGCGCTACGTGCGCCTGTCGGTCACCGGGAACACCCAGGCGCCGTGGGCGTCGGTCAGCGAGGTGCGGGTCCGGGTGCCCGCCGGCCCGGTCGAGCAGGGCGACCTGCGGGCCATGGTCCTCGCGTACCGCGACGGGCTGCCCGGCGAGAACAGCCACGCCTTCGTCGACGGGCCGGCCCAGCAGGTCGACGCCGTCGTCGGGGCGGTGCGGCAGGCGCGCGCCGGCCGGCTCGGCGAGGCCCGCGCGACCCTCACGCCGCTGGGCTATCAGCTGATCGAGTACCTCGACCAGCCCACCGGCCGGCCGTACCTGGTGCTGCGTGAGCAGGTGCCGTGCCAGCGCTGCTGGGGCCTGCTGGTGATGCGCCGTGACGCGTATCGCGACGCCGTCGTGGAGGTGCCGCACCCGCTGCACGACCTGCGCACCCCCGAGTTCGGCCTGGACGCGCTGCGCCGCCTCGACGCGACCGCGTTCCTGATGGCGGGCGCCCATCGGTACGCCAACGGTGACGGCAGCCTCGTCTCGGACATGGCGCGCAACGACCACAGCCTGTTCCAGCGCCTGCACCAGGACCTGACCACGGCGAGCACGCATGTGCTGCAGTACCACGGGTTCGCCGCCCGGACCGGCTACCCGCAGGTCGTGCTGAGCAACGGCAGCGCCGCGCCGCAACCGGAGCTGGCGCGGGTGGCCGACGCCCTGCGGGCCCGCGGCATGACGGCCGGCGTGTTCGACGGCTCCAACTACCCGGACCTGGGCGCCACGCAGAACCCGCAGGGCCGGCACACCCGCGCGATCGGCGGCAGGTTCTACCACATGGAACACGTCCGGGCGATCCGCGACGACCCGGCGCTCCGCGGCGCGGCCGTCGACGCGGTGGCGGGCGTGCTGTTCCCCGGCAGCCTGCGCGAGTGACCGCAGACGGTCCTCAGCTGGAACGGCCACCGCCGAAGCTCACGCCATCGACCGACGCGCGGATCGCATCACCAGGGAGTGAGCGTGTCGCAACGGGGTAGGGCTGTCCTCCCGGACCACGCAGGAGGTGTGCGGACATGGCCAGCTACCCCGCAGCGGAGAGCCCCCGTAGCGCCACCATCACCGTGCGTTGGTCGGTCCTCGGTCCGGCACTCGTCGCCGCGCTGGGTGGCTTTCTGTTCGGGTACGACACCGGCGTCATCTCCGCCGCCCTGCTGTACCTCACGGCGGCGTTCGGCCTGTCGAACACGCTGCAGGAGGTGGTCGTCGCCGCGCTGCTGCTCGGCGCGATCTGCGGCGTGCTCGGCGGCGGGCCGCTCGTCGACCGCTTCGGCCGGAGGCGACTGCTCATCGTCTCCGCCTCCGTGTTCTGCATCGGCGCGCTCGCGTCGGCGTTCACCCCGAACCCGGGGGTACTCATCGCCGCCCGGTTCGTGCTCGGCCTGGCGATCGGCACGTCGTCGCTGGTGGTGCCCACGTACATCGCCGAGATGGCACCCCGGCAGGTGCGTGGGCGCCTGGTGTCGCTGCAGCAGCTGATGATCACCGTCGGCATCTTCGTGTCGTACCTCGTCGGCTTCGCGTTCTCCGGGATGGACCACGGCTGGCGCTGGATGCTCGGGCTTGCCGTCGTGCCGGCCGCGGTCATGCTGATCGGCCTGCTCGGCCTGGCCGAGAGCCCGCGCTGGCTGGTGTCGCGGGGCCGCGACGACGAGGCACGGGCCGTCATGCTGCGCTCCCGCGGACCGCGCGAGGCCGACGAGGAACTGGCCGAGATCCACGAGATCAGCGCGGCGGAGCGCGACATGTCGATCCGCGACGTGTTCGGCCGCCAGCTGCGTCCGGCCGTGTTGCTCGGCGTCGCCGTCGCCGCGACGAACCAGCTCGTCGGCGTCAACGCGATCATCTACTACACGCCGACCCTGCTCACCCGGGCCGGGTTCGGTGACGCCGCGGCGCTGCTGTCCACCGTCGGTATCGGGCTGGTCAACATGCTCGTCACGATCGTGGCGCTGCTCGCCATCGACCGGGTCGGCCGGCGCCCGCTGCTGCTCGGCGGCACCGCGATCGTCGTGGTCAGCCTGGTCGTGCTCGGCGCCCTGTACCTGCTCCCGAGCCAGACCGGCCTCACCGGGGCTGTCCTGGTGGCCGTGCTGTGCGTGTACATCGCCGCGTTCGCTGCGAGCCTCGGCCTCGGCATCTGGCTCATCAACAGCGAGATCTTCCCGACCGCGGTGCGCGGCAAGGCGGCCGGCGCCGGCACCGTCACCCACTGGACCCTCGACTTCCTCATCTCGCTGACCGTACTCACGGCGATCGGTGCGCTGAGCGCCACCGGGCTGTTCTGGCTCTACGCCTTCTTCGGCGTGCTGGGCTTCCTGTACCTGTTCCGCAACCTGCCGGAGACCAAGGGCCGCAGCCTGGAGGACATCGAACGGACCCTGCGCCGCCGCGCCGGGGCGGTCTGCTGACGCTTGGGCGGCGGCCGCCCCGCAAGGGACACAGGGCGGCCGCCACTGACACCTATCTGAACCAGTCCTGTGGCGTGATCGACCCGGCGGCGGCACCATGAACCAGCGCCTCATCGCCGACGATCTCGCCCGTCAACCCGGCGACGTACTGCTCCCACTCGGCGTACGCGGCGCCGCATACGTCGGTGATCACCTCGACAACGACATCCTGCCGGCTCGCGCAGCTGGCCTGGCGACGGTCTTCGTGAAGCGAGGTCCGTGGGGTGGTTTGGGCCGCAGCATCCCGGGAATGCGATCTTGCGGAGCAGTAGCCGACGGACGGAGCGCGGCCATGGCTGAACGGGTGTACGAGCGGACCGCGACCGGGGCCAACGCGGGCCCTTGGCCGACGCAGCTGGAGTGGCAGCGGGCCGCGGACCGCAGTCCGGACGACTTCGACCCGGACGAGGAGAGTCGGCCTATGGTGAACCCAGACACCGGCCTGGAGTACGGCGAGGTCGACAACGCGCCGCGGCTGCGGCGGGATTGACCGGCCCCTTGCCCCCTCAGGCGGTGGTCTCCACTGCGCAGGGCGCGACGGTGCCCTGGCTGGCGGTGCAGCCCGATCTTGCCCTGGTCACTTCCGACCTGACCACCCCGATCGTCGGGATCGTGGAACGCTACGCCGGCCGCTGGACCATCAAGGTCGCCTTCGCAGACGCCAGACAGGCCACCGGCGTCGGTCGGCAAGGTGTTCAGAAGCCTCGGAAGACGCCGTCTGGACCGGTGGACCGCGCGAACTCGAAGTAGTGGAGGCAACACCGAGCTGGGCGCATCGGCCGAGCGCGAACGGGGGGCGGGGTTCTCGGTACGCTGTGGGCTTGGACTGCGGCGCCCGCCGGTCCTGTTTTCCGGGCTCGGCTGTTGGCACG
>NZ_JBIAYW010000044.1:0-38427 GCF_042898305.1 Dactylosporangium sp. NPDC000521
CAGGTTGGTCTGCTCCGCGATCGAGGTGATCAGGTTCAGCACGTTGCCGATCTCCGTCGAGGAGGAGCCCAGCTTTCCCACGATCTCGTTGGCGTTGCGGGCGTCGCGTACGGCCTGCCCGGCGACCGCGGCGGCCTCGCCGGCGCTCTGCGCGATCTCCTTGATGGAGGCGGTCATCTGCTCGGCGCCGGTCACCACGCTCTGCACGTTGCTGGACACATGCGTCGCCGACGCGGCCACCACGCCCGCCTGGGCGCTGGTCTCCTCCGCGGTCGCGGCGATCTGGTCGCTGGTGACCGACAGCTCCTCCGACGACGCGGCGACGCTGCCCGCTGTCTCGGCGACCCCCGCGATCACCTGCCGGGTGCGGCCGGTCGCGGCGTCGAGGGCCTTCGCCATCTGGCCCACCTCGTCGCCCGAGTCCACCTCGGCCACGCGGGTCAGATCGCCGGCGGCCACCGCCGACAGCACCTCGCTCACCCGCCGCAGCGACCTGGTGATCATGCGGGTGACCCACCAGGCCAGCAGCGCCGCGAGCACGATGCCGGCGCCCAGCACGGCGTACAGGACCGTCCGGCCCTGCTGGTAGGTGGAGCGGGCGGCGGCGACGGTGCCCTCGGCCCGGCTCGCCTCCGCCTTGGTCGCGGTGTCCAGCTCGGTCATGGCCTGCACGGAAAGAGGGGACGTCACCTGCGAGCTGACCTTGACGAAGGCGGCGAAGTCGTTCGCCCGGGCCGCCGGCAGCAGCTGATTGTTCAGGGCGTCGCGGTACTGTCGCCACAGGTCGATGAACCGCCGAACGGCCGCCGGGTCGGCCGCGTTCCGCAGGTACGCCTGGATGTTCGTGTCCACCGCGGCGTCGGCGGTGCGCACCCGCTGCTCGGCCGCGCTCGCCGCCGCCGGGTCCGAGGTGAGCGCCACGTCGCGGACGGCGATGCGCACCGCGTTGACCTGCACCCGGGCCTCGGCCAGGCGCATCGACGGGAGGAGGATCTGCACGTTGATGTCCTGCCCGCGCTGGTACGTGCGCGACAGCGCGACGGTGGCGACGACGCCGCCCGCCACCGCGGCGACGACGACGGCCGCGACGGCCGTGTAGATCTTCGTGCCGACCTTGCGGTCGGCGAACCACCGGACCGGCCCAGCGGAACTTGCCATGGACGCATCCTTCGCACGTGTGCCGGGGACGTCGCTCGCCGCAGGCGCTGCCATAACGCCTGTACACCTGGCGGTCCCCGCCGGTCGGCACCGACGACGAACCGCGACATCGGAGAACCCCGCATCGACCGTTGCTTGGGGGCACTGATCACGACGATACGACGGCGGGTGACCCGGCGGGGTCGATTCGCGCAAGGCCGATCCGCGGCTCGGGGCGTCACCGCACGTTGGTGTACCGCCCACCGCCGTCCGGCCAACGCGCCAGGCGGTCAACCCGTTGACGACGGACCGGGCCCGACCAGCACGCGACGCCGGTCAACGGATCGTGGACCGGCTCGGTGCCTGGGGATGCCAGCACCCCGGGGGGAGAGAGACGCGACGCGCACACATCGGATCACTTTTCGCTTGTCGCTCCGAGCCGCGCCCGTACGGGCGGCCGCCGGATCGGGCGGGCTACGAGCCGGCGGCCGCCTCGGCGAACATCCATGCCGAGTCGGTGCCGCGCACCCAGACGCGGCCGTACGCGACGGCGATCGAGGAACCGAGCATCCGGCGGTCGCCGGGGTTCGGCCGGGGCGCCAGCGGGCTGTCCGGCAACGGGAGCCGCCACACGACCGTCTCGGGCGCGGGGGTGGACACGCAGACCAGCTCGGTCGAGTCCGCCAGCAGCAGATGGGTGGCGTCCACGTACGCGATCACCGGCGGGTCCCGGCGCGCGACGTCGCCGCCACCGAGGTCGATGTCGACGGGTTCGCTGCGGCGCGGCCGCGGCCCGTCCACGAGGATCCGTTCCAGCCGGTAGCGCCGCGCGCCGTCGACGACCACGGCACAGACCATCGCGGGGCCCTCGGCGATCGCGACGACCTCGCCGCCCACCGGGTAGCGCCATCGCTCACGCCCGCCGGCCAGGTCGTAACCGACCAGCTCCTCCCCCGGCGCCGGATGCTGCCGTTCCCAGGCTCGAGCCAGGTCGTCGAGGTCGGGCTCCACGTCGAACTCCGCCGCGCGCGCGACGATCGCCTCCTCGCGGGCCGCTTCCGCGGCGAACCGGCGCCCGCGGTCCACCAGCACCGCCGTGTCGCCCACCACCGCGCCGAACGAGCGGGCCCGCCGCGGGAAGATCTGCCACGGCGGCAGCCGCCACCGCTCGCGGCCGTCGGCGATCGCCCGGCCGACGATCTCACCCCCGTTGTCCTGGCCCGGCGCGGTCTCGGTGACGACGAGGTCCCCGGCCGCGGCAAGGGCCCGCTCCGCCGCCTCCCAGCGCAGTGCCCCGGTCGCCAGGTCCCGGCACTGCAGGTGCCAGGAGTAGGCGCGGTACACCCATGACGCGAGGTAGGCACCGGTCCCCACGGCGAGCGGCTCCTGCCACAGCTTGACGCTCACATCGGCGCCGTACACGTCCAGGGCCGACTCCCGGCCGGCGGCGAGATCGTCCGCGCGCAGGATCCGGCCGTCCGCATCGATCAGGTACACCGTGAACGACTCGTCCCACTGGTAGACCGGCAGCAGGATGCGGGCGTCCGGCAGCGGGCGCGGCACGCCCACCTGACACCCTTCCGCTCCCCGCCACCCGAGCGGCACCCGCACCCGGAACCGCTCCACCGCCGAGCGGGCGTCCAGCGCGATGAGCGCGGGCACGGTGCCGGTCACCGCGTCGCACGCGGCACCCGCGGCGGCGAGCAGCAGCCCGCCGCCGACCGCCGGCGGCAGGTACGACTCGTGCCAGGCGTCCGGCACCGGCACCGTGGACACCAGCTCCGGACGCCGGGCCGGACAGTGCCGCTCCCCCTCCGCTCCGCCGCCGCGAACCCGCATCCCCGCACCGTAGCAATGGGTCGCTACGGTGCATGACCGGTACTTCCCACGGAGAGGCGCAGACCGCATGAGCGATGGGCATCGAGAGCTGGCCGACCAGCTGAGCCGAGCCGCGCAGACCCGGTCGGTGACGTTGCGCGACGTCGGGCTGGAGCCCGACTCGTACGATCTGCTGCGCACCGACACCCGGTTCGCCGACGTGGAGCGGCTCGCGCTGCACCACAACCAGCTCGGCGACAGCGGGACCGCGGCATTGGCGGCCAACCCCGCATTGACCTCCGTGACGCACCTGGAGCTGGTCGGCAACGCGGTCGGCCACGACGGCATCCGCGCACTCACCGACAGCCCGCTGCGCACCACCGTGACCCGGCTCGACCTCAGCGGCAACCCGGTGACGCCGGAAGGCTTCGATGCACTGGCTGACGCGTCGATGCCCGCCCTGCGGGAACTGGTACTGCGCAACGTACGCTGCGGCGGGCTGGGCGCACTGTTGCGCGCGGCGGCCCTCGACAGGCTCACCCTGCTCGACCTGTCCGAGAACGACATCGCCGACCACGACCGGGAGTACGCCGACTGGGGCGGCCCGGCGGTCTACACAATCCCGGCCGACGAGGTGTGCGTGGAACTGCGCCTGCGGCTGGGGTACCGTCTGGAGCTGTGACGCCGGCGCCTACTCGGCGCAACCGGACGCCTCGGCAAGAACACGCAGCGCGTTGCGGCGCCCCAGGTCGGTGGGTTCGGCGACGGCCCGCTCCCGCAGGAGGTCCACTGTGGATGGATCGGTGGCCCACCGGCGGACCAGCGCCTCCCAAACGCCGATCCGCACGGAACAGTCCGGGTCGGCGACGGCCCGCTCGCGCAGCATCGAGCGCACGTGCGGGTCGGCCGTCCAACCGGCGGCGAGGGTCTCCAGGCACGCGCGGCGCACCAGCGGCGATGGATCGTCGAGCGCGCGCTCGCGAACCAGCGCCACCACGCCGGGGCGGTCACGCCACAGGCCGGGACGGTACTCGTACGGCGGCGAATGCGGCGCCGACCCGGCAAGCACGTCGATCGCGCACCGGCGGACCTCCTCGGCCGGGTCCGCGACGGCGCACCGGCGCAGCACCGCTTCGGTGCCGGGCGCGTCCGGCCAGCCGTGGGCCAGCCAGTACGCCGCCTCGTGCCGCACCGCACCGTGTCCGTCCGGGCGTGCACGCGCCCGCGCACGTGCACGCCCGCCCGTGGATGGCCCGGCCACAGCCGGGCCAGCGAGTTGACCACCTGCCGGCGCACGTTGTGGTCGGGGTCGGCCACGCCGCGCTCCAGCAGCCACGCAACGGTGCCCGGTTCGTCGCGCCAGCCGCTCGCGTACGCGGCGACGGCCTGGAACGCCTCTTCGAGCAGGGCATCCCGCCGCGCGTGCGCGGCCTCGTCCGCATCACCCACGTACATGAGGGTAATGGCCGCGCCACAGCCGCGAGCCGCGCCGACGGCGGGACGCATCGCTGCAGCGCCGAACCCGAGGCCGGCACCACATGGCCGGCCGGACCTGCCGAGGTCAACTCCGCGGCCGGGTCGGCCGGCCGGTGTCTCCAGCTGGTCGTAGGCGATCTCGTACCGCGTCATCGCGGCCCGCAGCCACGAGTCCGGCCGTGGACCACCCATCGCCGCCTGCGCGAGGACGAGCGCGTCGGCGATGTCCGTCCCGGCCCGTTCCAGCCACGGCTGCGGCGAGAGGTCGAGGCGCCGGTTCGCGACGTCGACCGTGCCGACCTGCTCGAGCAGAGTTCGTACCATCCACATGGCAAGGGTTTCTCACGATGGGGAGATGATGTCGTGGCCGAGTCTCAGGCACCTGATTCGCCGCTGCACCTGTCGACGGCGGAGCTGTTCGCCGCGGCGGAGGCCGAGGTCCGCGACGACGATCCGGAGTGGCACTGGAAGCACCTGGTAGCGCTGCACGAACGCGCCACTCCCGAGGTGTTCCGGACCGCCTGGGCGCTCGCGGGCGATGCGGACCCACGCCGCCGGGAGCTGGGTGTGCGCGTCATGCGGGAGGCCGGCCGTGACGACCCGGCCGCCGCTGAGCTGCGCCGCGGGAACTGGCCGGTGCTGCTCGACCTCCTCGACCGCGAGACGCATCCGGACGTGCTGCCGTGGGTGGTGTCGGCGACCGGCTACAACGAGGTGCCGGGCGCGTTGCCGGCGGTGCTGCGGCTGGCCGGCCACCCCGACGCGGAGGTCCGGTTCCGAGTGGCGGCGAGCATTCCGAGCCTCGTGGATCCGGCGGCGCCGGAGGAGGGGGCACTCGCGGCGCTGCGGGTGCTCGCCGAGGACGACGACGAGGACGTGCGCGGGTATGCCCGCTACGGTCTGGTCGAGGAGCTCGGCGCCGGCATCTGACGACGGACGGACGCTCCGGCCGGGGCGCCGGTGAGGGCGGCTGCGAGCAGCCCGGCGATGAGCATGCGGACGGCGAGGACGTTCCACACCCTCGCCGAGAAGTTGGGGATCGAACCGTTGCCGGCGTTGCGCGGACTCGCCCAGCGGCCGATCGGCGCAGCCAACGGCAGCGCTAGTGCAGTGGATCTCGATAGCCGGACATGAATTGCGTCCGGGTGAAGCGAACTGTCCCCGGCCGATGCCGGTGGAATGGCGCCGTCAGGTCATCCGTCGGCCGGCCGTCGCCGGTGTACAGGATGTCGAAGAACGCGCCGTCCTCGCTCGGCCCCCACGCCCGGATGTCGACGCCGTGGCGAAGCAGCAGCGGCCGCTGCTCCCTCGCAAGATCGCTCAGCGCCGTGATCTCGTCCTGGGTGAGCCGTACCGGTGATGTCACCGTGCCCCCTCCACCCCTCCCTACTCGCGACCGCCACGCGGCGACCGATGGGCATGTCATCCATCTCGCTACCTCCGGCGGTCACCCGTCCGGCCCATTCCACGTGCTGTGCAGCTTGACCCGTGGACCTACTCATACGTTCTGTACCGCAGTTACGGCTCCAGCTATCATCCGGCGGAATCCTGCACCGCGGCACGTTGCTGGTGGACGCCGGGCGCTGCTTGGGTCGCCGCCGACAGCGGCGCTCTTTTCGCACATCCACGCGCCGGTCATCGGCGGTGATGCGCCGCACCCAAGGTGAATCATGGGGTGATCCGCGGCGCCCGGACCGCAACGAGTCCGGCGTTCGATGCCTGCCGCCCTAACATCGACTGGTTGCCTCCCTCGACCGGCTCCGCCTGCCCAGCCACGCCGGAACCGAAGTGTTCGACAAGAGGACCGATTGATGCGCGGACGCCTAGCGTCATGGCTGGTGCGGGTCAGCCAGCCGTCAGCTGCCGTAGGGATCGCAGTCGGCGCCGGGTTCACCGTCGTGGAGACCCTGCTGGTCGTCCCGCTGCGGCAGGTTGCTCCGATGGAAGCCCTGGCTCTCGTCTACCTGCCCGGTGTCCTCGTCGTCTCCACGGTGTGGGGTCTGTGGTCGGGTGTGGCGACGTCGATCCTCAGCGCGCTCGCGTTCGACTACTTCCACACCCCGCCGATCGGGCGCTTCCAGACCGGGGACTGGCGGGACTGGCTCGGGCTTTCGGTGTACCTCATGGTCGCCACGGTCTCCGGTTCGCTGGCGCAGCTGGCCCGCGCGCGGGCGCTCGAATCCATCGAACGAAAACGGGAGGCCGACGCGGTTGCCGAAATGACCCGGCTCATCCTCGGCGCCGACGATGTGCGCGCTGTACTTCCGGAAGCCTCCGATCGGATCGCGTACGCCATGCAGCTGCCGTATGCGGCGATCGAGCCTGACCCGGTACCGCGGCGCGAGGGCCAGATCCAGCTGCCGTTGGACCCGGGCGCGCTCGTCGTCCCCGGAGACGTCCCGGACCGTGTCCTGCGGCGCCTGCGGGACGGGGTGGTGCCCGGGCTGGCGACCGTGCTGCGGGCCGGTCGATCCTTGCAGGCGAACCGGGCCGGGCTGCAGGCGCTCCTCGCCCAGCAGGCGGCGTTGCGCCGGGTGGCAGTGCTGGTGGCCAACGGCGTCGCCTTCGCCGAGATCGTGGCAGCGGTCGCCGTCGAGGCGGCCGACCTGTTCGACGCGGACGCCACGCGGGTCTGGCGCTGGGACGCTCCCAGGACGGTGACCGGCGTCGCCGAGTACAACCGAGAGCCAGGACCCGAGTCGACACTGGGCAAACAGATTGACTTCGCCGGTGGCGTCGCGGAGCTGGTGCTGCACGGCTCCCGTCCGGCCCGCATCGACTCGTACGAGGGCTGTAGCGGCCCGCTGGCCGATCTCGCCCACGCGGGGGGCATGCACGCCTCGGTCGGCGCGCCGATCGTCGTCGAGGGCCGGGTCTGGGGCGTCGTCGTCGCCCTATGGCGCCGGGCCGGCCCGGCGCCGCTTGGCATCGAGCATGAGCTTGCGAAGTTCACCGAGCTCGTCGCGACCGCGATCGCCAACACCGAGAGCCGGGCGGAGCTCACCGCGTCGCGGGCCCGGCTCGTCTTCGCCGCGGACGAGGCCCGCCGCGGCATCGAACGCGAGCTGCACGACAGCGTCCAGCAGCGGCTCATTTCACTCGGGCTGGAGCTGCGCCTCGCCGAGGCGGCGATCCCCAAGGAGTTCGGCGAGGTGCGGTCCCGGTTGTCGGACACCTCCGCGGGGCTGGCCGCCGCCTTCGAGAACCTTCAGCGGATCGTCCGCGGTATCCATCCGGCACTCCTCTCCCAGGGCGGACTGGTCCCCGCGGTCAAGGCGCTCGCCCGCCGCAGCACGGTCCCGGTGGCGGTGCACGGCGGGCTGAACCGTCGCCTGCCCGGCTACGTCGAGGTCGCCGCCTACCACGTGATCTCGGAAGCGCTCGCCAACTCGGCCAGGCACGCCGACGTCTCGGAGGTCTCCGTGGAGATCGACGTCGTCGCCGACGAGTCGGCGCCTGACGAGATCCTCACCGTGACCGTCCACGACGACGGCACCGGCGGCGCGGACCCGAACCAGGACTCCGGCCTGGCCGGCCTGCGCGACCGCGTCGAGGCGCTCGGCGGTACATTGACGTTGGCCAGCCCGGCCGGCCGTGGCATGTCGGTCGACGTGAAGCTACCCATAGGCGGCCAAGGCCAGCAGGGTGTGGAGGCCGACCGGTCATCCGGTGAAACGTGACGAAGCAGGGCACAGGGACATGGCCGCCGAAGCTGCTGGTGGCCTCGAGCCCGGCCACGGCGACACCCACCCTGCACGGCGATGACGGCACGCAGGACCACGGACTGCTGACCGGCTTCCCGGTCGCTATCGGTTCGTAGGGTTCGCAGATCGTCATGCGCAACCAGGTACGGCCGAAATGCGCACCGCCACTCCCCCGTGTACCAGTCTGCCTGCGGGTCTTCCTCAAACGCCTGCATGGGGAGCACCTTCTCCAGGTGTCGGGAACTCCTCCCGTGGCGTTGCGGCGTGCTCGCGGTGACCTACGCGACGCGGGTGACGCCGTAGGCGGCGCCGGCCAGGAGCACGACTCCGCCGATACCCGCCATCCAGCGGCTGCTCCCGTCGCCGCTCGGGTCTTCCACCCGGCCGGTCGGGTCCTTCGGGTCGTACCGGACTTCCATCCGCGCGCCAACCTTGACCTCAGTCGCATCGCCCGGGCTCGACACGTCGGCCTGGACGGTCCTTCCGTCGGCGGTGGTGAACCGAACTTCCGCGAAGTAACCTCCTTTGGTGTACGACACTGACACGATGTCGCCCGTGGTGACCAGCCCACGTTGCTGCAGGATCCGATGGTCGTAGTACATCTGGAGCGCGATGCCCAAGAACACCAGCCCGGCAACGGTGGCCACGACAATGCCGGCCCACTCCTTCGTGTTGGCGTATGGCGAGCTGTGCCGTGGGCGGCGCCTGGGCGGCGTGGGGCGCATTTTCAGCCTGGTCGACCTCTTCGCCTGATCGTCCGGCCGCAACCGTCGTCGCCGTTTTCGCTTCCCGACCATGCGCTCATTATGTGCGCCGTCCGCACGCTACCGACGACCGTCGGCACGCGCTCGGCGTTACGGCCGGATGCACAGTACTGACATGATCCGGGAGCGACCAGGCCGTCAGCGTCGGAAACTCACCTGGCGGACATGTCGCTGAGCCGGGCCCCGGCAAAGTCGTTTATGTGTGTCCGGGTTGAGTTGTTTCGTGTAGAAGCGCCGTTGCCGCGGTCATCGAGATCTGACTCGACGCAAGGATCCCCGCACCGGCACCCGGGTCCCGACGAGCGATCGCCGTGGACGGCAAGACCCTGCGCGGCTCACGCGCCCGCGACAGCGTCGGCCGGCACGTCCTCGCAGCCGCCGATCAGCACACCGGCGTTGTCCTGGCCAGCACCGACGTCGACACCAAGACCAACGAGATCACCCGCTTCACTGCCCTGCTGGATCAGATCGGCAACCTGCGCGGCACCGTCGTGACCGCCGACGCGCTGCACTGTCAACGCGACCACGTCACCTACCTCGCCGGGCGCGGCGCGCACTGGATCCTGACCGTCAAAGGCAACCAGCCCAGCCTGCACCAGCAACTGGCCCGCCTGCCCTGGCGACTCGTTCCGGTCGCCGACCGCACCGCCGATCGCGGTCACGGCCGCCGAGGGATCCGCACCCTGAAGATCCGCCACCACGCCCGCGACACCAACCGACCACTGGCCCTACTCGGCATCACCTAACGACTATGCCGGAGCCCTGCCCTCGGACCGCACCGCACGAGTGTCGCCCACGCCGAATAGCCGCTCTGCGCGTGACCGCGAAGCCGGCGCCGCCCGGTGCGCGGGAGTTCGCGCCGGCTGGCGCGCGCAGCCTTTTGCGAGCTCCGGGCTGCGGCTGCCTGATCAGAAGAATGTGGCAAGTACCACCAGACCGACAAATACCAGTACAACCAGCAGAACCACGGCGCCCTGGACCACCGTCGCCCGCGTTTGCAGGCGGCGCGCCTCCTGCGACGCCCGGCGCTGCAGTTGTTGGCCCTGCTCGGTGTCGCGGCGCCAGCCGGGTTCGAGCACAGCCGTGCCGTCGGCGATCGCGTCAGCGACCCGCTGGACATCGTCGGCCCGGTACTCGGTCCAGCTACTCGTGCCGTATGTGCCGGTTGCGTGTTGCTCGGTCGTGCGAACCCCGTTGGCCCGGATCACCGCGTCGTAGCGCCAGACCACGGGCCAGGCCAACGCCACCTCGGCGGAGCTGAGGTAGCCATCGGCGGCGTAGTACCGTTCGCGTTTCCGCCGGGCGATCAGATCAGCCACCGGCACCGGCACGACGATCTCCATGCCCATGAGACCCTCCAGCACCGTCCCGATAGGACCAACTATGCCGCGCGGCTCCCGCTCCCACAAGGCGGCGGTGAAGTTCGCGAACCGTCGGCGTCCGGCCCTGCCACCACGGTCGGCGTACGCCGGGTTCCGGTTCCCGCCCAACGTCATCGTGGTCGCCGTCCGGCTCTACCTGCGTGGCCGCAGGCAAATCGTGGCGGTCGAGCGTGGGGCGTGGATCTGCTGCCTCCAGCAAGGGCGCGTCTACCCCAATCAGCTCAAGCCGGACGCTCGCCACGACTTTGCCGGGGCCCTGGTCGCTGAGCACAGGCATCGATCCAGTCGCCCGTTGGCGTGAGCCTTCAGCGGCTGCGGAGGTGGCCCGATCGGTCCCGTAGCGAGTTGCGCCAGAGGCCCAGCGCAATGCCGTACACCGGCAGCGCGGCGAAGAGCAGATGCGGCGGGGTCAGGTCCAGGACGAAGATCGCGAAGAACATCGCCAACACGCCGGCGAATCCGACGCCGACGAGGACCCACCACACGACATGCGCTCGCCTCATGGCGCCAGTGTAGGTGCGAACGACCACCACGCCCCGCTACCGTTGCCGCGGCTGTTGCCGGGCAACGCCCGACAGCGGCTTGAAGGTCGCAGGACCGAGTTGGGGCCACGACCTGACAGACCCGAAGCGGCTTCGTCGGGTGGAGCGCACCCTGCGTCATAGGCCGAGAGGCGCGCTGATCTGCAGGCGCTGGTCCACGGCCGCGGCCAGCGGGTCCGCCAGATCGGCGCGGATGGCCCGCACCCATGGATGCAGAGCGTTGAGGAAACCGGCGAGATCCTGCTGAACCGCATCCAGAAGCTTCGGCAGGGCATGGCGTGCGATGTCGATGTGTGGTTCGCCCGGGTCGAGGACCGACCCTGAAGACAGGTGACCGCCGCTCCTCCAAACCCGGACCACCGGCCCTTGGTGCTCGATCAACGCGTCGGGGTCGTGGCCGAGATCGATCACCTCACCGCCGATCACGCGCAGCCAGTCGCGCCATTCGTCGAGGCCGACGCAGCAGCCGGGGTCGATGACGACGTTGTCGTCACCCACCCGCAACCCACCCGGCGCGAAATCTTCGTCGTCACTGGTCAGATACTTCTCGATCGCCTCGGCCGCATCCGCCGCGGTGATCGACAGGTCGTCGGCGGTCACGGTGCGGCCGATCAACGTCCAGACCACCGTCCCCACCTGCTGCGACGTCGGCATACGCGGAACCGCGAAATAGAAGTCGGTCTGCTCGGCCGGCCAGAACGGGCAGTCAGCGGACCACCGCTCCAGCACCGGCGTCAGCGTGATCATCCTTTGAGGCTAACGGGCCGAAGACGCCGCCTGCGACCGCATTGACCGCCCACCCCGAGGCCCCGGCCCTGCCAGGTTCGTCCACGAACCGGATCAGATTCAGTGACACAAGTTGAGCTCACAGCGGCCCGCCACAGCGGTTCACGACATCAGGGCGTGTCACCCGTTCTGATCCACCCTGGTCACGGCTTCACTCCGGATCAACTTCGCTGGCAGCACCGGAGCGATCACCGGCGCGGGCGTCACGGCGCAGGACCGTCACCATCGGCTCGGCGAGCAACCGCGTGGCGAGGACCGACCGGACCTGAGGCGTGCAGGCCACCGCGGCCGCCCGGGCGTGCGCCGCAAGGACGCCCGGAACGACCCGGGCCACAGCAGTGTCAGGGTAGCCGTGGCGGGCCGACCTGAAGACGCCCTGCAGGAGCGCCATGAACGGGCGTATGAGCCGGTCACCGGTTGCCGCCCAGTTGTTCGCTGCGGCACGAGGCGCAGCGGTCGGCTGGTTGGTGGCAGTGGCTGTGGCAGCGGGGTTCGTCGGGTGTCGGCGGCAGCGCGGCGCCGCACGGTCCGTTGGGCTCGCGCGCGTTTGGATCGTTCCCTGACGTACCTGATGCGTGTGGCGTGCCTGACACTGATGCGCCGCGCGAACGCGACCCTGACGCTGGTCCCGCCGCTGCTGAACAACAAGCAGTTCCGGGCCCACGCAACCTCCGGCCCGGTCAGGGCAGCGAGCCAACCATGAATACGGCGCCGACGAGCAGCGCCGGCACCAGGTCCCATGACGACGGCCGGCTGCACCAGACCGCCCACGCCGGACCGTCCGCGGCCGGTGGCGGCACGGCCGGCCGGTTCCGCCGCCTCGACGGCGGGCGGTCGGAGTAGGCGCGCCGGGCCGCGGCGGACCTGGCGAAACTCAACCCCGACATCGCGAACCCGACGACCGCCACACCGATGCCCACGGCGCCAGCCCAGTTCCCGGCGGCCCGACCGAGCAACGGGCCGACGACCCAGGCGCTGATGATCGCGATGGGGACCCCGCAGAGCGCGAAGAACACCCAGGCATTCCCCCGGCTGATGTTGGCGTGCTGCGCCGAGATCCGGTTGTACGGAGCCTCGGCGGCATCGGACCGCAGGCTCGCAGCGTCGGAGTCGCCGTACACCTTGGCAAGCGGCCAGGCGATGATCACGATCAGTGCCCAGCCGACATCGCGCAGCTTTGGTACGTCAGCCATCGACCAACCTTAGATCCAGCCGCCGAGCCACCGCTCCACCTTCTTCTTGCACGGGCTGGTGTACTTGCACGTCGTCTGGGCCCCGAACGAAGCAAGAAGCCCGTTGCCAGCGTAGCGCCAGCGCGAGCGCCCGCTCGCTGGCCTGGAGCGTGCGGGCCACGTTGCCGAACGCGTCGTACTCGTTCGTGTCGATGTGTCCACCGGGCTCGGCGGTGTTGACCTCCAGGCCACCGGCGTTGAGGTATCGCACGCTGGCATATGTGTAACCGTTGTTGCCCGGGCTGGCCTGACTGGCGCTGTTGGTGCCCGGTACGTCCTGCGCGCCGAAGATCGCCGTGGCGTCCGTCGGAAGGCCTTCTGTCCCCAGGTGGAGACGGCCGCGTAGTCCATGTCGTACGGCCCGCCGGCGTTCCTGCTGAGCGGCACGCGGTACACCAGGTTGGTGACGAGCTCACCATCGGTGACGGTCTTGCTGCCCTGCTGGAGCGTTGCCCGGCGGACCCTGGTCAGCCGGCCGCCGTTCTCGTCACCGAAGGGGCCGGTGGCGTTCCAGTTGGACGCCTGGGCGGTGGTCGACTGGAGCACCCCGTTGACATACAGCTTGAGCTGGCCCGCGGACGCGTCGAAGACCCCGGTCAGATGGGTCCACTTGCCGAGCACCGGCGGGTCGTTGGACAGCGCCCGGTTGGGCACCGCAGAGGAGCAGTCGCAGCTCATCACCGCGAGCGGCCAGCGGTTGACGGTGTTGACGCTCCGGATACCTGACCGTGTTGCGCGGCCCCGGTCAGGACCGCTGTCGCGGAGCGCCCCGCTCCCACCAGTCGCAGGACGGCTGCGCTCTGATGACCTCCGCGGCGATCTCCACCTGGCCGTAATTGCAGTACTTCCAGAGCTCCCTCGCCGCGCGCGAGTACTGGAACAGCACTCGGTCAACGTCGAAGGCGTCGAGCTCTCCGGCACGGTAGCGGTCGACAGCCTCACCGACGCGGGCAACAAGCTCGCCCAACTCGGCCTCGTGGTACGCGGCAACCACCTCGCGCGCCGCCCGTCGCTCCGCCTTGTCAGACACGGACACGAGACTACCCAGTGACGCGGGCGCAGGCGCTCCACCAACCGGGACCGCCCCGGATCGCGGCAGATCAGTGCGGGCAGGTCACGCGCGACCTGCGCGATCGACTTGCCGGTCTCACGCACGATCCGGACCGCACCTTCGCGGAACTCCGGATAGAACCGGCGTCCCGTCTCAGCCATGAACCTCTATCCCTCAAGTTCTGGCCTCCACGTTACGAGGGGAATCGCAGGTTTGACGCCTCCCCCCGCAGGGCGACGCCGAAGGGCCAGACCTTCATCTCCCGCACAGCACCGCATCCAGCAAGGCCCCTAGACAACAACCCCACCTTCCGCGCTCGTGACGCACATAGAACTCAAGCTGAGGATCGAAGGTGAATCGCCGCTCGCTGCGGGCCCGGGGCATCCCGCACCCGATTCCGGAACGTGCTGATGTGCGGGCCAGCCGCGCCCGCAAGGGATCGCGGGACGGCTGGCCCCCGAACTTCGACACCGCACGGTACAAGGACCGCAACCAGGCCGAACGGGCCTTCAACCGGCTCAAGCAGTTCCGGGCGGTCGCCACCCGGTACGACAAGTTGAGATCCCGTTACGAGGCAACGGTCACCGTCGCCTCGATCGTCATCCGGCTTCGCACCAAACCCGACCGCACCACTTCAAGATCCGCCGGATCGACCCTAGAAGCCGGCGGTCTCGCAGGTCCGGCGCGTGCTGAGGTGGATCGCATAGACGACTGTGCACCATTTCTGGTTGCCGCTGCGGTTGGGGTAGAGCCCAAGGTCGAAGCAGCGTGAAACGCCGGAGCATTCTTTGTCGGTAGAGGCTGCGAAAGAGCCGTCGACCTCCAGCTCGACTGATACATCCAGGTCACGTACGTTGCCATAGCATTGCACGCCCCCTTCGTAGACAATCTGGCCGCTAGCGGAGTAGGTAGGGGCGTAGGCGACTGTCCAGCAGAAGTCGGGGCTGGCAGTTGGCAGAGCCGCCTGCGCCGGTGCGGCGCCGACCACTGTAACCGCGCCGACGACCAGGCCGGTCAGGGCCAGGGCCTTGAGCTTACGCATGGAGCAGTTCCCTTCTACCAGTTCTGGCTCTCGCATTGACGCGCTCCGAGCAGGTTGGTTGCGGTTACCCGAGTGCACCACCGCTGGTTGCCGCTGCGGTTGGGGTACAGGCCCGTGTCATAACAGGAGTAGGTAAAAATGCAGGAGTTGGCGGTGTCGGCCACTTCGTTGCCGTCCATCTCGAGGATGACCGTGATGGAGATCTCTGTCGCCTGTTGGCTGCAGGTGACGCCGCCGCTGTAGACAATCGTGCCCGCCTGGTACGTAGGTGCGGACGCGGTGGCCCTGCACGACTGGGCTGCCTGGGCCGGTGCCGCAGTCAACAACGAGCCGGCCATCATCGCCAGTACGGCGGCCGAAGCCATCAGTCTGGTTCTTTTCACGAATCCCCCTCACCAGTTCGCGGTTTCGCAGGCCTTCTTGGTGCCGTAGTCGCGCATGCCCGGCGTGAAGACGACGACCCTGACTACCGAGCACCACTGCTGGTTGCCTTGCCTGTTGGGGTGCAGGCCAAGGTCCGAACAGTAGACATTCGCGCCGCAGTCCGTTTCGGTGTCAGCGACGTTCGAGCCGTTGTCCTGCAAGGTGATCTCGACGAACAGCGGGTAGTTGCAGGTCGCGCCGCCCGAGTAGACGATGTTGCCGCCGCTGTAGGTCGGCACATCCGCGTGGATGGTGCAGTTGGGCGCGGGTGCCGCTGACGCCGACCCGGCCGGTCCGACGATCCCGGCGACGGCGCCGAGTATCAATGCTGCGACCCCTGTCGCCGAGGCAAGTCTTGTCCTCATGGGGCTCCTTTTCTTCGATTGGGTCGAAGCTTGGCCGCCGCTTGCGTCCAGTCGGCTCGACGGCCGCCCTTCGGTACCGACGTTTTGCAAGGTCCGTCTGGGGGATCCCCCTGTCTGCATCACCCGCGGGCGCCGTGGGCTGTCCGGATCTGCCGAGTCAATTGTCGGCAGTTGATATCCTCGCGACATCCGCGCCGGATACACGTGGCTCACGTTCGCCGAGCGAGGCCGAGTCGGCGCAGTGTGGCGCTGCTCGTTCGGCCTGGAGCCGTCCAAGCCGAAGATTGGGAGGCAGGGTGCGATATTCGGTTCTCGGACCGTTACGTGTCTCCGCACTGACGTTGCCCACAGACAACGCCATCCCGCTCGGTCCACCGCTGCAGCGGCGCCTGCTCGCGCTTCTGCTCAGCACACCTGGCGCGGTCTTCTCCACCGAACGGTTGATTGAAGAGCTGTGGCCTGACGGGCCACCGCCGTCGGCCGCTCGGAACGTGGCGACCTACGTGTGGTCCCTGCGCCGGAGCCTCGGCTCCCAGCAGATCGTCAACACGCCCACCGGCTACCGAATCATGGCGGACCCGCGCCAGGTGGACAGCGCAGTCTTCGCCGATGACGTCGGTCGGGGCTTCGCTGAGCTGCGCCGGGGCAACTCGGATCGAGCGCTTACTGCGTTCGAGGGTGCGCTTGCGCACTGGCGGGGCGTACCGTTCGAGGACATCCCGGCCACGGGCGCACTGCTAGCTTGCCGTGTGCGGCTGGAGGAGCAGCGGCGCACAGTGCGCGACAAGATGGCCGATCTCCTGCTCGACGCCGGCCGCCACGATGAGCTGATCGACATCCTTCACGGCGCGATCGACGCCGAACCGCTGCGGGAGCGGTCGTGGGCACAGCTCATGACCGCGCTGGTCCACGCAGGGCGTCGCGCCGAGGCGCTCGCCACCTACCATCGGCTGCATCGTCTACTCGCCGACGAACTCGGGGTCGAGCCGGCCTCCGACCTCCAACGCCTGCACGCCCGGATCCTGCACAATGATCTCGAACTGGTCCGGCCTGCCGAGCCGGTGATCGCGGTGCCGCCCAGCGCGGTGCCCCGGCAGCTGCCGCCGTACCCTCCCGACTATGTAGGCCGCGTCGCCGAACTGGACGCGCTGGACCGGATCGGTACGCACGACGACGTCGCGGTCATCGCGGTCATCTCGGGGATGGCCGGTGTCGGCAAGACCGCGCTGGCCGTGCGGTGGGCATACCGGTCGCAGGCCCGGTTCCCGGACGGTCAGATCTTTGTGGACCTGGGTGGGTACGGTCCCGGCAAGGCGCTGTCACCGGTCGAGGCGGCTGCGCATGTGCTGGCGGCGCTCGGCGTACCCACACATCAGATCCCAACCGATGAGCAGCGCGCCACCGGGCAATTGCGCTCGCTTCTGGCGAACCGGAAGATTCTACTCATCGTCGACAATGCCACGGCTGCCGCCGATGTGCGACCACTGCTCGTCGGTGGACCCGGCACGACGGTACTGGTCGTCAGCCGGACTCGTCTTGCCGGGCTGGTCGCACGCGACGGCGCGCGTCAGCTGGACTTGCCAGAACTCAGCATCGCCGACGCGGTGCAGCTCGTCGACCCGGAAGCCACCGAGCCCGAGGCGAGCCGCGAGTTGGCGGTGCTCTGCGGTGGTCTGCCGCTGGCCCTACGCATCGCGTCGGCTCAGCTCGATCACCGCTCGGTCAGACCTATCGCGCAGCTCGTCGCGCGGCTGCGGGACGGGGACCGACTTGCCGAGCTTGCCGTGCCTGGCGATGCCAGCTCGTCGATGGAGCGCGCCTTCGCGGTCTCGCACGACGCGCTAACCGATCTGGAGCGGGTGCTGTTTCGGCGGCTGGGCTTACTGCCGGTGCGGGATTTCGGTGTGCCGGTCGCCGCCGCGTTGGTCGAACGCAACACCGGCGAGACGACAAAGACGTTACACGCGCTCGTCGACACCTTCCTCGTGCGCAGCCTAGGCGACGGCCGATTTGCGTTGCACGACCTCATCAGAGAGTACGCGATCCGCCTGGCCGAGATGGACAACGGCCGTGACGAGGCGCTCCGCCGTGCGTACCGATGCTATCTGGCCGGCGCGGAGGCGGCGGCCCTGGCCTTGTATCCGCAGATGCAGCGCCTGCCGGTGCCGCGGCCCATCGATGCCGTCGATGTCGGCGTGGCGGCCGCCTGGCTCGCGGCCGAGCACCGGAACCTGGTCATGCTGATCACATCGGCGGCGAGCCGAGGCGTGCCCGAGTTCGCATGGCTGCTGTGCTCGTCTCTGCGCGGGCATTTCATGGCCCGCCGGGACACCATCGCGTGGCAGGCCGCCGCCGAGGCCGCGCACAGCGCTGCGGCTGCCGCGGGCGACAGTGCCGGGCAGGCCGTCGCACAGCTTGCTCTGGGCCTGGCCGCCCAGAGCGTCGGCGCGTACCGCGACTCCATCCCACGGTGTTCATCGGCCGAGCATCTCGCCGTGCAGGCGCGCTGGCAGCCCCTCGCCGCCGCCGCGGCCAACGCCCAAGGCGTCGCACACTCTGTTCTCGGCGAAACCGCCGACGCCCTTGTCGCGCTCGATCGTGGGTTGGCGACGCACCGTCGTGCCGGCTCGACCGCGGGCGCTGCCATTGTGCTCAACAACCTCGCGGTCGTGCACACGTTGTGCGGGCGACTCGACCTGGCGGAGGAGCTGTATCAGGAAGCGCTGGCCATCCACACCAGCCTCGGCACGCGCCGCGGCGCGGCCTCGACACTGGTCGGTCTCGGCGTCATCGACACCCATCGCGGCCTCACCGACGCTGCTCAGGCCCGGCTGAGCATGGCGGCCGAAACCTACCGGGCGCTGCGCGACGTCGAAGGCGAGATGTGCGCGCGGGTGCACCTCGCCGAGGTCTCGCTCGCGATCCACGACGCCGTCGCCGCCCTGAAGGAGGCACGTATCGCGGTCGCCGCGCTGCGCCCCACCGGCGACCTCCACATGTACTCGCGCGCGCTGTCCTGTCTCGCGGCGGTGCGCCGGCACGGTGGCCGATTCACGCTGGCGATGCTGCACCAGCGGACGGCGCTGCGGCTGGCGTACGCGGCCGCAAGCCGACAGGCAGTCGTGACGGCATTGCTGGGCAGTGCCGCACTGAGCTTCGGCATCGGCGCCCTTCAGGCCGCGTCCGGGTACGCCGAGCAGGCCAGCAAGCTCGCGCGACCGGCGGGATACCTGCCGTACACCGCCGAGGCGGTGCGGATCGGCGCCGAGGTGCGCTGGAAGCTGGGCGACCGCGCTTCGGCCGCAGCGGAGGCGGCGCAGGCCGTCGACCTGCTGGGCGAGACAGGATGCACACGAGACCTGCTACGCGCGGAACAGACGCTGCGCCTGGTCACCGCCGGCATCGTGAGTCGCCCGGCCGGGTGAGCCTCCGGCACGTTGTGCAGCGACCACAGGCGGGCCGGGGGGGTATCGCGATGCGAACTCGGCCCACGTGGTGGTCGGCGACCCGCTACCACTGAGTCTTCGCAGGTCACGCGGGCGGAGTGAGGCCCGATGACCGAACCGATGAGCCGCGTCGAAGCTGTATTCACTCGGCTCATCCGGACGAGCGAAGAGCTGACCTCGCACGCCGCGGCGCCAGAATCGCGACCGTCCAGCGTGGGCGGTTGAGTCGAACACCGCGCGACCTGCGGCATGTCCGGGCGTCGAACCTTTGCCGTCAGCGGGGCCGGCTGAGGCCGCAAGCGGTGAAAGCGCGACGGTGCGTGACTCAGCTGCCCATGTCGAGCGCGATGCCGAAGTTCTGCCCCTTCTTGCGCACGATCCAGGTGCCGGACACCACGCCGCGGCGCACGGTGACCAGGGGCAGCATCGTCGTGAGGTCCGAGATGAACATCGGATAGTGATGGCCGTCGGCGTCGCGCCAGACCAGGTACTTCGCGGATCGCCCGGTTCGCATGGAGTCGAGGGTCAGTGTCGCGGTGAACGCGACGTTGGGTCGCATGCTGTACGCCACCACGTACGAATCGTCGTCGAGGTAGGAGTAGCCGCGTGTGCCTTCGACGTAGAAGAGCAGGTTCCCGCGTTCGTCATACGGCACCTCCGTGATGGAGGTCTTCCGGGTTGCCATGACCGTCTCCCTGACCTGGCGTCTTCCTCTGCTGCGCGAAGATCATGCCCGGTCATCGAGGGCCGCGCCAACTTGGCTCGATCCATGCCCGGGCGAGCGAGCACAGTTGCTGTACGTCGTCGCACCCGGCTCGCGGCCACGAAGTGTGACGATCTCCGAGTCGCCCGTCGCGCGAGACCTGCGGCATGCGCTGGCGCCTGACCAACCCGCACTCTCACGTCGCCTCGCCGACCGGCCGCGTAGGTAGTTTGCTCGTCACCAGGTGGCAGCTGTTGCGGCTGCCGTTGTCGCGGCGGTTGCGGCGTCCTCGACGGGTCCAATCGGGCCGTCGTAGATGTGCACCCTGAAGGTGGCCTCGCCCGCCGGGTGGAACGCCAGGCCACGGCGTACACCATGAACGGAATCGGCTGCGTGCAGCAGATGCAGGGTGCCATGGCTGACCCATGGTCGCAGCGCTCGCAGTGTTTCATTCGCCGCAGCCGCCGTGACGATCGCGTGCAGGAACGGTTCACCGGAATCGGTCAGCACGCCCCACAAAGTTTCGGTCGCGGCCTGAACATCGCCGGCCTGGAGGTACCGCGCCACGTCGCTGCACAGATCCCGCAACGGCAGGTCGTCCTGCCAGGCCCGCAGCGTGTTGACGACGTCGTCCACGCTGGGCGCGTGCCCCCAAGCCACGAGCTCACCGCGGTGGTCCCAGACCGTCACCAGAGTCGTACCACTGCTGCGCCGGCGGACGCTGATGAAGCCGCCTGCCGTGAACAGGATCGCGGCAACAGGCCCATAGCGGTCCCGTGAACGTGCTCGGGCAATCGCGGAACGGCCACGAGCCACGGTTAGAGGAATTTGCGGGACTTCAGGTACGTCGCCAGGTCGTCGTAGGTCCCGCCCTCGTTGGCGAACAACGCCACGTTCCGCGCGATAGCGAACCAAGGGCCGGTGGACGGGCGGATCTCTTTCAGTGCACGGTCGAAGTCGCGTTGCTCGATCATCCGGACCTCACCCCGTTCGATTGCATCTGCCATGGCGTACTCGGCGGCTGTCTCGCACAGGTGGGCGAGGTCGGCGCCGGAGAAGTCGGTCGTGTCCGGGATCAGGCGGGAAAGGTCGATGTTGGCGATCGGGCGGTCGCGCAAGTGGTACCGCAGAATGCTCTCCCGCGCCGGGCCGTCCGGTGGCAGGACCAGCGCTACACGGTCCAGGCGGCCGGGGCGGCGCAGGGCGGCGTCGACGTCCCACGGGGTGTTGGTGGCGGCCAGGACGAAGACGCCGTCGTTGTTCCCGTCGACGCCGTCGAGTTCGGCGAGCAGTTGGTTGCTCAGGGTTCGCATGGCCGAGGAGGTCAGCTGCGCGCGCTTGTGGCCCAGTGCGTCGATCTCGTCCAGGAACAGCACGCAGGGGGCGCTGCGGCGGGCCGCCTCGAACAGTTCGTGCAGGTTGCGCTCGGAGTTGCCGATCCACATGTCGAGGACGTCCACAATGGACAGTGACAGGAACTTGGCGCCCAGCTCGCCGGCGACCGCTCGGGCCAGGAAGGTCTTGCCGCAACCCGGCGGGCCGTAGAGCAGCAGGCCGCCGCGGAGGCTCTTGCCGTACAACCTTCGGAGCTCGGGATTGCGCAGCGGGCCCAGGAATGCCAGCTCCAGGCGCTTCTTGACGTCGGTCATGCCGCCCACGTCGGCGAGGCGGACGGCGGGGGTCTCGACGTCGTAGATGCGGTCCGCCGCGCCCTCGACCGGCGCCGGCCGGTCGTCGGCGGCGAAGCGCGGCGGCACGACGTCGGTGAGTTCGCGCTCGTAGGGCGCCAGCGGGTCGAGTGCGCGCTGCATGAGCTCGACCGCGGCCGCGTTCCCGGGGTCCCCGGCCAGGACCTGGCCGATCTGGGCGACCGCCTCCGGGCCGCAGCCGGCGTCGAGCAGCAACTGGGCCAGGTGCAGGCGTAGCACCACGTCGTCCGGACGGGCCGCGAGTGCGGCCCGTAGCGACGCGATGAGTGGCGAGTCGGTCATCAAAGCTCCCCCATGAGACGAGTCAGTCGAGCCTAATATGTGCCGATGACCGTCGAAGCGGGACCGGCGCGGCTGGCGCGTGCCCGCGCGCTGCTGGACGTCGGCCGCTTCGAGGCGGCTCGCCGCGAGGTCATGGCCCTGCTGGCTGAGGAGTCGCACAACCCCGAGGCGCTGTGCTTACTCGCGCACACGTACCAGGCCGAGGACGACTTCGCCGCGATGCGCGACGCGGCCCGGCGGGCGGTCGAGGCGGACCCCGAGCACCAGAACGGGCACGTGCTGCTGGCGTTCGCGCTCGTCGGGCTGAACGACTGGGCGGCGGCCCGCGCCAGCGCGCTGGAGGGCATCCGCCTCCAGCCCGAGGACTGGCACGGACACTCGGCGCTGGCGACTGCCGAGCTGGGCCTCGGCCACCCTCGCCTGGCCCTGCGCACCGCCGCGCACGCCGTGGGCCTCGCGCCGCAGCAGCCGGGCCCGCACTTCATCAGAGGGCTGCTGTACGACGCGATCGAGTTCAAACGGAAAGCCCGCAAGTCGTACCGCCAGACGCTCGCCCTTGACCCCCAGCACATAGGGGCGTTGACCCGCCTTGGCCGCCTCGCCGTCGGCGGCCAGCGCCTGTCGGAGGCCGCCGGGCACCTCGGCGCGGCGCTGTCGGCGGCGCCCACCGACGACGGCGCCCGCACCCAACTGGACCGGCTGATCCTCTTCGGCCTCGGCGGCTGGGCCATCATGGCCGTCTGGACCGCCGGCGTGCTGGGCCTGTTCACCATGTTCCCGTGGATGTGGGCGGCCGTGCTGCTGCTCCCGGTGGCCTGGTGCGTGTGGGCCGCTCGGACGTGGCGCTCCCTGTCACCGGGCCTGCGCGCCTACGCCCGACAGATGCTCCGCTTCGACGCCCGGGCCCGGGTACGGTTGGCCGTGCTGGCGGTGTGCGCGCTGACCGCGGCCGGGCTGGCCGCCAGCGGGTCGGCGCCGGGCCCGGACGGCGACCCACCGGTCTGGCTGCTGATCCCGGCCTGCGCGCACCTGCTCAGTCTGCTCGCGGCCGGCGTGGCGATCCTGATCGTGGACCACCGGGTCGCCGGGCCGCAGCAGGTCGGGCCTCGCGATGTCGGCGCCGCTTCGGCGCCGACCGACATGCTCGCCGAGCACCGTCGCGCCGCGCCCGCCGGCCGGTTGGTGCTGCGCACGTTCCGTACCGGTGCGCTGTTGGCTTTCGTGCCGTGGCTGCTCAGCATCGACCCGCCCGCGGCGTGGCCGGTCCGGGCCCCCGTCGCGCTCGCCGCCCTCGCCGCGCTGGCCGGCTACGGCTGGTGGGTCCGGCGCCGGCTCCTGCGCCGCCCCGGCCCGCTGAACCCCGCGCTCGGGGTACTGCTGCTGCCGATGACCCTCGGCCTGCTGGCGGAGCTGCTCGTCCTCGGCGCCGCGGCGGCCCTGCCGACCGCGGCGCTGCCGCTGCCGGACGCTGTCGTGGTGCCGGGCTTCCTCGCCATCGCCGCCGGCGTCGTGGCCTGGATCGGCGGACTCGGATACGCCGCCGTGGCCGGTGCCGGCCGCCTCCTGCGCCACGGACGGGCGGACGCCACCCCTGCGGCCCAGGATCCGTGACGCGACCCGATACATCGAGTGGTTCGACGACGGCCGCCAATTCTGATCTTCGACCTCAGCATGCGCATCCGTTCCTCGGCGGTTCAGGGCACCTTCGGTGCCGCCGGGCCAATCGCCTCACGTGACCACCTAGGACCGATCGCCGTGCGATGACGGCGGCATGTCCGTGCATCCATCCTGAGGTGCTGTAAGACTTGAGGCGGTGGACTCGGAGGACCTCGTTGCTCAGGTGCGTGACCTTCTCACCCGGGTGCCGCGACCGCCGGACGAGGCAGCAGCGGGCGGTGCCGACGACGCGGAGATACTCGACTTGGCGCGCCGGCTGGGTCAGACCCTGCCGGCCCCGCTCACGGCATGGTTGCGCCTGTGCCGTGGCGATGTGATCGGCCCTGGTGGTGTCTTCGGCGCCCGTGCCGATCAGCCGTTCATCGACATGGAACACCGCAGGTCGTACCACCCCGGTTTCGTCGACCGAGGCTGGCTCCCGGTTGCCGGCGACGGCTGCGGCAACATGTACGTGCTCATCACGCACGGCCCGTTTGCTGGCAACGTCGCGTTCATCGAGACCACCACCGACCCGGACCGCATCGACTACCTGGTCGCCAGCGACCTTTGGCACTTCCTTCGCTTCCTGCTCGCTCGCGAGACGGGTGAACGAGGATGGCCGTTCGACGCAGCGTTCGTGCAGTCCATCGATCCCCAATTGACCGACCCGACGGACCTACTGCCGTGGCATACCTGACCAGCCGTCCACGACACCGACACGCCCAGCTCAACCGCACGAACTGCGGCATGAGTACTCGTTCGTCACGGTGTCCTGGGCGGCATCCCGCGGAAGAACTCGGCCAACGTTCGGCCGGATCCTGCGAGCTGTCGTTCGAGGCGCTCCTGCGCTTGCATGAGGGAGGCTTGCGCGGCCTCGGCCGTGGCCTGGGATGGTCCGGCCTGGGGAAACATCGCGGCGAGTCGCGGCAGCCGCCGACGGGACTCTGCCAGGTCGTGGTGATCCCAGCGTTCTTCCTCGACGGGCTGCGGCACTGGCTCGGCGGTGGTCAGTCGGGACGTCAGCGCGTGATGGATACTCGCGCAGTCACCGTGACGGCGCTCGTACTCATGGACGGCAACGAACTCCAATTCCTCCCAGTAGGGCCATTCCGCTTCGGCCCAGGTGCGCGGGTGCCGGCCGGCCAGGCGCTGTACCTCTGGCTGGTCAGCGAGCCCGTCAGGGTCGTCAGCGACACCGTCGACCACGACGGGACCAAGGCCGACCAGCCACGCGCGGAACCCGCTGAAACCATCATCGCTGCACCCATCCTGGATCAGGCTGGCCGCGTGCCACATCAACCAGGAGCACACCCGATCCATCTGGGCGTCGAGATGGTCCTGGAAGTCGATCAATTCTTCGTCCGCGAGCCCGGTCAGCGCCTCTGCGAGCCAGTCACCTCGCTCGACCGGATCGGCGGTTTCCTGCGCCGAGCGCTCGATGAGCGCCCAGAATCCGGCAAGATCCATGTGCCGCATTATGTCGTACTAGACGCACACTCATCGGCAGGACAGGGAGCGTCGGTTACGGCGATCCGTTGACGGTCCGTGACCAGCCACGGTCGACCCGCCGCGACCTCGCACCAACGGCGGCATGAGCGAGCGGGGTCTTGCGTTGTAGATTGCTGGTCATGGGCGCTGGTGTCGGCTGGACTGCGGGTGGTGTCATGCGGGGACGCTGCGTCCAGCGTGCGCACCTGTCGGTGACGGTGGCCGAAGGCAGCGGTGTGCGGGATCTGGACCCAGCAGAGGTGACACGACTGGTCGGGCTTGTACCCACCAGTCAGCACAGGAAAGGTGATCCCTGCGGACCATTCCAGGGTGTATGGCGGCATAGCGGCTGGGAGGTCGAGGTTCCGGAGCGGGACGAGTTCGACACGGACGTCGTTCTTGTCGAGCTGCTGGACATCATCGAGCCGTACGCCGATGGGTTGGCGCGAGCCCGACGAGTTCTGGGCCTCGATGCAGCGGTCCACGTCGTGATTGAGATGTACCGGGTTCATGATCCAGACAGTGGCGAAGATGTCTTGACCACCCCCGCACTTTGGCTCAGCGCGGAGACGATCCGCCGGCTGGCGAAACTCGATCTCTGGATCGAATGCGACCAATACGTGTTTTGAGTTGTTCCACGGCCGCCGGCTCGACGTCCGCACAAGGTCACGTGCGCTGTCATCGGCATGGTCGCGCTCCAAGGTCAGGTTCCGGAGGCCATGAAGGCCGCGAGGATGTAGTTGGGATGCCGGTCGAGGTTGTTGCGGGCCCGGTCGTAGCGCATCGTCGTTCGCGGGTCGGCGTGGCGGGCGGCGATCTGCACGTCGCGGAGGCTGACGCCGGCATCCAGCATGGTCGTGACGAACGTATGACGCAGCATGTGGGGATGCATCCGAGGCATCCGCACGCCAGCCGCGAAGGCCAGATGTCGCAGCCGGCGGGAGGCGGCGTGGCGGTCCATTCGTCCGCCGAGGGAGTTGCGCAGGATCGGACCGTCGGTGCGGTCGTCGGCGGCACGTTCGATCGCCCTGGCTACTGCTGGCGGCAACGGGATCAGAACGACCTTGCCGCCTTTGCCCCGCACGCGCAGGACGCGGTGGCCGTGCTCTTCGCCGAGGTCGGTGATGTTCGACCCGCACGCTTCGAAGATCCGCAGTCCGAGCAGGCCGAGAAGGGCGACGAGAGCGAAGTCGTTCGGGTTGTTCGACAGCCGGGCGGTGGTGATCAGCGCTTCGAACTGCAGGTGGCCGAGGCCGAGGGTCGGAGACTCGGCTGGGACGGTGGGACGGCGGACGTAGTCGGCGGGTGAGTGCGGCAGGATGCGGTCGATGACGCAGACTCGGTAGAACCCGACCACGATCGACAGCCGTCGTGAGACGGTGGACGGCTGGTAGTGACGGACGTCCTGCAGCCAGCGCACGTACCGCTCAATGTCGACTCGGACCGCTGTGAGCGGGTCGAGCTCGTGATCGGTGCACCAGCGCAGGAAGACGTGCAGGTCTGACTCGCTGTGCTGACGGGTCAGGCCGCGGTAGCGACCGAGATAGGCCGCTACCGCGGCTCGCAGGACAAGCTCACCCGACGGCTCGAGACGGACGCTGGGAACACGAAATTCAGCCATGTATCACGGTGCGTCACCAGCGGTGATGAACGCCAGCACTCACGCCGCGGCAGATGAGCATGTGTTCAGAGGTGTCAGAGGCGCTCCACGCGGTCGGCCTGCAGGCCCCGGTCGCTCTGACGCACCGTGTACCGGACCTGGTCGCCCTGCTGCAGCGGTTCCGACCCGGCGACTACGGATACGTGGACGAACAGGTCGTCGCCTCCGGCGTCCGGGGTGATGAACCCGAACCCGCGGTCGCCGTCGTAACGTGCGACGACGCCGTGGCCCGCGCGTGCGGGCACGCCCCGTGACGGCGGCTTACTCCTGGCGGGTGGCGGCCCGGCCGGTGCCGGGCGTCGCGGTGGCGGCGCGGGCTCGGCCCCTCGGACCAGCTGCACGTCGCGGGCCTGCGGGCCCTTGTCGCTGCTGACCACCCCGTACGCCACGCGGTCGCCCTCTGTCAGCCAGGTGAGGCCCTCGGCCAGGGACCGGGCGTGGACGAAGACGTCCCCGGCGCCGGAGTCCGGGGCGATGAAGCCGAAGCCCTTGTCCTCGTCGTACCAGGAAACGGTTCCGTCCGCCCCGTCGGCACCGCCTGCCGTGGCGGACAGGCCGGCCCCAGGACCGAGCGGGATCACGTGCGCGGCCTGCGGGCCGCGCTCGCCCTCGACGACGACGAAGGCCACCCGCTGCCCGTCGCTGACCACGCCGCCGGTCACGATGGCCGAGCTGTGCACGAAGATGTCGGGGCCGCCGCCGTCTGGCGATGCGAACCCGTACCCCTTGGTCGGCTCGTACCAGTTGACCGTGCCGAGCAGGCCCACGGCACCGCCAGCGGCCTGCTCGGCGGTGACGCGCACGCGCAGCGCCTGGGGACCACGGTCGTTCTTGCCGGCCTCAAACTCGACGGCCTGGCCCTCACGGAGCACCTTCGAGCCGCCGTCCCCGACGATCTCGGAGGCGTGCACGAACACGTCTGGTGATCCGTCGTCAGGCGCGAGGAAGCCGAACCCCCGTTCGGCGTCGAACCAGCGGACGATCCCGTGCGGCATAGGAAAGCTCCAGGTCGTTAGAGCGGCATTGCTCCCAGTCTCGCTGACGTCGTCGTGCCCGGGACCACCGGGACCGGCCACGGTCAGTCGGTTGCAGGAGGTCGTAGGCGGCCAGGACGCGGGCGGCGGTCGCGAACGACCCCTCAAGCCCAGGAAGAGGACCGTCGAACAGCATGCTTTCCGACCTCCCTCCAGCGTCTTGTCCTGACCGGCGGTCCTCACCCGGCCAAGAGAAACATCCGCTCATCGGCTACGAGTGCCCGCCGGCGACGCTGAGCCGTTGCCACGGAGCGTGACAATCTGCAGGTCGGTCCCCGTGTACCAACTGCGGCAGATGAGGATGCCATCCGTCTGGGTCCGGAAATTGGAACCTGCGGTCAGGTCGCGGTGTGCTTTTGCTGAAGGCGGGTGAGGGCCACGTCGGCGCGTGCTCGTACCGCAGGGTCTGAATCCTGGGTGAGGGTGACGATGAGCGGGCGTGCGTCGGGCCAACCGCAGACGCCCAGTCCGGTCACCAGATCCCTGCGCACCGCGGCGACCTCGTCGCGGGCAAGGTCCTGCAGGAGACCGTTGAGACGGGGGCCGGCATTGCGGGCGAGGGCCATGGCGACCGCGGCGCGTACCTGCGGCGCAGGATCGCTCGCGGCGGCCTGCAGCGCTTCGAGCGGCCGGCCGAGCGCGCCGAGCCCGCGGGCTGCGCCGGCGCGCACACGCGGTTCCGGATCCGCGAGCAGCGACACCAGGGCGGCTACCGCCGCGGGCAAGCGCTCGGACTCGATCGGCAGGTTGCCGATCGTTTCACCCAACGCCGACCGGATGTGCGCAGCTGGGTCGTGGGCCAGTGGGATGAGCCGCTCGACAGCGGTCGGGGTGTCGAACCAGCGCAGATGCAGCACGGCCGATGTCCGGACCGAGTCGTCCTGGTCGTGCAGTGCCGACGCGACCAGCTCGAAGGCGCTCTGGTTACGCTTGAGGCTCGACAGCGAGCCGAGCGCGACGCGTCGAATTTCCGGGCTCGGGTCGGCCATTGCCCGCCGCAGCAGCTCGAGGTCGCTGGGCTGGACAACGTAGCCGAGCGCCCACAGTCCGGCCTTGTACAGGTCGGCATGCTCCTCGGCGATGAAGGACAGAATCGTGGGACGGCAGCCGACCGGGTCTGCCTGCAAGACGTCGCCCAACAAAGCGCAGAGACTGTCGCGGTCGTCGTGACGCAGGGGACGGGCGAAGGCGCGCAGCAGCAGCGGAAATGCCCCTGTCCCACGAATGCCGGCCAGGATGTACGCCATCAGGTCACGGCCGTACCACTGATGCTCGTCGAGATAGCATTCCAGGGCGGCCTGCACGGGCGGGATCAACGAGCGGTCCCCGCTCGTGGCAAGCGTCTCAATCGTCGGCCACGGGTCACCATGTAGCGTCTCGACGTGCCGAAACACATCCGCGAGCGTCACGGCACCCTCCGCAGCCGCCTGACCAAGACTCCGTTGTCACCCATGTTGCCGATCCTGCCACCAGGTTCTACCAGAGGCTGGCCTTGGGCCAGCGACCAGCGCTGACGTCGCCCAGCGGGCAGCCAGACGTCGGCCCCTTCCCCAGTGCACGGCTGCCCACGCCGGGAACCAGGGCGACGCGTCTGCCGCACCGGTCGATGGCTGTCCGGGACTGTTCGCCGACGGGAGCGCCGGCCAGCTCGGGCGCCGCTGGGGCGAGCGTCGTAACAGAACATCTCGCACCCGCTCAACCAATTGAGGAGCGTGCGCAACAGGAAGTTCATGTGCGTCGGCGCAGTTCGGCACTATGTTGTCGACGCCCTGCTCCTTGGCCCTGCGGCCCACGCGGTCGAGCATCTCCTGCTGGATGTCCACGATGGCCAGCTGCCGTTCGGGCTCAGCTGCGGTGCGACGTGCAGCCAGCGCTGAGCGTATTGGTACGGCGCGGAGTTGGTGAACCACCGGGTCGCGACGCCGAGCACGGCACGAGCTCTTCCGCTCAGCGGTCCGGCCGAGGGAAGGTCCAGGTCGCGAGAACCGCGCAGGCCACCGCCAGCGGCAACTCGGCGAAGACCGCCATCAGCACCGCCAGCTTGAAGTCCGAACCCGGGGCGGCCGTCATGGTGTCGAACCAGGCGTCGACCAGCAGCAGGCCGAGGTCGCGGCGGAGGTCAGGCAGGCCCGGCAGTCGCCGCGCCTGAGGAGCAGCCCGGTGCAGAGCAGGCCGAGCGCCTCGAAGCTGTCCAGACCCGTCCACGTCCAGGCCCAGTGCAAGGCCTGAGCAGTGGCCGGCAGGCCGTTGTGCAGGAACACCAGCCAGGGAATCATGGCCAGCCCGAGCACGGTGAGGACCCTGGCCGCACGGCGCAGCAGCAGGGGGAACGTCGAAGCGGCCGCGGCCTTCGGAAGAATCCGCGGGACACCGGAGCCCGAACCGGCGTCCACGCGGACCAGACGGTGCGGCGATCTCCACGACGCGACGCCGGAGCAGCGGCCCGCCATGCTGCGGAGCGCCTTCACCGCTGTCCTCGTCAACGGCGACGAGTACCTCGACAGCGACCTGGCGCCGCCAGCAATCGCCGCAGCCGCCATCGTCGCTTCGCAGCTGCCCGGCGGTGCTGCGATCACCTCTGTATACGCGCCAGACTTCCTGCTGGAGGACGGCAGCATCGAGGTGCTCACCGATGTCCCACCCTTGGCGGTCCGGGCGCTGGACCGGATCGTTGCCGACGACTCAGAGTGGCGTGCGCTCTGGGAGCAGACCCCAGACAGGGCAACAGCCTTCGCGGCCCTTCAGCAGATCCGTACGACCATCGACGCTGCCCGGGACAAGTAGTAGATGCCGAGCGAGTGCTTCGTGCCGCACGCTCGGCGGCATGTGCGGACGCCAAGACCCAGTCGCGACCAGAGGAAGGTGGCCACAAGTAGCGGAATCGTGGCCCGGCCTGATGGAGTTGTACTCGTGGCGACCAATCCAGGGCCAAACGGTGCGATGTTCACGGTCGATCGACTGGTACGCAGGTTCCTCGAGGCAGGAGACACAGACCTCGATACCGTCCGGGAGTACGTTGCGCACCTGCTTGGGGTGTGCGAGAGCCAGGCGAGGGCGGTGCATTCCCAGCTCCGGTTGGCCCTGCTGGCGACCGGCGCGTTTCTCGTCTTCTCCCGTCGGGAGGTCGACGCCGTGTCGATCGCTGGAGTTACCGTCAGCAACCTAGCGCTTCTACACGCTGCCCTTCCCTTGGTGGTCCTCGCAATGGTCCTGCGTGCCGTACTGACCCTCCGCGATCGGGAGATCAACGTTCACATTTACCAAAAGCTCATTCAGTATCATCGCCCAGGGCTCTTCCAATCGGGTCTTCATGACCAGTTGGTGCCCCTTGTAATGCCATTGGCACGTAGCACAGGTGTTGCCCGTGGCACGTCGTACGGACGCTTCTTTCACCAAGTGGGCCGTGGAGAGCGGTATGCATTGCTTGCGGTGGGCCCGCTCGCCTTCACGGTCTACGCCTACGTGGTGCTGTTTGCTACCTATTCAGTAACCAATGCCGCTGTATGGCTGTCGCTCAGCATCGCGATCGGCCTCGCGGCCCTGTTGGGGCGCGCGCTGTACGGTCCGCAGATCTTTGGCGGATCACCGTGGCCACGTCCGGATGAGAACGAGGAACCAGCCCACGACAACCCAGCGCCGTCAGACCCGCCCGTGTAGGCCGGTTGACTTGTATCCGCACTGACCTCGGTCTTTCGTGACCAGTCGATCATGGTGACCGACTCGGCTTGTTGATCTTTGTGTAGGTCGGTGGGTCGTGCGGGCGTGCCGAGGTCCCGGCGCGTTGGCCGGTTTCCTCCGTGCGGTGTCGACGCGATCGGGTGTGGGCGTCAGCCGGTCGGGCGTGGTAGCTCGTTGAGGCGACCGAATGCGGTGGTGAGATCTGTTGCCCAGGGCCAGGTTTCGGCGATTCGGAGTCGGGTTCGGCGGGCGGTGCGGGTGAGGCGGGCGGCGACGTGCAGGAGCCGGTAGCGCAGTCTCTTGGGTTCGGCGGCGGCGAGTTCGCCGTCCAGGAGCAGCCTCTGGGTCCATGCCAGGAGGTCGATGCCGGTGAGGGCGAGTTGGAGCCAGGCGGCGTTGATGGCGAAGATCCGTGACGGGAACCGGCCGAAGCCGGTGTCCTTGCCGGTGCGGATGCGGTCTTCGACGCGGGCGTGGGCGCGGTGGCGGGCCTCCAGGTACTGGATGGAGCCGCTGGTGGGGTCGCCGGGTGGGGTGTCGGTGGCGGTGACCTGGTGGCGCATGCCTTCGATGGTGTCGAACAAGCTCAGTTGGGCGCCGGGGTGCGGCCGTTCGCGGCGGACGATGAACCGGGTCCCGGCCGGGTAGCCGTCGTCGGGGACGAGACCGGTCAGTTCGCAGACCTGTGCGCCGTCACGGGGTTCGCCGTCGCTGTCGAGTGCCGGCACCCATTGCAGGTGCTGTTTGGCGGTCAGGATCGCCTGGCGGATCGGTTCGGTGATCGCGACGCCGACGGAGTATCGGGTGTCCAGGCCGTGCTCGCGCATGCCGCGGATGTGGGCGAGGAGGCCGTGGGTGCAGCCGGCGGAGTCGGCGCGGATCAGGATCGGCGTGCCGTGCCGCAGGTGGTCGGGGATCTGCGCGAGTGCCTGGTCGAGGACGGTGATGTGGTCGGCGGTGGTGTTCGACCCGGCCCGGCCTTCGCGCAGCATCCCGGACAGCGCCTCACGGGTGTTGTCCAGGAAGCAGAACAGCGGATGGTAGCCGAATGTCCGTTTCCACGTCGGGGTCGCCGCTTCCTTCTCCGAGTGGCACAACACGATCGTGGCGTCCAGATCCAGGACCAGACCAGGGACCGTCCGGCCCGCCGCCGATGCCTCGGGTAGCCCGCCGCGGGTCTCGAGGCGTTGTGCCCACGCCAGTTCCCGGGCCTGGGCACGGGCGTCACGGAGCTGGCCGAGGGCAGCACTGTCCATATCGGACAGCAGCCGCCACGCGGTCGGGTCTGACGCCACCGGCCCGAACAGCGCCGCCTGATCCCGCAGCACCGCCAGATCCGAGATCGTCGCACCGCCGTCGGCGAGCATCACTGCCAGATCGACCGCGACCCGGCCCGGGTCATGCACACCGCGCCGCTGCCGCAACCCGGCCAAGGCGTCACCGCACGCCGCGGTCAAGCCGGTCGCCTCGGCAACATCGGCCAAGAGGCGGGCACCGGCGTGGCCGACCACGCCACGTCCGTCGCCACTCACGATGATCTTCGGACGCGATCCGGTAGTCTTCACTCGGCAGGTGCCTTCCATGGCGGACGATCAGGGCCTTCGACAAGCCAGATCATCCCAGATGGCAGGCACCTTCCTCATTTCCGATCATGAACCGCGGACAGGCTTACTGAAAGACCCGGGCTGATTGGCACGCGGATTTCGATGCACGCATGCGTTGGACCGGCGGCGCGGGCCGCGGGCTCAGCCCGCAGCCGATGAAGCATTGAACCGCTGCCGAGCACTCCTGTAGGAGATTGGCACTTTCGGCGTATTCGCAAGTCGGGTCGTAAAGATCAGGTTAGCGCTCATCGGCAGATCCAGGCGCCCGCCAGCGCCGAACGCTGGTCACGAAGCGTGACCCTTCCGGCGGCCTGGCGCGCTCGGTCGGCGGGGGATCCGGATATCGGTAGGGGACGGCGTGGGCGGCAGGAGTGCGCCGCGTGGACGCTGTCAGCAACCACCGGCGCCGTACCGGCTCGGCGCCTTCTCAGCGGCAGACGAGGAGATTGAGCTCGGTGTAGGCGAGTTGTGCCGATCAACAGGCAATGGGTTGGACAGTTGATGGGCAGGCCAATACCTTGCGAGTGATGATCACGCTCAATGCCGCGCCGCGCCTGGCACCGCCCAGCGGCGACGTCCGCGTCTCGTTCCTCACCGGTGAGCAGGCGGACTGCACCGCCGGCGGTATCGACACCAGTTGGCTGGGCCCGGCCAGCGAGGACTTCGACGGGTACGTCGCGGCGTGCCGCGGCGTCCAGCGACGATGGGATGTCCCGTTCTCCACGTACTGGTACGTCTCCGGAGAGCATTACCTTGGCACGCTCGTGATCAGGCATGAGCTCACGGCTGCCCTGCTCGCCGACGGCGGCCATATCGGCTACCACGTTTCACCGGCGTGGCGACGGCAGGGCCACGCCACCAGGATGCTTGCCGCTGGCTTGACCGAGGCGCGGCAGCTCGGGCTCACCCGGGTTCTGCTGACTTGCAGTCCGGACAACGAGGCGTCGCGGAAGGTCATCGTGAACAACGGTGGCCGGCTCGACGAGACGCTCGGCGCCGAATTGCGTTATTGGATCGACCTAGGCTCAACCGGTTGCTGAACGGGCGCACCCACATCGGCACGAGCGTGTACTGGCTGCACCTACCCGCGATGACGTTGAGTAGCGAGCGCATTGCGGCATGAGAGTGCGCCAGGGCGTATCGCAGCGACTGACTGCCTTACCAGCCGATCTCGGCCGCAGTAAGCCGTTCACCGAACGCAACAACAACCGCGCAGACCGGAACCGGCTCGAACCAGGGCTCGACTGTCGACCGAACGAACTTGTCAACACATGTCTTCGCCAGTTCATCGCCCCAGGCAAGCGCGGAACTGCTGTCACTTGCCCGGATGAAGATCACCCCTGGCCACTCGTGGTCCTCGTCGTCAGCCGGTAGTAATTCATCGCGGAACCACGCCACGTACTGAAATAGATCATTGCTGAGCACACCGACAATCATGCCGACAGACGCGGCTGCTAACGCGCTGAGCGGCACGTCCGCGAGCCCAAGGGCGCGACTCCCCATTACACTCCGTAGCGATCGGATCGCGGCAGATGAGGATACGGCGGATCAAACGACCGCCGCCCGGCGAGGCATGGTGGAGCCGACGGCGGCTGGCACACCAGTGGAAGCATGTACCTATTTGAGCCGAAGCGCCTTAAAGTGGCTGGCGCACGAAGATTGAGCCTGCACCGGAGGTCGACATGGACGGCAGCCTGGCACCTCTTCTCGTCACGGGCGCGTTTACGCTAACCGCCGCGATCGCGAGTTCGGCCCTGACCCTGTTCGCCGCTAACCGCCGCGAGCGACGACAAGCCTACGAAGTGTCCTACTTTCGCAATCTCGAACATCGGCGCTCAATCATCGTCGAATTCCTCCTGCTCTACGACCGGTTCAGGAGACTCGGCAACGGCGGAAGGGCGGCACGCGACGACTACGACACAGACCAGGCCTTTCACGAACATCTCGACGACCTGCGGCGCAGACTCGGGGAGAGCCGGACAACGTTGGATCTGTTTTGCCGTCCGGAGACCCGGCCGGTCACGGAACGGGCCGAGCAGTTGGGCCGGGAAGTGTGGCTGGCGCTCATCGGACGGCAGCCACTCAACGACGACCAACTCCGCGATCACGCCGCTGAGATGGACCGCTACAAGCAGGTGATGCTGACCGCATTCCGAAGAGATCTCGGGGAGGAGGCTTGAGATGCGAGGCTTGCACTCCGCGGCGGACCGATGCTCCAGCCGCGCGGTATTGATCAGGTGCACTGATCTCGGCAGGATAGGAAGACTTGGCCTCGCCGCGCTGGTCACCCGCTGTGACGTGCACGGGCCTGCCGTCGCGCACCAACGGCGGCAGATGTGCGCGCCCGATCATGGTGGTTGCACGTGCTTCCCGTGGGGCGGTACGGCCCGTCGCGTCTCGGGCCACCCGGGGTCGGGCCCCGGGTGGCCGGAGACAGTCGGGGTATGCCCAGGGGTCAGTGGCCGAAGGACAGCCAGTTGACGCTGAGATAGTTGGCCGGCTGGCCGCTGGTGAAGGTGAGGTACACGTTGTGTGTGCCGGTGACGCCGCTGATGTTCGTCGGCGTCGTCCGCCAGCTCTGCCAGCCGCCGGTGTTGGCGACGGCAAAGCTGCCGATCGGCGCGCTGCCGAGGCTGTCGAGGCGGACCTCGACCAGGCCGCTGACGCCGCCCGGCGCCCCGCTCGCTACGCGTGCGGTGAACTGGGTGGCTGGCGTGGTGCCGAAGTTGACGCCTTGGTAGAGCGCCCAGTCGCCGTTGGTGATGGAGGTGATGTCCTGGCCGCCGCCGGTGTCGGCGGTGGTCTCAAGCGTCACGCCGGACTGCTGGTTGTAGGACTCGGCCTGGATCGTGCCGTAGGCGTCCCGGGCGCCCGGCGGCGTTGACGAGGGCGGCGCCGACGAGGAAGGCGGCGTAGACGACGACGGCGACGGGCTCGTCCCGCCGCAGGCGCCGTATACCTGGAACTCCCAGAGCGAGTACCCGTACCCGCTCCCTCGGGTGATGCCGTACATCCGTACGTAGCGTGCAGTGGTGTTGACGGCCAGGTCCTCGACGCCGCCGGCCCCGTAGGGGTTGTCGACCGCGACGGTCCACGGGCCGTTGGCGCTGTTGGATACCTGTATCTGGTAGGCCGTTGCGTAGGCCGCCTCCCAGGTGAGTTTGACGCGGGTGATGGGCACGGCGGCGCCGAGGTCGATCTGCATCCACTGGGGGTCGGAGAACAGCGAGGACCAGCGGGTGGCCGGGTTGCCGTCCACCGCGTACTGCGGCGCCAGCGACGCGTTCTCGTTGCCGGAGGAGGTGGTGGGCCGGCCCTGCGAGATCAGCGGGCCGCAGGTCGACGGCCCGGGGGTCGGCGAGGTGCCGGTGCCGTCGCCGGGTCCCAGCGGCGGGGGCGGCGCGTTGGCCGGGCCGGTGTAGGCCGCGACGTAGTCGACGTCCAGGTGCCCGCCGCCGCCGGTGCCGCTGCTGAGGCAGCCGAGGGTATTGCACGGCATCTCGCCGCCCATGGCGAGGTTCAGGATGATGAAGAAGCCGTGGCTGGTGGCGGCGTCCCACGCGGCCGGGTCGATGTTGCCGCCGCGCTGCGTGCGCCACACCTGGCGGCCGTCGACGTACCAGGTGGCCGAGTTGTCGGCCCGGGACCAGTCCAGGGTGTAGCGGTGCATGCCCTTGGTGCACGCCGTCGGCGTGCAGCCGGACGGGCCGCCGTTGCCGATGCCGGACTTCTCGTTGCACACGCCGCCCGGTGAGGTGCCGCAGTGCATGGTCTGCCAGGTCCGGTTGGCCCCGTTGACGGACTCCATAATGTCGAACTCGCCGACGCCCGGCCAGTTCCACCAGTTCCCGCGGTACGGGCCGCCCAGCATCCAGAAGGCCGGCCAGTATCCGGCGGAGTTGCCGTTGGGCGCCTCGGGCAGCTGCAGCCGCGCCTCGACCCGCAGCTTGCCGCCGGCGGGCGGCTGGAAGTCGGCCCGGTTGGTCTCGATCCGGGCCGCCGTCCACGGACCCAGGCCGCCGCCGGAGGCGGTGATGCGCAGGTTTCCGTTGGCGACGGTCACCGCGCTGGCCGAGGAGGTCTCGACCTCGCCGGTGCCGAAGTTCGCCGGGCCGCCTGGGTAGGAGGTGCCGGCGACGACCTGCCAGTTGGCGCCGTTGAGGCTGTTGCCGGTGAAGTCGTCGAGGAAGTTCTGGGTCCAGCCGGTGGGGGTCGGCGGCGCGGCCGCCTCCGCCTGCAGTGCCGTGACGATCGTGCCGGCCGCCAGCGTTGCCGCGGCACCTGCGGCGGCGAGGAACCTGATCCTGGTTCGTTGCCGTGCCGCGCGTCTCGCGGCACCCGAATGTGGTTGTGCTGTCATCGCTTTCCTCCGAAGCATGGAGATGTCAACGGACGACCGGGTGGGGCGCGGGTGCGTCGCACCTGGCGGGGGCGACAACCGGCGGAATGCGTCCGGCGATGCCTGAGAGCGCTCTCAGGGGTTGGTAACTGTTGATACAGCTGCCAACTTTTTCTGTCAACGACGAATAAGTTCCGCTCGCCTGTCTTGGCAGCTGGATGGAGTTTTCGTGGATCTCCGTGCGGATCTACTCGGAGGCTTGATCCAATCAGATTCAAGATCAGAGAGCGCTCTCTGCTCATGATCTTCGCCGCGTGGCTCGTCCCTGAGCTGCCCACCACCGGCAACATCGCCCGAGCCAACGTGGTCACCGCCGCGGCCACCGACGGCATCGGTATAGCCCACCCGCGGACGGCTCCACACACGAGTACGCCGGGTACCACGACGGCCACTTCGACCCGGGTCGGCGCATCGCCAACGTCGTGATGGTGCTCACGCTTGCCGCCCGTCGGAGCTCGGTCGGGGTGCGGGCGTACGCAGGCGTCACCGGGGAGTTCCTCGGCGCGGCACAGGTACCGGCGGCGTGGCGCCCGAGTTCAGCACCGCCAATCTGCGCACCGCCGGCATCATCGCGTTCGGTGGCCTCGCCGCGCTGGCGCTGTGCCTGCCGTGGCCGCGCCGGCTGTACCCCCGGGTGGCCGGCGCCGAGCCGGTCGCGAGCGCCACGACAACGACGCGGTCGGGCAGGCCGAGGAGCTAGCAGCGGCTGGACCCGGCGCCCTGCTCCAACGGGTGCACCCGCGCGTGCCCGGCCACCTCATCGGCGAGCCAGCGCTGCAATGCTTGCCATAGGTGCTGGGGGTGCGTAATCGCGGCACCGCCGAGTGCACCTCGACTGAGTCGAAGACCACCGAGATCAGGCGCACTCAATTCGGCACGACAGGTGCGCCTCGGCCCCGCCGAACTGGTCACCGCCGGTGACGAGCTCGGGCCGACCATCGCACACCAACGGGCCGGGTAGGCCACGCGCATTGCGGCGCGTGGCCCCCCTCAGAACCGGACTTGCGCGTTTCCGCGCATCCGGCTCAAGCAAGCCCTGTGGCGGG
>NZ_JBIAYW010000045.1:0-37824 GCF_042898305.1 Dactylosporangium sp. NPDC000521
GCCCGGGCCGGGGTTGGTTGGGCCCTTGGGGCGCGCCCCCCCCCCCCCCGGGCGCGGGGGGGGTGGACGCGGGGGGCCCGCTTGGCGGGGATGGGGGGGGGGTGGCCCCCCCCCACGACGAGCCGGTCGGATGGGACCACCGTCTCGGCGACCCGGATGCCCACCGGCACCGGGTCGCCGGGCAGTGCCGCAGCCCGCTTCAGCATGAACGGCGGATCGCCGGCCAGGCCGGCGCCGGGGGACGTGAGGAGGACGACGGCGCCGCGGCGGACACCGGCGAGGGTGGTGCGCCGGACGAGGAGACGGTCACCGGGCAGATACGTCGGTGCCATGCTGACACCCTCAACGGTGACCAGCAGCCACCGCTGCCGGACCACGCCGATGGCCCGGGCGAACAGCCGCGCCGGCCCGCTCATACGATGGCCACCGGCTGGTAGCCGCCGGCCTGCAAGCGGAACAGTCGGGCGTACCCGCCGTCGCGGTTGAGCAGGTCCTCATGGGTGCCCTCCTCGACCACCACACCGTCGGCCAGCACGACGATGCGGTCCGCGTCGCGGACGGTGTTGAGCCGGTGCGAGATCAGCACACTGGTGCGCCGCTCCCGGTGCCGCCGGAGCCGGACGCGCACCTCGTGTTCCGCCTGTGGGTCGAGGCCGGCGGTCGGCTCGTCGAGCACGAGCAGGTCCCGGTCCTCGCGCAGGAACGCGCGGGCCAGCGCGAGCCGCTGCCACTGGCCGCCGGAGAGCACGATCCCAGTCGTCGGGTCGGCTCGGTCCGCCTCGTCGTAGTAGGCGTTGGTGAGCATGGTGTCGTAGCCGTTCGGCAGGGCGGCAAGGGTGTCGTGGATGCCCGCCCGCGCGGCGGCGGCCTCGATGCAGGGTCGATCGGTGAGCGCGGCGACGTTGCCGACGCCGATGTTCTCCGCGGCGGACAGCTCGTAGGCCATGTAGTCCTGGAACACCGCGCCGATCCGCTCGCGCAGGGCTGCGACGTCGACGTCGCGCAGGTCGCGACCGTCCCAGGTGATGCTGCCCTTCGTCGGGTCGTAGAACCGGCAGAGGAGCTTGACGACGGTGCTCTTGCCTGCGCCGTTGAGCCCCACGAGCGCGACGGTCCGCCCTCTCGGGATGCTGAGGTTGACGCCGCGCAGCACCCAGGGCTGGTCGGGTCCGTAGCGGAACCAGATGTCACGCAGCTCGATTGCGTCGCGCAGCGGCTCGACTGTCGCCGGGCGGGTCGGCAGCGGCAGGTCCGGCCGGGCGTTCACCAGCTTCCGGTAGTGGTCGAACAGCAGCGCGTTCTCGTGCGTGGATGCGAACCGGTCCACGAGCCCTGCGAGGCCCGCCTGGACCCCGGCGAGCGCCGCCACCAACAGCGAGATGTCCCCGATGGACAGTCGGCCGCGCGCCGCCTCCGTGATGGCCCACAGCAGCCCGGCACCGGCGACCACGGCGGTGACCACCGCTAGCGCGCCCCGCACGAGGACCTCGCGGGTGTCGTGCCTGGAATGCTCGCGATTGGCCGCGGCCATCTCATACCGCATCCGGCTACGGAACAGCTCGCCGAGGCCGAACATGCGCAGTTCCTTCGCGGCGGACAGGCTGGTCAGCAGGTCGGCGTAGTGGACCTCACGGCGGGCCCGACCGCTGACTCGCCAGAGCATGCCCGCGCGCCGCCGATTGAGCCGCAGCTGGGCCAGGAGGGCCGGGCCGGCCGCCGCGACGGCGAGCAGCGCCAGCAACGGGTTCAGCGCGATCAGCGCCGTGAGGAAGCCGCCGAGCGTGATGATCGACTCGACCGCGCCGAGCGTGTCGTCGACGAGTTGGCCCGGGCCGGATCGGCCGGACTGCTGCGCCATCCGGAGTCGGTCGCGAAACGCCGGGTTCTCCATCACCGCCAGGCCGGTGATCCGGTTCATCGCCGCGTACAGCCGATCCATCGCCCGCACCCCCACGGCCCGCAGCAGGCGTCCGTGCAGGTGGCTCCGGACAGCTGGCAGGACCCCCGCTCCGAGGCCGGCCGCGACGAGTCCCGCTGCGGGCGGCAGCACCCCGCGGCCGGTGACGAGGCCGTCGAGGACGGCCCGCAGCAGCGCCGCGCCCGCGACAGGCACGGCACCGGCGACGACGGCCAGCACCGCGTACAGGCCGAGGACCACCGGCGCCGTCGCGCATCCGAGGCGCAGCGCCGCCCACAGGTGACCGGGGATCCGCCGCAGCGGCACGTTGTCCACTGTGGTCATATCGACGGTGGTCACGCCGCGGTGAGCATGGGAAGGTCGGTGAAGGCATTGCCGCTGCCGAGGACCACGCCGCCGCGGTCGATCAGGCACAGCGTCGGGAAGCTGCTCACCCGGAACGCGGTGGCCCAGCTGCCGCCGCCGGGCTCGATCAGGACGTCCACTTCGGCCAGCCGCTCTGCGTAGAGCCCGCTGCCGGCGACGTCGGTGACCACGACCGCGACCGCGGCGACCCCGGTCCGGGCGTGCCGGTCGAGGAACTCCGGAATGCTGTCGGCGCACGGTTTGCAGCCCGGGGTGAAGAACCCGACGAGGGTGGCGCGATCAGCGTCCACAGTGGACACCTGACGTCCGGCGACGGTGGTGGCGGTGAGCGGGGCGATCGTGGATCCGGTTGGTGGTCCGGAGTCCGGCACCGGCGGCGGGGCGAGCCGCGTGTCGTGCTCACGCAGCTTGCGGATCACACCGAACGTGAGCAGCAGGTTGAACGCGGTGCTCACCAGCGCGACGACGGTGGCGACGGCGAGGTAGTCCATGTTGGTTCCTTCCATGCGGTGCGGTGGTGCGGTGCCGGCTTCACACCGCACCGCCGCGTTCGGTCGCCGGGCAGTGGATCAACAGTCGCCGATGCTCACCCAGCCGCCGCAGCTGACAGCGCTGCAGGAGCAGTTGTACTGACACCACCGGCGCTGGTTGAGCTGGCCGTTGTAGCAGCGGTACTGGTAGTAGCCGTCGCCCGGGAAGCAGGCGCAGGCACCGGCACGGGCCTTCGGCAGGAACCGCCCCAGCATCCGATCGGCGGCCGTGTTGAGCAGATCTCGCATGCGAACTCCTCTGTCCGTCGGGATCTCCCGAGTGGTGCACGACTCTAGAAAGCCACGCCATAGCGCCACCACAGCGCCGCCACAGCGCGCGCCGGGGGCGTTGACCGGCGGCACCGCCCTGACGCAGGCTCGTAGGCGTGTCGGTGCTCTTGCTGTATTCCCGCTGCCTGATCGGTGTGGTGTTCGCGATCGCCGTGGTGTCGAAGCTGCGTGCGCCGGGCGCGTTCGTCACGTCGGTGCGTCAGGTGCAGGTGTTGCCCGCGGCGTGGGCCCCGCCGGTCGCGGTCGCCCTGGTGGCCGGCGAGACCGCCGTGGTGCTCGCCATGGTGCGCGGGCCGCTGGCCGGCTTCGCCGGCGCGATACTCCTGCTCGGCGGCTTCACCGCCGCGGTCGCGGTGGCCATGCGTCGTGGCATACCTGCCATCTGCCGTTGCTTCGGCACAGCGGGAGCGCCGTTCGGCCGCCGGCATGTCGTGCGGAACCTGGCACTCATTGTTTGCGCCGGGGCCGGTGCCCTCCTCGCCGCGGCCGGTGCCGCCGACGTGACCGGCCGGATGCTGGCGCTCGCAGTGCCGGCCGCGGTGCTGTCCGCGGCGGCGGTCACCCGCCTGGACGACCTGATGTTCCTGTTCAGGCCTGCCCGGCCCCGGATCGGGCCAGCACCAGCGGTTCGGGTGCGTGCCGCGCGCCCAACCGGCACCCGCTGAACGAACAACGGCCCAGCGCGGACTGCGCGGCGACCGCGGCTGCGGCATGACCTCCACAGCGAGATGGGCCTCGGCCATGACGCTGTGCCTCACCGGAGAGCAGCCGGCAGCTCGCACGCTGCGCGAGCAGAGCGGCGTCGCGCGGGATCGCGCCCTCCGCACCGGCGCGGTAGACCCGGCACCGCCGCTCGATCACAGCCGACCGTTCGGGCGGACGTCGCTGCGCCGGGCCTCATCGCAGGCGTACGCCCGCAGCAGGTCGTGCAGGCTGTACCGGCCGTGGTGCCGTTGCACCATGTGCGCGGCGGTGAGCGCGTCGAGCGCCGCGGTGGCGTCGCCGGCATCGGCGTCCGGACCGATGAGGGCGGCCGCGGTCTCGGCGGTGAGGTCGTCACCGGGCACCAGTCCGAGCCGGCGGAACAGTACCCGGTGCGGGTGGGACAGCTGCCGGTACGACATTGCGAACGCGGCCCGTACCGACGCCTGCGGATCGTCGTCCACGTCGAGCTCGCCGAGCCGGCCGTGCGCGGTGAACGCCGAGATGTAGGCGGCGAGCTCGTCGTCCGGCCGCTCCGCACACTTGGCCGCGGCGATGCGCAGGGCGAGCGGCAGTCGCCCGCAGGCCTCCGCGAGGTCGGCCAGCGCGACCGCGTCGGCGCCGGCCAGCCGTCGACCGAGCACGCCGCGCAACAGGGTGACCGCAGCGTCGTGGGTGAGCGGCGGCACGGTCAGCCGGCGTGCGTGGTTGACCGCCACCAGCCCGGTGAGCTGGTCCCGACTGGTCACCACCGTCATGCAGCGCTCGCCCGCCGCTAGCAGCGGCCGCACCTGCTCGGCGCTGCTGGCGTTGTCGAGCACGAGCAGCAGGCTCCGGTCAGCCAAGAACGTGCGGTACCTGGCCATGGCGTCGTCGACGTCGACCGGGATCTGCACGGCCGGCACGCCGAGCGCCCGCAGACACCGGGTCAGCGCGGCCAGTGGCGTGAGCGGGCTGCCGGCCGACCAGCCGAGCAGGTTAACGTGGAGCTGGCCGTCGGGGAACCGTGCGGCGACGCGATGGGCCCAACGCACTGCCAGTGCGGTCTTGCCGGCGCCGGCGATGCCGACCAGGACCACCAGCGGGCCGGGACCGCTCGCGTCGGCGGCGTCCGGCAGCAATCCGTCGAGTTCGCGCAGTAGATCGTCGCGGCCGACCATGTTGGGCACGTCGGGTGGCAGGGTGCGGGGCACGACGCCGGCGGTTGGCGGGAACTCGGGCCTCGGCTGCGACACGAATCCGGCTTCGGGCGGTGGCGGCGCGCGATGCCCCTGCAAGGTCGGATCAGCCGCCAGGATCCGCCGGTGCAGACGCTGGAGCGCGGGAGCCGGCTCGACCCCCAGCTCGTCGACGAGCCGCAGCCGGAACCGCCGGAACGTCGCCAGCGCCTCCGAGGTGCGGCCACTGCGGTGCAGCGCCAGCATCAACTGCGCCTGGAACCGCTCACGCAATGGATGCACCTCGGTGTTCCGCATCAGCTCGGCGACCACGTCGGCGTGGTAGTCGGCCCGCAGCAACGCGTCGATCCAGTCCTCCGTCGTGGTGAGGCGCAACTCGTGCAACCGGGTCACCAGCGGCCGCAGCGGTGCCGGCAGCTCGATACCGGCCAGCACGTCGCCACGCCACAGCGCCAACGCCTGGCCGAGCCGCTCGATGGCCACCTCCGCACCGTCGACGGCCGACACACGCTGACCTTCCGCAACGAGTCGCTCGAACACCTCGGTGTCCAGCTCGTCTGGCTCCACCCGCAGCAGGTACCCGTCGGGTGTGCTGGCAAGCCGGTCGCCCATCGTCGGAGTGCGGCGCAGCTGGGCGACGTACGAGTGCAGGTTCGCCCGCGCGGACCGTGGTGCCCCGCCGTCCCACAGGCACTCGATCAGCAACGACATCGGCAGCGGTGTATTGGGATGCAGCAGCAGGACGCCGAGCAGGAGACGCTGCTTGCGCGCCCGCAGGACGACCGGCCCGCTGGCCCCGTGGGTTTCGAGTGAACCGAGAATCCGCCACAGCATCATTGGCCTCCCCCGAGCCGTTTCCGCCACGCCTTCACGATCTACGGCGGGACTGGCCGTAACGAGCCAGGTCGCCGGTAGAGGCGCTATCGAGGACGTTTGGGGTCCTCCAGCCTTGATCCGAAGGACCGGATCGGTCCGCCATGACCGGAAGCGACGTGGGGACGTGACGAGAACGGGCGGTTGCCGAGGACGTCCACCATGCGGCGTTCGGCGCCGAGGCGACGCAGGACGAGGTAGCCGACGAACGCCGCCGGCCCGAAGAACACCTGGGCCGGGATCAGCGATGGTTGGCGTCCGGTGATCGCTTCGATGGCCAGCGGGGACAATGTCGGGAGCAGTGCGCCGAAGACCGCGACGATCGCCACGCTCGCCCGCAGGCCGGTCCGGCCGTACGCTTTGTACGCGGTGGCGCCGTAGAGCGCGTAGGCCAGCAGGTCTCCCATGCCGATCACCGCGCTCAGTTCGCCGACGCGCAGTCCGGCTGACGGCGCGTAGGGGTAGCCCTGGATCGCCTCGGCGAGTTTCTGGGTGATGGGGATCGCCGTGGCGAAGGTGAGGTCATACACAGCGAGGCCGAGCGTGAACCACGCCGCATGACGCAGCTTCAACCCACCCTGAGCGGACAGGTTGGCCGCGGACACCGCGATCAGCATCACGACCACGCTGTTCACGGCGGTGAACCAGGTCGGTGCCGCGCCGGCGCGCCACGCCGCCCAGGCCGCCAGGTCCACGCCCAGAAGGCTGAGGATCAGCCCCCGCCGCCACCACCCGTGCGTCACCACCGGCTCGTAGCCGATGCCGAGGCCGGCGGCGAAGACGAGCCCGAGCACCGTGGGCAAGGCCCACCCGGGCAGCGCCAGATACACGAAGGGCAGCACCACCACGAAGCCCATCATCGCGAACACATCGCCGATGTCGAAGACACCGATGGCCGGTCGGGACAGCCGTACCCATCGGAAGTAGCCAGCCGCCGCGAGCGGCGCGAACGATGCGAGGAACAGCGTCACGACGACGAAGAACACCGGCTGGCTCATGCCGCCCCCTCCGCTTCGCTACGGCGTCGGCCTGAGCTCAACCTGCCATGCTGATTCGCGGTCACTCCGCTTCGCTGCGGCCCGCTCATGCCGGATCCCCCACCAGCACAGGGGCGCGACGTTCGGACCGGGTGAAGGTGTGTTCCAGCAGGTCGCACCGCAGCGGCCGGAGTCGCTGAGCATCGGCCTCCGTCATCGCCGTCACCGCTACCTCAGCGTCGATGCCGTGCCCGGCGAACCGGTCGGCGATCTCGCTGCCGGACAGGCCGCCCGCGTGATCGGCCGGCACGGTGACCCGCACCCGCGCGCCCGCCTGTGCCGCGGCGAACCGCACCGGCCAGCGGGCGCCCGGCAGGCCGTCCATCACCTCCACCAGGTCGCGCGGCGTGACCGGGCCGGATGCGGTGGTCAGCAGATCGCGCGCCTTGCCGAGAATGTGCGACACAGCGGGGATGGCGGCCAGCTCGCAGGGCGGCTCATCAGCGGACGGAACGCGAACCAGGTCACGGGTGTCGTACCGGAGCACCGGCATGCATTCGCGGTACGGGTGATACGGAGTGACCACGAGCGTCCCGAGCTGACCGGGGGCGGCCGGCGTTCCGGTCGAGAGGTCGATCACCTCCGCATAGCCCATGTTCGGGTCCGGGTGCAGATGCCGGTGCGCGCAGAACCGCCCACCGACCGGCAGCACCTCGGTCGCGCCGTACGCGTCGTTGACACGCGCACCGAACGTCGACTCCGCCGCCGCGACCAGCGCCGACGACATCAGCTCGCCGCCGGCGTTGATGGTGTGCAGCGCGAAGTCCGCCGGGCCCAGGCCGCGGTCGCGCGCCGCGGTGACGAGCGCGCCGAGATAGCTCGGGTACGTGTTGAGCACGGTGACGGATCCGCACAACCGCTCGAGCGTCTCGTCCGGTGGCACCAGGCCGATGACGCTGCACTCGGCGCCCACCAGGCCGCACATTTCGACGTCTTCCTGGACCGCCGCGGTCGCCCGGGAGCTGAGGCTGAGCTGGACATGGTCGTCGGGGGTGATCTCGCCGCGCAACACCAGGGACAGCGCGATGAGCGACGGCCACAGCGTGATCTCGTGCCGGGACAGCCACACCTCGACCGGCACACCGGTGGTGCCGGTGCTGCGGGTGGACAGGAACGGGCGCCCGCACAGCAGATCCCGCTGCCGCGACACCAGGTCGGCCCGCGTCATCAGCGGCAGCTGGAGCAGCGTGTCCGGGGTGAGGCGGGCCGGGTCGACGCCGGCGGCACTGAACCGGTCCCGGTAGAAGGACGAGCGGGCGGTGAGATGCCGCGCGGTCCGCTGCAGCGCACGGGTCTGCAGTGCCGTGCGCATCCCGACATCCGCGTACGGTCCGTCGATCAGCTGGCCGACGTCATCGCCCGGCGAGCCGAACTCCTCCAACGTCGCCAGCGCGTCCTGGACCAGGCGCTGGACCACCCGAACCGAGAAGGGACGGCCGAGCACGGTGGAGAAGGCCACCCTCATCTGCCGGACTGCGGTCGTGAACATCCACCCTCCACCGATCGACGGGTGCTGTGGCGGCAGGCCACAGCGACGGAACCGGGCCGGGACCGGTGAAAGGGGCACCGTCCCGGCCCGGCATCGGGTCAGGAGGCGCTACAGGTCGCGAAGAACACGCCGGCCATGGCGCCGATGACGTACTTGGTGTGCTTGACCGTGCAGACGAACCGGGACATTTGGTCCTCCTCCATCAGGTGGGATCGATGATCAAGGACAGTAGTCGGCCTGCGTACATGAAACGGCTACGGCGAATACATGGCAGACTCGAAGTCGTGCGTGAGCGGGCAGGCGGCAGCATCGAAGCGGAGTCCTGTTGATCAGGCGGCACACCGTTTGAGCGGCTCCGGCTCAGGACGAAGACATCGCGGGTCCAGCGCAGTCAGGTCCGGCGTGGCCTGCGGAACGCCGCGGCAACTCCGCGACTGAACGAAGCCGGCATTTCGCACCGTCTATATCATCGATGCCTCGAAGCCGGCATGCGCCTTGGCAAAGGAGCTGTGGTGGAGTATTTCGTGCTTGGCCCTGTCGAGGTGCGGTCCGCCGCCCACGAACCTGTCGCTCTTGGTCCCCCGCTGCAGGTGCATCTGCTGGCGCTCCTGCTGACCAATCCCGGGACCGTCTTCTCGACGGACCAGATCATCGAAGAGCTGTGGCCGGTGCAGCCGCCGAAGTCCGCAGCCAGCAACATCAGGACGTACGTGTGGTCGCTACGCCGGATCCTGGGTCGTCCCGGCACCGCCGGCAGCCGCGTCGTGGGTGGAACCCGCGGTTACCGGCTCCTCGTCGACAACGACATCGTGGATACCGCCCTGTTCGATCGGATGTCACACGAGGGATACGCGAAGCTGCACGGGAACGACGGGGCGGGGGCACTGGAAGCGTTCGAAAATGCGCTCGCCTTGTGGCGGGGCGTCCCTTTCCAGGATCTTCCCGTCAACGGGACGCTGCTGTCCAGCCGAACCCGCCTTGAGGACCGGCGGCTCACCCTGGTCGAGGAGATCGCCGACCTCTACCTGCAGGCCGACCGTCACAGCGAGATCATCGACCGGTTACGGGACCACATCGCCGTCGATCCCCTGCGTGAGAGGCCCTGGGGGCAGCTCATGACCGCGCTGTATCACGCCGGCCGCAAGGCCGAGGCGCTCGCCGCGTACCGCCAATTACACAAGCGGCTGTCCGGCGACATCGGTGTGGAGCCGACCGCAGAGATCCAAGCCCTGCACCGTCGGATCCTGCACGGAGACCTGCCCCGGACAGTCCGCGTCCACGGCCCGACCACGATCCGTACAGAAGGCATGCCGGCGAACGACGTGTCCCCCGTCGCCGAGCGGCAGGATGCGACCCCGCATCCGCAGCAACTGCCACCAGACGTGCCTGGCTTCGTCGGACGCGAACCTGAGCTGGACGCGCTCGACCGCCTCCTCTACAGCGCTATGAGGATGGCCGTCATCTGCGGCATGCCAGGGCTCGGCAAAACCGCGCTCACGGTGCACTGGGCACACCGCGTCAGCCATGCCTTCCCAGATGGCCAGCTGTACGTCGACCTCCGGGGCCACGGCCCCGGATCGCCCATGCCGCCGCTTGAGGCCCTGACACACCTCCTGGAATCCCTCGGGATGTCCCCGCATCGGGTGCCCCCCGACCAGCATCGGGCGACCGGCCTGTTCCGGTCCGCGGTGGCGAACAAGCGGGTGCTGCTGCTGCTTGACAATGCCATCTCCGCCGACCAGGTACGGCCACTGCTACCCGGCAGCCCCACCACCTGCGTCATCGTGACCAGCCGTGAACGCCTCGCCGGCCTCGTCGCCCGGGAAGGAGTCCAACAGATCGACCTGCCGGCGCTGAGCCAGGATCACGCGATGACGCTCCTGGCCCGACTCCTCGACCCCGCTCGCGTTGCCGCCGAGGAACCGTCCGCCCAGGAACTCGCCCGCCTGTGCGGCACGCTGCCACTCGCGTTGCGCATCGCCGCGGCAACCATCAACCGCCAGTCCAAATCGCCGATTGCCGACCTCGTGGAGCGGCTGTACGCCAGCAGCCGGCTGACCACTTTGAAAATCCACGACGACCCACAGTCCGCCATTGACGCAGCCTTCGACTCCTCCTACGCAGTGCTGGACCCGCACCTGCAACAGGTCTTTCGCGCGCTGTACCTGCTCCCCGTCCGGGATTTCACCGCCAACGCCGTGGCAGCACTCATGGCCTTACCGGCAGCAGATGTCCAAGATGCATTGCGCCGTATCGAAGATGCTCACCTTGCCGAGGCGCTCGGCGACGACCGCTACACCATGCATGACCTGGTGCGGGAATACGCGGGGCGGCTGTCCGCACTGGATTCCCCGGAGGAGCGCGTCGCAGCGGTTGCGCGCGTGCAGGGCTGGTACCTGCGCAAGACCGAAGCGGCCGCTCGGGCGCTCTATCCGCAGCTGGTGCGGCTCCCGGTAACGATCGGCGAAAACGACCAGATTGACGGCCCTGCCGCGGTCCAATGGCTAGCGGCAGAGCATCGCAATCTGGTCATGGTGGCTACCGACGCCGCCGGAACCGCTTCACCCGAGGTGACGTGGCTGCTGTCGTCGACGCTGCGCGGCCAGTTCATGTCCTGCCGCGACACCACCGCCTGGCTCAACGTTGCCCGCGAGGCTCTGACCGCCGCCACCGCCCACGCCAACGTTCAGGCGCAAGCGGCAGCACACCACAGCCTGGGGCTGGCCTACAACTGCATCGGGGACTTCGGTTCAGCCATCGACCATTGCACGCGGGCAACCGAGCTCGCGGCCCAGATCGGCTGGCGCGAACTGCGGGCCTCCGCCCTGCTCGCGCTCGGCGTATGCCACTCGTACCGGGGGCAGACCACGCAGGCCATCGCGCATCTGACGCTGTCGCTGAGACTCAACCGAAGCCTGGGCAACGTGTCGAGCACGGCGATCGCCCTCAACAATCTCGGCACCATCGACATCCTGCGCGGCCGGCTTGCCGGTGCCGAAGCCCGGCTGAACGAATCCCTGCGACTGCACCGCCAGGCCGCGACACGGCGCGGAGCGGCGTCGGCGCTGATCAACCTCGGCGTCGTAGCGCGGCATCGAGGCGACCTGATACGGGCGCGGGCGGGTCTCGCCGAGGCCGGCGAGATCTACCGGCAACTCAGCGATGTCGAGGGTGAGGCCAAGGCGGTCCGCGAGCTGGCGATGGTCGAACTGCTGTCGAAACGCACCGCGGAGGCACTCGTCCACGCCCGCGCCGCTCTGGCTGCGGTGCGCCCCATCGGCGATCTCCACGCCGAAGCACTCGCCCTGCACACGCTCGGCACCATTCGCGCACGCCTCGGCAACGACCGGCTCGCCATGAGCTATTACCAGCGTTCGCTCAGACTCGGTCAGCGCGCGGACAGCCGACAGGCAACGGTCGCGGCACTCGTCAGCCTCGCTGAGCTCTACCACCGACAGGGGCACCACGACTTGGCCTACAAACACGCAGAGCAGGCTGTCCCTCTTGCCCAGCAGGCCGAGTACGTGCCGTACCAACAACAAGCCCTGCACATCCTGGCGGGAGTCTCCCCTTTCACGATCGACTGATTGAGCAGGCTCCCGGCTGTCCGTGAAGACGGACACCTCCGGTGTGCGCCCGCTACGACCTGCTCGGCACGGTGCTCGCCACAACCCGGGTTCCACAGATGCAAGTCGGATCCAGGTGGCGAAGATGCGCGCTGAGCTGTGAAAACATGGCTTGTCCCAGCTCACATCTGTGGAACCCGGGCGAGAAGACCAGCGCGAAAGTGAAGCGCCTCAAGCGCTCCTTCCTGCTCGATTACCCGAAGAACGCGAGTCGCGAGGACGCCACACTGCTCCTCGACGACATTGAGGCTGGTCTGGACAATTCGATCGACGCCGAAGACCTCAAGAGCCAGATCCGTGCCGTTCGCCGCGACTTCGCCCTCGACGACGAGCCGATGGAACCAGTCACCGACTTCGCGGCATTCCGCGACGCGATCGACAACCTCGTGTACCGCGAGATCAACCTCGTCCAAGCGCCGTAAGTCTGCGTCCGTCCCTGCCACCTCGGTCGGCGTTCGCCGGGTTCCGGTTCCCGCCCGACGTGATCGTGGTCGCGGTCCGGCTGTACCTGCGGTACAACCCGTCCTACCGCGACGTCGAGGAGCTTTGATCGAGCGGGGTGTCGAGGCCGATCACGTCACCGTCTTCCGGTGAGTGCAACGCTTCGCCCCGCTGCTGGCCGACGCGGCCCGGTTCTGCCGGCATGCACCCGCTGACAGGTGGTCATGCAGAACCTCCGCCGCGGCCACTACGAACTCGGACTCGACGCCCCACGCGGGCTCCGCGTCGCCGCAGCGTTCACCGAACTCGCCGGCGCCATCTGACACAGCCGGAGACACCGAGCCCGCTGCGCCATCCGATCAGACAACGCAACGGCGCCCGACGACGAATGAGCTACCTCTGACCTGCTCCGCAGGGGTTCCATTTCCTCCCCACGGCTAGAGCCGGGGCTTCCACGGAAGGTACACGATGACAGAAACGCCGAGGGCGATCGTCGCGGTCGCGCACGCCAGCAGGGTGGAGCGGGCGCCGAGGAGGGCGACGAGCGGGCCCCCGAGCATCGTGCCGAGCGGCACGGCCAGGACGAGGATCGTGCCGTTGGCGGCGAGGACCTGCGGCAGGTCGGCGGCGGGCGTGCTGCGCTGGAAGAGCGCCATCGACGTCGCCATGTACGGCGCCCAGATCGCGCCGGCGAGCGCGAAGCTGCCGATCGCCACGGGGGCCGGCACGTCGAGGCCGAGCGGCAGCATCGCGGTGCCGAAGGCGACGACGATGCCGATCGTGGTCGGCCACAGCGACAGCCGCCGCAGGTATCCGGTGAGCAGGCCGCCGAGCAGCGCGCCGGCGCCGAACGCGGTGTAGTAGGCGCCCAGGAGTGTCGCCGAGCCGTGCAGGTCGGCGGCGACGTGGATCGGCATGGCGACGTAGAACGGGCCGAACAGGAGGAAGAACGCGAACGACAGGGCGAGCAGGCCGAGCAGCGTGCGGTCGCGCCGGAGCGCCGCGAACCCGGCCCCGGAGGAGGAGGTGTCCGCCGGAGGAGCGCCCGGTGGCACCGCCAGGCGGTAGCTCAGCGCCAGCACCGCGAAGCTGGCCGCGTCGATCGCGATGACCGTCGCCGGGCTGGTCCAGCCGATGAGCAGCCCGGCGAGCGGTGGCCCGGCGATGGTGGCGCCGTTGGCGATCGTGGTGAGCACGGCGTTGGCCGGCAGGTGGTGTGCGGGCGGCAGCATCTCGGCGATGAGCGTGTAGTGCCCGGCCGATCCCCACGCCGCCAGCAGGGACGAGAGGGCGAGGAGCGCCACGTACAGCGGCAGGTCCAGACTTCCGAGCGCGGCGGCGACCGCGATCGCGCCGAGGGCGGCCGCCCGCAGGGTCGCGTTCCACCCGGCGAGCTGCGCACCGCCGCGGTGCCGCAGGAACCGCCCGAAGAGCACTCCACCGGCGGCGCTCGGCAGCGAGTACGCGGCCACCGCCACCGCCACCCAGGTGCCGCGGTGCGCCTGCGGGGCGAGCTGCAACGCGAGCCAGGTGACGGCGACGAGTGACATGCCGTCGCCGAGCGCCGAGACGACGAGTCCGGGCAGGATCCGGCCGAGCTTCGGATGGCTGACGACGGGCCAGTACGGCGACGAACGGACTCCGATGCTCATCCGCCCACTCGACCGCGCCCGCGGGCATCGATCAAGAGCGGTTCACCCGTGGCGGAATCAGCTTGCAGCCGAATCGGCGGAGCCGGCGGAGCGGGCCGCCACGGCGGCCTGGATGCGGCGCAGGGTGCGGAGCGCCTTCTTCGCGGCGACGTCGACGCGGCCGTCGAAGACCGTGGCGGCGTGGTCGGTCGCCATGAGGCGCTCGAGGATCGGGGCCGCGGACGAGTCGCCGGTGGAGCCCAGCGCGACCGCCGCCCAGTACCGGACGTTGGGGTCGGGGCTCGTGGTGGCTTCCGCGAGGCGGGGCAGCACGGCGGGCGCGAAGCGGGCGAGGTTGCTGGCGATGTAGCCGATCCGGGGGAAGCGCCGGTGCTCCAGTTCGTGCCACAGCGCCTCGAGGGCCTCGGGCCCGCCGATGTCGGCGAGGGCGTCGGCGGCGTACTGGCGAGGATGCTCCTGCGGGTCGCGCAGCAGCGGCGCGAGCGCGGGCACGACGGACGCGTCGCCGAGCCGGCCCAGGGCGCGGACGGCCTGCTCACGGACGTTCCAGTCGCGGTCGTCCAGCAGCTCCAGCAGCGTCGGCACCGCCTCGGTGAAGCCTCCGGCCGCGCAGCCCATCGCCGCCCACGCCTGGCAGTTGAAGCGGGTGTCGGCGAGCGCCGCGAGGAGCGGTTCGCGCAGCGACGCGTCGACGAAGACGTCCGCGCGGTTCAGGGCTCTGGTGTACAGCGAGCGATGGTATTCCCGGTAGTCCCGCACGACCGCGCGGACCGCCTCGGCCGCGGCGGGGTCGTCGGTTGCCCGGTCGAGCAGCTCGTACAGCAGCTCCTCGCGGTCTTCGAGGGTGCCGGAACGCAGATCCACCGATCACACGGTACACAGGTCTCACCGGGGTGCGGCGGGGCGGACCAGCCCGGACTCGTAGGCGACGACGACGGCCTGGACGCGGTCGCGGAGGCCGAGCTTGGACAGGACGCTGGAGACGTGGGTCTTGACGGTGTGCTCGGTGACGAACAGCTCCGCGGCGATCTCGGCGTTGGACAGGCCGCGGGCGACCTGGCGCAGCGTGTCCAGCTCCCGCGGGGTGAGGGCGGCGAGCGGGGCGAGCGTCGCGACGGCGGGTGCCCGCTGCCGGAGGACGTCGGCGATGAGACGGCGGGTGACGGTCGGCGCGAGCAGGGACTCCCCCGCGGCGACGGTCCGCACGGCGGCGACGAGCTCCGTGCGGTGCATGTCCTTGAGCAGGAAGCCGGAGGCGCCGGCGCGCAGCGCGTCGTAGACGTACTCGTCGAGGTCGAACGTGGTGAGCACGAGGACGCGCGTGGCGGGTGAGCAGGCGCAGATCTCCCGGGTGGCGCCGATGCCGTCGAGGTTGGGCATGCGCACGTCCATGAGGACGACGTCGGGATGGTGCGCGCGGGCGGCGGCGACCGCCTCGACGCCGTCGGCGGCTTCCGCGACGACGGTGATGTCGGGTTGGGAGGACAGGATCATGCACAGGCCGTCACGCACGAGGGCCTGATCGTCGGCGACCACGACATTGAGCACAGCCGTCAACCTACCCGCGCCGTCACAGCCCGGCTCCGGCAGCGGCCGCGACGCCCGGCGGGCAGTGCACCATGACACACACACCGCCGGGCGCGGAAGTCCGGCCGGCGGCCGGCACGGACCGTCGGCTGGTCAGCCTGCCCGGGGCGGCGGCAGCGCGGACACCGCAGTGCCTGGACGGCCAGCCTGGACAAGCCATCACGGTCAGCCTCGGCCACGCCGCCGGACGTGCCGCTACCCGACCGGCGGGACAGCACGTACGTGCCGGCCCACACGGCCGGCCGGCTGGCACGGAAGGCGTGCAGGTCAACCGGTCCGCCCCCGGCACGCGCCGACTCCGGGCCGTGCTCCACAGCCGCCGCGCGCCGATCCGGACAGGCCATCGCCACGAGACCCGGCGATGCCGCCGAGGACGCAGCCGGCAGTGGCCGCCCGGCGGCCGAACAGCAGGAGGCACACGCCGGTGCGTGAGGCCGCCCAGCCCGAAGGCCGCCACCCGTCCGGGTCTGGAAGACGCGGTGCCGCGCGGACCCGCGAACGACGTTCACCGCGGAGCCCGGGGCGGCGGCCGCGCGAGGACGTGCTGGGCCGGATCGCGGCGACCGGCGTGGCCATGGAGCGCACGCGCGTCAACCGGACACGGCCGGCAGCAGTGCGGAGACCTCGAAACCCGGGCCTTGCTCGACGGGCCCGGTCCGCAGGGTGCCGCCCGCCGCCGCGACCCGCTCCGCCATCCCGGCCAGGCCGTGGCCGCCGGGTTTCGGGGTGCCGCCGCGGCCGTCGTCGCGGATCCGGACGCGTAAGGACGGGCCTTCCGCGGCCAGTACCACAGCGACATGCCGCGCACCGGCGTGCTTCACGGCGTTGGTTAGGGCCTCCTGCACGACCCGGAACGCGGTCGCGCCGACCTGGGCGGGCACGGGCGGGACGGCGTCGCGGGTGAGGGTGACGTCGAGGCCGGTCCGGCGGGCGCGCTCGACCAGCGACGGGACGGCGTCGAGGCCGGGTGTCTCGGGGCGCTCGTCGCGCAGGACGCCGAGGGCGTGGCGCAGCTGCACCAGGGCCTCGCGGCCGGTGCCGGCGATCGCGTCGAACGCCGCCTCGGCGCGGGCCGCGTCGGTGCGCACGACGGACGCGCCGCCCTCGGCCTGCACGACCATCAGGCCGACGGAGTGGGCGAGGACATCGTGCATGTCACGGGCGATCCGCGCCCGCTCGGCGGTGGCCGCGCCGGCCTGCTCCTCGGTGAGGCGCAGCGTGCGCTCCTCCAGGAACGCGATCCGGTCGCGGCGCGCGCGCATGCCGGTGCCGAGCGCGTAGGCGGCGACGAACATCATCCCGACGTAGCCGAAGGACGGCGGGCTCTCCTGCGGCACGATGAGGGACACGGTGACCCCGACCGCGGTGCCGGCGGCGGCGAACAGCCGCCATGCGGGCGTGGCGAGCTCGGCCCAGGTGTAGGTGGCCACGAGCTGGCCCCAGGGCTGGTCGAACAGGTGGTCGGTGACCGAGAGCCAGGTGGTGCCGACGCCGCAGGCGAGGGCGACGAGGATCGGGGCCTGCCGGCGCCACAGCAGCGGCACGGAGGTCAGCAGGGCCAGCGCGACGTCCAGCGCCGTGCCCCACCGCGCCGCCGGATACACGCCGGCGGCGGTGACCGCGACGGTGATCACGATGTCCACGGCCCGGATGCGCATGGCAGTCATTGTCATCGCCGCCCGGACCGGGCGCCTCAGTCGTAAGAATGGTTCCTCTCATCGCGGTGCCGGACGCCGACGTGCTCCCGCTGCCCGGGTTCGGCCTGCCCGCCGCGGGCCACGCCGCCGGGATCCTGCCCGGCCAGGAGGGCGGCTCCTACCTGGTGCTCGACGGCGCGGCGCCGCACTCGGCACGCCCGCCGGCGGCACGCCGCCCGTGACCCGCGTCGCCGAGCGCCCCGAGGCGGCCGACCCGCGCTTCGACGGCCGCGCGATCGAGACCAGCGTGCGGAAGTTCCTCACGTACGATGCCGGCGTCGAGCTCGCCACGCCGCTGACCCAGATCAGCGAGATCGTGCCGTACCCCGCCGACGTCATCCCGTTCGTCGGCGGCGGCCCGCTGCGCGGCGTCTTCACCCACCAGCGGGCGCCGGTGCCGCTGATCTGCCTGATCTGCCTGACCGGCCTGCTCGGCGGGCACCTCGAGGTCGACGAGGCGACCGCCCGGGTGCTCCTCGTCGAGGCCGGCGGCGCCCGCGCCGGCTTCATCGTGCCGCAGCTGCGCGCCATCGAGGAGTCCGCGTGGGAGGAGCGCCGGGCCGGCGCCGACCCCGGCGCGCCCGTCAGTCTCGCCGGCAGCCCGCTGGTGAAGATCGACGGCCGGATGCTGCCCCGCATCGACCTGGAGCAGGTCGTGCGGACTATGGTGAGCGATCATGGACGGTCTGATCCGGCTGGAGATCGACGGGCACTCGCCAACGCCTGAGGAGCTGTACTTCCCGGCGCTGGTCAACTACGGGCACCTGACCGCGCTGCAGGTCCGCGCCGGTCGCGTGCAGGGCCTCGGCCTGCACCTGAGCCGCCTGGCGTCGGCGTCGCTCGCCCTGTTCGACGTGGCCCTGGAGCCGTCGCACGTCCGCTCGCTGCTGCGCCACGCCGTCCGTGACGTGCCCGACGCGGCCGTGCGGGTCAACGTCTACCAGCCGAGCCCGGGCGGCCCGCTGTCGGTGCTCGTCGCCGTCCGCCCGCCCGCCTACCCGTCACCCACGCCGCTGCGGCTGATGTCCGTGCCGTACCAGCGCCCGGTCGCGCACATCAAGCACCTCGGCGGCTTCGGCCAGATCTACTGGGGCAAGGCCGCCGTCGAGCACGGCTTCGACGATGCCCTGCTCACCACCCCCGAGGGCGAGATCACCGAGGCAGCGGTCCACAACATCGCGTTCTTCGACGGCACGCACGTCGTCTGGCCCGACGCTCCCGCGCTGCCGGGGATCACGATGCAGCTCCTCGAACCGCTCCTGCCCTCCCGCCGCGCCACCGTCACCCTCGCCGACCTGCCGCTCTACACCGCCGCGTTCGTCGCCAACTCCATCGGCGTCGCCGCGGTCTCCGCCGTCGACGAGCACGTCTTCGCCGTCGACGACACCCTCATGGCCGGCGTGCGGCAGACGCTGGAGGGTGTCCCCTGGGACGAGCTCTGACCCCGTCTCACTCCTGAGAGGGAGGTCGAAGACCGCTCCCCGCGGCGAGGCGCCGCCACAGCGGCGACGGCGAGCATCGTCGCATGTTCCGGATGTTGACAGCGCTGGCGTTGCGCCGGCCCGTGATGGTCATCGTGTTCTGGGTGGCGGTCGTCGCCGTGGGGTTCGGGGTCGGCGGCGGGGTGTTCATGAAGCTGACCGCGCAGGTCGCGACCGTCCCCGGGTCGGAGACCGAGCGGGCCCTGAAGCTGCGGGACGAGGCCGCGGGGCCGCGTCCGGCGCAGCTGACGGTGGTGGCGGCCGGTGGGGTGGACCTGGCGGCGGCGCTCGCCGACGTGCGGGGGTTCGACGGGGTCAGCCAGGTCGGTGCGCCGATGGCGGCCGCGGACGGCCAGGCGACGCTGCTGCAGGTGACGGTCAAGGACGCCGTCGTGGCGGAGAAGGTCGCGCAGCGGCTGCGGACGACGAACGTGACCGTCACCGGCGGGACACTCACCGACGCGGAGTTCGGCGGGCAGGCGCAGTCCGACGTGCAGCGGGCCGAGCTCTACACGCTGCCGGTCGTGCTGGTGCTGCTCGTGGTGGTGTTCGGCGGGCTGCTCGCCGGGGCGATGCCGCTGCTGGTCGCGGTCGCCGGGATCGGCGGCACGTTCGGGCTGCTCTACGCGCTCAGCTTCGGCACCGACATCTCCGTCTACGCGATCCAGGTCGCCACGATGCTCAGCGTCGGGCTCGCCGTCGACTACGGGCTGCTGCTGATCAGCCGGTTCCGGACCGAGCGCGCGAACACCGGCGACGTCAAGGAGGCGCTCGCCGCGGCGGTGGACAAGGCGGGCCGGACGATCGCGGTCACCGGTCTCACGGTCGCCGCCAGCCTGCTGGGGCTCGCCGTGTTCCCCGACGCGTTCCTGCGGTCGATGGGCCTCGCCGGCACGGGTGTCGTGCTGGTCAACATGGTCGCGGTGCTCACGCTGCTGCCGGCGGTCCTGGCGCTGGCCGGCCGGCGGGTCAAGCCCGCCAAGCCCCGCACCGGCGACGGCGTCTTCGGCAGGATCGCGGTCGCCGTGCAGCGCCGGCCGCTGCTGACCACCGTGGTGACCGCCGCCGGGCTGCTCGCCCTGGCCGTCCCGGCCCTGGACATGCGCCTGGGCAACAGCGACGCGCGGGCGCTGCCGGCCTCGACGCAGACCCGGCAGCAGTACGACCAGCTGGCCGCGCACTTCCCTGAGCTCGTCGGGCCGGACGACATCGTCGCCGTGGTCCGCGCCTCCGCCACCGACGCGGCGACGGTGCAGTTCGCCGAACGCGTCCGGGCGGTGCCGGGCGTGACGAAGGTCGAGGTCGAGCCCCTGTCGGCGGCGGTCGCTGTGGTACGGGCGACGCCCGCCGACCGTCCGGAGACCCCGCAGGGCCGGGCGACGGTGAACGCGGTGCGGGACCTGCCGGCGCCGTTCGAGGTCCTGGTGACCGGTGCCGCGGCCCAGCTCGTCGACTACCGGGGGATGCTGGCGGACGACGGGCCGATCGCCGCGCTGGTCGTGGTCGCGGCGACGATCGCGCTGCTGGCCGCGTTCACCCGGTCGGTGCTGCTGCCGCTGAAGGCGGTCGTCACCAGCGTCCTGAGCATCGGCGCGGCGCTCGGCGTCGTGACGCTGGTGTTCCAGGAGCGCGGCGACCTCGGCCTGATCGACCTGACGGTGCCGGTCCTGGTGGCGGCGATCGCGTTCGGCCTGTCGGTCGACTACGAGGTGTTCCTGCTCGCCCGCATCCGCGAGCACCGGCTCACCGGCGCGGACTCCCGCCGGTCGGTGGCGGTCGGGCTGCAGGAGACCGGCCGGATCGTCACGTCGGCGGCGCTGCTGCTGGTCGTGGTGTTCGCCGGCTTCCTGGTCGGCGGGTTCGCCCCGATCCGGGAGATCGGCCTCGGCCTCGTCGTCGCGATCGTGCTCGACGCGACCGTGGTCCGGATGCTGCTCGTCCCGGCGACGATGACCCTGCTCGGGAAGGCCGCCTGGTGGCCCGGCCGGGTCCCGCCGGTCGCCGGCAGCGTTCAGGTGCCGGAGCTGGCCGGCAGCCGATAGCGAAGGCCGGCGGTGAATGGGCCCGTCCGGCGCTCCCATGCCGGACGGGCCCTGCCTGCGCGGTCACGACGAACCTGCCCGGGCCGGTGGCGGCCGGCCCGGGCAAGCCTGCTGAGAGCGCTCTCACAGTGTTGTACGTCGATGCAGCGGAAATGTCAAACGGTGTTAACAGAGAACGGTCACGGGAAGCTGACCAGGTAGACGGGGACCGTGTTCTGGCCCTGCGCCGGGCCGCCGGTGGTGTTGATGACGTGGGCGATCGTGCCCTTGCCGCCGAGCGAGACCGTGAGCAGGTCGTGGAACTTCACCCCCGAGGTGACCGGCGCCTCGAAGCCGTGCTCGGCGACGATCGTGTCGTCCACATTGAAGTTGCAGTAGCTGCCCATCCCCCACGCCTCGTGGGTCGTCACGCCATCCGCCACCTTGTACGCGGCGTAGCCCCGCGCCCCGGTCCGCCAGGCGGACTGGCTCGGCGGGTCGTACGGCATCTCGTTCTGGAAGAAGATCGTCCGGCCGCCCTGGCCGTTCCAGACCACCTCGTCCTTCTGGTAGTGCTCGACGAACAGGCCGTAGGCGGAGACGTTGTCGCCGTTGACGATCAGCCCGGTGTCGGCGGTGTTGACGGTCCAGCCGACGCCGGCGCCGTGGTCGGCGCGCCAGGCCCAGATGTGGTCGATGATCGTGTTGTCGGAGTTGACCACCAGGCTGTTGGTCGCCTTGCCGGGGCCCGCGCCGCCGATGCGGAAGAACACGTCCTGCACGGTGGTCGGGTTGGCGGCGTGGCTCGCGCCGGAGCCGGCCGGGCCGATCGTGAGCAGCGTGTCGGAGTTGGCCGTGCCGGCGTCGAAGAGCACCCCGGCGATCTTCACCCCGTCGACGTCGGCGACGGTCATCGCGTTGACCCCGTTGTCCGGGATCAGCGTCGGGTACCCCTCACCCAGGATGACCGTGTTGGGGTTGGTCACGTTGAGCGTCTGGTCCAGGTGGTAGATGCCCGGGGTGAAGAACAGGTGCCGGCCGCAGGCGAGCGCCGTGTTGATCGACGCGGCGGTCGCGCCGGGCTGCACGACGTAGAAGCTGCTCAGCGGGATCGACGTGCCGGGCGTCGAGCCGCCGGACCAGGTGGTGCCGGCCGCGTTGGTGCGCAGGTTCGGCACGAACACGTTGTAGGCGCCGCCCGACTGGTACAGGTAGGGCTTCTCGCGGATCACCGGGGTGGTGGGCAGGACGGTGTAGGGCGGGCTCGGGAAGCTGTTCGCCGGGGCGCCCTGCACGCCGGAGAACACCATGTTCCACACGCCGTTGACCCAGCTGCCGATCGAGCTGTCGCGGGTGTACCACTGCTGCTGCGAGTACGGCCCGACGCTGCCGTCGATCTTGCTGTCGGCGATGTAGCCGCCGCTGGCCCACCCGTAGCCGTTGGGGGCCAGGTTGAGCTTGCCGCGGATGTGCACCCGCCGCATCGGCGCGGCCTGCGCGACCGCCCACCGGTCGCCGCCGTTGGCGTTGCTCGGCACGATCGACAGGTTCTCGATCGAGCGCCAGAAGTTCTGCGTCGCGTTGCCGCCGAACCAGCCCGCGTCCACCGTCACGTCACCGTTGATGACCACGTCGTCGGGGTTCTGACCCAGGCCGATCACGGAGGTGTAGAAGCCCGTGTTGACGTTGATGCCACTGTACGAGCCGGGCTTGAACGCCAGCACGTAGCGCTGCGCACCGAACTGGTTGGACTCCTGGGCCGCGAAGACCTCGTCGACGCGGCTCTGGATGGTGCTCGACGACATGGACGGGTCGAACACGATGAAGTTCGGCGGCAGGGTCGGGTTCGCCGGCGGCGTCGGACAGACCGGCGGGTCGACCGGGGTACCGCTGTAGACCGCGAGCTCCTTGATGGAGTAGCCGTAGTTGTTCGCCCGCTTCGTGCCGTACACGCGCAGGTAACGGCCGCTGCCACTGACGGTCAGCGTCTGCGTGCCGCCGGTGCTGGTGGTGGTCGAGTAGATCGAGGTCCAGCTGCCGGCCGCGCCGGTCGGCGACACCTCGACGCTGAACGCCTTGGCGTAGGACGTCTGCCAGGCGATGACGACCTGGCAGACGTCGGTGACCGCGCCGAGGTCGACCTGCAACCACTGAGGGTCACTGAAGGCGCTGGACCAGCGGGTGCCGGTGTTGCCGTCGACGGCCTTGTTGGGGGTCAGGTTGCCGTTCTCGTTGGACGAGGAGGTGGCGGGCTTGTTGAGCGCGACGTTGGTCGTGCCGCAGGCGGCGTGCGCGACACCCGTGGTGGCACCGACGGCGGCGACGGTGCCGCCGAGCATCAGCACCGCACTGAGCAGGGCTTTCGCCGTCCTGTTGAAGGCGGCGTTTCGGGCAGGGGGCATTGGTGCATCTCCCTCATTTGGCGGGGTGGGGACATGTGCCTCGGACGGTAGTGACGCCCGCGCGGCGGCGGCAATCGTTTGCCATCCATTTGCCAAACTCGATCTTCGACGGCCACGCTGAGTCAGAAACCTGACGAAGCGGGATCGACACGGGGTACCCGGGTGTCGCAAGCCCCGGCCGATGCATACGCTCACCTGCGAATGTTCTCCGGGGAGGAAGACAGATGGCCGTTCACGTCGACTTGCAGGCAACGCCCGAGGTACTCCGCCAACGCCTGTATGACGGTCACCTTCTGGTCATGACGAAACTGCCGTCGGTGGCGAAGTTCGTCGACCACGCCCGGCAGCAGCTGACCGAGCTCTTCGCGCCGCACGATCCGGAGCACGCCCACGAGCACTTCGAGCCGGCCGCCATGGCCGCGCTGCTCGGGCCGTGGAAGCCCCGGTTCATCCACGACGAGCGGTCCAAGAAGCTGGTCCGCAACATCATCGAGGAGGCCGGCTTCACCGCCGAGGAGACCCACTTCGACGTGCCGAAGCCCCGCACCTCGTTCCCCGTCGGCCACCTGACCACGGGCGTCGCGTTCGCCTTCCCGTGGCACCGCGACGTCTGGTACTCCGCGCCGAACCAGCAGCTCAACTGGTGGCTGCCGATCTTCCCGGCCCGCGACACCAACGCGATGTCCTTCGACCTCGACCGCTTCAACGCGCCGGTCGCCAACAACTCCGGCGACTTCGACTACTACGCCAACAACGTCGGCCGGCTCACCACCGCCGCGTCGGTCAAGCAGGAGGCCCAGGTCCGCCCCGGCGCCATCGGCCACAACCCGCCGAACGAGCTTGTCGTGCTGCCCGCGCCCGGGCAGGTGCTGCTGTTCTCCGGCGCCCAGCTGCACCGGTCGACCCCGAACACGTCGGGCCTCGCCCGCTACAGCGTCGACTTCCGCACCGTGCACGTCCCCGACGTCCTCGCCGGCCGCGGCGCGCCGCTCGCCGACACGTACTGCACCGGCACCGCGATCCGCGACTTCGTCAACGTCGCCGACGAGTCCCGCTTCGACGAGGCCACCGTCCGCTCCATCTACGGCGAACCCCCGGCCGACGCGATGCTCGTCTTCGAGGCCCCGAAGGCCTGACGCGCGACTCCCCTCGTTGTGGCAGGGTGGCGCGGGTGACCGACACCCGGGCCGCCCTCGCCACCGTACTCGGCCACGCCGCCGCGGATTTCGTGCGGCAGCGGCTCGCGGTCATCCTGCGCCACCTGGATCCGGTCGCCGCGGCGCCGGTGCTCCGGCGGTACCTGAGCGACACCGACCCGACGGTGCGCTGGGTCGCCTCGACGCAACTGGCACATTGACAGTCCTCCCAGCCCTAAGGGCGGGGATTCCCTGGGTCACCCCAGGGGGTTCCTGCTTCACCGACGACTGCCCCGTCCGAGAGGACTCTCGTTGAGGTCTTACACCGCCTCCACAGGCAATCACGGAGAGCCCCTCCGCGAGAATGTTGCGGGCCGCGTTGACGTCCCGGTCGTGGACGGTGCCGCACCGGCAGGTCCAGGACCGTACGTGCAGCGGCATCCGTTCAGCGAGCGCACCACAGGCCGAGCACAGCTTGGACGACGGGAACCAGCGGTCCACGGCGACCAGGGTGCGGCCGTGCCATTGGGCCTTGTATTCGAGCATGGTGCGCAACTGCCGCCAGGCCGCGTCGCTGATGGCGCGAGCCAGGCTTCGGTTTTTGACCAGGTTGCGTACGGTCAGGTCCTCGATCACGATCGTTTGGTTTTCATGAACGAGTCGAGTGCTCAGTTTGTGCAGGTGGTCACGCCTGCGGTCGGTGATGCGGGCGTGGACGCGGGCGACCTTCAGCCGTGCCTTGGCCCGGTTCGCGGAGCCCTGCTCCTTGCGGGCGAGGTTGCGTTGGGCGCGGGCGAGCGCGGCCCGGCCGCGGCGCTCATGCTTCGGGTTGGCGATCTTCTCGCCGGTGGACAGGGTGAGCAGGCTGTTCAGTCCGGCGTCGACGCCGACCGCGCCCGTTGCCGCAGCGTCGGGGATCACATCATCGCAGAGCAGGGACACGAACCAGCGGCCCGCGGTGTCCTGGGACACGGTCACCGTGGACGGCGAGGCTCCCTCAGGCAGCGGCCGGGACCACACGATGTCCAGGGGCTCAGTCATCTTCGCCAGGGTGAGCCGGCCGTCGCGCCAACGGAACGCGCTGGTCGTGTACTCCGCGGAGCGGCGCGACCGCTTCTTGGACTTGAACGTCGGATACTTGGCACGCTTGGCCCAGAAGTTCGTGAACGCCACCTGCAGGTGGCGCAGCGCCTGCTGCAACGGCACGCAGGAGACCTCGTTGAGGAACGCCAGTTCCCCGGTCTTCTTCCACGCGGTCAGCATCGCGCTGGTGGCGTGGTAGTTGACCCGTTCCCGGCGCAGTGTCCACGCCTCGCTGCGGGCCTGCAACGCCAGGTTGTACACCAGCCGGACACACCCGAACGTCCGAGCAAGCTCGGCGGCCTGCCCGGGGGTCGGGTAGAAGCGGTACTTGAACGCCCGCTTCACCGTCCTGGACACGGCTCACACGATAGCCGCCTAGATGGTGAACCTTGCGGTGACCCACGGGCAAACGCCGATCCGTCTTGGCGGCGGATCGGCGTTCCCTGCCCTGCTGGGCAGGAGTTCCGTTTTCTCCCCGGCCCGAAGGCCGGAGTATCCACGGAAGGAATCCGATGACGCGGATGCTGACAGTTGGTGCGATCGTCCTCGGCGTCGACGACGTGGCGCGGGCCACCCGCTTCTGGCAGGAGGCGCTCGGGTACCGCCGGCACGAGACCGGGTTCGGGGGCGCCGCGACGATCCTCGTGCCACCGGACGGTGCCGGCACGCCGATCGCGCTGCAGCGCAACGTCACTCCCCCGCAGTCTCACCCGCGGATTCACCTGGACCTGCACGTCGCCGACGCCGCACTGCTGTCCTCCGAGGCGGCGCGGCTGGAATCACTCGGCGCGTCCCGGGTGGACTGGGACAGCTATCCGGCCGACCCCGACTTCGTGGTGCTCGCCGATCCGGACGGCAACCGGTTCTGCATCGTGAACCTGGGCCACGTGCCTTCGCTGTAGTCCACAGTGGACACTGCTGCGGATCTGACTGTTGCGGAGAACGACGTTGTGATGTTTCGGTGGGACAATGGCGGGGCACCGGGCGGTGCCGTGCGGAAGAAGGGGGAGCCGATGCGACTGGCCGTGCTCGATGTGGGCTCCAACACCGCCCACCTGCACGTGGTCGACGCCCACCCGGGAGGCCCGCCGCAGTCGGTGTTCCGGCTCAAGGCGCCGACCCTGCTCGCGGACTCCGTCGACGCGGACGGGGCGCTGTCCGACGAGGCCGTGGACCGGCTCGTGTCCGCCGTCACCGAGACCGTCGACGCCTCCCGCCGGCACGCCGTCACCGACCTGATCCCTCTCGCCACGGCGACGATCCGCGACGCCACCAACGTCGAGGAGATCCGCGACCGGGTCCGCGAGGTCACCGGCATCGAGCTGCGCTCGCTCAGCGGCGAGGACGAGGCCCGCGTGACGTTCCTCGCCGTCCGGCGCTGGCTCGGCGACTCCGCCGGCCCGCCCGACGCCCCGCTGCTCCTGCTCGACATCGGCGGCGCGACGACCGAGATCGCGGCCGGCTCCGGCGAGCAGCCCGGGTTCGCGGTCTCGCTGCCCCTCGGCGCGGCCCGCCTCACCCGCACCATGCTCCCGTGCCACCCCGCCCGCCGCCGAGACGTCGAGGCGGTCCACCGGCACGTGCTGCGCTCCGTCCGCCCGTATGCGTCGTCCGTGCCCGCCGGCGCGCTGCAGGTCGCGACGTCGAAGACGTTCAAGCAGCTCGCTCGGGTCGCGGGCGCCGAGGGCCGGCTCACGCTGCACGGCCTGCACGACTGGATCCCCCGCCTCACCGCGATGCGCCCCGAGGAGCGCGCCGCCCTGCCCGGCGTCGCCGCGAGCCGCTCCCGCCAGCTCCTCGCCGGCGCGGTCATCGCCGCCGCCACGATGGAAGCCCTCGGCATCGACCACGTCGACGTCTGCCCCTGGGCCCTGCGCGAAGGCCTCCTGCTCCGCCGCATCACGGAGCTGTCCCGCTCCTGACGCCGGGGCGGCGAGGGCAAGGCCGAGCCGTCCCACTTCCGTCCTCCTCCGCCGCTTTCCGATGTCAACGCCTGCGCAGAGGCCAGCGTCGGAGTCGCCCGGACGGTGTACCGTGCGCCGTGACCTCACGCCCTACGCCTACGGCGGCGACACCGACACGCTCCGGTTCGGCTGGGGTTACGTGAGCTACCGCCCGGAGTACGAGCGGCGCAACATCGGCTGGCTGAGCGCGGAGCACCCATTCGAGCAGGGCCCGGTGCCGGACTGGTTCGCCGGTGCGGTGCTCGACGCGATCGGCAATCCGTCCGTCAACCCGTACCGCGGCCTGCACGACTGCGAGTTCTGCCCGCCCGGCAAGGGCACCATCGCCGATCCGCGGCCGGGCGAAGGTTACCTGGCCTATCGCGAGATCCGGGTGCCGGCCGGGCCGGGCGTGATGTTCGCGGCGCCCGCCCTGATCTGGCACTACGTGACCGCGCACGAGTACCTGCCGCCGGCGGAGTTCGTCGAGGCGGTGCGGCACTACGACGCCGGCTGGGCGAACCAGCCAGGCCCCTGGATCCCCGCCGACGCGGAGCGCTTCGTCTACGGCCGCCCGCGCCCGACCTCGACGCGTCAGCAAGGCTGAATCCGGGCTGCGAGCCGCTGTCCCCGTGGTGTCAGGGGCCGTAGCGGCGGGTCGGGGCGGCGGGTTTCGGGCCTACGGGTTTACGGTCGGCGGGGGCCAGGCAGAGCTGGGTCTGCTCCTGCATCGCATAGGGCTGGCCGGGATCGGGGCACGAGCCCGCCGGGAAGACCCTGGCCGTGACGGTGTAGGCGTCGGGCTCGGTGCAGTCGACGCGGCGGGCCTGGGCGCCGTCCTGGCGGACGCACTGGCCGACCTGGATGGTGGACAGCTGCTCCGACGGCGCGACGGCGAGGCCGACCCACACGCCGGTGGCGATGGCCACGGCCGCGCCGGTGAGGGTGCCGGCGGTGACCTTCGCGGCGTGGACGACCTTCGACCTGGTGCTGCCGGCGCTGATGTTCGCGGGCTTGCGCCGCACCTTGGGGGTCTCCGGCGGCGCGGTCGTCGCGGGGGCGGGCGCCTGGACGAACGGCGGCTCGGACCCCGTCCAGGACTGCGGCGCAGGCTGCGGCGCGCCGGCCGGGTGAGGATGGGCGGCGGCGTAGGGGTCCACCCACGGGGGCTGGGGCGGCGCGGAGGTCGGGGCCGCGGGCGACCCCGATGCCGGATAGGTGGCCCACGCCTGGTGCGGGACGAACGCCTCCTGCGGTTCCCACGCCTCCTGCTGGTGCCACGCCTCCTGCTGGTGCCAGGACTCCTGGGTGGCCGGCGCCATGTATGGAGCGGCCACGTGCGGGTCCCATGCCTCCTGGTGACCGGATGCCGCGCTCCACTCGTGCTGGGCCGCGACGGCGTACGGGTCCGGCGCCATGCGCGGGTCCCAGGCCGCCTGGGCGGCGGGCGCCTCGTGTGTGCCCCAGTGATCCTGCGGCACCTCGTCATGGGCCGGGGCCTCGTGCGGGTCCCAGGTGTCGTCCTGCGCCGAGGCGGCCGGGGATGCTGACGCCCGCTGGCGGCCGGAGCCGGGGTGCCTGCCGTACGTCCTGCGCCGGGCGCCCGGCGAGTGGTCCGCGACGGACGCACGCGCGGCGGACGCCGGGTGCGCGACGGGGGCCGGCTGCTCGACCGGGGGCTCCGGCTCGGTGTCGGGCACGTGCGAGACAGCGGACGCGTGCGCCCTGGACGCCGGGTGCGGGACGCGCGGCGGCTCCGGCTCCGGCGGCTCGACGACCTCGGGCTCCGACGGACTCGCGTCAACCACCGCGTCAACCACCACGTCGGCTGCCGGCGGCCCAGAAACAGGCGGCCCGGAAACAGGCAATGCCGAAACAGGCGGGGCTGAGACCGGCGGCGCTGAGACCGGCGGGGCTGAGACCGGCGGGGCTGAGACCGGCGGGGCCGAGACCGGTGACGCCGCGGCCGGCGGTACATCAGCCGGCGACGCAGCAGGCGAGGTCGGTGCGGACCCCGATGGCACGCCGGCGGACGACGGCGCGAAGGGCGACGGCCCGGAAGTCGGCGCCACGAAGTGCGCCGGACCGGCAGCGGCGGACGCGAACGGCGAAGGCCCAGCGGTGGGCGGCGTGAAGACGGGCGGGAAGACGGGCGGCGTCGACACCGGCGCAGCGGAGACCGGTGGTGCTGAGACGGGCGGAGCGTCGGCGGCGCCGCGGGCGGACGTGGGCGGTGCGTCCGCCGCATCCACACCGGCGGCGGCCGCGCGGGAGGCGGCCACGGCGGAAATGGCGGCGGCCGTGGCACGGCGCGGGCGGCGGGCGGCGGTGCGGGGGCGGACCGGCAGGCAGCCGTCGGCGACCGCGAGCGTCGGGCGGCGGTCCAGGGTCGGCTCGAAGCCGAGCCGGTCGCGCAGCAGCCGGGACACGAGCGGGATGCGGGAGGCGCCGCCGATGAGCAGCACGCCGGCGACCTCCTCCGCCGTGATGCCCGCCTCCGTGATCGCGCCGCAGGTGGCCTCGACCGTCCGGTCGAGCAGCGGGCGGGCGACCCGCTCCAGATCTTTCCGGTCCAACAAGACCGATTCCTCGAACAGCGGCACCTGGATCGTGGTGGACTCGGCCACAGAGAGCAGTTCCTTGGCGGCGCGGACCTCCTCGAGCAGGCGCCGGCCGGCCCGCCAGTCCTCGACCGTCTGCGGGCGGGTGAGCCGCTCCCACCGGATGGTGTCGTCGGCGAGCACGGCACCGAGGTGCCGGACGATGGCCGCGTCGAGGTCGAGGCCGCCCGCGTCGGACAGGCCGCGCTGCGCGAGCACCTCGAACGTCGCGTCCGTCCGGCACACGACAGCGGCGTCGAAGGTGCCGGCGCCCAGGTCGTACACGATGAGGGACATGCCGTCGGGGACGTCGAGGGTGCCGGAGTCGACGACGTGCAGGGCCGCCGCGACGGGCTCGGCGACCAGCCGCGTGGGGCCTAGGCCGATCTTCGCGGCGGCGCGGGTGAGCGTCTGCTGCCTGCGGCGGTCCCAGCAGGCGGGATGGCTGAGGGTCACGGTGCTCATCGGCTCGCCCGCGACGCGCCGCGCCTCGGCCGCCACGCGGGCCAGGACCGCCGCGTACAGGTCGGTGACCGGGCACTCGACCCCGCCGAGAACGACGCCGCCGGTGTCGACGCAGCGCTTCGGGTACGCGGCGAGCCGGTCCGGGTACGCCTGGCCGAGGACGAGGGCGTCACGGCCGACGAGCAGGTGCGGCGCGTTGTCCAGACACGTCGCGGACGGCATGAACTCCTCGCCGTCGAACAACAGCGGATGGTGCACGCCGTCCGGCCCCGCGAGCACCGCGACGGTGTTCGAGGTGCCGAGGTCGACGCTCAGCTGATAGCCTCCCACCCTTTCAGGCTAAATGTCCCACAGGCCCGTTGTCTCACGGTTGGTACGGTGGCGCGACACCCCACCCCCAGCGCGGCACGGGCGCCTCCTTCGGTGGCTGCGCGCCCGGCGGTTCATCGTTGTCGACGTCGCTCGTGCCGCCACCTCCGAGCCTCGCCCCGGTCCTGCAGGCCCTCTACGACTGGGGCCCCCGCACCGGCACCCCCGTCGGCTGGTCCCGCACGATCAGCAGGGTCTTCCCCAGGGTCTCGCGGGACTCGATCGCGGCGTGGGCGTCGGCGGCACGGGCGAGCGGGAAGGTCTGGCCGATGACGGGGCGCAGGCGGCCCTCGGCGGCGGCTCGCAGGGCACGGGCCGCCAGTTCCGGGGCGCGCCGGCCGATCTGCTGCAGCTCGGGGAAGCCGAACGCCGTCACGCCCGCGCCGGGCTGGGTGGGCGGGCCGCCCGCGGCGCCGTGGACGACGAACCGGCCGGCGGTCACCGCGAGGGCTTCGCGGCCGACGGTCCCGCCGACCCCGTCGTACACGACGTCGAGATCCTTGAACGGCCCGGTCCAGCCGGGGGCGGTGTAGTCGACGGCCTCGGCGCCGAGGTCGCGGATCAGGGCAAGCTTCCGCTCCCCCGACGCCGCCCCGATGACGCGCGCCCCGGCATCCAGGGCGAGCTGCACGAGGAGGCTGCCGACGCCGCCCGCGGCCGCCTCGACGAGCACGGTCTCACCCGGCCGTGGGGCGGCGACCTCGTGCAGGCCGAGCGCGGTCCGGCCGTCGGTGACGAGCGCGGTCGCGTCCTGCGTGGACACGCCGTCCGGGATGAGGACCGTGTCGCGGACCGCGGCGACGGCCAGCTCCGCGTAGCCACCGGTGCCGTTCAGGCTCGCCACGACCCGCCGCCCGACGAGCGCCGGGTCGCCGCCCGGCCCGACCGCGGCGACGGTCCCGCCGACCCCGTTGCCGAGCACGGCCGGCGGGACCGCGCCCGCTCTCGGGGCCCGGCCGGCCCGGGTCTGCGTCTCGATGAACGTGATCCCGGCCACCTCCACCCGGATCAACACCTCACCCGGCCCGGGGACCGGCTCCTCCGCCTCCCCCAGCTCCAGCACCGACGGGGGACCGACCGCACGCCACCACACAGCTCGCATCACCCGCCGATCGTGCGACCTCAACCTCGGTTCAGGTCAAGCCCGCGGTTGCCGTGATCCGATATATGTTGACGATGGACTATCCGGCGTACCTCGCGACGATGCCGATGCACGCGATCACCGAGGTCTACGGAGAGGATGGGCTGCGCGAGCGGTACCGCCTCGAGGTGCAGCGGTTCGCCCCTGAGGAGCGGGCGCGGCTGGTCGCGGCGCTGGAGCTGGCGGCGCGGCTGCACAAGGACGACCGGCGGGTGCGGGAGCCGTACGTCAACCACCTGCTGCGCGTGGCGATCCGGGTCATGCACCACTACGAGATCAGCGACGTCGACGTGATCGTGGCGGCGGTGCTGCACGACGCGGTCGAGGACCACCCGGACGAGCTGGCCGGCACGCCCGGCGCGACGCCGGAGGCGGCCCTGGCGGTGCTCGCCGCCCACTTCGGCGACCGGACCGCGCGGCTCGTCGCGGCCGTCACCAACCCGGTCTACGACCCTGCGGTCGACAAGCACACGCAGTACCGGCAACACGTGCGCGACAGCCTGGAACGGGAGCCGTGGGCGCGGGTGCTGAAGGTCTCCGACTTCACGGACAACGGCGTCGGCGTCATCCACACCACGGGGCCGAAGGTCGCCTCGTCCGCGGCGAAGTACCGGCCGCTCGTCCCCGTCCTGCGCGAGCTGGTCGCCCGCCCGGACACCCCGCTGTCCCGGCTGGTGAAGCAGCACATCTTCCGCCAGCTCGACCTCGCCGAGGAGCGCTTCGCCGCGATCCTGGACCCGGCGTGACGGGGCTGGTGACGGCGCTACGCGGTGACCCTGACGGCGCCGGGAAGGTCGCCGGCGTCGGCCCAGCGGTAGGCGGTGGTGAGGCCGCGCGGGTCGAGGTGCAGGGCGTTGAGGATGAGGCGGTGCTGGAACTCGGCGTAGACCGGGCCGGTGCCGTCGAACTCGCCGCGCAGCGCCCGGCCGAGGCGGGTGGTGTCGACCTCGCCGGCGCCGAACGGGGCGAGGCGGTCGGCGTCGTCCGGGGCGGGGCGGTCGGAGCGGTACCGGTGCACGAACCGGCCCTCCCGGTAGGCCTCCAGCTGCAGCCAGTCGGAGTCCTCGACCACGTTGGCCAGGGTCGCCCAGCCGGTGCCGGCGCCGATGCGCTCCGCCAGGTCACCCGGGTCGGCGAAGTCGAGGGCGCCCTCGCGCGGGATGACCGCGGTCCGGTTGGGCGCCGCGGGCAGCGCGATCGCGTCGACGCCGGCCACGGCCAGCGCGTCGCAGACCGGCCCGAGCGTGGCGGCCACGAGCAGCGTCTGGTAGCTCGTCCCCATGCGCTGACGGTACCGTGACGGCGATGGACGACTGGCGCAAAGACCGTATCCGGTCAGCACTGGAAGGTCGCAATCCGACCGTGCTGGCGCGGTTGTCATCGGGGTTCGCGGTGATCGGCGACACGCAGTTCCTGCCGGGCTACTGCCTCCTGCTGTCCGACGATCCCACGGCGGATCGCCTGGCCGACCTGTCGCGCTTCCGGCGCCTGGCCTTCCTGGCGGACGTGGACCTCATCGGCGAGGCGGTGCAGACCGTGTGCGCGCGGCACGACCCACAGTTCAGCCGGGTCAACTACAGCGTGTTCGGCAACCTGGACCCGATCCTGCACGCGCACATCCACCCGCGGTACGCGTGGGAGCCGCCGGAGCTGCTGCGCGGCCCGGTCAGCCACTACCCGGCCGCGGCGCGGATGGTGCCACTGGGGCCGGGGCACGACCAGCTGCGGACGGACCTCGCCGCGGAGATCGCCCGGCTGAGCACCGAATACGACGAGCCGGCCCTCATCCCGGAGGACTTTCCCGGCCTCTAGTAACGCAGTCCAGCGACGGCGGACACGCTGTTGTCACCCTCTCCACCGATCCGGCCGAGGCGGAGGCGTTCGCCACGTACCTCGCCGCGCACCTGCCGGCGACCTACCTGCAGCGGCCCGCTGGCCGTGCTCGCGCCCGCCGCCGCATCACCGCCGCCGACCTGCGCCGCGCCTAGGATTGGTGGCGTGACGATCCTCGTGACCGGCGCTACCGGCAACGTGGGCAGGCTCGTGGTCCGGCGGCTCGCGGCGCGGGGGGCGCGGGTCCGCGCCCTGACCCGCACGCCCGGCACCGCACGGTTTCCCGATGGCGTCGAGGTGCTCGGCGGTGACCTCGACGACCCGGCGTCGCTCGCCGGCGCGCTCGGCGGGGTCTCGCGGATGTACCTGTTCCCGGTCGCCCGCACCGCGCGTGACGTGGTGGAGCTGGCGGCGTGCGCCGGCGTCGAGCGGATCGTCACACTGTCCTCGGGCGCCGTCACCGGCGGGTACGACACCGACTTCCACCTGCCGGTCGAGCGGGCCGTCGAGGGCTCCGGCCTGCGGTGGACGCACGTGCGCCCCGGCGAGTTCATGCTCAACAAGCTGTGGCTGTGGGGCCCGTCGATCCGCGCCGAAAGCGTCGTCCGCGAGCCCTTCCCCGACGCCGCGTGGTGCCCGGTCCACGAGGCGGACATCGCCGACGTCGCCGCCGCGGCGCTGCTGGAGGACGGGCACCACGGCATGGCGTATGACGTCAACGGCCCCGCGCTGATCACCCGCCGGGCGCAGGTGGACGCGATCGCCGCGGCGGTCGGGCGACCCGTGCGCCTCGAGGTGGTGACCGCGACGCAGGCCCGGAAGCTGTACCACGCGCAGGGCGGCTTCGCGGCGGCGAACGCCGACTTCCTGCTCGGCTTCGAGGACTACTCCGGCAACGCGCCCGCCGCCGGGGCGGTCGAGGTGGCCGCGCCGGTCCCGGTGGAGCTGCCGACGGCGACACCGGTGACCGGACGGCCGGCCCGCACGTTCGCGGAGTGGGCCCACGACCACGCGGCCGACTTCACCTGACGACTGCCGTGTCCCCCGCCGGCGCCGGTCGTGGTCACCCGTGACCGGCGCCGAACGCGTCGTTGACGGTGGGGAAGATGGGGACGCTCAGGCCGGTCAGCGTGAGGATGCGCAGCGGCATGGAGCCGGGGGCGGCCACGAGGTACACCTGCAGCCCTTTCGCGCTGCAGGTGGTGGTGAACTGCAGGAACAGCCGGACGGCGGCGGCGCTGAGCAGCCCGACGGCGAGCAGGTCGACGATGACCAGGGTGGGCGGCGGCATGGCCGCCACCGCGGCCCGGCACCCGGCCTGCACGGCCTCGCTGGTGTCGGCGTCGACGTCGCCGACGATCCGCAGGATGAGGGCTTCGGGGGTGATGGCCGGTGTGACGACGACGTGGGCACGGTCAGGGTCCATGGTTCACCGTTCTGCCGTGCTGAGAAGAGCCGGGCGCGGTGCGGGTCGTCAGTCGTCGGTTCCGTTCTCGGAGACGCGATCGGAGTCGCGGGTGTCGTGGTCGAGGGCGACCAGCGACATGACCGCTTCCGCGGGGAGCGGTCGATGACGTTGGTGGTCAGCTCCATCACGGCGCGCATGATGGCATCGGCATCGGGCCCGCCGACACGCGCACCCGCCAGCCAGGCCCGCACCCGCTCCCGGGCCACCGCCAGCGACTCGTGCTCGTCTTCATCAGGCAATTCGAGGAGTCTCCATGGCCAGCGGTCGATGCAACTCCTCATTACCACCATTGCGGCCGGACCGCACGATCGACCCACCGTGCGCTCATCCGATCGGGTCCGCCGGCACGTTCACCGCCTGGAACGACAGGCCGGGATCGTAGTCCTTGCGCCCGGTTCCTACTGACCGGACAGGACGGCGGACAGGGCGCTCGCCTGGGTGCGCCAGTCCGCGGGGGCGGTGGAGGAGGCGGCCCAGCGGGAGCTGACCCGGTTCAGGGTGTCCCGGCCGTTCCACACGGTGTTCGCCTGCGTGGTGCGGAAGGCCTGGAACTGGGTGCCCGCCTCAGCGAGGTACCCCATGAAGATCCCCTTGAACTGCTTGCCGTTGTCGTCGCAGGTGGCCGGTGCGACATCGCAGGCCTCGGTGAGCACGCCGGAGCGGACCAGCGGCGAGGCGAGCGCGGCCGTGCCGAGCTGCCGGGCGCGGTCCTGGTACGCGGCGGTGCCGGTGGCGCGGTAGAGCTCCATGGCGGCGCCGATCGCGAGGCCCTGGTTGTAGCTCCACACCGTCTGCCCGTTGTTGGCGCAGCCGGCGGTGAGCCCGTCGTTGACCAGACCGGAAGCGTTGATCATGCCGCTGGCGGTGAACCAGTTCCACGAGGTGACGGCGCGCTGCAGCCAGGTGGTGTCGCCGGCGAGGCGGTTGTGCAGGGCCGCGGTGAGCCGCACGTACAGGCCGATCGTGACCGCGTTCTTGTAGGTGCGCTCCCGGTCCCACCAGACGCCGCCACCGCACGTGGACGTGTCCCAGAACCCGTGGACGTAGGCGGCGATGGTGACCGCCTCGTCGAGGTATGCGCGGTCGCCGGTGAGGTCGTAGGCGGCGATCCACGTCAGGCCCCACCAGGCGCTGTCGTCGATGGAGCGGCTGATGAAGTGCCCGTCGATCGGGTCGGAGGAGCGGGCGCCGGCCGGGAACGCGACCCGGTTCACGTCGAACGTCCGGCGCACCGTCCACAGGTACCGGGTGTCGCCGGTGCGCTGGGTGTAGTCGATGACGGTGCGCAGCGCGACGGCGGAGTTCCACCAGCTCGACGGCCACCACGCGGTGTTCGGGTCGTAGGAGTACATCAGCGCGTCGGCCATCGCGGAGGGCCGGTTCGACGACGGCCGGGCCCACGCGGTGCAGGCGACGGACCCGGCCCGGCCGCAGGCGCGGATCGCGCCGCCGTACAGCAGCGACACGGGATCGGCGGTGTTGAACCTGGCGGTGCGCGACGCCGTGGTGCGGCCGAGCAGCGAGCCGCCGGGCCAGGATGCGCCGGCGTCCCAGGAGCGGTCCAGCCACACCTCGTCGCCGGCCTGCGCGCCCGACATGGTGCCCCACGCCATCCCGGCCGCGTCCAGGTGCAGCGCGAACGTCCGTCCGTTGAGGGCGGTCGTCCTGGCGGTTTCGGCGTCGGTACCGCCTGAGGCCCCGTCGCACGTCGGCGCGCACAGCGGCAGGTGGCGCCAGCCGGTGCAGGCGACCCCGCGGGCGTCGCCGCACGCGCGGATCACGCCCCGCCGGTGGTGCGACGGGTCGCCGGCGTTGTACATGAGGGTGCGGGTGCCGGTCCAGGTGCCCGGGATCGACGCCTTGCCGAGCAGCCCTTCCCACGTGGCGCCGCCGTCGAAGGACCGGTCGAGCCACACCGAGTCGCCGAGGACGCCCGCGTCGATGCTGCCCCACGCCATACCGTCCACATCGGACACATGCAGCACGAGGCGGCGGCCGTTGATCAGGACGGTCGGGACGGGGAACGTCTCCTGCCGTGCGAGGGACGGGTCGCGGGTGTCGCAGTACAGCGCACAGATCGCGGTCGCGGCGTGCGCGGCCGGCCCGGGCAGCACGAAGAACCCGAGCAGCAGCAGGGTCGCCAGGACGCGTCGCATGATGACGTCCCGGCGGGACGCGTGTGGCATCGATGTCACGCTGGGCTCCCCATGGCGGTGGAAAGGGGCGGACGGATCGACATCAGCAAACATTTCCGAACGTGAACTGTCAACAGTCCTTATCAATATTCACGAAAGCCAACGGCCATCCGCGCGACAGCGGCCGGACCGGCGGGGTTGGTAGCTGTTGACATATCGTGCATCTTTGGCGCTCTTTAAAGCAGCTATAATGCTCTCGTGAACTTGAAGGAATGGGCGGCGTCGACCGGCATCGCGTACATCACCGCTCGGCGGCAGTACGCGGCCGGAACGCTGCCCGTTCCCACCTACCGGATCGGG
>NZ_JBIAYW010000046.1:0-29075 GCF_042898305.1 Dactylosporangium sp. NPDC000521
CTGCGGGGTGTTGTCCTCGGGGTTCCACTCGACGCCGTGCTGCAGCAGGTCCCACGCCTCGTTGGCGTAGTAGACCTCGTCGAAGATCGTCTCCCTCGGATGGGCCAGGTTCACCATCCGCAGCAGCAGCCCGATCGCGGTGACCAGGATCGCCGCCAGCCAGAAACCGGGTGTGGCGGGTCCGGGCCGGGCGAGCCGGCGACGCACCGCGTCGGCGACCGGTGCGGCTCCATCCCGGGACGGCTCCACCGCCGGCGGCGGCGTCTCGCTTGCGTCGGTCAGCACCGAGGTCATTGCGCGATCGTAGGCGTTGGGATGCCACCATCGCACATGTGCCATTGATTCTGCTCGGAGCTCCTTTGGGCAATCCCGAGGACGCCTCGCCCCGGCTGCGCTCGGTCCTGGCCTCCGCCGACGTCGTCGCCGCCGAGGACACCCGCAGGCTGGGCCGTCTCGCCCAGCACCTCGGCGTGACGATCGGCGGCCGGCTCGTCTCCTACTTCGAGGGCAACGAGGAGCGCCGCACGCCCGAGCTCGCGGACCTCCTCGCCGCCGGGGCGACCGTCGCAGTGGTGACCGACGGCGGCATGCCCAGCGTCTCCGACCCCGGGTTCAGGCTCGTCCGTGCGGCGGTGGCGTTGGGTGTACCGGTGAGCGCCGCCCCGGGCCCGAGCGCCGTCACGACGGCCCTGGCGGTGTCGGGACTGCCCTGCGACAGGTTCTGCTTCGAGGGGTTCCCGCCGCGCAAGCAGGGCGAACGGCGCACGTACTTCGCGTCCCTGGCCGCCGAGCCGCGCACCCTGGTCTTCTTCGAGTCCCCGCACCGCGTCGGCGACACCGTGCGCGACCTGGCCGCCGCCTTCGGCGCCGACCGCCCGGCGGCACTGTGCCGCGAGCTCACCAAGACGTACGAGGAGATCCGCCGCGGCACCCTCGGCGAGCTGGCCGAGGACGCGGAATCGGCCCGTGGCGAGATCACCCTGGTCGTCGGTGGCGCCCCGGCGGTGCCGCAGGAGCGCCCCTCCGACGCCGCCCTGGCCGCCTCGGTCGCCGCGCTGGTCGCCGCCGGCGCGTCCAAGAAGGACGCGATCACCGAGGTGGCGACCCGCTTCGGCCTCCCCCGCCGCGAGGTCTACGCCGCCGCCCACGCCTGAAACTTCCGCACGAGGTTCCCCCGCCATGATCCGGAATAGTTCTGGTCGCCAGGACGACAAGAACTCTTCCGGATCATGAGGCACACGCGGGTCAGTAGGAGCTCACGAGGACGCCGAGGGCGAGGACGACCGGGGCGGCGGCGGTGAGGGCGTAGGCGGCGAGGCGGGTGCGGAAGCGGCCCAGGCGGCCGGCGCCCGTGGCCCAGCACAGGGCGGCGCCGCACAGGAGGACCAGGGCCAGCCCGACGGTCCAGCGGACGCGCAGCCCGGTGGGGTTGCCGGCGTACGCGATCCGGCCGCCCTCGCGCATCCGCGCGTCGAGGACCGCGCCGGGGGCGTCGTCGGCGCCGACCAGCGGTACACCGGCGACCGCGGCACCCTTGTCGGGCTGGAAGGTCACGTAGCAGCGGCGCAGGACGCCGTCGCCGCGGCAGCGGGTGACCTGGGCGTGGCCGGCCTCGCCCTGGCCCATGTCGAGGAAGAACGGCTCGGCGCTGGTCCAGGCGAAGAAGCCGGCCAGCAGCGCGATCAGCAGCATCGCGGGCAGGCCGGCCGCGGGGCTGCGCAGGCGCTTGGGCTTGCGCGGCGGGCGCTTCGGCGGCGGGGACGTGCGGGCGGCGTCGCGCGGCTGGCGCATGACCCGCATCGCGGCCGGCGGCCACGCCTCGCCCGCGCCCGGCGGCTGCACCCCGGCGAGCGAGGACAGCGAGGACAGCTGCGTCGCCGTCTCCTCCAGGTGGACGGTGGCCTGCTGGAGGTGCTCGATGACGGCGGTCGCCCCCGCGTCGTGCGCGGCGGGATCCACGAGATCCGGAGCGAGCCCCGCAGGCGCGGCCGCCGGCACGAGATCCGTGCCCAGCTCCTCGTCGGCCGGCGCCCGCACCGTGGTGGTCGACGTGGTCGGCCACAGCGGGAAGGCGTCGGATGGTTTCGGGGGAATTCCGGCGGCCTGGCCCCGCCACCACGCTTCTTCGCTCACGTTTTCATTGGACAACGGGTGATACCGGAGATTTCGGACGTCCCCTAGCGTGTCGGGAGAAACTATCCGTTCGCCGAAGGTCAGGACGGGTCACTACGCTTGCGGGTCATGAGTCGTGTTCTCGCCGCGGTCGCCTGGCCTTATGCCAACGGGCCGCGCCACATCGGTCACGTGTCCGGCTTCGGAGTGCCTTCCGACGTGTTCAGCCGTTACATGCGGATGGCCGGTCACGACGTGCTGATGGTCTCCGGCACCGACGAGCACGGCACCCCGATCCAGGTCCAGGCCGACGCGGAGGGAGTGACCCCGCGCGAGCTCGTCGACCGGTACAACCGCGTGATCGTCGAGGACCTGCACGGGCTCGGCCTGACCTACGACCTGTTCACCCGCACCACGACCGGCAACCACTACCAGGTGGTGCAGGAGCTGTTCCAGGGCCTGCACGACAACGGGTACATCATCGCCAGGACGACGCTCGGCGCGCGGTCGCCGTCGACGGGCCGGACGCTGCCCGACCGGTACATCGAAGGCACGTGCCCGATCTGCGGCTACGACAGCGCCCGCGGCGACCAGTGCGACAACTGCGGCAACCAGCTCGACCCCGACCAGCTCATCAACCCGCGGTCGAAGATCAACGGCGAGACGCCGGAGTTCGTGGAGACCGAGCACTTCTTCCTGGACCTGCCCGCGTTCGCGGACCAGCTCAACGCCTGGCTCGACACGCGCGAGGGCTGGCGGCCCAACGTGCTGAAGTTCTCCCGCAACCTCATCGCCGACCTGCAGCCGCGCGCGATCACCCGCGACCTGGAGTGGGGCGTGCCGATCCCGCTCGACGGCTGGCGCGACCGCGACGACAAGCGCATCTATGTCTGGTTCGACGCGGTCATCGGCTACCTGTCGGCCTCGGTCGAGTGGGCCCGCCGCAGCGGCGACCCCGAGGCGTGGCGCAGGTGGTGGCAGGACCCGGACGCCGAGGCGTTCTACTTCATGGGCAAGGACAACATCGTCTTTCACTCGGTGATCTGGCCGTCGATCCTGCTGGGCTACTCGGCGCCGAAGCCGGGCTCGCTCGGCGCGCTCAACCTGCCGACCGAGGTCGTGTCGTCGGAGTACCTGACGATGGAGGGCAAGAAGTTCTCCTCGTCCCGCCGGGTCGTCATCTACGTCCGCGATTTCCTGCAGCGGTACGACGCCGACGCCCTGCGCTACTTCATCGCGGTCGCCGGCCCGGAGGCGACGGACACGGACTTCACCTGGTCGGAGTTCCGCCGGCGCAACAACGACGAGCTGGTCGCCGGCTGGGGCAACCTGGTCAACCGCTCGATCTCGATGGCCGCGAAGAACTTCGGCGAGATCCCCGCCGCGGGCGAGCTGACGGCCGAGGACACCGCGCTGCTGGACGCGGTCAGGGCCGGTTTCCAGTCCGTGGGCGACCTGCTGGCCAAGCACCGGCAGAAGGCCGCGATCACCGAGGCGATGCGGATCGTCGGCGAGGTCAACAAGTACTTCTCCGACCAGTCGCCGTGGAAGCTCAAGGACGACAAGGCCCGGATGGGCACCGTCCTGCACGTCGCCCTGCAGGCGGTGCGCGACTGCAACACGCTGCTCACGCCGTTCCTGCCGCACGCAGCCCAGCAGATCCACGAGCTGCTCGGCGGCACCGGCGTGCACGCGCCCATGCCGCAGATCGTCGACGTGGAGGACCTGGACAACGGCCTCACGTACCCCATCCTCACGGGCGACTACAAGGACGGCGCGACCTGGGCGCCGGAGCAGATCGTCGCGGGCACGCCACTGTCGGCGCCGACGCCGGTGTTCAAGAAGCTGGACGAGTCGATCGTCGAGGAGGAGCTGGCCCGGCTGCAGGGCTGATGTCGAGCGACCGCTAGGGGATCTCCGCCCAGACGACCTTGCCGTCGGCGACGGCGCGGGTCCCCCAGCGGTCGGAGCTGGCGCGGACGATCTGCAGGCCGCGGTGGTGCTCGTCGTCGAAGGTCGGCTCGATCAGGAACGGCAGCCGGTTGTCCTGGTCGAACACCTCGACGGCGACGTGGGCCGGCAGCAGGTGCAGGCGCAGCTCGACGTGGCGGGTGCGGGCGTGGGTCGCCGCGTTGGCGAAGAGCTCGGCGACGACCGCGACCGCGGTCTCGGCGCGCTCGCCGGGCACGCCCCACCCACGCAGGGTCTCCTGGACGAAGCGGCGGGCGGCGCGGCTCTCCGACGCCGCCGCCGGATACGCCGCGACCGCGGTCAGCGGCACCTCGGCCGGCGGCTGCCGGACGTAGAGGACCGCGATGTCGTCCTCGTGATGGGCCGGGTCGACCATCCCGGCGACGAGGTCGTCGATCGCGGTCAGGGTGGGTCGCGGGTGCTGGACGATCCGCGCCTGAAGGTCGGCGAGCCGGTCCTCGATGTTGCGGTCGCGCCGTTCGATGAGGCCGTCGGTGTACAGCAGGAGCGCCTCCCCCGGCGGGACCGCGACGATCTGTTCGGTGTACGGGAAGTCGACCGTCCCGAGCGGCGGGCCGATGGGCCCGGTCAGCAGCCGGGTCGGCTGGCCTTCCAGGACGCCGACGGCGGGCGGGTGGCCGGCGTTGGCGTAGCTGAGGGTGCCGTGCACCAGGTCGTAGACCGCGTACACGCACGACGCCATCTGCGTGTCGTGGTCGGCCGCGAGCAGCGTGTTGAGCTGCCGCATGAGCTGGCCGGGTGCGAGGTCCAGCGACGCGTACGAGCGGATCGCCGTGCGCAGCTGCCCCATCACCGCCGCGGCGCGGATGCCCTTGCCCATCACGTCGCCGACGACGAGGGCGACCCGGCCGGCGGACAGCGGCACCAGGTCGACCCAGTCGCCGCCGACCTCGACGCCCTTCGCCGCCGGCAGGTACCGCGACACGACCTCCAGCCCGTCCACCCGCGGGATCCTGGGCAGGAGGCTGCGCTGCAGCTCGACGGCGGCGTTGCGCTGGCGCAGGTACATGCGGGCGTTGTCGAGCGCGACCGCGGCGTGCGCGGCGACGCCGACGGCGAGGCGCTCGTGCCGCTCGGTGAACCGGCCGGCCCGCGGGTGGCCGAAGAAGAAGCCGCCGAGGACCTCGCCGGTGGAGGAGATGACGGGCACGGCCAGGTAGCTCACGACCGGCAGGTGCCCCGCCGGGATGCCGGCGTGCGGCGGATTGTGCCCGTAGCGCGGGTCCTTCCTGATGTCGTCGCTGCGTATGTACCCGACGCCGCGGAACGTCGGGTCGAACACCTTGGTGTTGCGCGGCATCGGGAACTTCGCGAACTTGTCCCTGGACACCCCGGACAGGGTGTACAGCAGGTACGACTCGCCGAACTCGTCGGTGACGTTGTAGAAGAACGAGCCGAAGGCCGCGCCGGTGAGGCTGGTCGCGACGTCGGTGGCGCGCTGGACGACCCGGTCGACGTCGAGCTCCGACGACAGCTCGGTGCCGACGGAGTGCAGCGCCTCGACGAGGCTGGTCTCCTCCCGCAGCCTGCCCTCCCGCTCGCGCAGCTCCTGCTGGCTGCGGCGCAGCCGCCCGGCGGCGTCGGCGAGCTCGGCGACGGTCCGCTCCAGGTGGGCCGCCTGCCGCTCGGCGGCCCGCTCCACGGCGACGAGCAGGTCGCCGAACGCCTCCTCGCGGGCGGCGGCGTTCCCCGGATCGACGTGGCGATGCAGGCCGATCCGGAGGTTGAGGAAGATCAGCTCGAACAGGTCGGCGGTCTGCTGGTCGAGCCGGACGGTGACGCCGCCGAGCAGGTGGTGGCCGGCGCAGCCGACGGCGAGCACGGCCCGCACCGGATGGTCGTCGACCTCGCGCAGCTGCACCCCCGTGGCCACCGCACCGGGCGCCCGCCAGTCGCCCGTGGCACCCCACCCGCCGACCGGAAGGGCGCCGGCGGGGACGGTCGTGACGACCGTTTCTCCCGCGGCGAGACGGAGCCAGGAGAAGGCGGACGGGCCGGCGTCACCATCGCGAATGCGCTCGTGAAGAAGCTCCGCGACGGCGTGCAGGGCGCCGGAAAGGTCGTCACCCTTCGCCGCGACCGCACGCACCTCGGTCCCGCAGCGAACGATCTCGCTCAGGGAGAGGCTGTTGAGGTCGTACACCGGCCCTCCGGTCTTGACGCATTCACGGACGAACCATCCAAACCAACAATCTGCCCGGGCGCAATGGTCCCAACCTCGCCGCGGTCCCCGCAGCGCGCCTGGTATGTACCCTATGCCGGTTCCTGCGAAGTGCAAATTGCAGATTGGCACCCGTTTGAGCGAACGTCCGGTCGCGTATGAGGAGTGTCGTTGACGACATCGTTGTAATTATCCGCAAAACACATCGGTGTTCAGAGATCTAGTAAGTAACTTCTGATCGGTGGGTGAGTAACATGTCGTGTCGACACGCCATCGCATAGACATAGATGATCGACACAGTCGTGTGCGAGAGGTCCGGTTCCGGTCGAACCGGACCATTCCGTACACCCCCGCACACCCCCGCGCAGCGCCACGCGACGCCTCCAGATCCAGGTTCACGCTGTGTAGCTCCCAAGACGGTCAGTAACAACTGACACGGACAGCAAAACTGGACGAGCGCCGCATATCACCCTGCGAGCCGCACACCCGTTGTACGTCATGGAACCACTATTAATTGACAGATGTCCATAATTAGAAGTCTCAACTATGAGATGGTCTTCAATCTTTGTACCAATGCAATCGAAGCCGCCAAATGTGGGACTCCCCTCCGGACCCGGGGAGATCTATGGTTGGTCGGCGTCAGTTCTGTCCAACGAATGCAACCCTCGGTGAAAGGGCCGCCCCAGCACGTCTGAGACTCGTCTTCGGGAGTGACGGTGCAGACCAGCCAGCACGGCGTTCCACGCGAGAGCACGCTCGACAAGTTGGCGCACAACGACGCCGCCGAGCGGTTCCGCGGCCGGACAGGGCCTGGCCGGCTGACCGAGGCACCCGCCGCCGAGCGGCGCGGCGACGCGCCCGAGCTGCCGACGGTGCACCTCGCCCGGGCCCGGCTCATGGAGCAGCTCGACGCCGCCGTGTCACACCCCGTGACCCTGCTGTGCGCACCGACCGGCTGGGGCAAGACCACCCTGGTGGCGTCGTGGATCGCCGCCGGCCGGGCGCCAGGGCGCGCCGCGTACGTGCGGTTCGAGGCCAACTGCGGCGCCGGGGCGTGGCGGCAGCTGACACACGCCCTCACCGCCGCCGGGATCGCCGTCGACGCGGCCACCTACGTGTGGAGCAACGCCCACCACGACGACCGCGCCGTCGTCGTCCTCGACGACCTGCACCATGTCACGAACCACACCGTGCTGCGCCGGCTCGAACGGCTCGTCACCCGTCTCGGCGACCAGATCAGCTTCCTCATCCTCGCCAGGACCGAGCCGCCCCTGTCGCTGTACCGGTGGCGGGTCCGCGGCCAGCTCAACGAGCTGCGCACCGATCACCTCGCCTTCACCCAGGACGAGGTCGCCGGCCTCGCCGACGGCTACGGGGTGCGCCTCGCCCAGCACTTCCGCTACGCGCTCTGGCACGTGACCGAGGGCTGGCCGGCGGCGGTCGCGGTCACCCTGTCGGCGATGGTCGGCCGGCACGAGCCGGAGCGGCTGGTCACCGACATCATCCTGGGTGAGGCCGGGCTCAACGAGGAGGTCGGGCTCAGCGAGTACGTCCGGCGGGAGATCCTGCAGCACCTCGACCCGGAGATCCGCGAGATCATGCTGCGGACCTCGATCCTGGAGACCGTCTGCCCGGGCCTGGTCGAGGCGCTCACCGGCAGCCGTAGCGGCGCCCGGCTGCTCGCCCAGATGAGCCGCGCGAACTCGCTCGCCAGCTTCTACGGCGGCTCGCACTCCTGGTACCGCTACCGCAGGCTGCTGCGGGCGATGCTGCGCGCCGAGCTGCGCACCACCCTGTCCTTCGCCGAGGAGCGGGCCCTGCACCGCGCGGCGGCCGGCTGGTACGCGGCGAACGGGCTGCCCAGCGACGCCCTGACGCACGCCATCGCGGGCGGCGACTGGGTCTCGACCGAGCGGTTGTTCCTCCAGTACTGGCCGGAGCTGGCCGGCTCGGGGCCGCGGGCGCTGACCACCCGGGACGGGCCGCAGCCACCGCACGACATCGCCGAGCGGCCGATGCTCGCCTTCGCGCTCGCCCTGTCGTGCCGCGACACCGGCGACATGGTCGGCATGTCGGCGTTCATCCGGCTCGGTGAGCGCGGCCTCGGCGAGGCACCCGCGGCGCTGGAGGCCGAGGTCCTCGCGGCGATGCGACTCGCGGAGGCCGCCGCCGTCGAGCACCCCGAGCGCGCCTACGAGACCGCGGCGCGCCTGCTGGAGCGCACCGAGGACGCGGCGGGCGAGCACGTCTACGCGGACTCCGCGGACGCGGCGCGGGCCGTGGCCCACCTGACCTTCGCCGGCGCGGCCGTGGCCGGCGGGCGGCTCGACGAGGCCGACACCCACCTGGAGCTCGGCGCCGACCTGGCCCGCAAGTCCGGCTTCAACCTGCTCACCGTGCAGGCGAACCGCCTGTGGGCGCTCACGCACCTCAGCCGCGGCCGGCTGTCGGCGGCGGCGGCCTGCGCGCGGCGGGTCCTCGACGGCTGCCGCGACGCGGGGATCGCCGAGTCGCGCAACATCAGCTACGCCCGGCTGGTGCTCGCCACCGTGTGCCGGGAACGCGGCCAGCTCGACGAGGCCCGCTTCCACATCGAGGAGAGCGTCAACACCAACGCCGCCCCCGACCCCAACAGCTGGGTCAGCGGGTCGATCGCCCTGGCGCTGCTGCTCTTCGACCGCGGTGACCACGCCGGCACGCTGGAGGCGCTCGAGCCGCTGATGGACACCAGGGTGGGCGTGATGCCGCGCACCGCCGACGTGACCGCGCGGGCGCTGCACGCGGAGCTGTGCCTGCTCGACGGCCGGATGGACCAGGCGCACGCGGTCATCGCCGAGGCGCTGCGGCACTGGCCGGGCTCCGACGAGCCGCGGCTGGCGCTTGGCCGCCTGCACCTGGCCGAGGGGCGGCCGGCGGCCACTGTGCAGATAGCCGAGCGGATCCTTGACAACGGGCCCGGGTCGCTGGTCACCGCCGTCTCCGCGACCGTGCTGCTGGCCCAGGCGCTGCGGCAGCTCGGCGACCTGGCCGGCGCGTCGGAGCAGCTCGACCAGGCGCTGCGGATCGCCGGCCCGGAGGGGATCCGGCGGCCGTTCGAGGGGCACGCCGGCTGGATCGCGGAGGTCCTCGCGTCGCCGCCGGTGCTCACCCCACCCCGGCAGCGCGACCCGGAGCCCGCCGACCCGAGCACCGAGCCGCCCGCGGCGGCCCACGTGACTCCCGCCGCGTCTCCCGCCGCGCCGGACGGTCTCGCGGCATGGTCCGCGGCGCCCGCGGGGGAATCGATGCCGGACCCGCTCACCGAGAAGGAGGCGCAGGTGCTGCTCTACCTGCGCAGCATGCTGTCGGTCGCGGAGATCGCCGCCGTGCTCAGCGTGTCGACCAACACCGTCAAGACGCATGTCCGGCACGTGTACCGCAAGCTCGGCGTCAGCCGGCGGCGCGACGCGGTGCGCCGGGCACGGGAGCTGAGCCTGATCTGACGGTTCACCCGCCGGTGTGGGGCCGGCACCCCCGCCAACCACCCTTTCCGGGCGAGCCACCCACCCGGCCGTGAGGGCCACGATATGGGCGGCCGCCGTGCATCGGCCGCCGACCGACGAAGGCCTCAGGGGTGTGACGTGGTGACGACGGATGTTGCGGTCAACGGTGTGCGGGTCGGTGTGCGGTATGCGGTGGCGGACAGGATCGCCGGTGTCGGCGGTGACTGGTTCCTCGGCACCGCGCTACCTGGCGGCGACGTGCTGCTGGCCGTCGGCGACGTGATGGGTCACGGCCCGGACGCGGCCCGCACCATGCTGCAGCTGCGGGCGTCGATGACGGCGCTGGCCCTGGCCGGCGACGAGCCCGGCGTGATCCTCGCCGCGCTCAACCGGATGCTGTGCCGGCGCCACGCGACGGTCCTCGCCACCGCGGTCTGCGGCCGGTTCCGCCCCGCCGACCGGATGCTCGTCTGGGCCCGGGCGGGCCACCTGCCGATCCTGAGGGCCAACGCGGACGGTGTCGGGCCGCTGCGCCAGCCGCCCGGGATGGCGCTCGGCGTCGAGCCCTGCGCCGTGTACCCGCAGGCGGCCGTGCGGATCGAGCCCGGGGAGCTGCTCCTCATGTACACCGACGGCGTCGTCGAGCGCCGTGATCAGGCCATCGACCAGGGCGTCCAGGTCCTCGCCGACGACGTCCGGGCGGCGATGCGCGCGTCCGCACCCGCCGAGCACCTGGACCGCGCGCTGGACGGGGTGCTGGACATGGCCTGGCGTGGCAACCCCGACGACGACGCCTGCCTGCTCGCCGCCGAGCCCGTGGCGGGATGACCTCACCCCACCGCGGCTCTCCAGTTCCTCCGTGACCTCACCCATCGAGGGTGATCCCTGATCACCCGCCTCCCTCGAATCATCTTCCCCAGGCACGACATGGACGTTCCGGGCGCGCGGGCGGCGCGCCCGGAACGCTCCATCCGGGCCTGTTCCGGGGGGAACAGAGAAACAACGGGGGAGATAGGCCGTGCCGGTCCTGGTTTCGACCGGGGCCGGCACGGCCCACACGTATATCCCGGCCTGTTTCCCACTTGAGACCGATTCAGCGGACGGCAGAGGTAGGGAGAGTACGGCGGATGGACAGCGGCGGCGGTGTGGTGAAGGAATGGACCACGTTCGGCACGACGATGCTCGCGCTCGTCGGCACGTTGAACGTCTCGCAAGGTCTGCTGGTGGGGTTCGCCAGCGGCGGTATCGGGTTCGACAGGAATGACGTGGCGTTCACCAGCGCCACCACCTGGGCCACCGCGACGGTGGCCCTCGGCGTGCTCCTCGGCGCCACGGGGTTCGCGCTGCGTGCCCGCAAGAGCAGCGCCCGAGCCGCCGCGGTGAGCATCGTGGCGCTGCACGCGATCTCGCAGCTGGCCATGCTCCGGGCGTACCCGGCGTGGTCGCTGCTGATGGTCACGCTCGACGTGATCATCCTGTTCGTCCTGACCGTGCCGAGGGGCAGGGCGGCCGCCGCCGGCGACGGCGAGCCGGAGGAGACGCCGATCGCGTCGGTCACGAAGCTGGCGCTGCGCCGCAACAGCCGCAGCGACCGGTACCGGGGCCGCCACAAGGCCGGCCGGCCGATCGTGCGCCACGAGGACGTGATCCTGGTGGACATCGTCGAGGAGCTCGAGCCGGCCGCCGGCAACGCGCCGGCGGGCACCGACATCGACGTCATCGACCTCGACTCGCCGCAGATGTGGGTCCGGGCGGTCGGGCACGCCACCGTCCCGATGATCGTCGCGGAGCCGGTGCACGAGATGGACGAGTCGTTCATCGCCGTGCAGTGCGCCTCCCTCGACCCGCTCATGGACCCGCTGCCGGTGCTCATGGCCGCGCAGGCGGACACGGCGATCATCGAAGGCGTGATGGTCGAGGACGACGAGGAGATGGCGGAGGAGCTGGCCGCCATCGGCGCCCGCCCGTACGTCACCCAGTAGCTCGAACGACCCCACCGCCGACAGCGGCGGCGCCCTCAACGGAGTGGGCGCCGCCGCTGTTTTGTGTGTCCGTCCGGGTGGGGTTCCGCAGGCGCGCGTCCGTCGGCGCGTCCGTCGGCGCGCGTCCGTGGGCGCGTGTCCGTGGGCGCGTATCCGTGGGCGCGTATCCGTCGGTGCGTATCCGTCGGTGCGTGTCCGTCGGCGCGTCCGTGGGCGCGTGTCCGTCGGTGCGTCCGTCGGTGCGCCCGTCCGTGGAACCGGGCGGGCACAAAGCAGCGGCCCCCGGGAGATTCCCGGGGGCCGCTTGCCGTGGCCGGCGAGCTGTCAGAGCAGGTTCAGCTCGCGAGCCCGTTCGATCACCTCTCGCCGCCTGCCGACCCCCAGCTTGCGGTAGATGTTCTTCATGTGCGTCTTCACCGTGTTGACGGACACGTAGAGCATCGAGGCGATCTCGCCCGCGGACAGGGTGCCCTGCAGGTAGCGCAGGACGGCCAGTTCGCGTTCGGTGAGCGGCTCCGCCAGCTCGCCCGCCGCGGCGGCCGGGCGGCCGAAGCCGTTGAGTTCGGTGGCGATGTCCTCGGCGACGCCGCGGTAGCCGCTGCCCGCCGGCAGGTAGGTCACCAGCAGCTCCCGGACCGGCTGGCCGCCGGCCACGAACGGCCAGCGGATGCCCTCGTCCTCGGCGCAGCGCAGCGCCTGCTCGAGGGCCCGGCCGGCCTTGCTCCGGTCGCCGAGCGCGCGGAGCGCGCGGGCGCAGGTGAGGTTGGCGTCGACCGTCCACACCAGCGAGCCGGTGGTGTACTCCAGGAACGGCTGCACCGCACCGAGGGCCGCCGCGGGGCGGCGCTCGGCGAGGGCAGCCTTCGCTCGGACGACACCCAACCATGGCGTCAGCAGATCCACGGGCTCCAGGTTGAGCAGCCGCTTCGCCGCCTCCACGTCGCCGGCGGCGAGCCGCAGCTCCGCCTCGGCGAGCGTGACGCAGTGCTGGAGCCGGGGCGTGTACCGCCAGTCCGCGAGCTGCCGCCGGATCGCGGACAGCTCGGTGCAGGCGGCCCTGGCGTCGCCCGCGGCGGCCCGGATGTGCGCCCGGGACATCGTGGCGACCGCGACCAGGCCCGGGTCGGCCAGACCGCCGCCGTCCAGCGCCCGGTCCAGGTAGTGCTCGGCCGCCCGCACCCTGGCCTGCAGGTAGCAGACCTCGGCGACGGTGAGCTGCGCCCAGACCACGTCGCTGCCCTGCGTCTGGCCTTCACGGTCGGCGAGGGACAGGGCCTCCTTGCCGTAGCGCATCGCCGCCGACAGCCGCCCGCGGGTCGCGTTGAGCTGCGCGAGCTGCCGCAGCGCCGCCAGCTGCGACTGGATCCCGCCGCAGCGGCGGGCCAGGTTGAGCGCTTCGGTGAGCGCCAGCTCCGCCGCCGCCAGGTCGCCCTGCAGGAGGCGGGCGCCGCCGACGGCGACGAGCGCGAGCGCCCGCATCCGCGCGGTGTCCTGGTCGTCGAGGCCCATGTCGTCGCGCAGCAGCTGCGGCGCCGTGGCGAGGATCAGCTCGGGCTTGCCCGACTGGTGCGCCTCGGCCATCCGGAAGCTGTCGACGATGGGCCGCAGCGCCGTGCGGGCCGACTCGACCAGCGTGTGCTGCGAACGGTCGACCAGGTGCAGGAACGTCTCCGTGCCCTGCGGGTCGCTGGCGTCCAGGCGCTCCGCGGCGAAGGCCAGGGCCAGCCGCGGATCGTTGCGGACCTCCTGTGGCGGCGGCGGGACCAGCTCCTTGATGGTCCGCAGCCGCGCCCCCGGCACCAGCTCCTGCCAGCTCGCGGCGAGCAGGTCGGAGGCCTGGCCCCAGTTGCGGGCGGCGAGCGCGTGCCGCAGCGCGTCGGCCGGCGAGTCGTGCGCGGCGAACCAGTCCGCGGCGCGGCGGTGCAGCTGGCGCACCTGCTCGGGCCGGCGGTGCCGCAGCTCGTCGTACAACATGAGACCGAAGAGCGGGTGGCACCGGTACATGCCGGCGTTGCCGCTGCCCTGCACGACGAACAGGTTGGAGTGTTCGAGCTGCGCCAGGATGCGGGCGCCGTCGACGCGGCCCGTCAGCGCCTCCACGAGCTCGGCGCTGACCTGGTCGAGCACCGAGGTGCAGAGGACGACCTCGCGGATGTCCTCCGGCAGGGTGTCGAAGACCTCGCCGACGAGGTACTCGCCGAGCGCCCGGTCCTGCAACGCGAAGCGGGGCACCAGGCTGTCAGGCTCCGGGTGCCCCTGCACGGCGAGCGCGGCGAGTCGCAGCCCCGCCGCCCAGCCTCGCATCACCGCGTGCAGCTCCACGAGGGCCGACTCGGCGAGCCGGACGCCGTGCGCGTTGAGCATCTGCGCGGTCTCGTCGATGGTGAAGCCGAGCGTCCCGTTGCGCAGCTCGGCGAGCGCGCCGCGGATGCGGAAGCGGTACAGCGTGAGCGCCGGGTCGGTCCGGCAGGCGATGACGAGACGCAGGCGGTCACCCGCCTGGGAAAGCAGCGTCTCCAGCTCCCCCCACACCCGCGGGACGGACAGCTCCTGCAGGTCGTCGAGGATGACGACGACCGGCGGGCCGGGCCGCCGCAGCAGCACGACCAGTTCGTCGAGTGCCTCGCCACCGTCGGCCGGCGCCGCGGTGACCTGGTGCTCCGCGGTGGCCGCCGCGACCGCACCCAACACGTGCTCCCAAAAGCGTGGGCCGTGGTGCGCCTCGACGGTCAACCACGCCAGCGGCCAGGGAGATCGCCCGGCCGCCACCCATTCTGCCAGCAAGGTGGTCTTGCCCCACCCCGCCGGAGCGGAAATCAATGTCAAAGGCCCCGCCACCGCCCGATCCAACGCGTCCAGCAGACGCGGTCGTGGCACGTGATAGCGGGGCGGCTCAGGCACTGCGAAGTGCAGTGCGGGACGGGTGATGGTGTCAACGAGCGTTTTCTGCCCCAACGTTTTTCGCCCCCTCCCACCCACCGCAGCACGGCGGATGACCACGGGATTGTGAGGCGATTAAAGGTGAGGTCGCCTCACCCGTAGGGGGTGAACAAATAACGGTGCGTGTTCACCCGAGGCGGCGAACGCAACGGAAGCCGACGTGGCAGCTGCCGTTCTCGACCGCCTCCGGCTGCCGCGCCGCGGGGCGGAACCGGTGGTCATAGCCGGTGGAGCACAGGTAGGAGCCGCCCTTGACGACCCGGCTCGCATAGACGGCCGCCCCTGCCGGGGTGTCCACCCGAGGGTTGTCGGCGACCTCACCCTGGGGCTGGAGAGGATCGTCGCCGACGTCGAATCTGGCATTGCCGGACCGGTAGTAGTCCGACGTCCACTCCCACACGTTACCGACCACGTCGAAGAGGCCGTACGCGTTGGCGGCGAACGCACCGACCGGGCTGGTGCCGTGCCCGCCGTCGCTGCGGTCGAGCCACGGGAAGATGCCGTGCCAGATGTTGGCCCGGCCCGGCTCGGGCTCGTCACCCCACGGGTAGATGGCCTGATCGAGCCCGCCGCGGGCGGCGAACTCCCACTCCGCCTCGGTCGGCAGGTCCTTGCCGGCCCACCTGGCGTACGCGGCGGCGTCCTCGTAGGCGACGTGCACCACCGGGTGCGCCGACAGGCCACGGATGTCGGAGTCCGGCCCCCACGGATGTCGCCAGGACGCGCCGGGGCGGAACTCCCACCACACCCGCCAGTCGCGCAGTGGCACCGGGCCGGGCGGCTGTACGAACACCATCGAGCCGGGCTGACCGTCTTCCTCCGGCTGCCGCTCCGCCACCGTCTCGTAGCCGGTCTCGGTCGTGAACAGGGCGAACTCGGCGTTGGTCACGGGATGCGAGTCGATCCAGAAGCCGTCGACGGTGACCTTGCGCACCGGCGCCTCTTCCGGATAAAAGCCGTCCGCACCCATGGCGAACGTGCCACCAGGTATCCAGGCCATCTCCACGACCGCATTGTGCTTGCGCCGCCGGGTGAGAAGTCCTCACCCGGTGCGGGTGACGGGCGATCCATCGATGAACGGCAACCGCAACTCACACGGGCCGGGTGATGCCCGGTCATCCGCTCGCACCGAACGATCGGCTCAAAAGCACCGGTTCGCAATTCCGCAAGGGAGGGAGGTCGCCACACGAGCTTCGCCGGATCCGGCCGCGGCGCCTCCTCTCTTGTCCGCCGCGGCCGGACGACGAACCTGCTCTCATTGGCTAAGACCTGCCAGACCTGCCTCCTGCCGGTGTCCCACTCGTGCAGAGGAAGGAACACTGAGGCCATGACCAAGAGCAGAACCGTGTGGTTCGGCTGGGTCACCTTCGCGGCCGTCATGCTCGTCGTGATCGGGCTCCTCAACGTGCTCGAAGGGCTCGTCACGCTGCTGCAGAACCAGGTGGCGTTCATCGACGACAACAGTCTTGTCGTCGTCAACCTGACCGGCTGGGGCATCCTCATGCTGGTCTTCGGCGGGCTGCTGGTGGCCGCCGGGATCGGGCTGATGGCCCGCAACACCGTCGCCCGGGCGGCGGCGATCGTCATCGTCGCGCTGCACATGCTGATCCAGATCGGCTGGCTCGGCGCGTACCCGGTGTGGTCGATGTTGATGATCACGCTCAGCGTGGTGGTCCTCTTCGCACTCACCGTCCACTGGGCCGACTCCATGCCTCCCACCGTCGCGCAGACCCCGGCGAGCCACCGGGCGGCCGACCGGGACTTCCAGGCAGCGGACTACCAGGGGTACGGCGGCAGCATCCCGATGAACTCGCCGACCTCACCGCACCAGCCCGCCGCGCAGACGTCCGGGCAGCCGGCCGCGCAGGGGACGAATGTGGGGCCCTATCCACCGGGCGGGCCGTATCCGGCGGGGCGGCCGGGTCCCGCTGCGACGCGGCCGAACGAGGGTGCGCACGCCGCCGCGGAAACGGGCCAGACGGGCCGGCACGGCGACATGCCCGCGCCCGGCGAGGCACCGCAGCCGCCGCGGTACGGCGACATCGGCGGGGCCGGCGCACACTCCCGGCAGGACGAGACGGCTCGGTGGTCGTCCGACCCGCCGCGGCACTCCGCACCGACCTCGGACCACGGCGTGATCTGAGAACCGCGCGGCACACAGAGAAAGAAGGAAGGGTGGCTGCCCCCGTGGCAGCCACCCTTCCTGTGTGTTCTGGGCCCTGGTTGTGCCTCTGGGTCCTGTGGTCTCTGGGTCCCTCTGTGTCTGGAAACGCTTGAGGCGCCGACGCGGGCCTGGGAGCGCGTCGGCGCCTCTCGCGCCGTCCTTCAATGTTCAGACGTCTATCGGTCCTGCTGTGTGACTTGCGATGGGTGGGCGGCCTCCTCCGGATCAGCCGCCCACCCATCGGCTCCCGCCGCCCTCGCTGAAGAGCGCCCGGTGCGCAGGATGCGGGCCGTGTTCACCGCTCGTCCTGCCCCGCTGAGTACCCCCTGCTCAACGGTGTTCACCTGACGCCCCAGCTGGGTCGTCACGCCGGGGACCACCGACGACGTGACGCCCGCGGCTGGCGGGAACGGGCGGACCGTCATTGACGGTGCAGCAGTCACCATCAGGGCCGCCCGCAGTTCGTTCATGGCAGGAATCCTGCTGGCTGTCAGAGTGATCCGTCCTCACCCCGGTGGGGTGATCGGCCAGCGGGCACATCGTCACTCCGCACAGGTGGGGCCGCGCACCGGCGCACACCGCGACGCTCTTCAAAGAACGCTCGACTCACAGAACGGAGAGCAGGACCATGGCCACGTTGACCGTCTGGAAGTTCGACACCCCCGACGGGGCGTCCCGCGCCGCTGAAAAGCTCCAGGACCTCTCGAAGCAGGGCCTGGTGACCATCGAGGACGCCGCGACCGTGTCGTGGGAGGTCGGCGCCAGTAAGCCCAAGACCCATCAGATGCACAACCTGACCGGCAGGGGCGCGCTCGGCGGCATGTTCTGGGGCATGCTCTTCGGCCTGATCTTCCTCATCCCGCTGTTCGGCATGGCCGTCGGCGCGGCCGCCGGCGCCATCTCGGGCTCGCTGAGGGACGTCGGGATCGACGACGACTTCATCAAGCGCACCCGCGACGAGATCCAGCCGGGCACGTCCGCGCTGTTCGTGCTGACCACCGACGTCGTCATCGACAAGGTCCGCGACGCGTTCGCCGGTGACCGGCCGAAGCTCCTGCACACCAACCTGTCCAAGGAGCAGGAGGACCACCTGCACGAGGTCTTCGTCTGAACGCTCCCCGCCCGGGAAACGGTGACGCCCGGTGGTCCACAGTGGACCACCGGGCGCCTCGGGGCAGGAACGTCTTCAGGCATTCGGCAGGTCGGCCATCTCCTTCTCCGCGGACTCGACCTCCGCGGTCAACTTGGCGTGCTGCTCGGACAGGGCGTCCAGCAGCTTTCTGGTGGTCTGCAGGCTCTCGGCACTGAGGGAGCGGGTCGACGCCAGGAGGTTCTCGGCCGCCTCGCGCTGCCGCTGGCGGCGGGTGTCCCACTGGACGCGGCGGGACTGCTCGGCGCGGGCCTCCTCGGCGCGGCGTTGCGCGAGCGCGGTCTGGAAGTCGCGGATCGCCTCCTCGGCGTGCTTGCGGGCGTCGGCGAGCAGCGCCTCCCCCGCGGTGCGGGCGCTGTCGAGCTCTTCGGCCGCCTGCCTGCGCAGCGCGTCGGCCTCCTGCTCGGCCAGCTCGATCATCTGCTGGATCCGGCCGCCGACGGCCCGCGAGGTCTCGTCGCCGCACGTGCACTGGCGCACCTGCGTGTTGAGCCGTTCGACCTTGCCCGCGAGCTGCTGCTCCCGGTAGCGCGCCGAGGCGAGCTCCGTCTCCACCGTGGTCAGCCGCATCTGTAGGGTGGCGACGTAGCGGTCCACCTGGCCGCGGTGGTAACCCCTCAGGGCAAGCTCGAACCCGTTCTCGCCGCGGAGTTCGATCTCACCGACAAGCGCGCTCATCCTGGGCTCATCCCTCCCCGCCCGTCGACGCGACGGGCGATAGCCGGAACGCTGCCGACCAGTGTGGTGACCGCGCGTCATCCGTTCCGGGTGAGCCTCCTGCACACGGCGCGCCGGTGCAGCGATGTCGATGCAACCGTTGCTACGCAAGGCAAACAGCCACATCGGCCGAGGGAAGACCACCCAGGCAGGGTGAGGCCCCGCAGCTTGGGGCGGTGCTTTGCTCGTCACGTTTGGCGAGGTATGAAATCGGGGGGCACCGAGTGTCGCAAGCGTTGGTACAGCAGGATCGCCGTGGAACGGCCCCGTCGACGTTGGCGGTGCCGGACCTCCCACCCGGATACGTTCTGCGCGACCGCGTCGTCGCGCAGTTGGATGCCGCTGTGCGCGCGCCGCTGACGCTGGTGACCGCGCCCGCCGGATGGGGCAAGACCGCGGCGCTGGTCGCATGGGCCCGCACCGTGCGGATCGGTGACGAGGTGCCGGTCGTGCGCTGGGTGACCGCGAACTCACCCGACGGCGCCGACGTGCCCGCCCGGCTCCGCGGCGCCCTCTCCGCCGGGGACGCTACGCTGCCCGCCGGGGACCTGAAGCCCGACCCCTACGCCGACGACCTGCCACGAGCCGTCGACGCGCTCGACCGCCCCCACGTCGTGGTCGTCGACGACGTGCGCGAGATCAGCGACCAGGCCGCGCTCGCGGAGCTGGAGGCGCTGGTCCGGCACGGCATGGGCCGCCTGCACCTGGTGCTGTCCTGCCGGCGGGATCCCGCGTTGCCGCTGTACCGCTGGCGGGTCAACGGCTCGCTGACCGAGGTGCGCACGACCGACCTGTCGCTCACCATCGCCGAGACCGCGCAGCTGCTGGCCGCGCACGACGTCGTGCTGCCGGGCAGCACCCTGTACGCGCTGCACTCGATGACCGAGGGCTGGCCGGCCGGGGTACGGCTCGCCGCGATGGCGATGCGCGGGCACCCGGAGCCGGAGCGGGTCCTCGACGACGGCGGCCCCTACAGCACCGCCGTGGGCGACTTCCTCACCGGCGAGGTCATCGAGACGCTGCCCGCCGACACCCGCGGGCTGCTCCTCGACACCGCGGTCGCGACGCGCCTCAACGCCGGCCTGGTCGAGGCGATCACCGGCCGCGACGACGGCGCGCGGGTCCTCGCCGAGCTCAAGGGCTCCAACGCCTTCCTGACCCGCAACGCCGGCCCCGGCGGCTGGTACCGGTTCCACCCGCTCTTCGCCCGCACCCTGCACTCCGAGCTGCAGCGCCGCAACCCCGAACGCGTCGCCGAGCTGCACCGCCGCGCGGCCGCGTGGCACGCGACCTACGGCATCCCGGCCGAGGCGATGCGGCACGCGCTGCTCGCCGACGACTGGACCGGCGCCGTCGAGACGCTGGACCGGCACTGGCCGGACATCGTCGGCGGGGTCCGCTACGACCGCCCGCACGAGGCGGCGCCGCACCCGCCGGCCGGTGACGAACACGCGGATCCGCGGCTGGCCCTGGCCTTCGCCGCGGAGCGCCTGCGGGTCGGCGACCTGGAGGGCACCCGCGACTACCTGCGCCGCAGCAACCGCGTCGCCGACACCCCGCCCGCCTCCAGCGCCGAAACCCAGAACCCGGCCGGCACGACCGGGACCGGGACGGCCGCGAGCACGACCGGGACGACCGCGAGCGGGACAACCGCGACTGGGACGGCCGCGAACGGCACGACCGCGACCGGGACGAGCAGCACCCGGACCACCACGCCCACGAGCACGGCCGGGACGAGCGCCGCCGGCACCGAGGACACCACGACCACGAACGCGTTCGTCACGAACACGGACGTCACGACCGCGTCCGGCAGAGAGGCCAGCACCAGCACCAGCACCAGCGCTGGAGCCACAGACACGACCCGCACGACCGGCGGCGACGGCACCGCCGGCGGCAACGGCGAGACCGGGCCGGCGAGCGCGACCGCCACCGGCACCGGCACCGGGGACACGAACGCGTTCGGCACGACCGCGACCGGCACGAGCGGCGGCGTCACGACCGCGTCCGGCGGTGAGGGCGGCACCAGCGGCACCGGCACCAGCACCAGCGGCGCCGGGGCCCCGAACGCGACCGGCACCACGACGACCGGCACGACCACGACCGGCACGACCGCCGGCATCGGTACCGGCGGATCCGCGGGAGGAGCCGGCACAGGCGGCCCGGTCAGCACGGGCGGTCCGGCGAACGTGAACCGCGCGGCCCACGGGATCGGCGTCAGCGGTCCGGCCGTCGCGAACCGCGCGACCCACGGGATGGGCGCGAACGGTCCGGCCGGCAATGTCGGCGCGACCGTCGGGCGGGCCGCACAGGCCGGGTCGGCCGTGCCGGCCTCGCTGCACGTCCCGGCCGCGAACGGCGGCGGTGCGACGGCCGTGATGACCGCGCCCGCGCCGAGTGGGGCGTCCGCCGGTACACCCGGCGTGGAACTGAACGGAGCATCGAGCGGCACACCGAAGGAGCAGGCCGCGGCGAAGGCGCCGGCCCGGGTCAGCCCGCGGATGATGGCCGGGTTCATGGCCGCCGAGGCGTGGCTGTCCGGCGACCCGCGCAGGACGCTCGCCGCCCTGGGGGAGCTCAACCGGCCCGAGGAGCAGACCGACGAGGTGCGGGCACTGGCCATGCTGGACGAGGGCGCGGCCCGCCTCCGGCTGGGTGAGCTCGCCGCCGCTGGGACTCCCCTGCACGGGGCTCTGGTGCTCGCCCAGCGCACAGGCATGGCGCAGACGCAGGTGTGCGCCGCGGCACAGCTGTCGGTGCTGGAGGCGGCCCGCGGCAGGCTGCGGGCGGCGGCTCGGCTCGGCCGGCAGGCGCTGGTGACCGCGGACCGCTTCGGCATCACCGACGCGACCGACCTCGGCTGGGTCCGGATGGCCCTGGCCAGCGTGTACGGCGAGTGGGACCGCATCGCGGAGGCCGACCGGCTCCTCGACGAGGGCCTGGACCTGGCCGCCGGCGACCCCGACCTGCTCGTCGCGATCGCCACGGTGCGGGCGAAGCTCCGCCACGGCTCGGGCCGGCTCGCCGCGGCCCTGGAGGTGCTGCACACCGCCCGCCGGGAACTCGGCGGTGCGCCGCTCGCGCCCAGCGTGGAGCGGGCCCTGGCCCTGACGGAGGCGGAGCTACGGATCAGCGGCGGCGACCTGGGCGCGGCCCGGCGGCTCGTCGCGACCGGCGGCGACCCGGATGTGTATCCGGGCTGGGCCGCCTGTGTCGACGCGGCGGCGGCGCTGGTCGAGGGCAAGGCGGCCGCCGCCGCGTCGACCGCTCAGCAGTACGCGACCCCGTCGGTGGACACGGCGCTGACCTGGACCGTGCACGCCGCGATCCTGACCTCCCTCGCCGGTAGGGCGCTCGGCGACCGCAACCGGGTGCTGCGCGGCCTGGAGGTCGCCCTGGACATCGCGGAGGAGGAGAGCTTCCGCCGGCCGTTCCTCGTCGGCGGGCACCCCGTGCGGGACCTCCTGGCCAACTTCGCGCCGCTGCTGCCCGTGTACCACCCGCTGGCGGCGGAGCTGGCGGCCGGTTCATCGCCGCTGTCGGGCGGTGGGCGCGGCGCCGACGGCAGCCTCGTCGAGCCGCTCACCGAGCGCGAGCTGACGGTGCTGCGCTACCTGCAGGGCACGATGTCCAACCTGGAGATCGCCTCGACGCTGTACGTGTCGGTCAACACCGTCAAGACGCACGTCAAGAACATCTACCGCAAGCTGCACGCCGGCCGCCGGCGCGAGGCCGTCGAGCGGGCGCGCGAACTGCGGCTGCTGTGATGTTCGTCCGCGCCGTCGACGAGGGGCCCGGACCAGCGACGGCGGCCACGCGCCGCTGCGTCTGGGCGGCGCTCGCGGCCACCGTCGCGTGGCCGGCGCTCAACGTCGGCGGCGTCGCCCACCCGCAGGCCGCCGCGATCGCGGTCGGCCTGCTCACGGTGCTGCCTATGCCGGGGCCGGCGCTGGGCATCGCGCTCGCCGCCGGCCTGGTCCTGATGACCGGCCAGCCCTTCGCACCGCTGTTCGCCCTGGCCGCCGCGGCGCTGATCGCGCTGGTCGGCGTGCCGGCGCAGCACCTGCCGAGCTGGGTGGGGCCGCTGTCACTGCCGACACTCTCGGCGACGGCCCTCTTCGCCGGGCTCGTCGCCGGCCTGCCCGGGATCCTCGCCGGGCTGCTGATCGCGAGCGCCACCTCGGCGCTGATCCGGCGTGCTTGAGTACCTGCGCGGTCGGCGCACCGCGATCGTGCGCCGGCAGGCGGGCGCGGCGCAGCGGGCCCTCGCCGGCGGATCCGGGCAGCCACGCGTCGGTCCATTCTGGCCGGCGGACAACTGGGTGTTCGTCGCGTACGCGGCAGCCCTCGCCTGTGCCGCGATCGCCGCGCTCGGCATCCACTGGCTCGGCGCGCCGCCGCTGGGCCGGGCGGTCCTGGCCGCGATCGCCGCCACCGGGTTCCTGCTCGCCGGGATGCACCTGGTGCGGACGCCGGCGAGCCGGGAGCGGGCGCTGCGGCAGTACCTGACGGACCCCCGCGACCGGTCCGTGTTCGAGGAGGCCGCCGGGTACGCCGACCGGATCGTGCTGACCTGGCCCGCGCTGGAGCGGCTCGGCGACCCGACCGACCCTCACGACACCCTGGAACGCACGCTGTGGGACCTCGCGCACGCCCTCGCCGAGCGCGGCGAGCTGCGGACCGCCGTCCGGGCGCTGCGCGCGTCGGTGGGCGAGCCGATCGGCGCGGGCCTGCTGTTCGCGGCCGTCACGGACCGGCAGGCGGAGCTCACGCAACGGCTGACCGAGATCGACGCCGAGGTGAGCCGGCGGGTCGGGCGGCTGCGGCACCTCGCCGGGCTGTGCCAGGGGTTCCTGGACCAGCGGGCGGCGCAGTCGCGGGCCCGCGTGCGCATCGACGCCGCCGACGCGCTGCTCGGCGCGATCAACGCCCGGCCGGCTCGCGACACGGAACCGGCAGAAACACTGACGGAAAGGACGGAAACGGTACTCGCCGCATACCGCGAACTGACCGACGAATTCGAGTAGCTACCCTGCCGTGGTGTTGAAAACCAGGCTGTTGACCGGGTTCGGGATCGCCGTCGCGGCCGTGGGGCTGTTCTTCGCATACCGGCGGATGGCGTACGCGTTCCCGATCAACAGCGACGGCGCGAGCAACGCGCTGCAGGCCTGGGACATGTTCCACGGCAACCCGCTGCTGACCGGGTGGACGCTGTCCGACGTCGCGTTCTACCCGACGGAGCTCATCCAGTACGGGCTGATCCAGGTCTTCACCGGACCGACCGTCGACCAGATCCACATCGCGGCCGCCATCACGTACACGATGATCGTGCTGCTCGCCGCCGCCCTCGCGAAGGGCCGCGCGACCGGGCTCCAGGCATGGCTGCGGGTCGGGGTGACCGTCGCGATCCTGCTGTGCCCGGTGCCCGGCACCGGCTACCAGACGCTGCTGTCCTCGCCCAACCACACCGGCTCCGCCGTGCCGCTGCTGCTGGCGTGGGGGGCGATCGACCGGATGCGCGACACGAAGGCGAAGCCGGTCGTCGTGGCGCTGCTGCTGGCGTGGGGCGCGTGGGGGGATCCCCTCGTCACGTTCGTCGGCGCCGTCCCCCTCGCACTGGTGTGCCTGGTGCGTGCGCTGCGGCTGCCCGGGTCGTACAAGAGCCGCCTGACCAGCATGGACTTCCAGCTGGCCCTCGCCGGTGGCGTCTCGGTGGCCCTGTCGCACCTGGCGACGTGGGGCCTGCACGCGATCGGCGGCTACCACACGCCGAAGCCGCCGATCGAGCTGTCGCCGTGGGACGAGTGGTTCGGCCGGGCGCACATGACGGCGCGGATGCTGGGCGTGCTGTTCGGCACCCACCGGCCCGGCTGGCAGGGCAAGTGGATCCAGCAGGGCGTCTCCTACCTGCACCTGATCGGGTTCCTCGTCGCGCTGGTCGCCGTCGCGATCGTGCTGCTGCGGACGGTGCGCGGCACCGCCGACCGGGTCGAGTCCATCATGGCGATCGCGATCTGCTGCGACATCGGCGCGGAGATCGTGTCGACGCTGCCGGTCGACCTGATGGCGGCGCGGGAGATCTCGCCGGTGCTGCCGATGGCGGCGGTCATCGCCGGTCGTGTCGTCGGGCCGCGGCTCATGACCGCCGACGGGCCCGCCGGCCGGGGGGTCACGGCCCGCTGGCGGCAGGGCGTGCTGGCCGGCGTGCTGGCGCTGCTCACGCTGAACCTGGTGGTGTACTCACCGCCGCGCGCCGAGGCGTCCGAGGGGCAGGCCGTCGCCGACTGGCTGCAGGCCCGCGGGCTCACCTACGGCCTCGGCGGTTACTGGGCGTCCAACAACATCACCGTCACCACGCACCGGAAGGTGACCGTCGCGCCGGTGATCGGCGACCATGACCGGGTGGTCCCGATGTGCTGGCAGTCGAAGGCCGACATGTACGACGCGGCGCACGACGCCAGGTTCATCGTCTTCGAGAAGGACCGCCCGTTCTACGGGACGCCGGCGCAGGCGATGAAGATGTGGGGCTCACCGAAGCAGCGCTTCGACACCGGCCGCTACGCGGTGCTGGTGTACGACGTCAATCTCCTGGCCGGCTTCCCGCCACCGTGTTGACGCCTGGTCGTCGCCTGTCACGCCACCACATTGATGGCCCACCGTCGATACGATCGATGGCGTGCGCAGATTCGTCGTCTGGGGTGACAACGCCCTCGCACGGCGGCTGGTCGGCGAGCTGATCAACAGCTACAGCGCGCAGGTGACGGCCGTGGTCCCGTCGCTCACGCAGAACCTGGCGCCCGAGATCGCCGAGCTGTGCGCGCCCGACCCGTGGTCGATGGTGGTGCAGGAGCGGCGCCTGACGGCGGCCACGTTCCTGCGGCCCGAGCTCGCCGACGCCGAGGCGATCGCGTTCGTCGACGCCGACGACGTCGCCAACGTCGACGCGGCGCTGATCGCCCGGGAGGCGCTGCCCGACGTCCGGGTCGTGCTGCGGATGTTCAACACCGTTCTCGGCGCGGGCGTCGCGTCGCGGGTGCGCAACTGCGCGGTCCTGTCCGCGTCGGAGATCGCCGCGCCCGCGTTCGTCGCGGCGGCGCTCGGCGACAACACCCCGACGTCGATCCAGCTCACCGACGGCCAGCGCCTCGCGGCCGTCGACCGCTCGCTCGCGAACCCGGCCGACATCCGGTGCGGCCTGGCGGACACCGCCACCGGCGCCACCCTGCCGCCGGACGACGCCGCCGACCTGGTCCTCGTCAGCGTGTACGGCCAGGTCCGGCCGGCGCCGCGGCGCGACGGCCGGCACCCCCTGCGGATGACCCGGCTCGTGCTCAAGGGCGGCCTGCGGCGGGTCCTGGTCGGCGTGTTCGCCCTGATCGCTGCCGGCAGCGTCGTGGTCGCCGCCGTCCGGGACCTGAGTCCGTGGCGGGCGCTGTACGTCACCGTGCTCACGACCCTCGGCGGCGCCAACGCCGACCTGGAGGCGGGCCGGATCAGCCAGGCCGTCGACCTCGCGCTGGTCTTCGCGGGCGTCGCGGTCATCCCGGCGGTCACCGCCGCCGTCGTCAACACCCTCGTCAAGGCCCGCCTGAAGATCGCCGCCGGCGGCCTGGCCGTGCCCGTCGGCAACCATGTGATCGTCATCGGCCTCGGCAACGTCGGCGCGCGCGTCGTGCAGGGCCTGCACGACCAGGGCATCGACGTGGTGGCCATGGACCGCGCCCCGACCGCCCGCGGCGTGGCGGTCGCCCGGGCGCTCGGCATCCCGGTGATCCTCGGCGACGCCAAGGACACCGAGACCCTCGAGGCCGCGTCGGTGGCCACGGCCCGCTGCCTCGTCATGGTCACCACCGACGACGTCACCAACCTGGAGGCGGCTCTGCTGGCCCGCTCGCTGCGCGCCGACCTGCGGGTGGTGTTGCGGCTGTTCGAGGAGGACTTCGCCCGGCGGATCAAGGTCGCCTTCGGCATCAACCATTCCCGCAGCGTCTCCTACCTGGCCGCCCCCGCCTTCGCCGCCTCGATGGTCGGCAGCGAGGTCGTCGACACGATCCCCGTCGGCCGCCGCGTCCTGCTCGTCGCCGAGGTCCGCGTCGGCGCCCGCTCCCTGCTGGAGGGCCGCCCGTTCCACGAGGTCGGCGTCGCCGACGAGCTCCGTCTCGTCGCCGTCCAGACCGGCCGCCCCGGCCTCGGCCAGGGCGTCCAGACCTTCTGGTGGCCCGAACGCAGCCGCGGCCGGACCCTCGACCGCAGTCACACGATGATCGTCGTGGCGACCCGCGCCGGCCTCGTCTCACTGCTGGAGCGCGCCGCCGCCCGCCCCTGACCCGGCCGGTCGCCCTTTGCGGGTGCTGGCGGACGGGCCGGCCCTCACGCTCAACACGTCGAGCACCTCGGCCTGATCAACGCGGCGATCCGCCTGGACGAGGCCCTGCGCTGAACCGCGCCCGGGTGGAACCTGGTCGACGCCTTGCCGGTGGACTGGTTCACTTGCCGGCGTGAGTCCGCTGCGGTACGGAGCCATCGACGTCGACTATCCGGACACCGGAGGCGCCCGGGGCGCGCTGGTGGTCGCCGGCGAGCCGACCTTCGGCGCCCTGATCGACGAGCGCGTCGCCTGGCTCGACGACGTCGCCCCGTATGAGCCGGGCGCCTTCTACAAGCGCGAGCTGCCGGCGATCCACGCGCTGCTGGACCCGCTGCCGCCGCTCGACCTGCTCATCGTCGACGGCTACGTCGACCTGGATCCGGACGGCCGCCCGGGCCTCGGCGCGCACGTCCGCGACGAGCTCGGCATCCCGGTGATCGGCGTGGCGAAGACCGCGTTCCGCAGCGCCACCCACGCCGTCGCCGTGCGCCGCGGCGGCGCCGACCGCCCCTTGTTCGTCACCGCGGCCGGGGTGCCACTGCCCGACGCGGCCGCGCTGGTCGCGGCGATGGCGGGCACGTTCCGCCTGCCGGACGCGCTGCGCCGGGTCGACTCCCTCGCCAGGGGGCGCGCCGCACCCGCCGCATCTTCCCAGCAATAGTCTTCATATGTAGGGTTTCTGGCATGCCGAGGTTGCCGCACTCGTCGCCACAGACGCTGCACGTCTTCGAGGCCCTGCTCGCCGCGCCAGACGCGTGGCGGTACGGGTATGACCTGAGCCGGGAGACCGGGCTGGCGTCCGGCTCGCTGTACCCGATCCTGATGCGCCTCGCGGAGGGGGCGCTGCTGGAGACCCGCTGGGAGCCGGCGGAGCAGCCCGGCCGCCCCCGCGCCACCTCTACCGGCTGACCCAGGACGGCGCGGCGCTGGCCCGCTCGCGCCTGGCCCGGCGCGCGGCGCAGGCCACCTCCCCGGCGCCCCGCCTGCACCCCCGGACCGCGTCGTGAGCGCCCTCCACCGGCTGGCCCGCGGCGTCCTGACCGTGGCGCTCGCCGGCAGCCGCGGCCCGTGGGGCGCCGCCGTCATCGCCGAGCTCGACGAGGTCAAGGGCGCCTGGCCGGTGCTGCGCTGGACGGCCGGCGGCCTCCGGGTCGCCGTGAGGCTGGCGCTGCGGGAGCGGCGCGGGGTCCGCCGTGCCGTCGCCGCCGCGCTGGTCGCGGCCGCCGTCCTGGCCGCGTTCCTGGCCGCGTTCCCGGTCCGCTCGATCCCGTCGGGCGCGATGGCGCCGACCCTGTCCATCGGCGACCACGCCGTCGTCGACCGGATCGCGTTCCGGCTGACGGGCATCGACCACGGCGACATCGTCGTGCTACGCGCCCCGTCGGACCCCGGCGGCTCGGTCACCACCGTCGACAGGGTCATCGGCCTCGCCGGCGACACCATCGACTGCGCCGACGGCAGGGTGCGCCGCAACGGCACGCCGCTGGACGAGCCTTACACCCACGGCGCGGCCACCGGCTGCTCGCCGGTGACGGTCCCCGACGGCATGCTCTACGTCCTCGGCGACAACCGCGAGGTCGCCCGCGACTCCCGCCACTACGGTCCCCGGCCCCTCTCCGTTGTCACCGGCCGCGTCCTGCTGGCATGATCCCGTGGCACGTTTCGGGGATTCGACGGTCCGCGGAATTGCCTAATGTTCTCGTCAACAGCAACGAGCAAGTCACAGCAGATTCTGGGGAGACGCAATGAGCGAGTGGGACAGCGGCGACCACGGCGACCAGGGTTACGACGGCGGCACCGACTACGGTCACGTGGAGGCCGGCGCGGACCACGAGTCGCTGAACCAGCTGCACGAGGTGAACGCGGCTGACAGCAACTACGACTCGAACTTCGGCGTGTACGAGCAGGACTCCGCGTCGGCCGAGTCGACGTCGTTCGACCAGGGCCACGAGGTCTCGTACAGCACGCCGGCGGGTGTGGAGTACCACGAGTCGGACTTCACCTCGTACG
>NZ_JBIAYW010000047.1:0-26453 GCF_042898305.1 Dactylosporangium sp. NPDC000521
GCGGAGAAGACCGTCAAGAACTACGTCTCCAGCCTCCTGGCGAAGCTCGGCCTGGAGCGGCGCACCCAGGCGGCAGTGCTCGCCTCGCGCCTGCTGAGGCAGCCGTGACCGGCGAGCAGGGCGCCTGGCAGCCGTCGCTGCCGCTGCCGTCACTGTCGCGGGTCGACCTCGACTCGCTGCTGCAGGAGCTGCTCACCCGGGTCGGTGAGGTCATGACCAGCCGGGAGCGGCTTCGCGCGCTGCTGGACGCGGTCGTGGGCATCGGCTCCGACCTCGACCTGCACAGCACCCTGGACCGGATCGTGCGGGCCGCCTGCCGGCTCGCCGACGCGCGGTACGGCGCGCTGGGCGTGATCGGGCCGGACCGGATGCTGGTCGAGTTCATCAACCACGGCATCACCGCCGGCGAGCGCGCCGAGATCGGCGACCTGCCCCGCGGGCACGGCGTGCTGGGGCTGCTGATCGAGGAGCCGCGGCCGATCCGCCTCGAGGACATCACACAGCACCCGCGCGCGTACGGGTTCCCGCCCAACCATCCGCCGATGCACAGCTTCCTGGGCGTGCCGATCCGCATCCGTGACCAGGTGTTCGGCAACCTGTACCTGGCGGAGAAGCGCGGCGGGGAGCAGTTCACGCAGGACGACGAGGACCTTGTCTCCGCGCTGTCCGTCGCGGCCGGGGCGGCGATCGACAACGCCCGCCTCTACGCGCAGGCGGAGCGGCGGCAGCGCTGGCTCGTGGCGGCCGCGGAGATCACGTCGGTGCTGCTGGGTGAGGTACGCCGGACCGAGGCCCTCGAGCTCGTCGCGGCCCGCGCACTGGACGTCGCGGACGCGGACCTGGCGATGGTGCTGCTCGTCGACGACACGGGCGAGCGGCTCACGGTCGAGGTCGCCGTCGGCGGGCCGGACGACGCGGCCGGCTGGTCGATCCCGGTGGCGGGCAGCGAGTTCACCGAGGTGCTGCACCGGCAGCAGCTGTCGGTGGTCACCGACCTCGGGTCGGCGGCGAGCTGGCCGGTGCTGCTGTCGACGGGCACGGCGCTGCTCGTGCCGCTCGCGGTCGGCGGTGTCGCGCTCGGTGTGCTCGTCGTCGCGTACCGCAAGGACAGCGTCGCCATCGCCGAAGGGCTCGAGCTGGCGATGGTGGAGACCTTCGCCGGGCAGGCCGCGCTGGCGCTGGAGCGGGCCCGCGCGCAGGACGAGCGGGAGATGCTGGCCGTCGTCGGCGACCGGGAACGCATCGCCCGCGACCTGCACGACGTCGTCATCCAGCGGCTGTTCGCGGCCGGGATGCAGCTGCAGGGCGCCACCCGGCTGTCCGGGCAGCCCGACGTGCGGCAGCGCATCGACCGGGTCGTCACCGACCTCGACACCACCATCCGCGACATCCGCGGCGCCATCTTCGAGCTGCGCGGCCCCGCCCCGCACAGCTTCCGCACCGAGATCCGCGACCTGGCCGACGAGGCCCGCGAGGCGCTCGGCTTCCGGCCCGCGCTGCGCATCGACGGGCCCGTCGACACGGCCGTGCCGGACACGCAGCGCACCGCCCTCCTCGCCGTGCTGCGCGAGTCGCTGAGCAACGTCGCCAAGCACGCGAACGCCCGCTCGGTGCAGGTCACCGTGGCGGTCACGCACGGGCGGCTGGCCCTGACCGTCGAGGACGACGGGCGGGGCATCGCCGCGGCCACCGACGCGCCGGGGCACGGGCTGCCGAACATGCGGGCCCGGGCCGTCGACCTGGGCGGCGACTGCACGGTCGAGCCGGCCTCCCCCGGCACCAGGGTCGCCTGGCACGTGCCCATGTAACGACCTCGGCGACCCGGCCGCGGGTGTGGTCATGCGGAGACGGCCGGCCGGCGGCCCTGCACCGGCGCGACGCCTGCCCCTCCCGCGACGCCTGCCCCTCCCGCGACGCCGGCCCCTCCCGTGACGCCGACCCTTCCCGCGACGCCGACCCGGACCGCCGCGGCGGGGCTCGGTGCTCCGGTCCGGGGCTCCGGTCCGGCCAGCGGCGTCAGGTCGTCGACCGGCGACGAGACGAGGCCGGCCGCGGTCGCGGCGAGCAGGACCGCCGACATCGCCTCACCCGCGGCGACCCAGCCACCCGGCCCGGCGTCCGGCGCGGTGATCACGACGTAGGCCGCGTGGGACTCCGGGTCGTGCCCGCTCAGGCTGTACGAGCCGGGCCCAGCCGCCTCCTCGAGCAGCGCCAGCTGCTCCTCCGGCACGGGCACGCCGGCGAACGGCCGCCGGTCGCTGCGCCGGACCGCGATCGCGCGGTGCAGCGCGCCGGCCCGCGGCAGCCGCTCGATCGGGCCGGTGCAGCGCAGCTCGGCCAGCAGAGCCGGATCGGCGGGGTCCGGGAAGCGCCACACGTCGACGCCGACGCCCTCGGCGGCGAGGGCCACGCGGGCGTGGTGCAGCGCCGCTCCGCAGCTGATGAGCAGCTGCCGGCCGTCGGGGTCGGCGTCGGCCAGCCGCCGGCCCCGGTCCGCGTAGAGGGCGAGCCTGTCCCGGTCGATGCGCCACCGCCACGGCTGCGTCTCCTGCACCGACGGCGCGTTGAGCGCGGCGAACGTGGCCCGCGTCAGCGACTGGCTGACCGCGCCGGTCAGCGGCGCGGCGCCACGGGCGGTGTAGTGGATCGCCACCATGGCGCGCTCCTCGACCTGTCCGACGTCATCTGCCACCTACCACGGTCCCGGGAAGCCGCCGGAACCGGCAGGGGCGAAGGTCCTGTTCAACACGGGTCCGCCGACGGCCACCCGGGCAGCCGCTGGTGACGGTCGCGGTCGTGCCGGCAGCGACCCGGTGTCGGCAACGCTCGTGGTCAGTACACCGGACGGCTGGCCGTCGGGAGGTGATGGATCCGGGGAGCCGCGCGGCGGGGCGCGATGTCATGATCGCTGTCGGCGAGCCAGGCGGTGAAGATCCGTCGCATCGGCCGGCCGTGCAGCAGGTCGGCCCGATGGCCGCCCGCTCGCCGGCCGGCCGGCCAGGTGCCTGCGTGGACGGCGGTCCGATCGCCGGGCACGTCGTGGTGTCCCTCGATGCGGCCGTGCCGCTCCTTGTCCCGCCGGAGCGACCGCTGCCCGATCGAGAGCCGCTGACCCCTCGGGTGAGGACGCGCCTGCCGAGCCGATCGGCATGCCACTGCCGAGCTCGCGCGGATGGTCACCGGTCGCGCGGGCGGCTCCGAGTCGCCCGCCGCCGGCACAAGCGCCGGGGACACGGGCGCCGGAGGCACGAGCGTCGGAAACACGGGCGTCGGAGGAGCGGGCACCGGAGGAAGACCGGAACCCCGGTACACCGGGCACACCGGCGTCACACCGCCGACGATCATCTGGCTCAACGCCCGCACCTCGCCGATCGACAGGTCCTCGACGTAGTCGAGGCCGGCCGTCTCGGCCAGGCGTCGTGCCTGCGGGCTGACGATGCCCGGCTGCAGCCACACGGCACCGGCCCCGACCCGCACCGCCTCACGGACGATGCCAGGGGCGTCGGCGGCGGGCCGGAAGACGCTCACGATGTCGATCTGGCACGGGATGTCGGCCAGCCGGCCATAGACCTGTTCGCCGAGCAGCGGCGCGTTGCCCGGGTTGACCGGGATGATCCGCCAGCCGTGCTCCTGCAGCATGCGTGGCACCCAGTGCGCGGGCTCGAGCGGGTCGCGAGAGGCGCCGACGACCGCGATCGTCCGCGCTCCGGCCAGAAGTTGTCGCGGGGTACACACGGCACTCATCTCCAATGCATGCGGGACCTCGACCACACCGTCAAGCATTGCCCGGCCCTTCGGGGTCGCACAGGGCAGATGGTCCTGCCCGCGGGGCATCCCGCCGGATGAGGCCGGCCCGGGACCTCTGCGCCGTGGCCTCACGAAACAGGTGGATCCCGGACCGGCCGGCGTTCACCGCTCGACGCGGATGCGCTTCCAGTCGTAGTTGTAGGCCAGGTTGCCCTTGTTGTCGAAGGCGCAGAACTGCACGTAGGCGGTGCCCTTCACCAGGCCCTGCCAACCCTCGACCCGCTTGAGCTTGAACTCCTGGACCTGCCAGTACCCGTCGCAGCGCAGCGTCATGCCGGCCGGGTCCTGGGCGTACTTCCAGTTGGTGTCGTACCACGCCTTGGCGCGGGCGCTGCTGCCCTCGCCCTCCAGGTCGGTGCCGCCCTGCTTGACCGACACCCAGACGTGGCTGCCGGCGCGACCGCCCCAGCAGCGGTACTTCGCCGTCACGGTCGCCCGGTTGCTGTTGGCGACGACGGTGTCCTTGACCCAGGCGACCTGCGGCGTGCCGGAGGTGGCCGGCTTGGCCGCGGCGGGGGTCGCGAAGGCGAAGAGTGCGGCTCCGCCGAGCATGGCTGCTGCTATGTGGCGCGCGATGCGCATGACGTGCTCCTTCGTTGTGCGTGGTCAGGCCGTGTCCGGCCGGGGATGACCTTGCCGAACGAGCCCTGCCTGCGGCAATCGGCGAGCTGGCCGCTGTCCCCCGGCCGGCCGAGGCGGGTCAAGACCAACCGGATGACACAGAACTGTCGGGTTCCGGCGTGCTGACGCTTCGCCGCTGCCGCGGCCGGTGGGCGCGAACCTCGGCCTTGCGGCGCCCAGACCGCGTCGAGCCCTGCCGAGCCGAGGAGGTGGACCAGCCGCGTTCAGCCGTGGACCGTGACCGGGCGGGCCGCGGCGGGGGTGAGCGCGGCGGGCAGGGACGGCCAGTCCGCGGCGGGGCGGTGCAGCAGCGCCTCGACGTCGTCGGCGGGCAGCGGGCGGGCGAAGTGGTAGCCCTGGGCGGTGCGGTACCCGAGCAGGGTCAGCTCGGTCGCCTGGGCGGGGTCCTCGATGCCCTCCGCCACGGTGTCCATGCGCAGGATCTGGCTGAGCCGGATGGACGGCCTCCGCGACCGCCGCGCGCTGCGGGTCGCCGCTGAGCTCGGCGACGAAGCACCGGTCGAGCTTGAGGATGTCCACCGGGAGGCGGGTGAGGTACCGCAGCGACGGGTAGCCCGTGCCGAAGTCGTCGAGCGCCACCCTGACGCCGCGGGCCCGCAGCCGCTCCAGCTGCGGCACGGCGGCCTCGTCGGACGCCGGGCCGCGCGCGGCAACCGCCGGCTGAAGGCGACGCGCAGGTGCAGTCCGAGCGCGACGGTCTCCGGCGCGCAGATCGAGATGCCGGCCGCCTGCGTGTTGTACAGGTCGGCGAACCGGGACACCACGAGCCCGACGAAGAGCAGGCACGCCACTCTCGTCACCTGCAACACTCCCATCACATCGCCCCGGTCCGCAGACGTCGGCTCCCCGCTCAGGTCCGGCCGGCCGGACCTGAGCGCTTCGGCCGGCTGCCTCAGGGGCGGCGCGGGCCGGTGTCCGGCTCGGTGAGGTACCGGCGCAGGGTGTGGGCGTCGGGCGCGGTGGCGGTCGTCAGCGAAGCCGGTCCGGCGAGCGGCACGCGGACGGCGGTGGGGCCGAGCAGGTGCGGCGCGCCCGGTGCCGCGCCCGGGTGGACGTGCAGCAGCGACCCGGTCGCTTTGGCGGCGCCGAGGACCGCGGGCCCGGCCCAGCCGTCGGCGCCGGGACCGATGTCGAGCCGCTGGCGCAGCAGTGGCCGGCCGGCGTAGGTCACCGACGTGCTGACGGCGAGCTCGCCCGGTGCTTCGTCGTGCCGGCCGCAGATGAGCTCGTCGCGCCACAGCAGCGTCGCGCCCTCGCCGGCGTCGACGTTCGTGGCGGTGGTGTGGCGGCAGCCGGCGGCGGCCACGGTCTGCTCGGGCAGCCAGTGCAGCGTCCCGCCGTCGGCGACGGTCACCCGGACGCTGAGGTGCGACTCGGCGCGCGTCCGTGAGGGCAGGGCGATCGACGCGGCGACGGTGTGCAGGCACAGTCTCGCCCGCGGCCCGACTTCGATGTCCAGCCGCAGGTCGTCCCCGCCGAGCGGGCCGGCCGCGCCGCCGACCAGGTGCACGGTCGCCCAGCCGGCGTGGAGGCCCGCGGACATGTCGGTCCGCCGCAGCAGCAGCGGGGACTCGCCGCGGAGCTGCGCGAGCCGGGTGCCGCCGCGGCCGTCGGCCTCGGCGACGACCCTGGCGTGCGCCCGCATCAGCCGGTCGCGCTGTGGGCGTGATGGTGGCCGTGTTGATGGCTGTGGTGGTGGGCGACGAGGTGGCGCACCCAGTCGGCGACGGCGGTGGCGTGCGGGTCCGTCGCGATCGACAGGAAGATCGTGGGCAGCTCGCCGCGGCGGGCCCGGGCGTCGCGGTCCATCACCGACAGGTCGGCGCCGACCATCGGCGCCAGGTCGGTCTTGTTGATGACCAGCAGGTCGGCGGCGGTGACCCCGGGCCCGCCCTTGCGGGGGACCTTGTCGCCGCCGGCCACGTCGACGACGAAGATCTGCTGGTCGATGAGGCCCTTGCTGAAGGTGGCGGTGAGGTTGTCCCCGCCGCTCTCCACCAGCACCAGGTCCAGTGGCCCGAGCACGGATTCCAGCTCCTCGACGGCGTCGAGGTTGGCGGAGATGTCGTCGCGGATCGCGGTGTGCGGGCAGCAGCCGGTCTCCACGGCACGGATGCGTTCCGGTGGCAGGACCGCGTTGCGCTTGAGGAAGTCGGCGTCCTCGGTGGTGTAGATGTCGTTGGTGACCACGCCGAGGCGCAGTTCGCCGCCGAGGGCCCGGCACAGCGCGGCGACCAGGGCGGTCTTGCCCGAGCCGACGGGCCCGCCGATGCCGATGCGCAGCGCCCGCCCGCTGTCAGTGGTGACGTCGGCAAGCGGGGCGTGCGGGTCGACGTCGGGGTGCGGGTGGCTGTGCGGAACGGTCTCGTCGTGGTGGCTGTCAGGACGCAAAGAGACGCACCTCCCAGGTGGCGTGGGTTTCTGCATGGATTTCGGCGAGTGGCGCGGAGTGCGCCGGCAGGTCCGCGGGCGCCGCGCCCGCCTCGGCGGCCGCAAGAGCGGCGACCCGGTCGCACGTGGCGGCCAGCCGGGCCAGCAGCGCCTGGGCCTGATAGGGGTCGAGCCCGAGGAGTCGTACGGCGGCGCTGGCCGGGCCGGTGACGATCCCGTGCGTGGCGATCAGCGCGGTCTGCTCGGTGGTGAGCCCGGCAGCGGCCGCGGTGAGCCCGAGCGCGATCGGGTGGTGGCAGCCGTCGGGGTGGTGGGGCACCTGGGCGAACAGCGGCGACGGCCAGGTGGTCCGGCCGGCGCGCAGCAGCGCCCGCCCCTGCCGGCGGGAGGCCAGCCGCAGCGCGGGCGAGGCGGTCCGGGCGTCCAGCTCCGCGGCGAGCTGTGCCAGTGCCTCGCCCAGCGGTGCCGCCGCTGCCGCCGCGAGCCTGGTAGCCGCGGCGAAGGCCGCCGTGACCGGGCCCGCGGTGGCCAGCCGGCCGCGCAGGAACGCCTCCAGCTCGGGTATCCCGGTGACCCGTCCGGCGGCCACCGCGGCTTCGAGGCCGCTGGAGTGGGCGTGGCCGCCGGACGGGAACCGGCCGTCGGCGAGGAGGAGCAGCGTGGTGTTCATGCGGCTAGAACAGGAAGTACCGCTGGGCCATGGGCAGCTCGGTCACCGGGTCCGGGTCCACCACTTCCCCGTCGATGCGGACGGTGAACGTGTCGGGCTCGACCTCGATGCGCGGCATGGCACCGTTGTGCGGGAGGTCGGCCTTGCCCCGGGACCGCACGTCCGCGACGGGAACGAGCCGCCGCCGGACGTCCAGCTCCAGCCCCGCCTCGATGGCCGCCGGGGCCACGAACGCGACGCTTGTCGCCGCCGGCACGACGCCGTAGGCGCCGAACATCGGCCGCGGCAGGGTCGGCTGCGGGGTGGGGATCGAGGCGTTGGCGTCGCCCATCTGCGCCCACGCGATCATGCCGCCCTTCATGACCAGGTGCGGGCGGACACCGAAGAACGCCGGATCCCACAGCACCAGGTCGGCGAGCTTGCCGGCCTCCACCGAGCCGACCTCGGCCTCCAGGCCGTTGGCCATGGCCGCACAGATGGTGTACTTCGCGACGTACCGGCGGGCGCGGTGGTTGTCGGCCGCGCCGTCGCCCGGCAGCGCACCGACGCGGGCCTTCATCACGTGGGCGGTCTGCCAGGTCCGCATCACCACCTCGCCGATGCGGCCCATCGCCTGCGCGTCCGAGCCGATGATCGAGATGGCGCCGAGGTCGTGCAGCAGGTCCTCGGCGGCCATCGTCGAGGGCCGGATCCGGCTCTCGGCGAACGCCAGGTCCTCCGGGATGGACGGCGACAGGTGGTGGCACACCATGAGCATGTCGAGGTGCTCGGCGAGGGTGTTACGGGTGTACGGCCGGGTCGGGTTGGTCGAGGACGGCAGCACGTTGGGGTGGCTCGCGACGGTGATGATGTCCGGTGCGTGGCCGCCGCCGGCGCCCTCGGTGTGGTACGAGTGGATGGCCCGACCGTTGATCGCCCGCAGGGTGTCCTGGACGAACCCGGCCTCGTTGAGGGTGTCGGTGTGGATGGACACCTGGACGCCGGAGGCGTCGGCGACGCGCAGGCACGCGTCGATGACCGCCGGGGTGGTGCCCCAGTCCTCGTGCAGCTTGAACCCGCCCGCCCCGCCGCGCAGCTGCTCCCACATCGCCTCCTCGGCGACGGTGTTGCCCTTGCCCAGCAGCAGGACGTTGACCGGCCACACGTCCATCGCCTCGTGCATGCGGGCGAGGTGCCAGGCGTTGGACGTGACGGTGGTGGCCTTGCTGCTCTCGGCCGGGCCGACCCCGCCGCCGACGAGGGTGGTGACGCCGGCGGCGAGGGCCTCGGTGACGAGCTGCGGGCAGATGAGGTGCACGTGGGTGTCGACCGCGCCGGCGGTGAGGATCTTGCCGTTGCCGGCGACGATCTCGGTCGACGGCCCGATCACCAGTCCGGGGTGGACGCCGGGCATGGTGTCGGGGTTGCCGGCCTTGCCGATCGCCACGATGCGGCCGTCGCGGATGCCGACGTCGGCCTTGACGATCCCCCAGTGGTCCAGGATCACCGCGCCGGTGATGACGGTGTCGGGGGTGCCCTCGGCGCGGGTGGCCCGGGACTGGCCCATCGACTCGCGGATCACCTTGCCGCCGCCGAAGACGGCCTCGTCGCCGCCGGCGCAGTGGTCGGCCTCGACCTCGATCAGCAGGTTGGTGTCGGCGAGCCGGATCCGGTCGCCGGTGGTCGGCCCGTACAGGGCGGCGTAACGCCGCCGGTCCAAAAAGCTCACAGCGCACCGCCGCACTCGCCGCGCAGCCCCGGTACAACTCGCGCGCCGCCGAGCGGGACGAGGTCGACCTCGCGGGTGACACCGGGCTCGAAGCGGACGGCGGTGCCCGCGGGGACGGCGAGGCGCTGCCCCCAGGCGGCCGCCCGGTCGAACCGCAGACCCGGGTTGGCCTCGGCGAAGTGGTAGTGGGAGCCGACCTGGACGGGCCGGTCGGCGGTGTTGGTCACCATGAGTGTGGTGACCGGACGCCCGGCGTTGATCTCGACCTCGCCGTCGCCCGGCAGGACCTCGCCGGGGATCACGCGATCGGGTGGTGCACGGTCACCAGCTTGGTGCCGTCCGGGAACGTGGCCTCCACCTGCACCTCCTTCAGCATCTCGGGGATTCCGTCGAGCACGTCGTCGCGGGTGAGCACGTGCCGCCCGGCCTCCATGAGGTCGACGACGGTGCGGCCGTCGCGGGCGCCCTCCAGCAGGAAGGCGGTGATGACGGCGATCGCCTCGGGGTGGTTGAGTCGCAGGCCGCGGTCGCGGCGGCGCTGCGCCACGTCGGCGGCGACGTGGATGAGCAGGCGCTCCTGCTCGTGCGGGGTCAGGAACACGATGGTCTCCAGGTCATACGGACAGTGCCTGCCGGACGGCGGTGCGGGCGTCGTCGCCGCCCTGCCCGGTCGAGGTGACCCTGCCTGCTTCGAGGACGTAGTACCGCTGGGCCGCCGCGAGCGCGAAGCCGACGTGCTGCTCAACGAGCAGGACCGACATGCCGCCGCGGCCGGCGACGGCCAGGATCGTGCGTTCGATCTCCGCGACGACGGTCGGCTGGATGCCCTCGGTCGGCTCGTCGAGCAGCAGGACGCGCGGACCGGTGATGAGCGCCCGGGCGATGGCGAGCTGCTGGCGCTGCCCGCCGGAGAGCAGCCCGGCGCGGCGGCCGAGCAGGCCCGCCAGGGCGGGGAACAGGTCGAGGGCCTCGGCGACCGCCGCCCTGCCGCCGGCGCGGCCGTCCGCGACGAGCTGCAGGTTCTCGGCGGTGGTCAGGTGCGGGAAGCACTGCTGGCCCTGCGGCACGTACGCCATGCCGCGAGCGACCCGCTGGTGCGGGGCGAGCCCGGTGATGTCCTCGCCGTCCAGGCGGACCGTGCCTTGCTTCGGCTTGAGCAGCCCGATGGCGGCGCGCAGCAGGGTGCTCTTGCCGGCGCCGTTGTGGCCGAGCACCGCGGCGACCCCGCCGGCCGGCACCGCCGCGGTGACGCCGTGCAGGACGGTGCTGCGCCCGTACCCGACGTGGACGTCGTCGAACTGGAGCATCAGGCCTCCTGGACGGCGGGTTCGGGGGCGTGGCCCAGGTAGACCTCCTGGACCTTCGGGTCGGCCTGCACCTGCGCGACCGTGCCTTCCGACAGCACCTTGCCGACGTGCATGACGGTCACGGTGCGGGCGTACCGGCGAAGGAAGTCCATGTCGTGCTCGATCACCACGACCGTCCGGTCCTGGGCGACCACGCCCAGCAGCTCACCGGTGGCGTCCCGCTCGTCCTGGCTCATCCCGGCGACCGGCTCGTCGAGCAGCAGCAGCTGGACGTCCTGGACCAGCAGCATGCCGATCTCCAGCCACTGCTTCTGCCCGTGCGCGAGGGTGCCGGCGAGCCGGTCACGCTGCGCGGTGAGCCCGATCGTCTCCAGGGCCCGCGCCACCGCCTCCGGCACGCCACGGCGGCGGCGCAGCAGGGTGAGCGGGCCGCGGCCGGCGCCGGCGGCGATGTCCAGGTTCTGCAGGACGGTCAGCTCCTCGAACACCGTCGCGGTCTGGAAGGTGCGCCCGACGCCGAGCCGGGCGATGCGGTGCACCGGCCGGCCGAGGAGTTCCTGTTCGCCGAAGCACACGGACCCGGTCGCCTTCACGAGGCCAGTGACGGCGTCGACGAGGGTCGTCTTGCCCGCGCCGTTGGGTCCGATGAGGAACCGGATGTCCCCGGGGCGCACGTCGAGGCTGACGCCGTCGACGGCGGGAAACCCGTCGAAGACCACCCGCAGGTCCCGGATCCGCAGTCCGGCGAGCGCTGCTGTACTCATGCCGCCACCTCCTTGGGCGCAGTGGATTCCGCGGTACGGCGGCGGGCGCGGGCCATCCGGACCAGCGACGCCAGCCCGCCCGGCAGGAACGCGACGACCAGCACGAACAGCAGCCCCTGCAGGTACGTCCAGGCGGCCGGGAACTGCTCCGACAGGGTGGTCTTCGCCCATGCCACGGCGACCGCGCCGAGCACCGGCCCGAGCAGCGTCGCCCGGCCGCCGACGGCGACGCCGATGACGAACTCGATCGACGGCACGATGCCGATCAGCGCCGGGTTGATGATGCCGACCGCCGGCACGAACAGGGCCCCGGCCAGGCCGGCCATGCCCGCGGCGGTGACGAAGGCGACGAGCTTGACGTTGGCCGGGTCGTAGCCGAGGAAGCGGACCCGCTCCTCGGCGTCGCGCACCGCGACCAGCAGCTCGCCGTACCGGCTGTGCATGAGCTGGCGGACCGCCACCAGCAGCAGCAACAGCACGCCGGCGATGATGATGTACACCATCCGCTGGTTGACCGGGTCGTCCAGGTCGTAGCCGAAGAAGCCCTGGAAGTCGGTGAGCCCGTTGGTGCCGCCGGTGGTGCCCTGCTGGCCGATGAGGAAGATCGCCAGCGCGGCCGCGAGCGCCTGGGACAGGATCGCGAAGTAGGCGCCGCGCACCCGGCGGCGGAAGACGAGCGAGCCGAGCAGGAACGCCACCGCCATCGGCAGGAGCACGGCGGCGGGTATGGCGACGTACGGGCTGGCGAACGGGCGCCACCACCACGGCAGCTCGTCCAGCTGCCCGTACAGCTCCATGAAGTCCGGCATGTTGCCCGGGCCGGCGTCGGCGAGCTTGAGATGCATCGCCATCGCGTAGCCGCCGAGCCCGAAGAACACCCCCTGGCCGAGGGTGAGCAGCCCGCCGCGCCCCCAGGCCAGGCCGATGCCGATCGCGACCATCGCCAGGCACAGGTACTTGGCCAGCAGGCCGAGGCGGAAGTCGGAGAGTGCGAACGGGGCGACGGCGAACAGCAGCACCGCGCCGGCGGCGAACCCGGCGCCCGCCCGTACGGACGCGGCCCTTGCGAGAAGGCGGTTCACGTCAGGCTCCGGGTGCGTAGGGTGAACAGCCCCTGGGGCCGCCACTGCAGGAACGCCACGATGGCGATGAAGACGCCGACCTTCGCCACGCTCACCGTGGTCGAGTACTCCACTGTGGACTGCAGGACGCCGAGCACGAAGGCGACGATCACGGTGCCCTTGAGCTGGGCGATCCCGCCGACCACCACGACGAGGAACGCGTCGATGATGATGTTGGTGCCCATGGTCGGGCCGATCGGGCCGAGCAGGGTGAGCGCCACCCCGGCGACCCCGGCGAGGCCGGAGCCGATGAAGAAGGTCAGCCGGTCGACCCGGCCGGTCGGGATGCCGGAGACCGCGGCGAGGTCACGGTTCTGCACCACCGCACGGATCCGCCGGCCCAGCGAGGTGTACCGCAGGGCGAGCGTCAGCGCCGCCACGGCGAGCAGCGCGAGGGCGAGGATGAAGAGCCGGTTGTTCGCCAGGACCAGGTCACCGGCGACCTTGACGTTGCCGGTGAGCCAGTCGGGGGCGCGGGTCTGCACGTTCGGGGCGCCGAAGATGTCCCTGGCCGCCTGCTGCAGGATCAGCGAGACGCCCCAGGTGACCAGCAGCGTGTCGAGCGGGCGGGCGTAGAGCCGGCGGATGAGCAGGGTCTCCAGCACCACACCCATCGCCCCCGCGATGAGGAACGCGACCGGCAGCGCCACGAGCAGCGAGAGGCCGGCGACGGTGATGACCTGCTGCAGCACGAACACGGTGTACGCGCCGGTCATGATGAACTCGCCGTGGGCCATGTTGATGACGTTCATCTGGCCGAAGGTGAGGGCCAGGCCGAGCGCGATGAGCAGCAGTACAGCACCGATGCTGACGCCGGTGAACAGTTGACTGACGATGACCATCGGAAACGTCCGTTCGGGAGCGGGCGGGGTGGCGCAGGACAGGCCGTCCTGCGCCACCGGGCCGAGCGGTCAGGACAGGCCGGTCGCCCAGGGGTAGCCCTTGAGGTACGGGTCGGGCTTGACCGGCTGTCCGGAGTTCCACACCTCGGTGATCAGGCCGTCGGCGCCGACCTTGCCGATCCGGGCCGTCTTGTAGATGTGCTGGGTGGCGCCGTCGACGGTGACCTTGCCTTCCGGGGCGTCGAACGTGATGCCGTCGGAGGCGGCCTTGACCTTCTCCACGTCGAAGGTGCCGGCCTTCTCGACCATGGCCTTCCACAGGTAGACCGAGGTGTACGCGGCCTCCATCGGGTCGGACGTCGGCTTGTCCGCCCCGTACTTGGCCTTGTACGCCTTGACGAACTTGTCGTTCGCCGCGCCCGTCGTGGTCTGGTAGTAGTTCCAGGCGGTGAGCTGGCCGTCGAGGTACTGCGTGCCGATGCTCTTGACCTCCTCCTCGGCGATCGACACCGACACGACCGGCATCGACGCGGCGGTCAGGCCGGCCGACTTGTACTCCTTGAAGAAGGCGACGTTGCTGTCGCCGTTGAGCGTGTTGAACACCGCCGACGCCTTGGACGCCTTGACCTTGTTGACGATCGTGCCGAACTCGGTGGAGCCGAGCGGCGCGTAGTCCTCGCCGAGCACGGTCATCCCGTTGGCCGCGGCGTACGCCTTGATGATCTTGTTGGCGGTGCGCGGGAACACGTAATCGCTGCCGACCAGGTAGATCGAGGTCTTGCCCTGCGACTTGAGGTAGTCCAGGCCGGGCACGATCTGCTGGTTGGTGGTGGCGCCGGTGTAGAAGATGTACGGCGACTGCTCGAGCCCCTCGTACTGCACCGGGTAGAACAGCAGCGCCTTGTTCTTCTCGAAGACCGGCTTGACCGCCTTGCGGCTGGCCGAGGTCCAGCAGCCGAACACGGCGGCGACCTTGTCCTGCTTGATGAGCTTCTCGGCCTTCTCGGCGAAGGTGGGCCAGTCCGACGCGCCGTCCTCGCTGACCGGCTGGATCTTCTTGCCGAGCACGCCCCCGGCGGCGTTGATCTCCTCGACGGCGAGCTTCAGCGAGTCGCGGACCGTGACCTCACTGATGGCCATCGTGCCGGACAGCGAGTTGAGCAGGCCCACCTTGACGGTGTCACCCGAGGTGTCGGCGGCCGCGCCGGGGCCGGCCGCGCTCTCGCCGGTCTTGCTGCCACATGCGGCGAGCGTCAATGCTGCTGCGAGCATCGCTGCACACGCCGCGACGCGGCGTCCGCGGAACCTGGACATGGAACCTCCTTGCTCCCCACAGGAGCACGAAATTCGGCATTCGGTGTTGGCGCACGCAATCGTCGTGCCTGAACATTCGGTGGCCGCGGCTCGTGACCGAGCGGCGCTACGCGTCCAGGTGCTGGTGTGCGGTCAGCGTCATCGATATTGATTTCTGTGACGTTTCCCAGCCCTTAATTCACCGTTTCTGCATGTTGCGTCACGCGGCTCGGGGAGGTGAAAAAAAATAGCCGGCCAACAGGCCGGCAGAATGCGACACGACGAAAGCCCCCACCGCGGCGGACGGTCCCGCGGGTGAGGGCGATCCAGCATCTCCGGAGGGTCCGCGACGTGCGGAAGTCCCGGAGATGCTTCACACAGGAAGCATCTTCGATGCCCGCCGATCGCGCTGTCAAGAGCCGTCCTACAGCTGGGTCACCACGTCGAACTCGAGCCCCCGCGCCTCGGCGAGGTATATACGCTGGCGCATGTGCCGGCGACGCATCCGCAGCAACCCGCGCGGCCCTTCGTAAGAAACCGACCCGGCACTGGCGTCGATGGCCCGGACATCGAGTGACTGGGCCCGTTCGATCAGCGCCGCGAGCAGCAGAACCCCCTCGTAACAGGATTCGCCGAGGCTGCCCAGCGGCGGGGCGTCGACCCCGAACCGGCGCGCGTACTGCCCGTGGAAGTCCAGGTTCTCGGCGGTCACCAGCGACGCGAAGAACCCCGCGGTGCTGAACAACCCGCGGGTCGCCGACGCGCCGCTGCCCAGCAGCATGTTCTCGTCCATCAGGGTGCTCAGCCGCACGCACCGCTGGTCCAGCCCGTGCCGGGCGAACGCCCGGTTGAACCGCACCGCGTCGTTGCCGACCAGCAGCATCAGGACCGCGTCGGCCTCGGCGTGCTCGACGCGGCGCAGCACCCCGGCGAAGTCGTGCGTGCCCAGCGGCACGTACACCTCGCCGCAGATGCGCGCTCCGCACTGTGCCGCGTACCGCCGCGCCGCCCGCGCGGTGCGCCTCGGCCAGACGTAGTCGTTGCCGACGACGAACCAGCGCCGCAGCCCGCGCTCCCGGGCGAGGGTCCGCATCGCCGGGTACAGCTGCTGGTCGGGCGTCTCGCTGGTCAGGAACACCCCGTCGGTGCGTTCACCGCCCTCGTACAGCGCCGTGTAGACGTACGGCACCCGGCCCGCGATCCGCGGCGCCACCGCCTGACGCACCGAGGAGATGTGCCACCCGGTGACGCCGTGCACCGCCCCGACCGCCACCAGCGCCTCGACCTCCGCGGCCACCCGCTCCGGCGCGGCACCACCGTCGACCGGCACCAGGCGCAGCTCGCGCCCCAGCACGCCCCCGCCCCGGTTGACCTCCTCGACGGCCAGCTCGGCACACAGCTCACAGGACGGCCCGAAGATCCCGGCCGGCCCCCGCATCGGCACGACCAGCGCCACATCCAGCGTCTCGCCGCTCACACGCAGCAGCTCGGGATGCCCACGCGGCAACGGATCCGGCAGCCCGGGTGTCACATGCGTCCCTTCTGAGTTCCAGCGGACGGGCGGACGCCAGCACTCAGCTGCATCGTACGACCGGGATCGGCCGCGCAGTGGAAACGGCCGCTTGGCCGGATGGTGCGGTGGGGTGACGGAACACGCCGGATCAGCCGGTACTTCCAGCGTTCAAGAGGCACGCGTGCTTCGGATGGCGGCCAGCACCGCCAGGCCCGCGGCGAGCGCGATCAACGGTCCCGCGATGAAGGCCACCGACGACCAGTCGTCGATATCACCGGCCTCATCACCGGCCTCGCGCGGATCGATACGCGCGGCCGGGTCGACCAGCACGTCGACCTGGTCGCCGATCTGCCAGTACGGGCCGGTCGCGATCAGGCGGCCGGGGATGGGTCGGCCGTCCGGGTCGACGAGCTGGTAGCGCCATTCGTGCCACGTGCTCGACCTGCGGCGCACGGTGACGTCGGTGATCGACGCGACCACCGCTGCCGTCGGGCGGCCTCGCGCGGAGAGCACCGCCATCGGAACGAGCGTGAACAGCGCGGTCGACGCCAGGAAGGCGACGACCACCGTGGCGACGACCAACATCCGAGCGGTCCAGCGCCGGCACAAGATGATGATGGTGAGCACGACGATGGGGATCGTCCCGACCAGAAACGCGATCTCAGTACGCTCGGCGGTCAAACCGACGACGCCGGCGAGCGCGGCGATGCCGAACATGAGAACCAGCGGTCCCATCAGCAGGCTGACGCGAGCCACGACGACCCGGCGGCCCTGCGCCACGCCCATGAGCATCAGCGTAGGTCATCACCGTCTGCCTGTGACGATCCCGGCGCGACGGGCGAGCAGCGTGTACCGTCACAGGCGGAGCGCCGGGAAGTCTGGTCGGCAACGTCATAACCATGCCGACCGACAGGACACCGGATGAGCCTCACCGAGTCGACGTACCTGCTGGTGGTGGGTCTGGTCGTGGTCGTCATCGGGTTGGCGCTCGCCACCAGCTTCAAGGGCATCGTGGACAAACACGTCGACCTGTCGATGCGTTGGGTCGCGCCGGTGAGCCCGCTGCGCCGCCGCACGCCGGCCGATCGGCTCGCCCGCCGTCGCGCCGACATGGTCTGGGTCGAACGGGCCCTCGGCGTCGCTCTGGCGCTGTTCGGGCTTGCCGCCGCGATCAACGGTTTGTTGCAATGAGTCCCCCGGCGCTTGCTCTGTCTATAGGAGTGGCTTGACAGTCCTCCCCGACCTAAGGGCGGGGATTCCCTGGGTCACCCCAGGGGGTTCCTGCTTCACCGGCGACTGCCCCGTCCGAGAGGACTCTCGTTGAGGTCTTACACCGCCTCCACAGGCGATCACGGAGAGCCCCTCCGCGAGGATGTTGCGGGCCGCGTTCACGTCGCGGTCATGGACGGTGCCGCACCGGCAGGTCCACGACCGTATGTGCAGCGGCATCCGCTCAGCGAGCGCACCACAGGTCGAGCACAGTTTGGACGACGGGAACCAGCGGTCCACCACGACCAGGGTGCGGCCGTGCCAGTCGGCCTTGTATTCGAGCATGGTGCGGAACTTCCGCCAGGCCGCGTCGCAGACGGCGCGGGCGAGGTGGTGGTTTTTGACCATGTTGCGGACGGTCAGGTCCTCGATCACGATCGTTTGGTTTTCACGAACGAGCCGAGTGCTCAGTTTGTGCAGGTGGTCGCGGCGCCGGTCGGTGATCCGGGCGTGGACGCGGGCGACCTTCAGCCGTGCCTTCGCCCGGTTCGCGGAGCCCTTCTCTTTCCTGGCGAGGTTGCGTTGGGCGCGGGCGAGCGCGGCCCGGTCCCGGCGCTCATGCCTGGGGTTGGCGACCTTCTCACCGGTGGACAGGCAGAGCAGGCTGTCCAGTCCGGCGTCGACACCGACCGCGCCCGTTGCCGGGACCGGCTCGACCCGGTCCTGGCAGAGCAGCGACACGAACCAGCGGCCCGCGCTGTCCTGGGACACGGTCACCGTGGACGGCGAGGCTCCTTCGGGCAGCGGCCGGGACCACACGATGTCCAGGGGCTCAGTCATCTTCGCCAGGGTGAGCCGGCCGTCGCGGTACCGGAACGCGCTGGTCGTGTACTCCGCCGAGCGGCGCGACCGCTTCCTGGACTTGAACGTCGGATACCTGGCACGCTTGGCCCAGAAGTTCGTGAACGCCACCTGCAGGTGGCGCAGTGCCTGCTGCAACGGCACGCAGGAGACCTCGTTGAGGAACGCCAGTTCCCCGGTCTTCTTCCACGCGGTCAGCATCGCGCTGGTGGCGTGGTAGTTGACCCGTTCCCGGCGCAGTGTCCACGCCTCGGTCCGGGCCTGCAACGCCAGGTTGTAGACCAGCCGGACACACCCGAACGTCCGAGCAAGCTCGGCGGCCTGCCCGGGAGTCGGGTAGAAGCGGTACTTGAACGCCCGCTTCACCGCCCTGGACACGGCCCACACGATAACGGCCTGGATGGTGAACCTCGCGGTGACACCCGGGCAAACGCCCATCCGCCTTGGCGGCGGATCGGCTTTCCCTGCCCTGCTCCGCAGGAGTTCCGTTTCCTCCCCAGCATGAAGGCCGGAGTATCCACGGAAGGAATCCAATGACGAACTCGCGCACGCCTCAGCCACAGGACCTGATCGGGCTGCTGACGCGGGCCGAGCGGCTGCTGGGCCGGCGCCTGGCCACGGTGCTCGGCGCCGAGGGCTGCACGCCGGAGGCATGGCGGGTCATCACGCTGCTCGCCGACGGCGCCGGCCACCACATGACCGAGATCGCCGAGCACGCGTTCCTCCCGCCGGCCACGCTCACCAAGCTCCTCGACCACCTCGTCGAGGAGAATCTGGTGTACCGGCGGATCGACGAGATCGACCGGCGCCGCATCCGCGCCCACCTCACGCCCCGCGGCCGGCGGCTGCACCAGCGGGTCAGCCGGCGGGTCGAGGCCAGCATGGCGGCGCTGCCCGCGGCCGCCGGCGAGCACGACCTGCTGGAAGAGTTGCTGACCCGGCTCGTCGACTCCCTGGAGGACCGTTCGGCCGTAGCGGCGCGTCCTGACTGAATCCGAGGTTCAGGCGACCAGCAGGCGGAGGCCGAGCTCCGCGGCGTCGAGGTCGGCGAGGCCGGCGTTGCGTTCGGCCCACCGGCCCGAGGTCAGGTCGTCGTGGAGGCTGCTGACGGCCCGCCGCTCGGCGTGCTGCCCCACCCTGGTCCAGACCGACACCGCGCGGCGCACGTGCTCGTCGAGGTACGCCTCGGGCCGGCGCCAGTAGGCCTCGAAGAAGCCGTCGGCGCAGTCCCACGGGATCGGCACCGGCTCCGCGCGGCCCCCGATCGCGCCGGTCAGGTCGGCCACGGAAGGCCAGCCGACGAGCAGCTCCGCGAACTCCGGCAGGTAGTCGCGGATGAGCCAGAACCGTTGCCGCCAGGCGGTGCCGTCCGCGTCGTACGTCAGCACCACCACGCGACGGGCGACGCGCCGCATCTCCCGCAGCCCGGCGACCGGGTCAGGCCAGTGGTGCACGGTGCTGACCGCCATCGCGGCGTCGAAGGACTGGTCCTCGAACGGCAGGCGCCCGGCGACGGCGGCCACGCACGGCGCCGCGCCCGCGGGACGCTGCGCCCGCATGACCGCCGACGGCTCCACCGCCGTGACGTCGCGGTCCGGCGGCTCGTAGGAGCCGGTGCCGGCCCCGACGTTCAGGACCGTCCGCGCGTCGCCGAGCGCGTCCCAGATGCGGGCGGCGATGCGCGGCTCGGTCCGCCGTGTCGCCGGGTACGCGGACCCGATGGCGTCGTACAGCCGAGCACCGAACGCCCGCAGCTGCTCCTCCGGCGGTGTGCTGATCCCCATTGCCCTGGCCTCCAGTTCCTTGTCGATGGCCACCACCATGGCGGCGGCGCGGTCGCGCTGGTCCAGCAGCAGGCCGCGAAGCCGGCGCAGGTGCGCGACCGCGTCGGTGGCCGGGTCGTCGACCAGATCCGCGATCTCGCGCAGGCCGAAGCCGAGCCGCCGGTACGCCAGCACCTCCCGCAGCCGGACGACATCGCCCGCCGAGTAGGCCCGGTGCCCGGCCGCGGTCCGTGAGGACGGCCGCACGAGGCCGATCTCGTCGTAGTGGTGCAGCGTCCGGACGGTCACTCCGGCCAGCTCAGCCACCCGCCCGACGCTCAACTGCGCTTCCACGGCACCGACTATCCGCCATGACGCCACGTGAGGAGCAAGCTGCCCCATCCACGTCTTTACAACGATGTATACAACGTTGTAGAAGTGACGCATGAGACCGCCACCTCGCGTGCGCACGCTCGCTCCCCTGGTCGCCGCCGCGCTGGCCGCCGCCTCCCCGGTGACGCTGCCGCGCCCCGCGGCCGCCGCGCCCCCGGCCACCACCTACACCAACCCGGTGTCCGCACCCGCCGCCGACACCTTCGCCGACCCGTCCGTCGTGCGGGGCAGCGACGGCGCCTGGTACGCGTTCGGCACCAGCGACCCGCTGCGCGCCGGCGAGACCACCCCGCATCTGCTGCCGATCCTGCGCTCCACCGATCTGGTCAACTGGTCCTTCGCCGGGGACGCGCTCACCACCCGGCCCGCGTGGGCGGCCCCGGCCGCCGGCATCTGGGCGCCGGACGTGCGCCGCGTCGGGGACCGGTACCTGCTGTACTACACCGTCACCGACACCACCCTGAACCCCGGCGACGACTCCGCCATCGGCGTGGCGACCGCGCCGACGCCGCTCGGGCCGTGGACCGACAGCGGCCGCCCCGTCGTCGCACCCCGCGCCGCGCCCGGCGGCGGCTTCCTCTGGACGTTCGACCCCGCGCTGCTCAGCGACGCGCAGGGCCGGCTGTGGCTGTACTACGGCTCGTACTTCGGCGGGATCTTCACCGCGCCGCTCAGCGCCGACGGCATGACCGTCACCGGCGCCGCCACCCGGGTCACCATCGACAACCGTTACGAGGGCGCCTACGTCGTCCACCGCGACGGCTGGTACTACCTGTTCGGCTCGGCCGCGAACTGCTGCGCCGGGCCGACGACCGGCTACAGCGTCTTCGCCGGCCGCTCCCGCACCCCCACCGGCCCGTTCATCGACCGTGACGGCCTGTCGCTGCTGGACTCGCGGGCCGGCGGCACCCCGGTCGTCCAGCCCAACGGCAACCGGTGGATCGGCACCGGCCACAACGCGGTCGTCACCGACCTCGCCGGGCAGGACTGGCTGCTGTACCACGCGATCGACCGCGACGCGCCGTACCTCAACGAGCCGTACGGCATCAACCGGCGCCCGATGCTCATCGACCGCCTCGAGTGGCGCGACGGCTGGCCCACCGCGACCGCCTCCGACGGCCGGCGCCCCGCCCCCGTCACCGGTCGCCACCAGCGCCCCGGTCCGGCTCCGGCGGCGTCGGTACCGCGGATCGGCCCGCTGGACCGCGCCGCCTCCGACGAGTTCGACGGCGGTGCCGTCGGCGGCGGCTGGACCTGGGTCCGGCAGGACGACGCGGCGACGGTCACCGGCGGCGCGCTGCGCTGGCCGACCGAACCCGCCGACCTCACCGGCGACGCGAACACCGCCGGGGTGCTGCTGCGCACTCCGCCGAGCGGCGACTACGTCGTCGAGACGAAGCTGACCATCGACCTCGGCGTCGACACCGTGCGCAACTACCAGCAGGCCGGCCTGGTCGCCTACGCCGGCGACGACGACTTCGCCCGGCTGAGCCACGTCGCCATCTGGAACACCCGCCAGATCGAGTTCGGCCGGGAGCTGACGTTCGCGGGCCGCCTCTCCTACGGCGGCATGGTCGAGGGCCCGCCCGCGGCGACGACCTGGCTGCGGCTGGCGCACACCACCGTGCGCGGCGAGCACCACTTCCGGGCCGGCTGGAGCCGCGACGGCGTGCACTGGGCGTGGGGCGGCACCTGGACCTTCCCACCAGGGCCGGCGCCCCGTGTCGGCCTGGTGTCGCACGGCGGCGACGATCCGCAGGCGACCGCCCTGTTCGACTATTTCCGCGTGTACCGCGTCCGCTGACGTCTGTTGCTGCCGGGGTCCGCCCCGGCAGCACCGAATTGGTCCTGCAGACGAGCCGGTATTCGGCCCTTCGGCACGGGCCGATCCGCTCGTACGGTCGGTGCATGACGACGCTGACCGTTCCCCGGCCGCGGCTGCTGAGCCGATCGCTGCTGCTGGTGTCCGCCGTTGACGTGCTGGGCCTGGCCGCCTTCTACGCGCTGCTGCCGGTCGTGCCGGCGGCCGTCGCCGCGGCCGGTGCCGACGGGGCCGCCGCCGGGCTGACCACCGGCGTGCTCATGGCGTCGACCGTCGCCGCGGAGCTGGCGCTGCCACGGGTGGTGGCCCGGTTCGGGTACCGCGCCGTGCTCGCCGCCGGACTGCTGCTGCTCGGCCTGCCCGCCCTGGGCCTCACCGTCACGACCGCCTTCGGCGCGGTCCTCGCCGTGTGCGCGCTGCGCGGCATCGGCGTGGCGACGATCTTCGTGGCGTGCGGCGCCTGGTCCGCGCAGCTGCTCCCGCCGGGCCGGCGCGGTGAGGGACTCGGCCTGGTCGGGGTCGTCTCCGGGGTGCCGGCCGTGGTCGGGATGCCGGCCGGGCTGTGGCTCGCCGCGCATGCGGGCTTTCCCGCCGTGTACGCCACCGGCGCGGTCCTCGCCCTCGCCGGCCTGCTCGCGCTGCCACTGCTACCGGGCACGGACGGGGCGACCCGCGGCCCGCTCTCGCCGCCCGCCGCTGGTGACCACACCGGGGCCGCCCTGCTCACTCCGCTCGACGCAGACGCCCGCGCCGCGCACGGGATGGCACACGCACTGCGCTCACTGCCGGGCACGGACGGGGCGACCCACCGCCCGCTCTCGCCGCCCGACGCCGACGACCGCGCCGCGGACGGGATGACACGCGCGCTGCGTGAGCCGGTCCTGACCCGCCCGGCCATCGTCTTCGGCGGCGCCGCCACGCTCGCGGGCATCGTCGCGACGTTCCTGCCCGCGGCGCTGCCGCACGCCGGTGCCGGTGTCGTCGCGACGGCACTGCTGCTGCAGGCGCTCACCGCCACCGTCACCCGCTGGTGGGCCGGCCGGGCCGGCGACCGGCACGGCCCGCGGCGGCTCCTCGCACCGTCGATGCTGCTCGCCGCCGGCGGCTTCGCCGGGCTGGCCGTCGCCGCGCACCCGGTGGCCGTGCTGGCCGCGGCCGTCGTCTTCGGGGCGGGGTTCGGCGCCCTGCAGACCGCGAGCCTGTCGGTGATGCTGGACGCGGCACCGCCCGCGCGGTACGGCACCGTCACCGCCCTGTGGAGCGTCGCGTACGACGCGGGACTCGGCGCCGGCGCGGCCGGCTTCGGCCTCCTGGCGACCGCGACCGGCTACCGGACCGGACTCGCCGCCACGGCCGTGCTCGCCGCCACGACGCTCCTCGCCCTGCGCCGCCGAACGGTCAGCCTCGGACGGTGAGCTCGGTGACGGTGCGGGACCGCGTGTCGTAGCTGCGCGCCGCGACGAACCATCCACGGACCGGCCCGACGTCGCCAAGCACCTCCAGCGCGGCCTCCCGTTGCGGCGGCGGCACGTGCAGCGCCAGGCTCATGTGCGGCACCCAGTACCCCGGCCCGTGCCACGGCTCCGCAGCGGCGAGGGCCGACCCAGCATCCCGCGTGGATCGCCCGCAGCTCCTCCGTGGGCGTCACCTCAGGCGCCTCCGGCACAGCAGGTCGAGTGTTACCGGTCATGCGTACCTTGCTTGCTTTACCAACCGGAAGGTAAAGTTCCGCGTCTGCCACCGAGCGGATCCGTGCCTACGCGCAGGCCTCACTGACCGGACCCCACGACCGGGCGGAGTTCGCGATCTACTTCGACGCGATGTACCGCGACGCGCTCACCGACGCCTGGGTGCGGCGGCTGCGGCCCTGGCTGACCCTGCCCGACGAGCTGCCCCCGGCCACCCGTGCCCGGCTCACCGCGGTCCGGCTGGCGGCCGACGGCTACTGGATCGCCGCCGCCACCGGCGTGTTCACCCCGTCCGAGACGGACCGGGTGCTGTTGGCCGCCCTCATCGACGAACTCCTGGAAGACGAGACCGGCTGATGCACAAGTGGCTGCTGCTCACCGCGGCGATTCTCCTGGAAGTCACCGGCACGCTGTCGCTGCGCGCGGCCCTCGACCATCCCGGCTGGTACGTGCTCGTCGCATGCGGCTACATCGGCGCCTTCGTCGCCCTGAGCTACCTGCTGCGGCTCGGCGTCGGGGTCGGCGTCGCCTACGGCATCTGGGCCGCCGCCGGCGTCGCCCTGACCGCCGTCCTCGCCGCCGTCATCTTCGGCGACCCGTTGACCGGCGTCATGGCCCTCGGTATCGCCCTGGTCATCGGCGGCGTGCTCTGCGTCGAGATCGGATCCCAGGCCGCCCACGCCGAGCGGGCCACCCGCGCACAGGAAGGGCACATCTGATGGCCGGGCTCGCGCTCATCGGCGCCATCCTGTCCGAGACGGCCGGCACCCTGGCGCTGCGCATGGCCTCGCAGCCGTCCGGCTCCAAGAAGTGGTTCATCGGTGTCGGCGCCGGCTACCTCGCCGCCTTCGCCCTGCTCACGGTCGCCCTCAACGGCGGGATCGCCGTCGGCGTCGCCTACGGCATCTGGGCCGCCGCAGGCGTCGCCCTGACCGCCGTCCTCTCCCGCATCCTGTTCGGCGAGCCCCTCACCAAGGTCATGGTGCTCGGCATCGTCATGATCATCGGCGGGGTGATCGCCGTCGAACTCGGCGCTCAACACTGACGGCGCGGCCGGCAGCTACGGTGCCGGCGCAAGGGTCCGGTCTGCATCGATCGAGGTGGTGTGGACCGACAGAACCCGCGGCGCCCCGATGTTGGTTCGGCTCAATGGCGGTGACCTTCTGTAACGCTCGACTCGCGGCATTAGCGGATACCTGCGTCGGCCGGTCCAGCAGGACCGTGGCGACCTGTCCGCCGGCGGGCGAGTTGGGACTGCGGCGGTGTTATCGGCGACCAAGCCGGAGACCGCGGCGCGCGGAGGAGTGTGTCGGCGTCCGGTACGCCGATCATGGCCGGCCGGTGCCAGCGGTCTGGGCCATCTGGTCGGTGAAGTCGGCCAGGACGAGCGCCTGCGGCGAAGTCGGCTCCCGCCGGATGGTGAACAGGCGGCCCTGCCGGTCCTGCGTGACGTTGATCCGCAGGTCCTGCCGTAGCCCTGCCGTGGCCGCCTCCAGCACGCCTCGGCCGGGGCGCCGGCGTTGAGGTGGTGCAGCACGCCGACACGGCCTTGCGGGGTGGTCGCGATCGTCGCCAGAGAGACGAAGATCCCGGCCCGGAGCTGTTCCAGGTGTGGCGTCTGGTCCAGCAGGGCACGTCGGTACGTCTACAGCAGCGGCGGCGGGGTGCCTTTCGCGGCGGCCTGCTTCATCTTGGTCTTGGTCAGTGCCCGCTCGATCTGCCGGGCCACGTCCGCGAATGCCGCGTCCCACCCGTCCGCGGCCGGGCGGCGGAAGCTCCAGGACAGCTCCACGCCCGGGAACGTCGCGGCGGCGAAGGCGGAGTCGGCTGCGGACGGCTGCCACTCGCTGTACACCTGGGTTACGTCGGCGGGTGTCGCCCCGGTCTCCTGGCGCACCGTGTTCCAAGCCTGCTGGAGGGCGTCGTCGTCGCGGGTGCGGGCACGTCCGGTGGCGACGCGTCCCTGCGGGTGCAGCCGGAAGGCGACCATGTTGACCTGAGGATCGGCGTTCACAGGCGGCAAGGTACACGATCGCGGCCCGGGCGAGGAGTTGGGCACGGACCGCGGCCCGGCGCGGGCCTGGCGGCGCGAGCCTGGCCACCGAGTCGGTCGCCTCGGCCGCGGCGTCGACCCGGGCCAGTGCGGCTGCGTCGTTTTTGGGGCGACGGCCAGGCCGACGCCGCCGACTACGGGTACACCGTCGAGCACAAGGGCGGCGTGCTGGACGTCCGCAACGACCTTGTTTCGCGCACGCACCGGCGCCCGCTGCGACGCCCCAAGTGAGCAGGGATGCCACGCGTTCAGTCTGAACGCCGAGAACTTCACGTGGCTCGTCGTCGACGGGCCCGGCACTCCTGCGCCAGGTTAGGTGGCACTGCCACAGCAACCGTCGACGGGCGACGGGCGACGACCGTGCACCCGTTCACGGTGGAGGCGATAGACGGCGACCGGCTCACCCCGGCACCGACGACACTCCTCGTCCTCAACGTGTACCCAACCGGGTCCGACCCATCGATGGCCGCACCGTTGTATCGAGCGTCAGGGTTGATGGCCAAGGGGGAAGCGGAACCTGTCAAGTCAAGTGAGACAGTTTCTTGATTTTGTTTAGCTTTGTGCTGGTGGAGGGCTGGTCGCTGCCGTGGCGGTGATCTGTTCGAG
>NZ_JBIAYW010000048.1:0-23409 GCF_042898305.1 Dactylosporangium sp. NPDC000521
AACCTTCTGGCCGAGGGCATCATCGACCCGGCCAAGGTCACCCGCTCCGCCCTGCAGAACGCCGCCTCGATCGCGGCGCTCTTCCTCACCACCGAAGCGCTCGTCGCCGACAAGCTCTGACGGCTCGCTTGTCCCCTCGGGGTCGATCGCCGGTGCCCGTGACGCGGTCACAGGGGCACCGGCATCCGGCTCAGCAGCATCGCCGCCAGGCTGCGGTAGCGCTGGGCGACGACGGGCCAGCCGCTGTGCTGGGCGATGCGCTTGGCCTCCCCGTGCATGCCGGCGGCGAGGCCGGGCTCGGTGAGCACCCGCTTGAGGGCCGCGCCGATGGCCGGGCCGTCCCGGTGCGGCACGAGTACGCCGGCGCCGCTGCTGAGCGTCTCCACGGCGTGCGGAAAGGTGGTGGCGATGACGGGCTTGTATGCCGCCAACGCCTCGACGAGCACCCCCGAGGTGGCCTGGTCGGCTGAGTCGTAGGGCAGCAGCACGACGTCCGCGCGTTCGATGAGCCGGTCGAGCCGGTCCTGTTCGAGGTAGGCGCGCTCGAATGTGACCAGACCCGCGAGACCGAGCGCGCGGACCCTCGCGTACAGCTTCAGGCGGTATGCCTCGCCCTGCTCGGTGAGCACCTTGGGATGCGTCCGGCCGGCGATCACGTACTGCGGCCGCGGCACCAGGTGGCGGACCGCCCGCAGCCCGGAGATCGCCCACTCGATGCCCTTGCCGGGGCCGAGCAGGCCCCAGGTCAGGATCACGGGCCGGTCGGACGGTTCGAGCCGCCGCGGCGGCCGGCCCTCCGGCGTACCGTACGGGATGACGGTGATCTTGTCCGGGGCCACGTCGTACTCCGCGAGCAGCAGCGTCCGGGCCGCCTCGGTCATCACGACCGCGGCGCCGGCCAGCGCGACCACCTGTTCGAGCACCAGCTTCTGGTGCGTGCTGGGCCGGCCCAGCACGGTGTGCAGCACCACGATCACGGGGCTCCGCAGCCGACGCAGCAAGGGCAGCAGGTCCACGCCGTCGGCTCCGCCGTAGATCCCGTACTCGTGCTGGACGATCACGACGTCGTGCCGGTCGAGCGCGGCGGCGGCCGGCTCCTCGCTTGCCTGGGAGTGCAGCGCCAGCTGTGCGATCACCTCGGGACGGTCCAGGTAGGTGGGCGACTCCACCACTCGCACGACGCCCGCGCGGCCCCCCGGCGCGGATGTGGTGAGTGCGCGCAGCAGGGAGGCCGTGAAGGTCGCCAGACCGCACTGGGTCGGCGGATACGTGCTCAGGAACCCGTAGGAGATCGTCATTGCCGACGGCCTGCCGACCGGGGACGGCTGCAGCGGCGGTTGCGGTGCATCGTGTGCATGTGAGGCCCACCCTTCGTGGCGGGTGCGGCGCCGACCGGCGAGCGCAGAAGGCTGAGCCGGCGCTGGTCATTCGGTGCGTGCACCATGATGGCGACAGATCCGTCGCCGTTGACCTGGAGCATTTGTCGAGGCAGGTCAACGGGCCCACCGTAGCACGCCCGCCCGTTCGACCGTCCACAATGGACGTGCGCACCGGATCGACGAGCGCCGGTCCGGTGCTCCGCCGGCGTCGGGTGGCGCTCGCCGGGCAGGCGTGTACGGTGGGGTCAGTTGATCCGTCATATCGATCGACGCCCGAGCGACAGCAAGGTTGCCGTCGCATGGTGCCAGCACCGAATGACCAGCGCCGTGTTCGCTTCTGCGCTCGCCGGTCGGCGCCGCACCCGCCAGTGGAAGGTGGGTCATGTCCGATTTCGTCCCTGGGTTCCGGCCGTCCGCGGTGACCGTCCCGGTGGGGTGTCCACGCACCGCACCGGTGCTGCCGTGAGCATCCGCCGTCCGACGCCGTCGTTCGCACACCTGCACCGGCTCAGTGACGACGTGGGCCTGTTCGAACATGCCGAGCACAGCACACCGAGGACATCGCACGGATACTGCGTCGACGACGTCGCCCGCGGCCTGCTGGTCATCTGCCGCGAGCCGGCCGCACCGACGGACCTGCTCCACCTCGCCGAGCGGTACCTGGCGTTCGTCGTCGAGGCGCAGGCACCCGACGGCGCGTTCCGCAACCGGCGACGGGCGGACGGGCGATGGCAGGACGAGCCGTCGGACGGCGACTGGTGGGGCCGGGCGCTGTGGGGCCTCGGCACGGCGGCCGCCCGCAGCCCGCTGCCGTCGATGCGCGAGACGGCGCTGTGGTGCTTCGAGAACGGCGCGCACCGGCGCACCCGCTGGCCGCGGGCGATGGCGTTCGCGGCGCTCGGCGCCGCCGAGATTCTCCGTGTCCGGCCGGATCACTCCGCCGCCCGTTGGCTGCTGCACGACGCGGTGGTCACGATCGGCGCCGTGCCGACGGATCCGGTCTGGCCGTGGCCGGAGCCCCGCCTCACCTACGCCAATGCGGCCCTGGCGGAGACCCTGATCGCGGCCGGTGGTGACGCGTCGGCCGACGGCCTGCGCATGCTCGCCTGGCTGCTGGATCGGGAGACCCGCGCCGGCCACCTGTCCTGCACACCGGTCGGCGGTGCCGGCCCGCACGACAGGACCCCGGCCTTCGACCAGCAGCCGATCGAGGCCGCCGCGATGGCCGACGCATGCGCCCGCGCGATGACCGTCAGCGCCGACCCTCGCTGGGAGCGGGGCCTGGCGTCGGCGGTCGACTGGTTCCTCGGCGCCAACGACAACGGCCTGCCGCTGCACGACCCCTCGACCGGCGGCGGCCGCGACGGGCTGACCGCCTCCGGCCGCAACGAGAACCAGGGCGCCGAGTCGACGCTTGCGCTGCTGTCCGCGTTGCAGCACGGGCAGCGGCTGGACGCCGCCGACGGTCCCGTGCTCGCCGGCCGCCAGCCGGGCTCGTTTCCCACCTTCGACGAATGAGAGAAGGTCATCATGACGAGCAGATCCGCACACAAGGAAGACCGCAAGAAGGAAAGCAGGACGCTGAAGGAGAAGCGGGCCGACAAGAAGGCCAAGCGGGCGTCCAACACTGAGCTTGATCGCTGACCTTGGGCGTCTGCTGTCGGCCCTTGCTGGTCTTGTCGCGTTTGTGGTCCACCGACGTCGTCGGTTTCGGTGCTCTGGCGGGGCGGTGGGTCTTCGGTCGGATGTTCCGGGACCTTCGGCGGACGCGGGCCAGGGTGCACCGGCCTCACCGACCCGGACGCCGAGCGTGCCACGCCACCTCGACAGCGTCCGAAACGCACCCTGTATCGCCCGAACGTCGGCGCCGAGACGTCACTTCCATGCACGTTGAAAGAGGTACAGCATGCCGTCCTCGCCGTTCCCCGCATCGCAGCCGTCCGCCGGTCCGAGGCTCTCACTCTCCGCGGTGCGCGCCACCCGGGCCATCCTGGACGGAGGCTGGTGGCCCCGCTCGCTCGACGCCGCGGCCGAGCTTCCGGACCTCGTGGTGGCGTTGCAGGAGCGCTACGGCCGCATCCGCCGGCTGATGTTGTCCAGTGCCGCCTGGGACCGCCGGTTTCCCCGGCTCGGGGTGGACGGGCACGAGATCCGCATCGGATGGTTCAGCGCGGTCGATCCCGAAGTGCTCATCGCCACCACCGACCGCGGCGACCAGATCGACCTGCTCGTGGTGCCGCCGGACGCGCCTGAGGCCGTCGCACACGGCGCGATGGTGGCCGCCGCGGACCCGGCCAACCGGCTGCGCGCCCCGGCGGTGCTCGCGGCGGCCGCCGCTGCCGCGCACGAGCCGCTCGGCGGCGGTGCACGGTAGAGCCGCCAGTCAGCCGACGCCCATGCCCCGGGCATCGGGCCGGGATCGGTCGTGAGGATGCGGCGCCTGCGGTGTGGCGGTGTTCATGGCAGATCGGCGCCTCCGACGACGCCGCCCTGGTCGAAGCATTTCAGGTCGACCTTCGGGGCCATTGGATTGTCGGTCGACGACGCACTCCTGCTTCCTGCCGCCCACGCCCGCCACACGCACCAGCGCCGCAGCGAAGTCCGTCACGGACGTGCGCACCACTGCACGAGCTGAACGGCGCCGTTGCGACAGCCACGACCAGAAAGAGGACCATGAGCTCAAGTTCAGCGGCGGACCAGGTCGGATGCTCGCTCGTCCTGGAGGTGGCCACACCGGCCACTGTCGTCCTCCAGGCGGCGCCGGCCCGCCGGCCCGGCACCGTGCTCAGCGAGCGTCTCGAAGCGGTCAGCAACAGCGTTCCCATGCCGACGCAGGAACTTGCCGGCCCGGTCGGCGGTCGCCAGTATCTGGTCCACCTCGAGCCCGGGACCGGGACTGTCAGCTACGAGGCGACGGTGACTACCGGCGCTGTGACCCCGGACGCGGTGACGGCCGAGGCCCGGGTGGAGGCGCTGCGCCCCAGCCGCTACTGCCCGTCCGACCGCCTTGCCGGCTTCACCCGGGCCACCTTCGGCGACATTCCCGCCGCCCGGCCGCGTGTCGAGGCGATCTGCGACCACGTCTGGCGACGGATCACCTACGCCGCCGGGACCAGCGGGCCCGGCACGGACGCGGTGGACACGCTGCTGGACGCGCGCGGTGTGTGCCGCGACTTCGCCCATCTCGTGGCCGCGTTGTGCCGGGCCGCCGGCGTGCCGGCGCGGATCGCCTCTGTGTACGCCCCGGGCCTGTCGCCGATGGACTTCCATGCCGTGGTCGAGACCGAGATCGACGGCTGTTGGCAGGTGTGGGACGCCACCCGGTTGGCCCCCCGCCAATCCCTCGTCCGCATCGCCACCGGCCGCGACGCCGCCGACACCGCGTTCATGACCGTCGTTTCAGGCCGTGTCGACCTGCAGCACCTGGAGGTCGTCGCGGTCGCCGGCGCCGACCTGCCGGCCGACGATCACGGCGGCCTCGTCGCGCTTCGCTGAATGTGGCGGACGAGCGCCCGGTAGCGGCGTCTCGCTGCGAAGCAGTGATCGCAGGCCCGTCACCAGTTTGTGGCGGTCAATCGCTGAATGCTGCCGGGCTGTCCGAAGCTCGCCTGTCGTCCTGGACGGCGCGGCGGCCTGCTGGGTCGCAGGCGCGTCGAGACGGACCGACCGGTGCCAGTTGGTGAGGCCCTTCCTGCGCCACTTCGCATCCGATGCCCCTGTCGGAGGGCGGCCGTTGAGAAGACATGCCGCAGATGCGGTGGGACTCGAGTCACGACTCGCGGGTCGACCTGTACCGTGCCAATACTCGTCGCACATGGCGTGAGCTGCTGTTCCGTGATGCTGATGGAGGACGGCGGGCGTGTTGGTGCGGGTGTTCGGCTGGCTGCCGCAGCCCGTGCGGAGCGAGTCGGCGATGGCCGCGGAGCGGATGGTATTGCGCCATGAGGTGGCGGTGCTGCGCCGCCAGGTCGGTCGGCCGCGCCTGTCGTGGCCGGAACGTGCGGTGTTGTCCGCGCTGGTCCGGACGCTGCCACGGGAGCTGTGGAAGCATCGGATCGTCACCCCGGCCACGCTGCTGGCCTGGCACCGCTGGCTGGTCCGCCGGCACTGGACCTACCCGAACCAGCCGGGACGACCACGGATCAGCGACGACGTCCGTGACCTGGTCCTGCGGCTGGCCAGGGAGAACCCGGGATGGGGGCATCGCCGGATCCAGGGTGAGCTCGTCGGGCTCGGTCACCGGGTCGGCGCCGGCACCATCCGCCGCATCCTCGCCGGTTCCCGGGTCGGGCCTGCCCCGCGTGAAATCGACACCAGTTGGCGGACGTTCCTGCGGGCCCAGGCGTCCGGGCTGCTGGCGACCGACTTCTTCCACATCGACACCATCACATTGCGGCGGTTGTACGTGCTGCTTTTGTCATGGAGATCAGCACGCGGCGGGTGCACATCCTCGGCGTCACCGCGCATCCGACCGCTGCCTGGACCAGCCAGCAGGCCCGCAATCTGGTCATGGACCTCGGCGATCGGATCACCGCGTTTCGGTTCCTGATCCGTGACCGTGACGCCAAGTTCGCAGGAACCTTCGACGCGGTGTTCGCCGCCGACGGGGTCGAAGTGGTCAGAACTCCGCCGAGGACTCCTCGGGCGAACTGCTACGCGGAACGGTTCGTCCGCGGCGTGCGGGCCGAACGTACCGACCGGGTACTGGTATACGACGAGCGACACGCCCGTGCCGTGGTCGGCGAGTACGAGCGCCACTTCAACGACCACCGTCCACACCAGAGCCTCGACCAGCATCCACCCAACCACAACCCAGACACACTCGTCGCCATCGATGCACCTGTTCGACGACGACAAATCCTCGGCGGCGTGATCAACCAATACCAACGAGCAGCCTGACCAGACCAGATCGGCGAACACCCAGGTCACAGACCACGCGACAAATATTGGCGCGATACAGGCCTGCGCGCCGAAGTGGAACTGCCGCGCATCGAGCTGACCGCCAACAGCGCCCGCAGCGCCATAAATCCACTTCCGGCAATGTCAAGGAGTTCAAGAGCTGCGCACCGATCCACGCACAAGACCGAGTCACACCGATGCGCGTCTCGCGAGCTCCTGAACTGCTGAAACCGTTGCGTCGCCCTGACGGAATCTGACTTGCGAGCGACCCGTTGACACGCAATCAAGTGGTGCGGCGGAGCCGGTCTCGCCAACGTCGGTGGCGTTGTTGTCGACAGCCACACCGTCGCTGTCAAGTCATACTCGCCGCCGTCTGTTCGTACTCGGATGCCTCCAACACCACCGCCAAGGGCGGCGCTCACATAGGCGAGAGCGTCCTAGGCTGCTAGGTAAGAGCCCAACGAGGCTGTGGCACTGCCGGCCCTTCCAGGCTGTTGCCTGTGGCACTCCGGACACGACGACTGCTACATCTGGCTGGAGTCAACCAATCCACACGTTCCTCGGGCCGTCTTCGGGCGCCTGCTGGCCCTGCTGGCCGGCTCAGCTCTGGTCACGGCCGAGCATGTGGAGGTGACGGAGCCCGATGACAGCCTGGTCGAAACCGTGATCGGCGAGCACGGGCACTGGACCGGCGTCCTTGGTGCCGGTTCCCCCACCGCCGTCACCGTGAACCTGTCCGCCGCGTCGGAGCGTTGGATGCTGTCGCATCCAGTCCCACAGCAGGTCGACCGCATCGCGGTCTACGACGCTGCCAAAGGTGGGCACGGGGCCGCGGGCCGTCCGACTGGAACGGCGTCGGTGTCGGCGGTGAGTTCAGCTGCGCCAGCGGTACACCACTGCGTTCTTGTCGTTTTGGCAGGCCTCGAGCAGCTGTACGGCCCGTTCTCGCAATGCCATGGTGTCGGCGTTCTGGCGGAACTCGATTTCATCCGCAACCCTACCTTGAGTCTTCAAAAAGTCGAACCGACCGTTCTGGGCAGCCAGCAGATGCCTCTTCTTGGTGACGTTGCCGTGTCGACCGCGACAGTGGCGACACCGATGCCGAGTCGCGCTGCGGTGAGGATGAGGTCTTGATGGTTGCGTGGTGCCCGAGCAGTCTGATTGCTGGTGTCGCCGGGGGCACGCCCACTGCGTCCTTCGTTGGCGACCGGCAGCCCGGCATAGCATCAGTTATGAGTGCGCCTACGTACGTCTAGTCGGAGAAGGTGGCTGCTGATGGAGGCAGGCCACGAGTCGGACGTCCTTGCGGCGTTGAGACGTCCGATGTTGGCCGCGGGTGACGTTCGCTCAGCACTGCCGGAGGTTTCGCGCCGTCTGGCGTGGGCGCTGGGGCTGCCGTTCGCGACGATCGAGATTGACAGCGTCCCAGGCGACGAGCGCCGGGTTGCGTTCCCGTTGCGGTACCGCTCGCACTCCGGAACGCTCCTCGTCCCCGCCGACCTGCCCGAGCCGACCCTGCGGCGCCTCCGCGAACGCGTGGTACCCCAGGTCGCTACGCTGTTGGCAGTCGCGATCGAGTACAAGGCGATGGCCGAGTCCCTGCGGACGAGCCGCGACGAACTGTATGACCTCACGACGGAACAGGCGGGTCTGCGGCGGGTGGCGGTGCTCGTCGCGTCTGGTGCGCCCCCGGCCGATGTGGTCGCCGGGGTCGTTGCAGAGACCGCCGCGCTGCTGGATGCTGACGCCACCAGGCTGATGCGCTATGACACCGCTGGCACCGCCACTATCCTCGCCGGGTACGCCAAACCCGACACCGAAACCTGGCTGGGCCGGCGATTCCATGTCGAAGGCGACGTCACAGAACTGGTGCTGCGAACGTCCCGCCCGGCCAGGGTGGACTGCTATGACAATCGTCCCGGTGTTCTCGCCGACCTGGTGCGCAGCGAAGGCTTCAACTCCTCGGTCGCCGCGCCGATCACGGTGGGTGGCCGCCTGTGGGGCTCGCTCGTGGTGCTGTGGTCCCGCCGGGAGCCGCCGCCACCCGGCGCCGAGGAGCGGCTGGCGCAGTTCGCCGGCGGCGTGGCCACGGCGGTGGCGAACATCGAGAGCGGCGCGGCACGCGCCCGGATCGTCCGTGGCGTCGAGGAGGGCCGCCGCCGCTTCGAACACCAGGTGCACGACGTCGTCCAGCAGCGTCTGGTATCACTCGGCCTGGAGCTTCGTGCGGCGGAGGCGTTGGTGCCGGACGAACTCGACGAACTCAAGTCGCGGCTCTGCCACACGATCCACGGACTGACAGACGTCTTCGCGGTCCTGCAAGAGATCACACGCGCCATCCACCCGGCCATCCTCACCCAGGCCGGGCTCATGCCTGCGCTCAAGGCGCTCGCGCGACGCTCGGCCGTCCCGGTCACGATCAGCCCGGGTCCCGAGCGTCGGCTGCCCCACAGCGTCGAGGTGGCCGCGTATGACGCCGTGAGCGAGGTGCTCGCGAACGCGGCCGAGGACACACACGACTTCTCGATCAATGTGGACGTCACCATCGACCACGCGACCGAGCACGAGTTCCTCGTGGTCTCGGTCCGCGACAATGATGTCGGGGGAGCCAGCTCGGCCCTCGGCACGGCCCTCGCAGGCCTCACCGACTGGGTGGAGGCACACGGCGGACGCCTGCAGATCGCACGCCCGGCAGATCGCGGGACGTCACTGTGCATCATGTTCCCGACTGACATCGACTCCGGGCGGTTTGACGCTGCGCCTACAGACGTCGATTGAGTGAGCGGTCCCAGCGGCTCGCCAAAGCGATGCGCTGGAGCAGAGGACGACGGGCCGAGTCGTCGCGGGTCGATGCCGCTGGTGGACAAGGTGATCGTGGTCATGCCTGAGGTTGTGCGGTCGACGAGCCCGCGTCGTGGTCCTGGCCGTGATGTGACGGCGTTGCGGGAACGGCGGATGCGGGCGGTGGAGTTGTTCGAGGCCGGCCTGCGACAGGCCGATGTTGTCGCCACTGAGACGCGCGGTCACCCCACGGCACTCACCGCCCGCAATGGTCAAACTGTCGGCCACGACCGCGGACGTACGGTTGAGGCCGTCCGCGCCGGGTAGCAACCACATGTGCCGGCCATCGTTTCAGCGGCGGTGTTGCGGGAGCGGCGGCGCGACCGTTGTGGTGTCGAAACGCCGGCGGGCGGTCGTCGATATCGACGACGGTCCGCGCCTGCCGGGCCGCCGCCGCCTGGTGTGGTGAAGGTCGAGCAGCAACGGTCCGCTCCGGGCCCGGGCGCCGCATCATCGGCACGATCACGATGCGCACTTGAAAGGTCCACCATGACAACATCCGCGGCATCGACCAACCAACCTCGTCGCGGCGATGCCATACAACGTGTCGCGGCACCTGGCAGCGACTATGCCGACCTGTTACACCTGGTCAAGGTAGCCGGCCTGCTGCGGCGGCGACACGGCTACTACCTGACGAAGATCGCGGTGACCGGCGGTCTTTTCGTCGGAGCGTGGGCCGTCTTCGCCGTGCTGGGCGACACATGGTGGCAGCTCACGGTTGCCGCGTCCCTCGCCGTGATATTCACCCAGATCGGGTTCCTCGGTCACGACGCCGGGCACCGGCAGATCTTCCGCTCGAAACGGGCCAACGACCTCGTCGGCATGCTGCACGCCAACCTGGCCATCGGACTGAGCTACGGCTGGTGGGTCGACAAGCACCAGCGCCATCACGCCCACCCCAACCAGGAAGACAAAGACCCCGACCTCGACATCGGTGCGCTGGCGTTCACCACGCGGCAGGCCCGCGCCAAACGGGGCCCGGTGACCCGGTTCATCGCCCGTCATCAGCGCTATCTGTTCTTCCCGCTGCTGCTGCTGGAGGCGGTACAACTCCATGTGTCCAGCGTCCATGCGCTGATCGGCCGTGGGCTGCGCCGCCGCTGGTGGGAGGTGCTGATGCTCGGCCTGCACGCGGCCGGCTACCTGACTGCGGTCCTGCTGGTGCTCTCCCCGCTCAAGGCGGTCGTGTTCATCGTCGCGCAGCAGGCGCTGTTCGGCCTGTATCTGGGATGCTCGTTCGCACCCAACCACAAGGGCATGCCGATCAACGCCACCGACGACCGGACCGACTTCCTGCGCCGGCAGGTACTCACCGCCCGCAACGTCCGCGGCGGCCGGCTCGTCGACTTCGCCCTCGGCGGCCTGAACTACCAGATCGAGCACCACCTGTTCCCGAGCATGCCCCGACCGAACCTGCGCCGGGCCCAGCCCCTCGTGCGGTCGTTCTGCCAGCAGCACGACGTGTCGTACTGCGAGACCACCCTGCGACGCTCCTACGTTCAGGCCCTGTACCACCTCCACAATGTCGGCCGACCGTTGCGCGTCACCACCGCGGCTTGACCCGACAGCCATCGACATCGGCGCAGCCGCGTGATGACGACGACTGCCGATCAGCTGTCAGGAGCCTCGTCGGTGCTGGTAGGCATGCGGTTCGGTGGAACATCGCCGGTGGTCGGCGAAGCTTACTCTGCAGGTCCTCGATCTGGGCGGCGCCGGCGTCCGACGACACGGCCATGCCGTGCACGCCGCCGTCGGTGATCACGCTGACACCCGCCCCGGAGGCCGACAGCGCCCGCGTCGCGTCGATGCAGAGCCGCCCCAGCACCTCAACCACGGCAGTACCCATGCAGTGGTCACGTCCCTCGAAGCGAACCATTCGGACGGTACAGCGGGCGTCGTGGAAGGTTCGACCTACCGCACCCCGGCGGAGCCGACCGGCGGACGCGCTCAGGCGGGGCGGGGCGCGCCGCCGACGGTGTCGAGGTGCCGCACGACCTCACGCCAGGACCGCCAGAGTGTCGTCTCGGTGTATTCGACGCCGTACTCGTGACAGAACTCGCGGACGAGGACCTGGGCCCGGCGCAGATTGGGCCGTGGCATGCTCGGGAACAGGTGATGCTCGATCTGGTAGCTGAGTCCGCCGAGCGTGACGTCCACGAGCACGTTGCCGCGCACGTTGCGGGAGGTCAGCACCTGGCGGTGGAAGAAGTCCAGCGTGCTGCCGGCGGGCAGGATCGGCATGCCCTTGTGGTTCGGGGCGAACGCGGAGCCCAGGTAGACGCCGAACAGCGCCTGTGCACTGCGATGAACGCGACGCCCCGCAGTGGGCTGAGGACAAGGAACACTGCCGACAGGTACAGCGCCGCGTGCAAACCGAGCAGCGCGACCTCGGCCAGCCGACGCTTCATCCGGCGCCCGAACAGGGCCACCACACTGTTCAGGTGCAGGCTCACCGCCTCGAGCGTCACGTCGTTGGCGCGCCGGGACCGGAAGATCTGCCGGTGGCCCGCGTCGTGGCCGAGGAACCCGATCTGGGTGAACAGCACGGCGAGCACCACCGCCGTGTAGATCTGCCACCACGACGGGCCGACGATGACGAAAGCGGCTCACGTCGCCACGAAGGCGGAGCCGATGACCGCGATGCGGACGCCGTATAGCCGGGACGCCGCTCGAGCAGGCTCGCCTGTTTCACCCGGCGGGACAGATGTGCGTGTTGGCTGCCGGCGCGCAACGGCGTAGCAACACCGGCGGGAGACGACTGGACCGGCATGATGACGACTTCCCGATCGACGATCGACGGCAGGATGAAGCAGTGCCGCCGGGGTCCTGGGCCGCACCTGGAACGGTACCTCGCCCGCAGGCGACCCGCCCAGCGCCCGCCGGTCCGCGCCCGGCGGCTCCTGGGCCCGCGAGGCCGGAGCGGCGTAGGATGGCAGTATCCGCTGCCGCTGGTGGCGGGCTTCGGTGTCCTGATCGTCGCGCTGCCGGGGCACTGTGTGCATCATGCGGCTGCTGCGAATGCTCAGCGGGCGCCGGACCGCCGGGCATCGGGTCACGCGCTCACCTGTATCGATGAGCTGGCTGGCCGGTCACTACCGTCGCATCAGGCTCATTCGACGTCCATTGTGGACGGTCGCGCCGCCACGGTCCGTCGAAGGGATGTGCGCAATGACCATCGAGTCTCCGACCTGCCTGCTGTACCTGCTCACCGTGGGCCGCGACAAGGAGCTCCTGCTGCGGGTGCACGGCACCGAGGTCACCATCGAGCAGCTCACCGCCTGGATGACGGAGGAGACCGTGCATCCGTTGACCGTCTCGCGGTTCGGTGACGAACTGGTCTCCACACTGCTGCTGAACTTCAAGCACGTGGTCGGTGCGCGGCTCGCCCCATACAGCGAGACACGCACCGGATCGTTCTGACGGCGAGCATGGCTGCTACGGTGGCGGAGATCCGTCGCGCCACGGCCACGAACCCGCATTCCGGATGCTCCGCGATCGGCACGGCCGAACCGCCCCGAGCGATTGGATGCGAGCGCTGCGGCAGCGGCCGGACGAGACCAGAGCGGCCGGTTCGCCGATGGTGCTGTCCGACCTCGCCCGCCTGGCGGCGCTGGCGGCCAGCGGCCTGATCGGCACCGGTCCGGAGCGCGTGTTCGACGACCTGACCGGGCTCGCGGCATCGGTGACCGGCTGCGCGATCTCCGCGATCACCCTGGTCGGCGAGACCCGCACGTATTGGAAGTCGGTGCCGCACCTGCCGTACGGCGGCGTCGAGGCGTGGCAGAACGCGGTCGGCGACAGCTTCTGCTACTTCGCGGTGACCGGGAACGGCCCGTTCGTGGTGCAGGACGCCGAGGCCGACCCGCGCAGCCTACTGCCGCCGCTGCTGCGGCCGGTGCCCGGGCTCGACGCCGCCGCCCGGTACCTGCCGGTCGCCGGTGAGATCGACGTGATCGGCGACTTCTACGACCTGTTCCAGGACCGCGGGCGCTGGTGGACCGCGGTCATGGAGGATGTCGCGGGCAAGGGCACAGAGGCGGCGAAAGTGACCGCGCTGGCCCGGTACACGTTGCGCGCCGACGCCGTCGAGCACCTGTCCCCGGCCGTGGTCCTGGGCCGGCTCACCAGCGCGATGCTCGCCCAGCGCGCCGCGCGGTACCTGACCGCCGTGCAGGTCACGTTCCGGGCCACCGCCGGCGGCCTGACCGGCCGATTGTGCCTGGCCGGACACCCGCCCGCGCTGATCCGTCGCGCCGACGGCCGGGTGCAGCAGGTGGGTGTCTCGGGCACCCTGCTCGGCGTGTTCGACGACGTGTACCTGGTCGACGTCCGGTTCCGTCTATCCCCCGGCGACCTGATGCTGCACTACACCGACGGCGCCTGCGAGGCCCGCCCGGATCCGGACGGGCCCGCGCCCGACCGGCCGATGTTCGACGAGGCCGCCCTCGCCCGCACCCTGGCGGCCAGCCGCGACCTCGACGCCGCGGCCACGGTCCAGCACATCGCCACGACCCTGGACGCGCACCACGGCGGGTGGACGAGCGACGACACGGCGCTGCTCGCGCTGCGCGTGCCACCGCCCGGCCGGACGGCCCCGCCCGCCGCGGTCGCACCAGCGGCCCGGGAGGCCAGCTGAGCACCGCTCAGCGCGCGGCGTCGCCACCCTGAGGGGCGGCGGAGGCCGCCGACTGCGGCGCGAGCAGTGCCGGCGCGCAGGTCGTTGGCCGGATCGGCGGCCGCGGCCATCGCCGACTCGGCGACGTCGGTGGGCGTGTCCGGCGGCATCACGAGCAGGTCGACCTGGTCACCGCGGTCCGTGGTGCGATCAGGACAGCCGGGTCCACGCTGGCGAACCAACCCGCCCGCACAACCTGGTCACCCACCGCCAACCGGCGGAACTCGACGTCCCAGCTGCCGCGGTTGAGCATGAACCGGCGGATCGACCCATAGCGGGCGGCGAGGGCGACGACGAGCCCGGGCAGTTCGGCGACCGGATCCCGGGACCGCGGCCACCATCCGCCGTCGAGGACGGCCCGGTTCACGCGGGCCGGGGCGAGGACCAGTCTCGGAGTGGACGGGGGACCGGACGGCACAGTGACGGCGCGCTCGGCGGTGGTGACCATGTTCGTGTCCTTTCGGGGGTTGCAGCGGCGGAGATCTCGTTGTCCAGGCGCTCGCCGGTCAGGCCCCCGGCGAGCAGGTCGCGCCGGTGGTCCGCCGGAATCCCGCCGGCCCGGGCGCGGGACCGGGTGACCTCGGCCTCGGCCTCGGCCCGGCCGGTCCAGACGCCGCGCTCGGTGTCGAGGCTCTTGCCCGGCTCCAGCGCCTGGTAGACCTCGAAGAAGTGCTGGATCTCCAGCCTGTGGAAGGGCTCCAGGTCGGGCAGGTCGATCAGGTGCCCGAGACGCGGGTCGGCGACCGGGACGCAGAGCACCTTCGGGTCCGCGCCTTTGACGTCGCGCATCCGGAACATGCCGATCGCCCGGCAGCGGATCTGGCAGCCCGGAAACGTGGGCTCCCGCACCAGCACGAGCGCGTCCAGTGGGTCGGTGTCCTCGCCGAGCGTGTCCTCGATGAAGCCGTAGTCCTCCGGGTACTGGGTAGCGGTGAACAGGGTGCGGTCCAGCCGCATCCGGCCGGTCGGGCGGTCCATCTCGTACTTGTTGCGGGTGCCCTTGGGGCTCTCGATCGTGACGTCGAACTCCATGCGTTGCACTCCCTCAGGCGTTCCCGTCCGTGTCACGAACGAAGGATTGATGCCCGCCACGGCGATGGACGGGCGGGGACCAGGCCCGGACGGAAGGCGACGACCCGGACGGCACGGGCGGCGCGGCTGCGACGAACTGCACTCATCGGTACGTCCAGCGCTCCGCCAGCCTACTCGCCGGGCATCGCCACGGACGGCCGTGCAGACAAGATCTTCGGCGACGGCTGCCCGGCCGGCGGCCCGGCACCGGCCGCGACGGGACGCGACCGAGCCTGGAAACGGGCGTAGACTAGGTGTACGGGCCTGGTACGCCTGCCCCGAAGTATTCTTGCGTTTCGGCAGAAGGGCCGGCCATGGTCACCAACGGTCGAGGCGTCACGTTCACCGCGTTCGGCTCCTCCACCCAGCCCCGGCTGGCGCTCTCCCCTGAGCGCTCGCCCCGCACCGTGCTCAACGGGGGTTGGTGGCCGCACTCCTGGGATCCGGCGGCCGAGCTGCCCGGGCTGGTCACCGAACTCGTGGAGCGCTACGGACCGCTCCGTCAGATGATGCTCAGCAGCCACACCTGGGATCCGTCCTTCGACCGGTTCCTGGTGGCGTCGGGCACCGTGCAGATCCGGTGGTTCAGCAGTGCCGACCCCGGACTGCTGGCCGTCATCACCGAGGCCGGCGACCAGATCAATATTCTGATCGTCCCGCCCGACGCCCCTGCCGCCGCCGCGCGGCTCGCCCTGGACAAGGCCGCCGATCCGGCCAACTCCCTCCACGCCGCGGCGATCCTGGCGACGGCGCTGCCCTCGCGGTAGCCAACCGGTGGGGCGGACGACACCCGTGGCCAATCCAGGTCACGCCGAACGGCGATCCTGGCCACGGCCCGGGCGGCGTCAGTGCCGGTCGATCACCTGGGCAAGTGGGGCGCGGCGCGGGCCGGCCGGCCGCACAGTGGCGCGGCCGAGGCGCAGCAGGAGGTACGGGTAGCCGACGCAGCCGATCATGATCTGGACCGCCTGGCGGGTGGCGGTCCCCTCGACCGCCGCACTCAGCGGTAGGACCGAGACGCCCGCGGCGGTTGCGGTCAGCCAGCCGGCGGACAACGCCTCGCCCGCGCGCAGCCAGTCCTCGGGCTCGTCGGTGTGGCCGTACAGCAGCGCGAACGTGGCGCCGCGGTCGTCGGCGAGCCCCGCCGGCCCGGGACCGGTCGAACGGTCCCCGGATCCGGACACGGCCGGCCGGGCGCCAGCGGCGACCCTGGCGAGATCGACGACCTCGTCCGGGTACAGCACGTGCAACGACGTCTCCTCGGCCCGGACCGCGGCGGTGACGGCCTTGAGCTGCGCGGCCGCGATCGGCGCGCCGGTGACCGGCGACCGGTCGGTGCGGCGCACGGGGATGCTGCCGAGCAGCGGTGCGTCCTCCGGATCGGCCGGCGAGCGCTCCTCGAGCCGCAGCGACGCGAGCCGATCGGGGTCGGCGGGGTCCGTCCTGCGGTGCGTCGTGAGCCGCCAGCCCTCCGCCTCGAGCGCGACCCGGGCGTGGTGGAGGGCCGCCCCGCAGCTGAGGATTGCCAGGCGGCCGTCGGCGTCGACGTCGTCGATGCGGCCGCGGTCGAGGTACAGGGCCAGGGTGTCACCGATGAGCCGCCAACGCCACGGCTGCGTGTCGAGGATCGAGGGCGCGAACCCAGCCGTGCCGGCAGCGGCCAGCAGCGCGTGGACCACGGCCCGGGCCCCGATCGGGTGGATCGTCGCGTCGACCGGCACCGCACCGACCGGCTGCGCGTCGGCCGGACCCGTCGGATCGGGCCGGAGTCCGGACCTGGGCTTGAACTGCACGACCTGCATCTGGGCGGACCTCCGGACCTGCGCCGCACGGCGGCGGGTGAAGGCGAGAAGGAGTAGTCGCCCGGGCCACGCGCGGCCGCATCAGAACGGGCCGCAGCCCAACCCTACGCCGGACCGGCTCCGTACCCCATGACCACGGTCACCTTTTGTCGCCGGCCGGCCCGTGCGGCCGGCCGGCAACGACGTCACCGGCCGACCGGCGGGATCGGCGAGTTGGTCTCGGCGGTGCGCTTGGCCTTCTTCGCGGCCCGCTTCTCCTTCAGCGTCCGGCCTTCCTTCCTGCGGTCTTCCTTTGTGCGCGGATCTGCTCGCCATCGTGACCTTCTCTCATTCGTCGAAGGTGGGGCACGGGCCCAGCCGGCGGCCGGGTCCCGATCGGTGGCCAGCGAGCGCGGGCGCGGCGGCGGGCTCCAACCGCTGCGCGTGCTGCAACACCGACAGCAGCGCGAGCGTCGACTCGCGGCCTGGTTCTCGTTGCGACCGGAGGCGGTCAGCCCATCGCAGCCGCCGCCGGTCGACGGGTCGTGCAGCGGCAGGCCGCGGTCGTTGGCACCGAGGAACCAGTCGATCGCCGACGCCAGGCCCCGCTCCCAGCGGGGGTCGGTGCTGACGGTCATCGCGCGGGCGCAGGCGTCGGCCATCGCGGCCGCCTCGATCGGCTGCTGGTCGAAGCCGGGAGCCGCGTCGAGCGGGCCCGCATGCCCGACCGGCATGCACGACAGGTGCCCGTCGTAGGTCTCCCGCTCCAGCAGCCAGCCGGGCATGCGCAGCCCGTCGGAGCACGCGTCGCCGCCGGCCGCGATCAGGGTCTCCGCCATGGCGGCGTTGGCGTAGGCGAGGCGACGCTCCGGCCACGGTCAGGCCGGGTCCAGCGGCACCGGGCCGATCGTGACCACCGCATCGTGCAGCAGCCACCGGGCGGCGCGGTGGTCCGGCCGGACGTCGAGGAGCTCGGCGGCGCCGAGCGCCGCGACGCCATCGCCCGCGGCCAGCGGGTGCGCCGGTGCGCACCGGTCTCGAAGCACCGCAGCGCGGTCGCGCGCATCGACGACAGCGGGCTGCGGGCGGCCGCGGTGCCGAGCCCCCACATCGCCCGTCTCCACCAGTCGCCGGCCGCCGGCTCGTCCTGCCACCGCCGGTCCGGTCCCAGCCGGTTGCGGAACGCGCCGTCGGGTGCCTGGGCCGCGACGAGGAACGTCAGGTACCGCTCGGCAAGGCGGAGCAGGGCCGACGGCGCGGCCGGCTCGCGGCCACTCCGGATGCCAAGATCGCCACGGTCGGCTCATCTCCCGGCGCCACCCTGCCCTTGGTTCGGCGCACCGTCCGAAGGCCTCAGCCACTCCGCCCGCTGCCAGCAAGACGGCGATCCCTCGTCCGCGCCAACACAACCGGCCCGGGCGACGGCGCGCGTCAGCGGGGCAGCGCCACGTCCTCAATCCTTGCTTCTCCCTTAGGAACCTGTGAGTTTCGGACTACACCTTCGTCTGAGATGCGGTCAGCTCGGCTGACCGGCTCGGGTTCGGGTTCGGTGTGGCGCTTGACGGCGTCGCCGCCCGCTCCACGACGTGGGCAGCCAGGAGGGTTGCGAGGGTCAGCAGGGCGAGGAAGGTACGCACCAGGTGCAGTCGCTGCCAGCGGCTGCGGACCTCGGCCCAGTCGGCTGGTGGAGCGTCCGGGTTCCAAGTGTCGCCGATGGCGTTGAGCGGCTCCAGCTGGCTTACGGTCAGCCCGATGGTGACAACGATGAGCAGGATCGCCACGACCGCCGCGACGAAGGCCGGCTTCGAGCGGCCGTAACCCAGCACTGCGGTGAGGGTGAGCAGGCCCACGCAGGTCAGCAACATCGGTGGCATGGCCCGGCTCATATCGGTGTTCATGGCTTGCCACCAGCGCGTGTAGGCGTCGGCGGGTAGGCGGGTCACGCTCGGCGCGATGACCACGAAGAAGACGCCACCGGCATACAGCGCGACGAGCGCCGTTGCCAGGGCACGCACGACCTCGAACGACCAGGTACGCACGACCGAACTCCACTCGATTAGATCGGATTCTATTGAATAGAATGTCTTCAACTGAAAATTCTGGCAACATGGTGTCCGATGACCGACAAGCCCAAACGCCGCTACGAGAGCGAACTCCGCCGCGAGCAGTCCGACGGCACGCGCCAGCGGATAGCCGACGCCGCCCGGGAGCTCATGCTCGCCCGCGGTTACGCCGACACCACCATGGGCGACGTGGCTGCCGCGGCCGGAGTTGCGGTCCAGACGCTCTACGCCGCCTGCCCCGGAGGAAAAGCAGGCCTGGCAAAACTGGTCTACGACACGACCCTGGCCGGCGACGCCGCGCCGGTCGCGATGAGCGAGCGGCCAGCCGTGGCGGCGATCATCGCCGAGCCTGACCCGGCGCGCAAACTGCAGCTCTACGCCAGAATGGTGGCCACCATGGCCGAACGCATCGCCCCGGTGCATGCGGTGCTGCGCGCGGCGGCCGGCGGCCTGGGTTCACTACTGCAGGAGTCGGAAGCCCAGCGCCGCATCGGGACTCGCGGCCCAGCCGACATGCTCGCCGCAGCCGGCGCTCTGCGACCCGGCGTCGACGCCGACCACGCGGCCGACATCATCTTCGCGCTGACGTCGATCGAGGTCTTCGAACGACTGACCACCACCTGCGGCTGGTCCATCGACGACTACGCCGGCTGGCTGACCTCCACGCTCACCGACGCGCTACTGCCACACCGGCCGGTTCGGCACATGCAGCCCGTGGACTGATCCACAGGCCCGAGCCTCCGTGGCTCAGCTGGGCACGGTCGGCGTGTCGTGCCGAAGCCTCCGCAAAGCGCAGAACATCGTCCAACGGCACGCGTACGTGGTCCCGTCTGCCTCCCGCAGCCCGGCCCGGTCAACGGGCGGCATCCACTCACGGCATGTCCGCAAGCCCGGGCCGGCCCTCACCACCCGCCACGCGAGGACCGGTTCGGGGCCTCCCCGACAAGATCCAGTGCACGCACATCGGCTACTTGTTTACGTTGATCTACGACCTCAGCCCGGCCAGGCTGGGTCGAGGTGATCAGCGGGTTGCTCTCATCATCGGCTGTCCACAGCTCATGGGTGTGACTCTCATTTGGCCTGCGCCCGCTGGTCACCGTGGCCGGGAGTGGCTCAAGAGGGGTTTGCCCAGCTCGAAGTGGCGTTGCCCTCCTCGCCAATCGTCCACAGTGTACGAGCGAGGAGGCGTAGCGGATGAGTCGTGTGGTGATCGGGATGGACCCGCACAAGCGGTCAGCCACGATCGAGGTGATCGACGAACGCGAACAGGTATTGGCGAAGGGGCCGGTACGGCACGGACACCGGCGGCTACGCACGGATGCTCGAGGCCGGCCGCCGGTTCGCGGAGCGGACGTGGGCGGTGGAGGGCTGCGCCGGCATCGGCCGGCACCTCGCCCAGCGCCTGGTCGCTGACGGCGAGACCGTCATTGACGTGCCCGCCAAGCTGTCAGCGCGAGTGCGGGTGTTCGACACCGGGCAGGGCCGCAAGACCGACCCGGTCGACGCGCACAGCGTTGCCGTGGCCGGCCTGCGCAGCCCTGGACTGCGCCGGGTCCAGGCCGATGACACGGCGGTCGTGCTGCGCCTGCTGATCGACCGTCGCGACGAGCTGGGCCGCGCCCGCACCGAGACCGTCAGCCGGATCCACCACCTGCTGCTTGAGCTCGTGCCCGGCGGGGCGAAGAAGTTCCTCACTCGTGGCCAGGCCAGCTACCTGCTGCGCACCGCCCCGGAGCCGGTCGGCATCGTGGCGCAGACCCGTCACCAGCTCGCTCGCGAGCTCATCGACGAGCTCACCACCATCGACGCGAAGATCCGATCCGCGGACAAGCAGCTGCGCGAGTTCGTCACCGCGGCCGGCAGCCGCCTCACCGAGCTCAACGGCATCGGCCCGTCCGGAGCGGCCCGGCTGCTCGGCGACGTCGGTGACATCGACCGGTTCCCCACAGCGGCGCACTTCGCGTCCTGGAACGGCACGCACCCATCGAGGCAGCGGGAACAATAGCGTCTGGGTGGTTGCGGCGGAGATTAGCACTGTAGTGGTATCCGGGTCTGGCGCAACCTTTGAGCACGTCGGCGGCGCAGCCCTCCGGTGCGTGGCTCAGTGGGGTCTCAGTGAGGGCTTCCCAGACACAGCCTGTCGGTGCTGCGGCGCACCTGCGAACCAACCGGACCGGCGCCGAACAGCGTCTTCTGACAACCGTGAGAAGACATCCGAGGTCAGGCGCCGACGTGGATGCCTGGGCGGCGCTGCGGGTCGGGTTCCTGTTCGCGGATGATCTCGCGGGTGACGGGGGCGGTGTCGCCGCGGCCGAGCAGGAAGTAGCGGACCATGTGGACCAGGGGGCTGCCCTCGGCCCAGGCGAAGTAGCAGTGCGGCCGGACGCCGGTGGTGTCGCGCAGGGCGAGCAGGATCGCGGCGATGGCGTTCGGCGCCGCCGGGGCCTCGGCGCGCAGGACCCGGTGGCCGCCGACCTCGGCACCGCGGACGGTGAGGGTGTCGCTGAAGCTCGACGGGTCGACGACCGTGACCTCGAGGAAGATGACGTCGGCGGAGCCGGGGACGGCGTTCTCGCCGCGCTGTTCGCGCTCCTTCTCCGCGTACTCGGCCGCGTCGCCGGTGCCGGGGCGGTTGGCGATCAGGTTGATCTGGCCGTCGAACTCGAGGGTTTCGGTGATGAAGCGGCGGGCGGTGTCGTCGAACTCGATGCGGTCCGCGCGCAGCTCCGTCGTGCGCGACACCCGGGAGATCAGCGACACGGCGATGATGCCGGCGATGAACAGCCCGGAGATGGCCAGGCCGTCGGGCTTGTCGCGGATGTTCTCGGCGAGGGCGTAGGCGAGCACGGCGGTCAGCAGGCCGAAGCCGGCGCCGGCCGCCCTGTGCCGCTGCCGGAACGCGGACACGGTGACGGCGAAGGCGCCGGAGACCATCATGGCGAGGATGCCGGTGGCGTACGCGCCGGCCTGCGCGTCGACGTCGGCACCGAACGCGATCGTGATGGCGACGCTGATCGCGGTGTAGACGAGCACCACCGGGCGCACCGCCCGGCCCCATTCCGGCGCCATGCCGTAGCCCGGCAGGTACCGGGGCACGATGTTGACCAGGCCCGCCATCGCCGACGCGCCGGCGAACCACAGGATGAGCACGGTGCTGAGGTCGTACACAGTGCCGAAGACCTCACCCAGGTGCTCATGCGCGAGCCAGGCCAGCGCCCGGCCGTTCGCCTGGCCGCCTTCGGCGAACTCGGCCGGCGGGATGAGCACGGTGGTGACGAAGCCGCTGGCCAGCAGGTACACGCTCATGATCGCGGCGGCCACGGTCAGCAGCTTCCGGGCGTTGCGGATGCGGGACTCCAGCAGCTCCTGCGGGTCCTCACCCTCGGCGGCGACGAGCGGCATCATGCTCACGCCGGTCTCGAAACCGGACAGCCCGAGCACGAGCAGCGGGAACGCCAGCACCGCCGGCAGCGCGAGGTCGGTGAAGCCGGTGCCGCCGGCGGTCAGCGCGGTGGTCCAGGTGGAGAACGCGCCGGGCGTGGTGACCACCTCGACCACGCCGACGGCGACGATGACCGCGTTGAGGGCGAGGAACACCGCAACGAGCGGGATGGCGACGCTGACCGCCTCGCTGAACCCGAGCAGGAACACCCCGCCGAGGACCAGCAGCAAGATGACAGTGAGAGCTACCGCGTGGTCGTGCAGGAGCCCTGGGGCGTGCGGGTTCTCCAGCACGTGCAGGCTCGCGTCAGCCGCGGACAGGGTGATCGTGATGAGCCACGACGTGGCGACGAACCCGAGCAGGACCAGCACGAAGATCTTGCCGCGCCAGAACGGCAGCAGCTGCTCCAGCATCGACACCGACCCGGCGCCGTGCGGGCTCTCCTTGGCCACCCGCCGGTACATCGGCAGCATCCCGAACAGCGTCAGCGCGACGATCAGCAGCGTGGCGAGCGGGGACATCGCACCAGCGGCCGTCGCGGCGATCGCGGGCACGTAGGCGAGGCTGGAGAAGTAGTCGACGCCGGTCAGGCACATCACCTTCCACCAGGCGTGCTGCTCGGCGTGCGCCTCCCCCGCCGCCGGGCCCACCGGCTGCACCCGGTGCCGCAGCAGCCACCTGACCAGCGGGCCGCCGCGCGGCGCGCGTTTCGCCGGCGTCTGCACCACCGCCGGCACCGCGTACTCGTCCAGTGCCCCGGCGTCATCAGTCGTCCCCATGCGCCCTCTTCCGACGGTCCTCGCCCGGTCCACGGTACGAGGAGGCGCCGGCTCCCACCGCTCAGGGTGCTCGCTGTATTGGTTTCGTCAAGAGCACTGGTCGCCCCGTCCCTCGGCGGATGTGATGGAGTCGGTGGCCGAGCGATACCTGGCCGAAAATCTCGGCGACGCGGGCCGTCGCACCAGCACCTCGTCGCATTGCGGACATGGTCGAACTCAGCGCGAGGTTCCGCACGCGGTGGCCACCGACGGGTTCCGCCTGGACTGGTTCTGTTTCGTCTCGGTGGAGGCCAGCGGCGGAGTCATCTTCGCCGCTGGGGGTCGTATCAGCAGTTGAAGTCGGTACGCCTACGTCCGGTGTCTCGGATCGAGACGCTGGCCGGACGCCCACGGGTGGTACCGTTGCCTTCGTGTGGTTCTGATCATGTTCGGTCAGGATTGACCTGTTTTCCAGGCAGATCCCTGCCATCTCTGCTGGC
>NZ_JBIAYW010000049.1:0-15530 GCF_042898305.1 Dactylosporangium sp. NPDC000521
GCAGTGAGCACGCGCCGGAACTACACCACCGACATCGGTCGGCCTCCAATCAGTGAGTTCACTCGCAAGGTGTGACCTCGTGTCGCAACGGCAGATCAGTGCATCCGGGCTTATGCCGGAGGAGTCGCCGGGGCGTGGGGCAACCTGGTCAGGAGATCGTTGACGCGGAGCACGTGCGTGGCGTAGAGCGGGCCGGTGAGTTCGGTCGCGGCGTGTTGCAACTCCATGCTGAAGGCGGCCGTGGCGTCTTTGGCGAGCGTGACCGAATAGCCGAGTTCCATGGCGTACCGGCCGGTGCCTTCGACGCAGCCGGGGGCGGTCATGCCGGCCAGGATGACGGTGTCGATGCCGTGTTGCCGCAACTGCTGGTCGAGGTCGGTATGAGCGAAGCCGTTCATGCCCCAGTGTTCGCTGCTGACGACGTCGCCGTCGCGGGGGCCGAACTCGGGGTGCCAGTCGCCGCCGATGGCGCCCAGTTCGTAGAGGCGGGCGTCGCGCAAGAGAGCGTGCGGACGCTGAGCTCGGGTCCAACCGTTGACATCCCCGGGACGCCATCGGCGGTGCGGGGCGACGAACACCTGGATGCCGGCGGTCCGCACACCGTTCAAGAGTGCCCGCAGGTGATGATGCAGCCCGATCGTCGTGGCCACGTCTTTGACCCGGGGCCAGATCTTGCCGTTTTCGGCCAGGAAGTCGTTGTACGGGTCGACCAGCACCAGGCCGGTGCTGCGGGCCGGGTAATCCGCGTTGTCCATGCGGTTCACTGTGGCCGACCCGGACGCGGTCCGGCAGTGGCACACATGCCGACGATCGAAGGTTTCGTGCCAGTATGGATACGTGCCCTTTCATCGCGTCGCGGCCTACATCCCGTCCGGCGCGGCGGCCCTCGGGCTCGGCATGGCCAGCGCCGCCTTCCGGTCGCGCTCCGCCGGTCCCGGGTTCGACTTCGCCGTATGCGCCGACCGCCGCGGACCCGTGGCCACCGACGCGGGTGTGCCGGTCATGGTCGACGACGATATCGAGCTCCTGACTCGAGCCGATCTCGTCCTGGTGTTGCCCGGGGCGCAAGATACGCAGGAGCCGGCGGACGCGCTGCTCGACGCGCTGTGCCGGGCTCATGCGCGGGGCGCCATCGTCGCGGCGCATTGCCTCGGCGTATTCACGGTGGCGGCAGCAGGATTGCTCAACGACCGTGCCGCCACCACGCACTGGCAGCACGCGGACGATCTTGCGACACGGTATCCGATGATCACTGTCCAGGCAGAACTGCTGTACGTCGACCAGGATCGGATCGTCACCGGCGCCGGCGCGGCGGCCGGGATGGACATGTACCTGCATCTGATCCGCCGGGAGCACGGCGCCGCCCACGCCAACGCCCTTGCCCGGCTCCTCGTGATGCCGCCACATCGCGAAGGCGGCCAGCAGCAGTACGTCGATGCGCCGGTCGCCGACGGTCGAGACGCCGAACGGCTCACCGATGTCCTCGCTTGGGCGCGCGCCCACCTCGGCCGGCGGCTGACCGTCGACACCCTGGCCACTCGCGCATTGATGAGTCGCCGCTCGTTCATCCGCCACTTCGCAGCGGCGACCGGCACCACTCCCCACGCTTGGCTGCGCGCTCAACGGCTCAGCTTGGCCGAGGAACTACTGGAGAACACCAGCCTGACCACCGAACAGATCGCCCAGCAGGCCGGGTACAGCAGCGCCGCCGCTCTACGCCAGCAGTTCCTCCAGCGTCGTGGCATTCCGCCGCGCGACTATCGCCGCGCCTTCCGCCAAGCCTGAACCAGGAGGGACCGTTCAACGTCATCACGTGCGCGCTCATCGGCAGATGAGTTAATTGATCAAGCACTCTCACCGGTCAGGCCGTAACCCGACGTAGTCGCCTCGTCTCGACGGATCCGGATGCCGGCGGGACAACGGGGCTCGCGCGGGCATTGCCCACACGTGATCGGTTGCTCGCTGGTTTTATGACCCGTAGGTTCAGGGTTCCAGTCCCTGGCGGCCCACCATGTCTCCGACCTGGGAGTACTTGGGTGGGCGGCGCTGATTGGCCCGGGCGGTCTTGTCCTGGTTCACGATTGGGCGTTCTGTGCGGCATGTCGTCGAGGCAGCTCACCTCAACCAGGAGGAGTCGCCAAGGCTGAGGCCGCTGTGGCCAGTTCATCGAGTTCGGCTTCCAGGGGCGACAGTACCGACGTGACCGCCGTCCGCATCGCTAGGTAGCCCACACCTCCCTTTCCGCTGCGCTGAGCGAAAGGATCTTTGCAACCGCCGCGGCGCGTCAGGCGTGTCGACGGTGCCCGCTCAACAAGGGGCGGCGAGAGGGAGGGAAGGACAGTGTGACCGCGACGATGACACGCAGCAACGCAGTGCCGAACGTCGACGTCCGACATGACTTCGACGAGTTCTACACGGCGGCGTTCCCCGTCCTGCGATCGCAGCTCTTCGCGTATCTCGGCGACCGCGCCGAGGCGCAGGACGTGGTGCAGGAGGCGTTCTGCCGGGCGTTCAGCAAATGGAAGACCATCAGCACGTACCAGGACCCCTTCGCGTGGGTCAGGCGGGTCGCCTGGAACGTGGCCACCAGCCGCTTTCGCCGGCGCCGAACCGCGCTGAACTTCCTGCGCAACCAGCGCGAGGAGCACGCCGAGGGACCGTCACCGGATCGGATCGTCCTGGTGGCGGCGCTGGCGAAGATCCCGCCGCAGCTGCGCAAGGCGGTGGTACTGCACTACATCGGCGAGTTGCCGGTCGCTGAGATCGCGGCGCAGGAGGACGTTGCGGAGGGAACGGTCAAGAGCTGGCTGAGCCGGGGCCGCGCGGCCCTCGGCGAGCAGCTGGCGGAGCGTAAGGGAGGCAGGAGCAATGTCTGAGTTCGACGACCTGATCAACGACGCCCTCGGGGACTTCCGCGCCGCGGAGGCCACTGTTCCCAGTGTCACGCCTGGCACAGCCGCCGTCCGGGCCACCGTCAAGCACCGCCGCACGGTACGGCTCACCACGCTCAGCGTGCTGGGCGCGTTGCTGATCGCTGCTCCCATCGCGGCGTTTGCGTCCGATCCGCACGGCAACAACCCGCCGCCTACCCCGGCCGATTCGGTCACGCCGGGCCCGGTCGACCCGGTCACGCCGCCGTCCAGTCCGTCTGCCGGGGCGTCGGCGTCCGCGCGGCCTGACGGCGTGATCACGCTGGAACAGTTGGGCGCCGTCAAGGTGGACTTCCCGGCCTTCGCGAGCGGTCAGTGCGCGACCAAGCGGGTCACGCTGGTGACCAGCCGGCCGAAGGGCGAGACCAGGGCATGGGTGGCGAAGGTCGTCCACACCAACCTCGACGACGACTCGGCCCTCGAGACGGCCGCGCTGGTGCTGTGCCAGCCCGGGGAGGCGCCGGCGAGCCAGGTCGTCGCCTTCGACCGGGACGCGGCCGGCAACGTCGTCACGCTCGGCCAGGTCGTCGCCGAGGACTCACGGGCCAACGTCCGCGACATCAGCGCGCGCACTGGCGGCGGCATCGTCGCCGACGTCTCCGACAGCATTGCCTGCTGCGGGGCGTCCCCCAGTTCCGAGCGGCACCAGCAGCGCGAGTACGGCTGGGACGGCACGAAGTTCAGGCAGCTCGCCGGCCCGTCCGTGTTCGGCGACCCGGGCCGTGCGACCGACCTGCAGGTCACCGTCACCGACGTGGTCCTCGGCCCGGTCACTGACGGCAAGCGCACCGGCACCGCGAAGGTCACGGTGAAGAACAACGGCCCGAATCCGTCCGGCCGCTTCTACGTCAGCCTGGAGAACTGCTCGTTCGCCTGTTCCGGCGGGAGCGCGGCCATTCCGGCCTGGGTCTTCGGCACCGACCAGGCGCCCCACGCCCCGCTGGCCGCCGGCGACCAGCTCAGCATGACGATTACCGTCACCGTGGACGCCTCCTTCACGGAGGGCACGATCGAGGCGTCGGTGTCGGCGGTCGGGCTCAACGACATGAAGGGCGTCAACGACCCGAAGGTGGACAACAACCGCACCACGTTCCGGATCCGGACGAGCTGAACCCAACCACCAGCAGGAGGGGGCCTGGTTTCCACCGGGCCCCCTCGTTGGTGGCCGCGCGGGCGACGCTTGATCGCACCCGTCGGAACGTCCTGACATCGGCACGAGTGCGCGCGCCTGCGGAGCGTGACGGTCTTCGGGTCGGCCGCCGCGCGAGGAGCGGCAGATGCGGGCACGGTCCCGACCGGATTGCACGCCGCGGGACGGACCGCTTCAGATGATGCGCTCGTCCATGATCTCTACGGTCAGATGGGGCCATGCGGCGAGGGTCAGCCGAACCAGCTCGGGCGCTGACACCAGCCGTGCCGTACTGAGCGCTGTGTCGGCGAGGAAACGCACGGTCGTCCCTGTCGCGTCATTGGCGGGCACGGGGAGCAGGTCGGTGACGGGCATGCCGTGTTCGTAGCGTTGGGTCCACGCCCCGTCGCTGCGGTGATTGGTGTGGATGAGCCACTCACTGAGTGCCGCGACGACTGACATGCCCCGACGAGGGCGGCCGTCGGGGAGCCGTTGGGCGTCGGGGAAGTCGAAGTATCGGAGATCCTTGGTCGCCATGACAGGCTTCTTGATCGGCTGGCCCTGCTCGTCGTAGCGGGTATCGGTTCCTCGCCCGTTGTCCGCAACGGACACCGAGCCGTCGCTGTGCAGGGTGACAATGCACCGTCCTGCGGCCGTAGTCTCGGCTTCGTCAGCCGCATACGCGATCACCTCAAGGATCAGGTGCACGATGCCGCCGGGAGCAAACCTCGCTGGATGCTGGCGAACCTCGGCCAAGTGCTCGGCATCCACGGTGCTTTCCCAATCATGCGTTGTGTTGCGCCACGGCATCCTTGAGTCGCCCACTCACGAATTGTCCCGGCCAGCCGACCTCACCAACATCCCGCCCGGGGCGCACTGTCATCGGCCAGAACGGGAAGCCCTGGCCTCGCCGTGCTGGTCACCCGCTGTAACGGTACGGGCTGTTCGCCGCGCACCAACGGCGGCAGATCCGCACATGTGATCAAAGCACGTTGTCGGTCGTTGGCGGCAGGCCGAACGCGATGCGGGAGGGCTGTACTCGTGGTGGCCCGGCGATCGGGGGCGACCTGGACGTCATGGCCCAGCTGTCCGGCTCATCGGGTGCCGCGGAGGGCCGCATTGAGGTGGTCGAGATGGCGTGCGACGGGGCCGGCGGTCAGCATGCCGCTGCCGGCCCCGGCCAGCTCGTTGGCGGCCGGCGTGAGCTCGGTCCGGGCGCGTCTCATCACCGTCCGGTCGTCCAGGGCGATAGCGGCCTTGGCGGTGAGGCACCATAGGGCCTCGAACAGCAGATCGCGCGGCGGATCCGGGGCCTGACGCAGCGCCGCGGTGGCATCGGCCCGGCGGTCCCGGGCCAGCAGGACGAGCGGGCGCACCCAGGGTGTGTAAGGGCCCCAGTCGGTGTCATCTTCGAAGCGGATCGGCTCGCCGTGCCGCACGCGCAGGCACAGCAGGGCCAGCGGTAGGAGGCCCTGCTCGACACCGGGCATGCCGGCGTTGGCGAGCTGTGCCGCGGCGTCGCGGTAGGCGGCTTCCGCGGCCTGTGGCGACGGCCCGGTCGCGGCGAGTCGCAACGCGCGGTACCACTTGGTGAACACGCCGACCAGCGGGCGGTCGTGCCGCTCGGCGAGCCGGTCCGCTGCGGCGGCGTGCTGGTCGCCGGTGGCGAAGTCCGCGAGCGCGCTGCGGGCCTGGAGCCGGACGAGATGACCGAGGATCTCGAACGTCGCCAGGCCGTGCCGGGCGGAGAGCGCGACCAACTCTGCACCGATCTCGTCCCGCTCGGGAGCCAGGCCCGCGCGGTGAAAGGTCTGCATGAACACGCCGTTCAGGGCGAAGGCCAGCAGGGCCGGGTCGCCCAGGCGGCGCGCGATCCGCTCCGCCTCCTGGGCCGCCTCGCGCCCGCGCGCCGCGTGCGTACCGCGTGACTCCACCGCGATCGTGGCAAGCAGTCGAGCTCGGGTGGTCTCGGACGAGCCTGGGCGAACGGCGGTCAGGGCCCGCTCGGCCGCGGCGACGATCCGCGCCGCCTGCGCCGGATCATCCGAGCGTGTCCAGATCGCGGGTACGTCGTAGCCGCCGATCACCCGGGCGGTGAGCTCGGGATCGCCCAGCTGCTCGGCCGCGGCGATGGCGGCGATCCGCTGCTCCCGCGCCGCCTCGAGTCCGCTCGCCCCTGTCACGGCGAGACTTCGCAGCAAACCGACGGTGGACTCCAGCCGAGCCCCGGAACCGGACGCCACGGTTCGGTCGTATGCCGCCGCGGTCTCCGCCCAGACCCGTTCCGGTCCCGGGGAACCGGGACCTTCGCTGACCCGGTCGGTCTGGCGGAGGATGTCGGTCTCCAGGCGACGCAGTCGCGGGCCCGGATCGATGCCGAGCTGTTCCAGGAGTAGGCCGCGGGCTCGGCGCAGTACCGCAAGCGCGTCACCCTGGCGCCCCGCGCGGGAAAGCGCAAGCGCCAGCAGCCGCCACGCCTCCTCCCGCCACGGATGCTCGGCCACGTGCGCGTCGAGATCCGGTACGACGTCGGAGGCGCGCCCAACAGCCAGTCGCGCCTCGGCCCGCTGCTCGATCGCATTCAGCCGTAACTGTTCGAGGCGGGAGCGCTCGACGCGGGCCCACGGCTCGTCGTCGAAGCCGGCGAACGCCGGCCCCCGCCACCAGCTCAGGGCACGATCGAGGCGCTCGAGTGTCTCGTGCGGGGGCGCCGTGGACGCGGCGGCGACCGCGTCCTCGAACCGCCAGGCGTCGACCGCGTCGGGCGTCGACCGAAGTGCGTAGCCCGGGCCCTCGGTGACCAGCAACCTAGCCGGCTCGCGTGGTGGACGCTGCGGCTCCAGCGCGCGCCGCAGCGCCGCCACGAACGTGCGAATCGCGCCGACCGCGCCCGGTGGAGGCTCCTGCCACAGGTCGTCGACGAGGTGGCCGACCGGTACGACCCGGCCGCGCGCGATGAGGAGCCGCGCCAGCACCGCGCGGTGTTTCGGCCCTTTCAGGTCGATCGGCGCGCCGACGCCGTCCCAGGCGACAACCGGCCCGAGAACACCGAACCTGATCTGCACTGCTCGAACCATCCTTCCGCGCCTGGGCTCAACCTGTCGCGCTCATTGTTTGCTCATCCGCGACCGGCACGCTGACATCGTCCACCCGACGAGAAGAGGACGATCATGACTTTTGCCATTCCCGGGTTCGACTACCAGCGTGTCGCGGTCGACGATGACGTGACACTCAACGTGGCGGTGGGAGGTACGGGCCGCCCGATCGTGCTGTTGCACGGCTTTCCGCAGACCCACGTCATGTGGCGGCACGTCGCCGCCGACCTGGCCGCCGACCACACCGTGATCTGTCCCGACCTGCGCGGCTACGGCGCCAGCGACAAGCCCGCCGCGCGCGACGGCGACACGTACTCCAAGCGGACCATGGCCGCCGACATCGTCACCCTCGCCGGCAAGCTCGGCCACGAGCGCTTCGCACTGGCCGGACACGACCGCGGTGCCCTCGTCGCCATCCGCGCCGGCCTCGACCATCCCGCTACGATCACCCACCTCGCCACCCTCGACGTCCTGCCGACCCTGGACATGTGGGACATCCTGCACGGGACCACCGCCGCGGTCGCGTTCCACCTGTACCTGATGGCCCAGCCACCCGGCCTGCCCGAGCAGATGATCAGCGCCAGTGCGGACGCCTTCTTCGGCTACTTCCTCGACGTGTGGACGCAGAGCCCGCAGGCCATTCCTGCGGACCTGCGGGCGGAGTACCTGAAGGCCTCCCGGGAGGCGGTTCCCTCCATCATCGCCGACTACCGCGCCTCGGCCGGCATCGACATCGAACACGACCAAGCCGACCGAGCAGCCGGGAACCGGCTGACCATGCCGGTCACCGTCGTCCAGCAGGACTGGGGAGCCGCACTCGGCTACGACGCCGCCGCGCTGTGGCGCACCTGGGCCGCCGATCTGGAGCACCGCACCACCTCGGCCGGGCACTTCATGGCCGAGGAAGCACCTGACGAGATCATCAAAGTGCTACGCTCACTGCTCGCACGGTAGCGAATCGCCTGCCCGCCGACAGCGCGGTGACGCGCTCAATTCGGCAGTTCAGTGCGCCGATCGCCGCATGACCTCATCACGCGGCGTGACGGACGCGGTCGACTCGCGCTCACCCTCGGCGGCAGAACCGCGCACCTGTCGCGTGCGCCGATCAGTAATGGGCGAGGATCTGCGTGACAGGGTGGCCGAGAAGCGCGGCCACATCGGCAAGTTCGACGGCGTCCGGCTCCTACTTGGCTCGAGTCGGATTCATGGCGCACACCTCGAATCGCGCGAACCCAGCCGGCCAGTCCTAACGCAGCGAGTGCAGGGCGATCGCGCCACGGCACGGTGCCCGAACGTCGAGGCTGTCGAAGCCCGTACCGTTCTCCTCGATCAGGCCGAAGCACGAGCGTGTCACGCCCGGCAGCGCTGAGCTGCTCGATCTGGGCTTCAGGAAGGACCTTCCCGAGCAGTTGATCGACCGCTCATTCGGTGAATCTTTCGCATTCCTGGTGTCGTAGCGCTGCAAAATGGCGGCCATTCCGTGTCAAATATTGTTCATTCCTGCCCGCTCGGCCGGCGGGGTGGAGCATAAGGCGGCCGTTTTCGAAAACGATTGACGCCCGCAGCGCGGCGAATCACAATTCCGCCATCGACGCAAGTCGACGTCGCCGCATGAAAGGACGCGCACATGAACGACGTTCCCGCATCTCCGAAGCGCCGCCGGCGCTACCGCGGAGGGCTGCTCATCGGCGGCGTATGCGCCGTCGCGCTCGTCGTGGCATCGGTCGCAATGACCGGCACGGCGCACGCCGAGGCCGACCGGACCGTCACGTCGAACACGACCGGCACCCACAACGGCTACTTCTTCTCGTACTGGAAGGACAGCGGCAACGTCACCATGACGCTGGGCGCCGGTGGTTCGTACCGGGTCCAGTGGAGCAACATCAACAACACCGTCGTCGGCAAGGGTTGGAAGCCCGGCTCCAACCACACGGTGAACTACTCCGGCACGTTCAGCGTCAACGGCAACGGCTACCTGGCGCTGTACGGCTGGACCACCAACCCGCTCATCGAGTACTACATCGTCGAGAATTTCGGCAACTACAACCCGAGCACCGGCGCGCAGCGGCTGGGCTCCGTCAGCACCGACGGCAGCACCTACGACATCTACCGCACCCAGCGCGTCAACCAGCCCTCCATCATCGGCACCGCGACGTTCTACCAGTACTGGAGCGTCCGGCAGCAGAAGCGGACCGGCGGCACCATCACCACCGCCAACCACTTCAACGCCTGGGCGAGGCTCGGGCTGAACCTCGGCCAGCACGACTACCAGATCATGGCCACCGAGGGCTACCAGAGCAGCGGCAGCTCCAACATCACGGTGAGCGAAGGTCCGGTCGTCGGTCCCACCACCTCGTCGCCCCAGGTCCCCTCGGGCAATGCGAAGCGGATCGTCGGCGCCCAGTCCGGCCGGTGTATCGACGTGCCGAACTCGTCGACCACCAATGGCACCCGGGTCCAGCTCTACGACTGCCACGGCCAGAGCAATCAGCTGTGGACGCAGACATCGAGCAGGCAGCTGACCGTGTACGGCAACATGTGCCTGGACGCCGCAGGTTCTGGCAACGGCTCGGCGGTGCAGATCTACAGCTGCAACGGACAGGCCAACCAGCAGTGGAACGTCAACAGCAACGGCACCATCAGCAACGTGCAGTCCGGCCGCTGCCTGGACGTCTGGGGCACTGCCAACGGCCAGCAGGTGCAAATCTACGACTGCAACGGACAGGCCAACCAGCGCTTCAACTTGAGCTGATCGGATGTGCTGACGACGGGGTGACGGCAGGACCTGCCGCCACCCCGCTCGCCGTTCTCCTCAACCTCGGACCGCCAATCTTTGACGACGCCACACGCACGGCTGTAGTGCTCGACACCCTGACCGACCGCCTCCAAGCCGACACCGTCACCCGCGGCGCGGTCGCGTGGACGCCGGACTTCGTGGGCACGTACGCGACCAGGCCCTGACCGCACCGAACGTCGCCATCACCGAGTACAACTGGGGGCGCGCTGCACGACATCAACGACGCGCTGACGCAGGCCGACGTCCCTGTCCGAGCTGCTGGATCGCGTCGGCTGCACCGAGTTCGCCGCGTGCATCGACACCGCGGCGGCGCCGTGAGCCTATCGGACAGATTCCGGTGAATGATCGGCCGACGCGTTGCCGCACCATACGCCGACATTGATTGGAATCAGTTGTTTGCGAACAGGACTTCCGGTTGGTGCAGCGATTCTCGTTGCACGGTACGGTCCAAGTTGTCCCGAACGAGGAGCAGCATGGAATCGACAGTCACAATCACCTCGCCGGATCCTGACGAACTGCGCACCCTCAACATGTGGCTGCGCGACGAACCGGAGTTGCAGCGCAAGGTAACACTGCTGCCGGAGCCGCCACAGCAGGGTGAAATGTCCGGTGGCATGCTGAGCGGCCTGGCGATCCTCGCTGGTCAGGCCGGCACCCTCGCGGTGGTTGCCCGTTCGTTGACCAGCTGGCTCGGCCCGCGCAGGGGCAAGGTGTCGTTCGTCATCCGGCGCCCCGACGGCGGCGAGATTGAATTCACTGCAGAGCAGACGCGCGGGGCAGACATGGATGACGTTCACCGGGTCATTGAGCGTTTCCTTGACGGTGGCGCGAGCTGACGTGCCCGACGACCTCCGCGACGCGCACGCGGTCCTCATCGGCGTCGGCGAGTACGACAGCGGGTCGGAACTGCCGAGAATCCCCGGCGTGCAGCATGCCCTGATCGCCTTGCACGAGGCGCTGGTACAGCGGTGCGGGCTGGACCGCACGGCCGTCAGGATGATCCTGAACCCATACACGCAGGACAATCTGGCCGACGAGATCGCCGCCGCGCTCGCCACCGCGAGCGGGCATCCGGTGATCTTCTACTACATCGGTCACGGGATGATCGACATTCGCTCGGAGCTGTACCTCGCCACACGGGCGACGAAGGGCGGCGCGGGATTTGGGCAGCCGGCCGCGCTGTCGTACGACCGGGTTCGGTCGATTCTGCGCGACGTCCAGGCGACCGCGATCGTGATGATCCTGGACTGCTGCTTCTCCGCCACTGCCATTGAGACGTTCGCGAAGATCGCCAAGATCGAGGGCGGCTACGTCCTGACGTCGGCGAGCCGGAACAAGACCGCAAAGGTGGCCGGCGACGACGGCCCGGCCTTCACCGCGGCGCTGCTGAAGCTGCTGGAGACGGGCGAGCCGGGCGGGCCGCCGTACCTCGACCTGGACACCGTGTACCGGCACCTGAAGCGCGCCCTGTCGAGCCTGCAGGTGCCGTACAGCCTCGACATGAACGAGACGGGCACCCGGATTCTGGCCGACAACCCCGCATATGCGGCGCCGGCAATTCCTCCCAAGATCACGCCGAGCGTCACGGGCAACGGTAGGCGGCGGCGATGGATCGCCGGTGCCGTGGCAGCCGTCGTCCTGGCGGCCGGCGCCGTGGCCGGCGCGCTGGCATTGCAGTCGGACGACAAGCCACCAGCGTCCCAGCGCACGACCGGGCCCCTCGGCCCGGCCCCGACCTCTTCACCGGCCTCCGCAGTCGTCGTGCCGCCCACCCCGACCGGCAGCACTCCGGTCGTTCTGACCGCCGCTCCCGACGGCTCCCGGACCGTGACGGTCTCCACCACGATCAACCGCCAGGCCCGCGCCGGCTACCAGTACTGGCTCGTCCTGCAGGTCCGTTACGACTCGAGTAGCGAGTTCTACCCGCGGCAGAACCTCGCCCAAGCGCCCCCGTCGTTCCGCATCGAGATTCCGAAGGACGCGGACCTCAATTGGAAGCGGGCCGGGCTCATCCTGGAGGTGCCTGACGACATGAGCCGGCGCTTCGAGACCGGCTTCCCCGACCCAGCAAACCCTTCGCACGACTACCTGCTCAAGCTTCCCTGCACCTGCGTCGTGTCCAACGAGGTGGACCTGCCCTTCAGGGATTGAACGGCAGGTCCATCCGCCATACCGCATCCTCCGCCGGGACCATCGCCGCGAACAGCTCCGCCGCGCGTCCGCGCGCAGTTCCGCCGCGACGGCCCTCGAGCAAGATCGGATGCGCTCAATTCGGCAGTTCAGTGAACACCGGTCTTCTCCGGGCTTGCGCATCCCATACGGAGAGTCACACCGGCGCCGATGGCGGTGCGCTCGCTCGGCGGCAGAAGCGGATACTCGGACCAACCTGTCGAAGGTCGATGATTGTCAGCCAGCGGAAATTGGGGTCGTAGCATCGGGTGATGAAGGTGATCAGGACCGCGACGCTTCGTTCCCGCGTCGACGAGGTGTTCCGGCGTCACGGTGGCGGCTGGTACGTGATCAGCGCTGAACATCTGGTTCTCGTTGGTCCTGCGCTCACGGTCGAGAAGAGCGTCGAAGTCCGGCGCAACGGCATGCCGGCGGCCAGCCCTGACGGGAAGCTCCTCGCCGTTCCCGGCACCGACACCCTCACCGTCTACGACGACAGCGGCGATCAGGTCACGACTGTGGCACTGCGGGGCTGGCCGGACGAGTCCAGCAGTGCCGTCACATTCTCCACCAGCGGGAACCACCTGTTGGCCATCTGCGCCGGGGAAGTTCGAGATACCGCCGAAATCCGCCGAATCGATGGCGACGCCGGTTGGGTCACCATCGCGACGGCAACGCTGCCGGTGATCAACGACGTGCATCCGGCGGTGTGGGCCCATCCCCACCGGTCCGCTTACCTCGTGAGCATCGGCGCCGGCCAGGACGGGCAGTGGTCCTGGTGGGTCAGCGATGACGCAGCGCTGGCCACCATCGAGATCAAGGCCCTCCGAAATCGGGCCGTATCCGGCCTGGCCGCCGAAGGAGAACTGGCCTTGAGCGTGCCCGGTGCCGACCATGAGGAGATCGCCTGGCACGAACTGCCCAGCGGAAACGTCGTCCGGCGCGTCGACGCCGTAACTTTGGTCAACGACGATGACGACGATGTCCAGCACACCGTGGACCTGGGCGACGGACGCCTGCTCGTCGTCACCGGGGAAGGCCACGTCCTCAGGGTCGAGCCTTCCCACGAGCGACCGATTATCACGGCTCGCATACCCGCCACCGATGCCTCGTCCCCGTACGGGTGGGCCGGCGCCAATCTTGTCACCGCCAATGACCTGCTGCTGTGGGACCATGACGGCGGCATCGCCCTGGCCGGCCTCACCGAACAAGCCGAAGACAACGCCGTCGATGCTTGAGCGATCTCATCGCGGCAGATGCGGATACCTGACCTTGGCGAACCAAGAATCTCAGCTATGGGCAAATCCACGCGGTGCGTCGGGCGTGGGCCATGCCGGCTAGGAAAGCGCAGTTCGCCATGTCGATGTGTCACGCAAAGGAATATCCGAGCGACGCGTGCCGCGCTTGCACAGACCGTGCCGACGGCCAGTGCCTGACACAATCCTCAGGTGACTGCCTCGGCACCATTCAGGTTTGACGTCATAAAGACCTACCCGCGTCGCGGGCCGTTGCAGCAGTACCGCGCGGCTGCAGCGACCGCGTTCGTCTGTATGCGCTGTCGGCAGGCGAAGACGGCCAAACTCGTTGCTACGAGCGGCGACGATCGCAGGGGTCTGCTGTGCAACGGTTGCTATGGCTACCTGTTGTCCGTGTGGGAGCTCCGGGCTGGCGTCCAACCGGACGCCCAGCGCGACGACGACCTGCTACACCTACTCGAGTCCGCGGTAACTGCCGCGCAGGTCGAACAAGGCCGCGCCGTGTTGCTCGCCCGGGAGGCACGGGCCGCCAGCTTGTCGGCAGAAGCGCAGACGTTGCTGTCGACTGCCGAGGCCGTGCACGCTGGTCTGGTGCCGTGGCAGGCGACCGACCTTGATTGGTCGGTGGCGGCGTTGCCGCTGTGCAAGGCCGTCGAGGTTGAGATCGGACGGCTGATCGCCCAGCCGCTCCGGGAGATGGCCCGTGGCGTGGATCTCGGTCCGGACGCCGCTCGAGGCGAGCTTAAAGCCATGGTCAAGTACTGCCGGAGTACCGGCGACACGCATATGATGCTCGGACCGTTCATCGGCTTCCTGAAGGGCGTCACCGCAACTGAGTCCGCAAACGGACCCCTCGCCGCGACTGTCCGCGGGATGTCAAGAGCATGGCCACATGCGGACTGGCTGTTCAATCCAGACGGGTTGGTGGCGGCACTCGACCAGCTTCGCGTACGGTACCGAAACCCGGCGGCACACACCGAGATCCTCGACCAGACTGCGTTTGAGGGATGCTCCAGCCTAGTGGGCGGACCGGACGGCCTGCTGTGGCGCCTGCTGTTGTCCACTCAACCGCGATAGACGCTCTTGCCGTCAGCCGCAGGGATCCACACGCACGCACCATCATTACAAGCCCGAGCCCGATCTTGACGATCAGTTTTTGCACGGCAAGGCCCGCAATCCGGCGAGCGCAATGTCATCGGCACGAACGGACACCGCCGCGGCCCCCTGTCGGCCATCACGCTTCGTTGCAAAGCGCCTTGCCATGAGCGGATTTCCGCTCTTGCAGTCTCTATGTCCGCGCCGCCGCTCAGCCTGTTCTCGCCGCACTGGTACCGAACGAGACAAGGTCAACCTGCTCAGCGGTGGGCACTCTCAACTGCCGGCGCACCGCCGCGTAGAAGCGGGGCAGTTCGTCCAGCACTCGTTGATCCGGTGCGGCTTCGTCGTCCTCACCGACGTCGGTGCCACCTTCGGCGACGACACGCATCGAGAACGCGTGGGCTTGGATACGTCGCGCGGACTCTTGAACGTCGAGACACCCGACGAGGCGAATCTGCTCCCGCAACGCTCGCATCGCCATGTGCAGGTCGTCGATCAATTGCCGTTGTGCGGCTTGGGCTTCGGCAGATAGTAGGTTGTTGCCAGGATGTCCTCTGAGTCGTCCGGCTGCGTGCATCAGCTGACGGGTAGTGCCGGCAAACTCGGCGCACAACCGATACAGCTCTGCATCCCAGCGGGTAGAGAGTTGCGCACGCTGTTTGGCGCGTTCGATCAGGTAGGTCGGGAGGAATCCGAGGACGGCACCGAGGACGAGCGTGATGATGGTGGCGGCAAAGTCCGGCATTTCATCGACGGTAGTGAGAAAGCGCAAGCAAGCAGGGCCTGCTGCCTGGCAGTGATGCGGGAGCCCGAGACACACGCCGTCGGCCCGGCAGCGAAACGACGCAGACAGTCCAGCGCATCCGCAAATCGGCACAAGCGAGTACTGCTGCCATGGCTCGTCGTCGGAACCCGCCGCCACGAAGCGTGACGTTGTCGCGGCGGCAGCCGCGCGGGACCTGGCCGGGTAGGCCACGCGCATTGCGGCGCGTGGCCCCCCTCAGAACCGGACTTGCGCGTTTCCGCGCATCCGGCTCAAGCAAGCCCTGTGGCGGG
>NZ_JBIAYW010000050.1:0-12868 GCF_042898305.1 Dactylosporangium sp. NPDC000521
GGGGGGGGGGGGGGGGGGGGGGGGGGGGGGCGGGGGGGGGGGCGGCGGGGGGGGGGGGGGGGGGGGGGGGGGGGGGGGGGGGGGGGGGGGGGGGGGGGGGCGGGCCCCCCCCCCCCACCGCAGGAGCTAGGTCGAGTGGATGATGTCCCGTCACCGTCATCCACAAACGCTGCTTTGGAACGTCCGCACCAGGTGCACCGCATCTTCCTCTTCGCCCGCCGATCTGCTCCGAGGATGACGACCGAACAGACGAAGTGGAATCTGCGGCCTTGGATTAGGTTGCACTGGTGCTCGGGTCTCTGCGCCTTGGTCTCCGGTGGATCGCTGCACATGCCCGCGTGACAGGGTCATTGATTCTGGCCTTTGCGGCGCTCCTCGCCGGCATGCAGCTCATCCGGGTGGTCGGAGCGGCGGTCCAACACGGCTCGCCACGGGAGGAGACGGCCTCCAGCTCCAGTCCAGCGGGCGCGGACCTCGCCGACGAAGGCGCATTTTGGGCTAATCCGGTCCACCCGCCTCGCACGGCGACCGTCACCTGCACCATTGAGGCCACCACGCGCGGATACCGGATGCACGCCCACTACAGCCTTTCGTTGGCGGCCAATGATCCGTTGCTGAAGGCGCTGAGGACGGGGGCCAAGAACCTTGCCTATGTTTCGGACCTCTCGGGACTTGTATTCACCTCTCCGGACGAGTCCGAGGCACGATTCATTCCGTATCTCATCGCATCCCCGACGGCGACCACGGCCACCGCCACCTTGGAGTTGGATTGGCGGATCGAGAACCCCAACCAGCACGTCACAATTTCTTTCGGGCCAAATCCACCGTACCGGCTGATTGATACGAATGACGTTTCAGTCGAGTTCAAACTCTCAGGCTTCACGGTCGAAAGTGTGACGGGTTCCATGCCCAAGTCGCAAGGCAAGAACTCGCTGACGCTGGAATGGGCCGCCGGGACGCAGCGAATCGAGCTTCACCGGGAGGTTGAATCCGCTTCGTCAACCGAGGCTCCACCCGCCTCCTCGTCCGGTAACAAGCTGCGGAGGTACTGGCCACTCTGGCCGGGAATGATTGTCGTCCCACTGCTGTTTTTCATGATCGCAACGCGGAAGGCTCCACCGAAAATCAAGCCGATCGCGCGTGTCGCGACAACAGGTGGAACGACGGTCCTTATCGTGCTCGCCACCGCGCTGGTGCCGACAGGCTGGGCGCTGGATGGCTGGTGGAATGTCGAGTGGGCGTTGATGGCCGCTTACCTGCTGGCCCCGTTGCCGGTCGCGCTCGCAGCCGCGCCGACCGGTTTCTCGGTCGCCTCGCTGCGGCGTCCTGATGTCCTGTGGGCGTCGTTCGGCGGTGCGGCGGCTTCAATCGCCGCAGGGACTGCCACGATTGCCATGTGGGTCGGTCCGTCCACGTTCGGCCGCGCCATGGTGCTGCTGATTCTCACCTTCGCATGCGCCGCGACGGCTGCAGCGTTGGCAATCCGTGGCAGCAAGGCGACGGTGTGTCTTGCGGCGGGTGCGGTGGCGGCCGCAATTGCTGTTGCGCCGCTGGCAATCTACCACTTCGATGACGGATACTGGCCCTTGGTCGGGCAGCTGGGCGCAGCGTTGGCGTGGATGCTTCCGCTGCTCGTTCTCGCGGCCGCCATCGAGCTTCCCAAGCGCGTTTTCTACTGGTTGTCTGGCATTGCACTTCTGAGTTTCGTAATGTTGGGCAGGCTGCTTGACGAGGTCGTGAGCGCGGTTTCGTACAAGTCCACCGACTGGTTCATCGGCCTTCCCGTCGACAACTTCTACCTGATCGTTGTAGCTGGGCTGGCGCTGATAGGACTTGCGGTGGCGCTGGTTTGGGTGTCACGTCATCAGGCTAGTCCTGATGACCTGCAGCGCGCCGCCATCATCTGCGTGCCCGTCACGCTGAGTGCGCTGCCGTTCTCGACGTTCAGTGTGCAGGCGGCGCTGTCGATGATCATTACGCTGGTGTCACTCTGGGTGCTTGTTCCGCCTGGTCGGCTCGTCGTCGCCGAACATCTTTTCCGAGTGTCGAGAAGGCAGCACCGGGAAGCAATGCAGCGTCACCTCGACCATCAAACCGCACTCGCCGGGTCGGTTGCCCTTCGCCGTGCGGTAATCCCGCGAATTGCTGGCGGAGAGCCGGCCGATGCCCTTGTGACGCAGGCGAACACGATGCGACGGGCAGCGCGGTCCGGCAGCGATGTGCATGTCACGCATGCCATCGCATTCGCGTCAAGTGGTGGCGTGCTGCCGTATCGAAACGGAATTTCGGCAGCTCAGGCCGCCGCCTGGCTGGCGTTGCCGATGATTGTCTTCGAAATCGTCGTCGGCATCTCTGTGTTCCAGAAAGAGCCGTTCATCGTCTGCCTGGCGTTCATGGGTTATGTCATGCGATGGCTCGCTTACGGATTCTTATTTGGATACTTGAATCCCGCACTGCGAGGATCAACGCCCTTGGCGAAGGCGGGCGGGTTGGCAATCGCCATTTCGGTTATTGAGCTGTCCCGTCTGCTTGCGGAAGCTGATCTTGACAGCGACGCGGCAGTGGTCGCGGTGGTCCGTTTGGGGCAGACGCTGGTGTTCTGCCTCGGACTCGGCATGTTCTGGGAACGCAGGTGCTGTATGCAGGCCGGCGCCGCTTGGGGTCAGGTCAGGGACTTCCGCACGATTCGGGCGTTGGCCGTGCCGGTGTCGACGATCGTCGTTGCCATTGCCACAACTGCCGTGACGATCGTGGCCAGCGCCGCGGTCAGCGCGGTGGTTGGCCCGCCGCAGTCGGTCCCCACTGCCCGCACCGAAGAGACAGACGTAAAGCCGGCACCTGCCATTCCGCCCACGCCATCTCCGACCGCCCAGGTGTCACCGTCGCCAACGAGTTGACCATCAGGGAACAGTTTGCACGGCCGGCCCTGCGGGTGAGCGGGGCCGGCCGGTGATCTGTCAGTACACCTCGAACTCGTAGATGCGGGTCGCGCCGCCGGAGCCCTGCTCGGCGGCCAGGACGTTGACGCGGACGTAGCGGGCGGTCGCGGTGAACGTGTGCGTGGAGACGTTCGCCGTGTTGCCGCGGACCTGCGCGACGGTGCTCCAGCCGACGCCGTCGGTGGAGACCTGCAGGTCGAAGTCCCGGGTGTTCCAGGTGGCGCTCTCGCCGCCGGCGCCGGCGTGGCGGACCGTCACCGACTTCACGGCGGTGGCGGCGCCGAGGTCGACCTGGAGGTACTTCGTCGCCGCGGTCGAGCAGAACTTGTCGCTGGTGCCGCCCGAGACGCTGCCGTTGACGGCCTTGGCGGGGCCTTCGTTGGCGTTGCAGGCGGCGGAGCCGGTGGCGGGCCGGTTCAGCGCGAGGTTCGTCGACGGCGGAGCAGTCGTGTCGAAGGACGGCGGGGCATCAGCGAGAGCGCCGCCCCACGAGGGGTTGGCGGTGGTGCCGACGGTGAAGGCCAGGGTCCCGCCGTTGGCGACGAAGGACTCCGGCAGCCACGCCCGGGTGGAGGCGGTGCCGTTGACGGTGAGGCTCTGCACGTACGTGGCGGCTCCGGGCGCGGTGATGGTGATCGTCTTGCCGTTGCCGCGCTTGACGGTGACGCCCGGGAAGAGCGGCGCGGACAGCAGCAGCTCGGCGCGGCCGGGCGTCAGCGGGTGCAGGCCCATGGCGGACCACACATACCAGGCGGACATCGCGCCGAGGTCGTCCTGGCCGGGGATGCCGGACGGCGTCGGCGCCCACAGCGCGTTGAGCACCTGGCGGATCGTCTGCTGCGCCTTGTCCGCGCGGCCGGCGAAGTTGTAGAGCCACGGCACCCAGATCGACGGCTCGTTGTCCATCTCGGACTTGGTGCCGCCGGCGCCGGTCAGGGCCCAGCTGCCGTCGCTGTTGTGGAAGAAGGAGTCCAGCCGGCTGACGGCGGTGGCGTTGCCGCCCATCTTGTCGAAGAGGCCGCGGACGTTGTGCGGGATCATCCAGGTGTACTGCGCGGCGCTGCCCTCGGCGAAGCCGCTGGAGCTGCCGGGGCTGAACGACGGCCAGGTGCCGTTCTCGTTGCGGTCCTGGATGTAGCCGCCGTTGCCCGGGTTGTAGACGTTCTTCCAGTACTGCGACCGGGCCAGGAACTGCTGCGCCGTGGTGGTGCTGCCGAGCCGCTGGGCGAGCTGCGACACGCCGAAGTCGGCGACGGAGTCCTCGAGGGTCTCGCCCGCGCCGCCCCACGCGTTGCCGTTGGCGGGGATGTAGTTGATCGACAACCACTTGTCCAGCGACGGCCGCTCGCCGACGACCATCACGTTCCAGCCGTCGCGGCTCAGGTCCGCCGCGGTGACCGTGGTCGCCGCGTGCACCATCGAGTTGAGCGCGCCGGCCGCGTCGAAGCCGGTGCCGCCGAACGCGTAGATGCTCGGCACGGCCGCGTGCGCCGGGTCGCCGGTCATCACGTGGGTGCCGCCCTGGTTGTGCGTCCACCGGTCCCAGACGCCGCCGTTCTGGTTGGCCTGGTTGAGCAGCGACTGAGCGATGTCGGCGCCGACGTCCGGGCGCAGCAGCGTCACGAGCTGCACCTGCCCGCGGTAGACGTCCCAGCCGGAGAAGTTGGCGTACTGCGCGTGGCCGCTCGCCGCCGTGTGCACCTGCTGGTCCATGCCCACGTACTGGCCGTTGGTGTCGCTGAACACGTTGGGGTGCAGCAGCGCGTGGTAGAGCGCGGTGTAGAAGGTCTGCAGCTGCGCGGTGGTGCCGCCGGTGACGTCGACGCGGCCGAGCTCGGTGTTCCACGCGTCGGTGGCCCGCTGGCGCACCGTGTCGAAGGTCGTGCCGGCCGGGTTCTCGGCGGCGAGGTTCGCCTGCGCGTTGGCCTGGCTCACGTACGAGATGCCGACCCGCACGCCGACGGTCGTGCCCTGGCTGAGGTCGAACGTGACGTAGCCACCGGAGCCCTTGCCGGCGACCGGCCAGCCGTCGGTGCCGTAGGTCGTGCCGCCGGAGGCGCTTGTCGTGCCGGCCCGCAGCGTGCCGTCCTGCCACGTGCCGACGCTCGCGAACGGCTTGTCGAACACCGCCGTGAAGTGCAGCGTGTAGTAGCTGCGCCGGCCGACGGCGTTGATGTACCCGCAGAAGTTGCCGCTGGTGACCGAGCCGCTGATGGTGCGGTTGGCGGCGTCGATGTTCACCGTCGCGGCGCTGCTGCCGACCTCGGAGTTCGACGTGCGGATGAGCATCGAGGCGGTGCTGCCGGTGGGGTACGTGAAGCGCCCCGAGCCGCTGCGGGTCGTCGCGGTCAGCTCGGTGTTGACGCCGGAGTTGAGCCGCACGCGGTAGTAACCGGCGGTGGCGGTCTCGTCGGCGTGGGAGAAGCCGCTCGCGTACGTGGCGTCGGTCGTGTCCGCCGACGGCGACGAGGTCACGGTGCCGACGTGCGGCATGAAGGGAATGTCACCGGAGCCGCCGGCGCAGCCGGTGCCCGACATGTGGGTCAGGCTGAACCCGCGGACGCGGGTGGCGTTGTACCCGTAGCCGCCGGGGCGCACGGTCCGGGTCTGGTTGCCGGCGGTGTTCTCCGGGCTCCACTGCACCATCCCGTAGGGCGTGTCGGCGCCCGGGAACGTCTCGCCGCCGTTGGTGCCGACCAGCGTGTTGACATAGCTCGCCGGGTTCGTGACCGCGAGTGCCGGCGGGGCCGCCACCAGGGGTGCCGCCGCGGCCCCCACCAGCGTCGCGACCGCGGCGAGCACCCGCCCGCCTCTGTTCAACCTCATAGTGCCTCCATCCATCCAAGGATGTGAAACCTATGAGCATCATTAGGTGCTGGTCAACGGCGCTGTCATCGTTGGCACATTCTTTTCACAAGGGCGGTTTCTTTACCCCGAAAGCGGCCCGGCGCGTGGCCAGAAGCGGCAGGATCTCGCGTTTCAGCGTTCTGTAGTTGGTCAACTACGTAGGGTGAAAGACAATCGAGCGAGACCAACGGGGGTTTCTACGAGATGTCTCAGACACGACAGCGCCCGAGAGGCGGCCGGCTCCGGATTCCGGTCGTGGTCGGGGCGGCGGGATTCCTCGTCGCGTTGACCGGCGGGATCGTACAGACGGCGGGCGCGCACGAGGTGGCGGGCGACGGCACGGCACGGGTCGCGGAGACCTTGCCGCCGTGGACCGATCCCAGCATCGCGCAGCCGCCGGACCCGTCCTTGACCACCGACCCGAACGCGGGCCCGTTCACGGTCCCGGATCCGTGCGCCGCGAGCCCGGGTGCCGGCACGTTCGGCACCCCGACGCCCGGCGGCACCGTCGACCCGGGGCTTCCGCCGACCGACCCGGGGACGACGCCCGGCGGCCTGGGCGCGACGCCCGACCCGAACCTGCCCGCCGGACCCACCGTGGCGCCGTCCGACACCGGCGCGCCGGTCATCATTCCGCCCGGGATGAACGGATCGACACCGATCGCGACGCCGGGCGACACCACGACCCCGGCCGGCACCCTGCCGCCGGCCCCGGGCGACACCACGATGCCGACCGGTGGCGCCGCCGGCACGGTGCCGACGCCCGCCGACACCACGTCGGTGCAGCCCGGCACCAACCCGTGGCCACTGCCCGGCGACACGTCGACGGGACTGCCGGGGGTCAACTCGACGCCGGTGCCGGGTGACACCACCAGCGCGACGCCGGTGCCGGGTGACACCACCAGCGCGACCCCGGTGCCCGGCTCGACGCCGTCGTGCGCCAGCGTCCCGGTGCCCATCCCGACCGACAGCGTGGTGCCGATCCCGACCGTCGGCTGACCGGTCACCAACCACCCGCGGGGCCCGCACTCGTGCGGGCCCCGCGCCGTGTTCCCCGCCGGGTTCCGCACGGGCGAGATCGGCATCGGGCGATGCCAGCGGTTAAGGTCCAATCGTGACCGGACGACTGCTGGCGATCAGTGATCTGCATGTGTCGTATCAGGAGAACAGGGAGATCGTCGAGCAGCTGAAGCCGACGGACGACGGCGACTGGCTGATCGTGGCCGGTGACGTGGGGGAGAAGACCGCCGATGTCCGGTGGGCCCTGCGGACGCTGCGGGACCGCTTCGCCAACGTGATCTGGGTGCCGGGCAACCACGAGCTCTGGACGACCCGCGACGACCCCGACCAGTCGCGCGGCGAGGAGCGGTACCAGCGCCTGGTGGCGATGGCGCGCAACCTCGGTGTCGTCACTCCCGAGGACCCGTATCCGGTGTGGGACGGCGAGGGCGGGCCGGTGATCGTGGCGCCGCTGTTCGTGCTCTACGACTACTCGTGGTGGCCCGCGGGCACGTCGAGCACCGAGGAGGCGATGGCGACCGCACAGGCCGCGGGCATCGTCGGCACCGACGAGGTGCTGCTGCACTTCGACCCGTACAGCGGCCGCGACGCCTGGTGCCGCGCCAGGGTCGAGCAGACCGAGCCGCGCCTGGAGGCCGCCGCCGCCGAGCTGCCGACCGTGCTGGTCAACCACTTCCCGCTCGTGCGGCACCCCACGGACGTGCTGCGCTATCCGGAGTTCGCGCTGTGGTGCGGCACCGACCTGACCGCGGAGTGGCCGACCCGGTTCAGGGCGCGGGAGGTCGTGTACGGCCACCTCCACATCCCCCGCACCACCTGGCAGGACGGGGTGCGGCACCAGGAGGTCTCGGTCGGCTACCCGAGGGAGTGGAACCGGCGCGCGACACCTCCGGGGCGCCTCGTCCCCGTCCTCGAGCGCTGACGCCGGGGCCGGCTGGCAGACCTCCCGCCGGCCCCGGGCTCCCGGCGTCAGGCGGTCCTGGCGACCGCCTTCCGGAGCCGGTCGAGGAGGCGGAGCTCCAGGTCGATGTCCGTCTGCCGGATGCTGGCGACGAGGATCTCGTCGACGCCGCTGCCCTCCAGGCGGGCGACGTCCTCGGCGACCTGCTCGGGCGCGCCGCCGAGGAACGGCCGGCCCTCGCCGATCGGGTCGTCGGTCAGCGGCACGTTGGCGCGGGCGACGACGGTGAGCGCGGCGGCGTCCCGGCCGGCCTCGGCGGCGAGCCGGCGGAACGTGGCGACCGTCTCGGTCAGCTGCTCCGGCGAGAAGGCGATCGGGTTGAAGCCGTCGGCGATCCGGGCGGCGCGCGCGATCCCGGCCGGGGTGGTGGAGCCGAACAGGATCGGGATCGGCTGCTGCACCGGCTTCGGGTTCACCTCCGAGGCCTCGATCCGGTAGAAGCGGCCCTCGTACTCGGCCGGGTCGGGCCCCCAGCAGGCCCGCATCGCCGCGACGACCTCGTCCATCCCGGCGCCCATGCGCTTCAGCGGTACATTGGCCGCCTCGAACTCCTGAGGCATCCAGCCCTGACCGAGGCCGGCGATCACCCGCCCGCCGCTGAGCTGGTCGAGCGTCGCGAAACGGCGGGCGAGGACGATCGGCGGGTGCAGCAGGGCGTCGATCACGCTGGTGCCGAGCCTGACGGTCTCGGTCATCCCGGCGACGTAGCTCAGCGTCTCCAGGGGCTCGTAGGTCAGCCGGTAGGTCTCGGGGATGCGCGCCGGCGGGGCGCCGAACATCGAGATCTCCGCCATCGGCCGCAGCAGCCGCTCGTAGGTCCACACCGAGTCGTACCCGAGGCGTTCGGCCTCCTTCGCGACCCGCGCGATGTTCGCGGGCCCCGCGAGGGCGCCGGAGGTTGGTAACTGGACGCCGAGCCGCATCCGCTTCCCCTATTCGTAGATCGGAATCCCTTCGGTCAAACGTGGCACGGGGGCGGGCTTTTAGTAAGTGGTTACGCCGTAGGCGGTGGCGGCGCGGCGGGCCGAGGAGTAGTAGCTCGTGCCGCCCGTCGCGCAGTTGCCGCTGCCGCCCCAGTTCATGCCGATGCCCACGGTGCCGGCGAAGAGGGGGCCGCCGCTCTCGCCGGGTTCGCTGCACACGGTGGTGCGGATCATGTTGTACAGCGTGCCGCCGGCATAGTTGATGGTCACGTTCAGCGAGGTGATCGTGCCGGTGCGGACCCCGTTCGGCCCGGTGCGGCGCACGGCCTGGCCCACCGTGCCGGAGCCGAACGAGGTGATCGGCTGCAGGCCGCCGGCGAACAGGTTCACCGCGCTGGGCTTGGCGATGGTGGTGTTGGTGTACCGCACGAGGGCGAAGTCGTAGCTCGGGTCGCGGGCGGCGACGACGCCGAGGACGGTGGTGGTCCCGGTGCCGGCGTAGACGGTCGCGCCGACCGCCGGGACGCAGTGCGCCGACGCCAGGAAGTAGAACGTCGCGCCGGCCTTGGCGTTGAAGCCGAGCAGGCAGCGCCCGCTCGTCGTGTTGAACCAGTCGCCGCCGGCGATGTGCGGCCGAAGCGTGCCCGGCTCGCGCAGGACCGTGCCGCCCTTGAGCGTGACGGCCCTGGTCAGCGCGGCCAGGACGGACGGGCGGACCGAGTCGTCGATGCTGACCGTGAGCGTCGCGTCGTTCCACCATGCCGTGCCCGGGGTGCTGGTCCAGCCGGTGACGGGCGCGGCCGACGCATCCGGGGACGGCAGCAGGATCGCCGCTGCCGCCAGGGTGGTGAGCAGGATTCGGCGCATGGGTGGGCCTCCATCCAGAGATAGAAATCTCTAGATGGTATCGTCCTCAGTGCCCCGAGTGGTTGCGCTGGCGGCAGCGGGCCCGGGCGAGCAGCTCGTGCATGCGCGGCGCGGCGTCCTCGGCCGTGCGCAGCGGCGCGCTGAAGGGCAGCTGCACGTCGCGGTGGCGAGCCGCGAACTCCAGCCGGAGCACCACGCCGAAGCGGTCCATCCGGATGGGCGCGATGCGGTGCACGCCGTGCAGGTGGTGCGGCGGGATCAGCCGCGACAGGTGCTCGATCGCCTCCGGGTGCGCACCGGTGAGGTGGCACAGCAGATCCGCCTCGTCCTTCGCGAGGGGGTCGGGGCGTGCCGTCGCGAACTCGCCGGCCTCGACCCGGACCTCGCCGAGGAGCGGATCGGCGAGGGTCGCCTCGGCGAGCTCCAGCACGGCCCGCAGGTCCCCGTCGTGCTGGATCCACCCTTGATAGACGGCCCTGGACCGCACCCTTCCCTTCACGGACGTCGGCGCCACGTCGGTGATCTCGATCACCGCGGCGACGTCCCGCTCGGCCTCGAGGAGCAGGGCGACGTGGCTGCCGGCGGGCAGCTCCAGGACCACCCGGCCGGCCTCGTCGACGTGATGCCGGCCGACAAGGTCGCAGCGGTGGCCGGGCACGTGCAGCGTCAGGGATGACGCGGCGGCGATCAGCGTGCGGAGCCGTTCCGCGGCGGTGGGGAGCTTGATCCCGGGCAAGGCGACCTCCTAAGGTTAGGCTTACCTTAGTTGAGAGGACGCGAATGAACCAGTCCCGGCCGAAGGTCCGGCTGTCCCGGGCGCTCGGCATGCCGCTGACCCCCAAGTGCGTCAAGTACTTCGAGCGCCGCCCGTTCCCGCCCGGCCAGCACGGGCGCAGCCGCCCGAAGCACAGCGACTACAAGGTCCGGCTGCTGGAGAAGCAGCGGCTGAAGGCGCAGTACAACCTGCGGGAGAGCCAGCTGCGGCACGCCTTCGACCGGGCCGCGAGCCGCCCCGGCAAGACCGGCGAGGAGCTGATCGTCGACCTGGAGACCCGCCTCGACGCGCTGGTCCTGCGGGCCGGCTTCGCCCGCACGATCTACCAGGCCCGGCAGATCGTCACCCACCAGCACCTCACCGTGAACGGCCGCCGGGTCGACCGCCCGTCCGCGCGGCTGCGCCCCGGAGACGTCATCCAGGTCGCCTCCCGCAGCCGGCAGAAGGCGCCGTTCGTGGTCGCGGCCGCCGGCGCGCACGCCTTGGAGCGGACCGCGCCCTACCTGAGCGTCGATCTGCCCGGACTGACCGCGACGCTGATCCGCCTGCCGCTGCGCCGCGAGGTCCCGGTGCTCTGCGACGAGCAGCTGATCGTGGAGTTCTACAGCCGCTGACACCTACAGTGGTGATCGGTGGAAACCTACGACGTGATCGTGATCGGGCTCGGCGGGATGGGCAGCGCCGCGGCGCACCATCTCGCCGCCCGCGGGCAGCGGGTCCTCGGGCTGGAGCGCTTCGGGCCCGCCCACGACCAGGGCGCCAGCCACGGCGGGTCCCGCATCACCCGCCAGTCCTACTTCGAGGACCCGGCCTACGTGCCGTTGCTGCTGCGCTCGTACGAGCTGTGGGCGGCGCTGGAGAAGGACTCCGGGCGGGACCTGATGGACCTGTGCGGCGGCATCATGCTCGGCGCGCCCGACAGCCTCACGGTCGCCGGCAGCCGTCGCAGCTCGGAGCAGTGGGGACTGCCGCACGAGATGCTCGACGCGGCCGAGATCCGCCGGCGGTTCCCCAACCTCCGACCCCAGTCGCATGAGGTCGGCCTGTACGAGCGGAAGGCGGGACTCGTCCGCCCCGAGGAGACGGTCCGCGCCAACCTCGACCGGGCTTCGGCACTGGGTGCTTCGCTGCACTTCGAGGAGCCGGTCACAGCGTGGACCTCGTCGTCCTCCGCGGTGGAGGTGCGGACGGCCCGCGGCACCTACACGGCCGGCGCGCTGGTGATCTGCCCGGGGCCGTGGGCGCCCGCGCTGCTCGCCGACCTGGGCATCGCGTTCTCCGTCGAGCGGCAGGTGCAGTTCTTCTTCCAGCCCGTCGGCGGGGTCTCGACGTATCTGCCGGACCGCCAGCCGATCTTCATCTGGGAGGGGCCGCCGGGGACGCAGGTCTACGGCTTCCCGGCGCTGGACGGCCCGTCCGGTGGGGTCAAGGTCGCGTTCTTCCGCGGCGGGGAGGCGACCACGCCCGAGACGATCGACCGGTCGATCCGCCCTTCGGAGATCGCGGACGTGGCGGCGCACCTGGGATGGCGGTTGCCCGGCCTCGCCGGCACCTATCTGGGCGGCAAGACCTGTATGTACACCAACACCCGGGACACCCACTTCGTCATCGGGCGGCATCCCGGGCACGCGAACGTCACGGTCGCGTGCGGCTTCTCGGGCCACGGGTTCAAGTTCGTCCCGGTGGTCGGCGAGATCCTGGCCGACCTGGCGCTCACCGGCGCGACCCGGCATCCACTCGGCCTGTTCGACCCACGGCGCTTCTCCGATGCTCACCCCTGAGGAGCTCCGCGACGAGACGTGCGTCGCATGTCCGGGGCAGCGCCTGCCGCTGGGTGCCTTCGACGTCGCCGCGCGGCCGTCGCCCGCCGTCCCGTTCTCGGCCTCCCTCGGCTACCGGGTGACGGCCGACACAGGGGTGCCGACGTGCGTGCATCCGTTCCGGGTCGGCGTCCTGCCCGGTCTGTACGCGTCCGCGGGCGAGCCCCTGGTCTCCCCGGTTGCTCCCGTGCCAACCCCTGAGCTGGAACTTCCCTCGGACGGGACGCTCCTGGAGGCGTGGCTGCTCGCGGTGGTCCGTTCCGCGCCTCGCGACGCGCTCGGCCTCGCCCTGTCGCGGGCCGAAGCGCTCGCCGCAACCCGGTTCCCACCTGCGGAAATCGTAGTGGCGATGCGCCGGATCCTGGGTGGTTGTTGACAGCCCGGCCGGGGGCGAGTAAGTTTGCACAGCCAGCACGAGCCGGGCGGATGTGTCGCAGCGCGATCATCGGCCGGTGTGCGAGGCCATCCGCAACTTCACTCACCTGACGGTGAGCGTCAGCGCGGGTGTGATCGGGCGATGCTAGCGAATCCCCTGGGAATCGCGATTTGGCGAAATCGACCGAGACGTTCTAGAGTTACGAAGCGCCCCGAGAGAGCGCCTCAACAAAGAGGCGGTTTCAAGGTGTGTGTTGGTTGTTTGAGAACTCAACAGGGTGCTTGTTAAGCCAGTGCCAATTGATTGACCCCGTGACACGGCTGTTGTCGTGTCCGAGGAT
>NZ_JBIAYW010000051.1:0-11568 GCF_042898305.1 Dactylosporangium sp. NPDC000521
CAGCGACTCGTGGCGGTCCAACGAGAGCCCGCTGCTGTTCGACGGCGGCGGCAACAAGAAGGCCGCGTACACCTCGGTCCTCAACGCCCTCAACGCCGCGAGCCCCACCACCTCGCCCACGGTGAGCCCCACCGTCAGCCCCCCGGGCAGCACGCCGCCGGGCGGGCCCGGCGGCACGAACGAGATCGTGGGGACGCAGTCGGGCCGGTGCATCGACGTGCCCAACGCGACGCAGGCCAACGGCACACGGGTGCAGCTGTACGACTGCCACGGCCAGACCAACCAGCGGTGGACGTACACGTCCGGCAAGGCGCTGCAGGTGTACGGCAACAAGTGCCTGGACGCCAACGGGCAGGGCACCGCCAACGGCACGGCCGTCATCATCTGGGACTGCAACGGCCAGCCCAACCAGCAGTGGAACGTCAACAGCAACGGCACCATCAGCGGCGTGCAGTCCGGCCGCTGCCTCGACGTGTGGGGCACCGCCAACGGCCAGCAGGTCCAGCTGTACGACTGCCACGGCCAGGCCAACCAGCAGTTCAAGCTGGTCTCGCTGGGCGGGCCGACCTCGCCCCCGCCGTCGTCGCCGTCGCAGTCGCCGGGCGGGTCGTGCTCGCTGCCGTCGTCGTACCGGTGGACGTCGACAGGCGCCCTCGCCAACCCGCAGAACGGGTGGGTGTCGCTGAAGGACTTCACCAACGTCGTCTACAACGGCAAGCACCTGGTCTACGCGTCGAACGTCTCCAGTGGAGGGTCGTACGGCTCGATGAGCTTCGGCCTCTTCACCAACTGGTCCGACATGGCCTCGGCCCCTCAGACCGGGATGAGCCAGGGCACGGTCGCGCCGACGCTGTTCTACTTCGCCCCGAAGAACGTCTGGGTGCTCGCCTACCAGTGGGGGCCCAACGCCTTCAACTACAAGACCTCCAGTGACCCGACCAACCCCAACGGCTGGTCCGCGCCGCAGGCGCTGTTCACCGGCAGCATCACCGGCTCCGGCACCGGCGTCATCGACCAGACGCTCATCGGCGACGGCCAGAACATGTACCTGTTCTTCGCCGGCGACAACGGCAAGATCTACCGGGCGACCATGCCGATCGGGAACTTCCCGGGCAACTTCGGCTCCAGCTACGAGACGATCATGAGCGACTCGCAGTACAACCTGTTCGAGGCCGTCGAGGTCTACAAGGTTCAGGGGCAGAGCCAGTACCTGATGATCGTCGAGGCGATCGGCAGCCAGGGGCGCTACTTCCGCTCGTTCACGTCCTCCAGCCTGAGCGGGTCGTGGACCCCGCAGGCCGCCAGTGAGAGCAACCCCTTCGCCGGCAAGGCCAACAGCGGCGCGACCTGGACCAACGACATCAGCCATGGTGACCTGGTCCGCACCAACCCCGACCAGACCAAGACCATCGACCCGTGCAACCTGCAGTTCCTGTACCAGGGCAAGAACCCGAGCGCGGGCGGCGACTACAACCTGCTGCCGTGGCGGCCGGGTGTGCTGACGCTGCAGCGCTGAGCGTGCGGGCCACCGCGGCCCGCCTTCCCGGCCGCTGGGGCGTGTCCGGTGCCGGCAACGCATCGGACACGCCCTCGGCGGTGGATGGCGACCGGCCCGTGCGGGACGGCGAGGAGGAGGCCAGGCGGATATCGAAGATGCCCCATCTCTTGACGATAGACGTCATACGACTTATGTTTCGCCCGAGGTTCGATCCTCGGTACCACCCCCGTCGCAGCCCCCGGCCGCCCCGCCCCGGCCCTGGCTGCGCAGGCAGCGCCTCCACCGCCAACCGGGAGCGCTGCCGCCGACCGAAGGAGACCCACCTGTGAGCACCCGACAGAAACCCCGCTGGCTCGCGGCGCTCGGCGCCGTGGCCGTGATGGCCGCGGGAGTCGTGGCCGTGACGACGATGACCATGCCGTCGGCGTCGGCGGCCACGACGGCCGGCTGCGGCAAGACCCCGACGCTGCGCAGCGGCAACTACACCATCCAGAGCGGCGGTCAGAACCGCAGCTTCATCCTGCGCATCCCCGACGGGTACAGCAACACCCGGCCGTACCGGCTGATCTTCGGCTACCACTGGCGCGGCGGCACGATGAACGACGTCGCCTCCGGCGGCACCAGCGGCACCTCGTGGTCCTACTACGGGATGCAGCAGCAGTCCGGCAACAGCGCGATCCTCGTCGCGCCGCAGGGCATCGGCAACGGCTGGGCCAACAGCGGCGGCCAGGACATCACGTTCACCGACGACATGGTCCGGATGATCGAGAACGACCTGTGCGTCGACACCACCCAGCTGTTCGCGATGGGGTTCAGCTACGGCGGCGGGATGAGCTACGCCATCGCCTGCGGCCGGGCCACCGTGTTCCGGGCGGTCGTGGTCTACTCCGGCGCGCAGCTGTCCGGCTGCAGCGGCGGCACCCAGCCGATCGGCTACTTCGGCATCCACGGCATCTCCGACAACGTCCTGAACATCGCCTCCGGGCGCCAGCTGCGCGACACGTTCCTGCGCAACAACGGCTGCGCCGCCCAGAACGCGCCGGAGCCGGCACCCGGCAGTGGCCGGCACATCACCACCGCCTACTCCTGCCGCGCCGGGTACCCGGTGCGGTGGGCCGCGTTCGACGGCGGTCACGGCCCCGGCCCGGTCGACGGGTGCTCCGGCTGCGAGGACGGCACCAGGACGTGGACCAAGACCGAGGCGTGGCAGTTCATCTCGTCCTTCGCCGGCGGCACGACGCCGAGCTCCCAGCCGCCGGGCAGCCCGTCGAGCAGCCCGTCCGGCAGCCAGCCGCCGGGACAGTCGAACGTCATGGTCGTCGGCGCGGGCTCCGGCCGCTGCCTCGACGTGCCGGGCAGCAGCACGACCAACGGCACCCAGCTGCAGCTGTGGGACTGCCACGGCAACACCAACCAGCGCTTCACCTACACCGCCAACCGGCAGCTGACGGTGTACGGCGGCAAGTGCCTGGACGCCAGCGGCCAGGGCACCGCCAACGGCACCACCATCGTCATCTGGGACTGCAACGGCCAGCCCAACCAGCAGTGGAACGTCGCCGCCAACGGCACCGTCACCGGCGTGCAGTCCGGCCTGTGCCTGGACGCCAGCGCCAACGGCACAGCCAACGGCACGAAGCTGCAGCTGTGGGCCTGCAACGGCCAGGCCAACCAGCAGTGGAGCCTGCGCGGCTGACCGGGCCACCGGTGGCGCCGGCTCCCGGCCGGCGCCACCCCTCCGACAGAAGATGAGGAACACCATGGCAACGAGGAGCGGCGCGGCGACGATCGCCGCGGTGGTGCTGGCCGCGGCGGCCGCACTGGTGGGGTTCGGTGCCCCCGCGCAGGCGGCCACCGCGGTCACGATCAACGGCTCATCGGGCGGGCGCGCGCTCGACGGCATCGGCGCGGTCAGCGGGGGCGGCGGCAACAGCCGGCTGCTGATCGACTACCCGGAGCCGCAGCGCAGCGACATCCTGAACTACCTGTTCAAGCCGGGCTACGGCGCGGCGATGCAGATCCTGAAGGTGGAGATCGGCGGCGACACCAACTCGACCTCCGGCGCGGAGCCCAGCCACGAGCACACCCGCGGGGCCGTGAACTGCAACCGGGGATACGAGTGGTGGCTGATGGAGCAGGCCAAGGCCCGCAACCCCAACATCAGCCTGGTCGGGCTGGCATGGGGTGCCCCGGGCTGGATCGGCAACGGCAACTTCTGGTCCAACGACTCGATCGACTACCTCCTGGCGTGGCTGGACTGCGCCGGCACGCACGGGCTGACCATCAACTACCTCGGCGGCTGGAACGAGAAGGGCTACAACGTCGCCTGGTACAAGAACCTGCGCACAGCACTGAACTCCCACGGCTACAACGGCGTGAAGATCGTCGCGTCGGACGACTTCGGCTGGTCCGCCGCCGACGACGCGCTGCGCGACAGCGCCTTCGCCAACGCCGTGTCCGCGTTCGGCAGCCACTATGTGTGCGGGTACCGCAGCGCCCAGAGCAGCTGCCCCAGCTCCAGCAACGCGCTGGCCACCGGCAAGGCGCTGTGGGCCAGCGAGAACGGCTCCGACGACTACAACGCCGGTGCGCAGGCGCTCGCCCGCGGCATCAACCGCGGCTACGTCGACGGGCGGATGACCGCCTACATCAACTGGCCGGCCATCGCCGCGATCACGCCGAACATCCCCTGGGCGACCACGGGCGTCGCGGTGGCGTCGCAGCCGTGGTCCGGTGCCTACTCGATCGGCAAGAACGCGTGGGTGATGGCGCAGACCACCCAGTTCACCGCCCCGGGCTGGCGTTACCTCGACAGCTCCAGCGGCTACCTCGGCGGCAACCGCAACAACGGCAGCTACGTCTCGCTGCGCTCGCCCGCAGGCGGCGACTACAGCACGATCATCGAGACGATGGACGCCGCTGCGGCGCAGACCCTGAACTTCACCGTCACCGGCGGCCTGTCCACCGGCACGGTGCGGGTGTGGTCGACCAACGTCCGGTCCAACAACGCCGCCGAGCACTTCGTGCGCGGCGCCGACATCACGCCCTCCGGCGGTGCCTTCTCCCTCACCGTCCAGCCCGGCTACGTGTACAGCATCACCACCACGACCGGGCAGGGCAAGGGCACGGCGGTCAGCCCGGCGCAAGGCAACCTGAAGCTGCCGTACAGCGACACCTTCGACAGCTACGCCGCCGGCCGCGAAGCCACGTACCTGATGGACCAGCAGGGCTCGTTCGAGGTCGCCGCCTGCGGGGGCGGCCGTTCCGGCCGGTGCGTGCGGCAGATGTCGGAGCAGGCGCCGATCTACTGGACGTCCGGCCACGCCGACCCGTTCACGCTGCTGGGCGACCTTACCTGGCGCAACTACACCGTCTCCTCCGACGTCATGCTGGAGAAGTCCGGCTACGCGCAGCTCATCGGCCGCGGCAACACGTACGACCACCAGGGCCCGCAGAACCTCAACGGGTACTACTTCCGGGTCACCGACACCGGCGCCTGGTCGATCCGCAGCAACAACACCAGCGGCAACTGGCGGACCCTCGCCAGCGGCACCACGGCGGCGCTGGGCACCGGGCGCTGGCACACCCTGTCGCTGACGCTCAACGGCAGCACGCTGACCGCGTCCGTCGACGGCGCCACGGTCGGCTCCGTGTCGGACTCGACCTGGGTCGCCGGCCAGATCGGGTACGGCACCGGTCAGGGCGTCACGGCGCAGTTCGACAACCTCACGGTCACCCCGGTCGGCACCTCGGGCGGGCCGACCGGTGAGATCCGCGGCGCCGGCTCCAACCGGTGCCTGGACGTCAACGGTGCCGGCCAGGCCGACGGCACGGTCGTGCAGATCTGGGACTGCAACGGCGGCGCGAACCAGCAGTGGACGCTCACCTCCGGCAACCAGCTCACCGTCTACGGGAACAAGTGCCTCGACGTGGCGGGCACCACCCAGGGCACCCGGGCGCGGATCTGGACCTGCAACGGCGGCGCCGGCCAGCAGTGGCGGGTCAACGCCGACGGCTCGATCGTCGCCAACGGGTCGGGGCTGTGCCTGGACGTCAACGGCGCCGGCACCGCCAACGGCACCGCGGTGCAGCTGTGGACCTGCAACGGCGGCAGCAACCAGACGTGGATCCGGGGCTGACGGATCCACCCGCGCCGGCGGCGCCACGGTCCGGCCGTCCACATCGGACGGCCGGGCCGCGCCCGCCGGCATCCGGACCGAACACATGAAGGAGGGCCACATGCAACGCACCCCACGGTCCGCCGCACGACGCTGGACGCGGCACTGATGGGCCCGCGCCACGACACCATGCCGCCCATGGCGGGGACGGCGGAGGCACCGGCCAGACAGTCCACGGCCCGCCGCGGCACCATCCTGGCGGTCGCCGTCACGCTGCTGCTCGCCGGCGCCGCCGCCGTGACACTGAGCCGTGCCGCCCTGGCCGCCGACGGGGCCCAGCAGATCGTCGGCGCCGGCTCCGGACGCTGCGTCGACGTGCCGAACTCCAGCACCACCAACGGCACCCAGGTCCAGCTATGGGACTGCGGCAGCGCCGCGGGCCAGTCGTGGACCTACACCGCCGCCAAGCAGCTGACGGTGTACGGCAACAAGTGCCTCGACGCCAGCGGCCGCGGTACCGCCAACAACACCCCGGTCATCATCTGGGACTGCAACGGGCAGAACAACCAGCAGTGGAACGTCAACGCCAACGGCTCCGTCACCGGTGTGCAGTCCGGCCTCTGCCTGGACGCCACGGGCCGCGGCACCGCGAACGGCACGAAGATCATCCTGTACGCGTGCAGCGGCCAGACCAACCAGCAGTGGACGCTCTCGTCACCGCCGCCGGGCGTCGCCGGCGGGCCGTGCGACATCTACGCCGCGGGTGGCACGCCGTGCGTCGCCGCGCACAGCACCGTCCGGGCCCTGTCCAGTTCCTACAGCGGCAACCTGTACCAGGTGCGGCGCTCCTCGGACAACGCGACCCGCGACATCGGTGTGGTGGCGGCCGGCGGCACCGCGAACGCGTCGGCGCAGGACTCCTTCTGCGCCGGCACGACGTGCGTGATCACGGTGCTCTACGACCAGTCGGGGCGCGGCAACGACCTGTGGTACCAGGGATCGAGCGTCGTGCCCGGCTCACCGCAGAGCAGCCCGGCGAGGGCGACCACCGAGTCGCTGACGGTCGGCGGCGGCAAGGCGTATTCGCTGTACATCAACCCCGGCAACAGCTACTGGCGCGACGGTCACCTGACCGGCGTGCCCACCGGCAGTGCGCCCGAGGGCATGTACATGGTCACCAGCGGCACCCACGTCAACAGCGGCTGCTGCTTCGACTACGGCAACAGCGAGACGACCCGCAAGGCGGACGCGGCCGGCGCCATGGACGCGATCTACTTCGGCACCAGCTGCTGGTTCGGCGGCTGCTCCGGCACGGGCCCATGGGTGCAGGCGGACCTGGAATGGGGCCTGTTCCCGGGCGGCAGCAGTTCGTGGAACTCCAACCAGCGGGCTTTCACCAGCAAGTTCGTCACGGCGACGCTGAAGAACAACGGCACGTCCCGCTTCGCCATCAAGGGCAGCAACGCCCAGGCCGGCAGCCTGTACACCCTGTACGACGGCGCGCTGCCCAACGGCTACAGCCCGATGAAGAAGCAGGGCGCCATCGTGCTCGGCAGCGGCGGCGACTGCTGCAAACCCGGCGGCGGAGCCAACCAGAGCGCCGGCACCTTCTACGAGGGCGCCATGGTGTCGGGCTACCCGTCCGACGCGGCCGAGAACGCGGTGCAGGCGAACATCGTCGCGGCCGGCTACCGCTGATCATCCAGCCGGCCAACCCGGGTGGGCCCCGCCGCGACGCCGACGCGGCGGGGCCCACCCTTCATGCCGGCTCGAGCAGTCCGGCGCCCCGCAGCGCGGGCCAGAGCGCGTCGGGGACGGTGGTCGCGGCGCGGTGCAGGGTCTGCTGGACCTCTGCCCGGCTGCGCAGGCCGACCACCGTCGCGGTGAGGGCCGGGTGGGCGCGGACGAAGGCGATCGCCGCCGCGGGCAGCGTGACGCCGTGCGCCTCGCAGATCTCGGCGATGCGGCGCGCACGGTCGATGAGCCCGGCGGGCGCCTGCCGGTAGTCGTACGTCGCGTCCGCCGGCGGGCGGTCCCGGGCCAGCAGGCCGGAGTTGTAGACGCCGGCGATCACGACACCGACCCCGGCGCGCTGCGCGGCGGGCAGCAGGTCGTGCAGCGCGCCCTGTTCGAGCAGGGTGTACCGGCCGGCGCACATCACCAGGTCAATGTCGGTCTCCTGGACGAACCGGGTGAGCATCGCCGACTGGTTCATCCCCGCCCCGACGGCGCCGATGACGCCCTGGTCGCGCAGCTCGGTCAGGGCGGGCACCGCCTCGGTCGCGGCCTGCCGCCAGTGCCCGTCCGGGTCGTGCAGGTAGACGATGTCGATGCGGTCGAGGCCGGTGCGGGTGAGGCTCTCCTCCAGTGAGCGGCGCACGCCGTCGCGGCTGAAGTCCCACTGCCGCTGGTGGGTCGCGGGGACGTCGAAGCCTTCCGGGTCGCGCAGGTGCGCCGTGCGCGGCGACGGCACGATCAGCCGGCCGACCTTCGTGGAGATCACGTAGTTGTCGCGCGGCCTCGTGCGCAGCGCGGCGCCGAGCCGCCGTTCGGACAGCCCCAGTCCGTAGTGCGGGGCGGTGTCGAAGTACCGGATGCCGGCGTCCCAGGCGGCGTCGACCGCCGCGGTGAAGTCCTCGTCGGTGGTCGCGTGGTACAGGTTGCCGCCCTGCGCGGCGCCGAGACCGAGCGCGGTGAGACCGATCGCCGGCCGGCGCGGGAGCGGCCGGGGCGTCACGACGGCCGCAGGCGGTAGACCCGGCGGGCGCTGCCGGCCCAGATCATCGCCTGGTCGGCCGCGTCCAGCGGCTGCAGCAGCTCTGCGAGGGTGTCGATCCAGCGTTGGTACGACGTGGCGAGCAGGCAGACCGGCCAGTCAGAGCCGAACATGAGCCGGGACGGGCCGAAGGTGTCCAGCGCGTGCTCGACGGCGGGCCGTAGTTCCTGCGGTGTCCACGTGGTCCAGTCAGCCTCGGTCGCCAGGCCGGACAGTTTCGCGGTCGTGTTCGGCAGCTGGGCGAAGGTCCGCAGGTCCCGGGCCCAGCCGCCATGCCTGGAGTAGGGCAGCGAGGGTTTGCCGAGGTGGTCCAGGACGAACGTCACGCCGGGCAGGTCGCGGGCGAGCCGCGCGGCGGCGGGCAGCTGGTGGCGGCGGATCACCAGGTCGAACGCCAGGCCGGCCGCGCCGACCGCCGCGACGCCGCGGCGCAGGTCCGGCCGGTCCAGGAAGCCGGGGTCGGACTCCTCCTGCACGAGGTGGCGGATGCCGACGAGCCGGCCTCCGCCCACGCCGGCCCGCAGCCGGGCGATGCGGTCGGCGACGTTGCGCGCCGTGAGGTCCACCCAGCCGACGACGCCGCCGATGAGGTCGGTCGCGTGTGCCTGGCGCAGCAGGTCCGTCGTCTCGGCCGGCGAGGAGATGCTCTGCACCACGACGCTCTGAGTGACACCGGACTCAGCGGCCAGCGGGGCCAGGTCCGCGACGGTGAAGTCGGCGTTGATCGCCTTCATCGTCGTGGCGTTGATCCACGGCTGCGGGTGGCGGGCGCGGACCCACAGGTGGTGGTGGGCGTCGACGATCTGCTGCGGTGCCGGCCCTGCACTGGGACTCATCGGCCGAGCCAGCCACCGTCGACGGGCAGCGTGACGCCGTTGACGTAGTCCGATGCCGGCGCGGACAGGAACACCGCCGCCCCGCCGATGTCCTCGGACCTGCCCCAGCGGCCGGCCGGGATCCGCTCCAGGATGGACCGGTGGCGCACCGGGTCGTCGCGCAGTGCCTGCGTGTTGTCCGTGGCGATGTAGCCCGGCGCGATGGCGTTGACGTTGACGCCGTGCCCGGCCCACTCGTTGGCGAGCGCCTTGGTCAGTCCTGCCACGCCGGACTTCGCGGCGGTGTACCCGGGGACGTTGATGCCGCCCTGGAAGCTCAGCAGCGAGGCGGTGAAGATGATCTTTCCTCGGCCGCGCCCGATCATCGCCCGGCCGATCTCGCGGCTGAGCAGGAACTGGCTGCTGAGGTTGACCTGGATGACGTGGTCCCAGAGCTCGTCGGAGTGCTCGGCGGCCGGGGCGCGGGCGATGGTGCCGGCGTTGTTGACCAGGATGTCGACCGGCCCGAGGGCGTCGAGATCGGCGGCGAGGCGGTGGACGGCCGCGCGGTCGGCGAGGTCGGCGGTCAGGGCGGTGAAGCGGCGACCGGCGTGCCGGACCCGCCGCTCGACGTCGCTGCCGGAGGGTTCCAGCTGCGCGGAGACGCCGATGATGTCCGCGCCGGCCAGGGCGAGAGCCTCTGCGATGGCCAGGCCGATGCCCCGCCGGGCGCCGGTCACGACGGCGGTGCGTCCCGAGAGGTCGAACATCGGGTTCACCGCGGCTGCTCCTGCCAGTCGATGAGGACCTTCATGACGCTGCCGCCGGACTCCAGCGCGGCGAAGGCGTCGCCGACGGTGTCCACCGGCCCGACCCGGGAGATCAGCCGCTGCACGGGGACCTCGCCCGTGGCGACGAGCCGGATCGCCTCGGTCATGTCGTCGCGCTGGTACAGGCGGGCGCCGAACAGCTCGAGCTCGCGCCAGAAGAACCGGTGCAGGTCGACGGGGCGCAGCTGCGGATGGATGGCCACCATGACCAGGCGGCCCCGGCTGGTCAGCACGTCGACGGCGGTGGCGACCCCGGCGGCCGACCCGGAGACCTCGAAGGCGATGTCGGCGCCCGCGTTCATGGTGCGCTCGTTCACGGCGGCCACGACGTCGGTCGCCGCCGGGTCCAGTGCCTCGACACCCAGGTCGGCGGCGACGCGGCGGCGGAACCCGTCGGGTTCGACCAGCAGGACCCGTGCGCGGCGCTGCTGCGCGACGGCGGCGATGAGCAGGCCGACGGGCCCGCCGCCGACCACGACGACGTGGTCGCCGGCGCCGACGTTCGCCCGGCGGACGTCGTGGACGGCGACCGCGGTCGGCTCGATGAGGGCCGCGTGCTCCAGCGGCAGCTCCTCCGGCAGCGGGAGCACCAGGTCCGCCGGGACGTTCCACAGCGACTGCATCGCACCGGGGGAGTCGATGCCGAGGAACCGCATGCTGTGGCAGATGTGGGAGTGCCCCCGGCGGCACGCCGCGCACCGGCCGCACGACCGCGTCGGCATGACGGTCACCGGCTGGCCGACCGACCAGCCGGTGACGCCCGGTCCGAGCCTGGCGACCCGCCCAGACATCTCGTGGCCGATCACCGCCGCCGCGCCGACCCGGGCGTCCATGTCGCCGTGGTAGATGTGCAGGTCGGTCCCGCAGATGCCGGTGTAGGCGACGGCGATGCCCAGCTCCCCGTGGCCGGGCTCCTCTTCGGGGCGTTCTTCGATGTCGAGGGTGCGCGCCCCGCGGTAGACGACGGCTTGCATCGAACTCCATCCGGTGCTGCGGACTGCCGGGCTCGTTGACCGCGAAAACGTAACTCGTATGACGTATGCAGTCAACCGCGAAGATCGAGCAGGGTGAACGGCGTCCGGCAGGCCGCCCTCCGAACAAACATATGACGTATGTCGTCAATCATGTAACGTGCTCGATGCATCGATGGCGACCGGATCGCGCACCCTCGCCCCGCCCGGCGCCGGCGCATCGATGCACAGCAATCGGCGCGGCGGCGCGCGCCCATCTGACCAGCACTGTCAGGAGGGTTCATGAACCGAACACCCCGATACCGAAGCGGCGCAGCGGCGGTGATGCTCGCGCTCGCCGGTGGAAGTTTCACGGCCGTCGCCATCACCGCGGCGCCGGCGTCGGCGGCCATCAACGCCGCCGACTTCCAGCAGGTGACCCTCGCCAAGGGGCTCGCCGAGGTCGGCGAGCCGCTGACCATCTCGGTGCTGCCCGACCGCTCGGTCCTGCACACCGCCAGGAACGGCACGCTGCGGCGCACCGACGCCAACGGCACCACGTCGGTGATCGCCAACATCCCGGT
>NZ_JBIAYW010000052.1:0-10383 GCF_042898305.1 Dactylosporangium sp. NPDC000521
GGCTTCGACGTCATGCTGATGATCTCTCCTCGCAACCGTCCAGGAAGAGTATCCCCTGGTAGACGGGCTGTCTCACATCAGCGTGACAGGGAGGGTGTCGCCGCTGACGGGCCTGCTCCGGTTTGGCCGCTTCGCCGGCCTCGTCGATGCGTTGCGAAGGCCGGCCGCTGAGCTCGCACCCGTTCGCCGCGCACACATGCAACTCAAACGCTGTGCCTTGCCCTAACTCAGGGAGCGGTGCACGCTCGCGCCGAATCGTTGTGAATGGCCGCAGGCGCGTCGAGTGGGGCGCACAGTTGCTGCTTGCCGAGGCGTGTCCGATCAGCCGTAGTCTGTGAAGATCATCCCGGCGGGAGACGAGGGTTCGATGGGCGCGAAGACCGCACTGCTTGCTTTCACCGATGGCGACCTTCGCCCCGCCCTGCGGGGCGGGGCGCGTTCGGACCCGGCGCAGGTCATCAACCTCGTGCGCGACCTACACCCCAGCTACGAGGTCACGGCGCTCGGCGACGGCTCGCTCGGCGACGATGCCTATCCGCCAGACGATACGAGTTACGCGACCGTCCTGGCCGGCGCCGAGCTGTTCTGCGACCAACGACTCATCTGCGACCGCCCGTCACAGCTGCCAGACCACTTGCTCGAAGCCGGTGCGGGCCGGCGGATCATCATGCATGGGATGCACTCGAGCTCCGACTGGCTGTGCTTCGCCGTGTGGGACAACGGCGACCTCGTCCGCTCGCTGAGCGTCTCACCGGACGGCGGCATCGGGGAGAACATCGGCAAGCCGTACGAGTTCGAGCTGCCGTACTGGGCGGGTGAGCATCCGGTCGGCCCGATGTTTCCCGGCGATGATCCGTACCCGCTGCCCTTCCACCCGCTGGAGTTGGGTGAAGATGCTCTGCGCGCGCTGTTCGGCTTCATCCTCGAAGGCCGGCCCAACCCGGACGACATCGATCCGTTCGACGTGCACCTGCACGGCTTCCGGGTCGCCGACCCAACTGGTCGGGAACAGGCCGAACGCGACGCGCGGATGCAACAGGTACTGCAGATGATGCGACCCCCGCGCCGCTACCGCTTCATGCCGGACGGCACGCTACGCGAAATCCACAACGGCGGAACCTGACGCCTGAGGTCGATGCTCCAACCTGCCCACCCATCGGCCGCCCATGAGCGAGAACCACACCTGATCCAGCCCACAGATCAATTGACATCCGGACATGCCGCCGTTGGTGCGCTGCGCCCCTGCCGTTGCCCGCCACGGAGGGTGGTCGCCCAGGCGGGATCAAGGCACGCTGTCCTGCGGATGAGTGGATGTCGGTGTCGGCTGGCCAATGCGACCATGGCGCCATGGATGAACGGCCAGTGAGGACGGTGGCTGAACGCAGGCTCGGTTATCTTCGTGTCCTCGAAGCCCGGTCTCCGAGCACATCCGTCGAGCGGCTCTCGGTCTTGGCAACCGATGAAATCCGACCGGTCCGACTGTGGACCGCCCGAAACTGGAACACTCCGCCGGAGGCGCTCAGCACGCTTGCGCAGGACGAGGATGAGACAGTCCGTTGGAACACCCTGCTGAACCCGCGGACCCCAGCCGACGCACTCCAGGCGATGGCGCAACAGGAAGCCGCCACCGCTCCGGCCAACTGGTTCGTCGTCCGTCACCGCGTCGTCCACCATCCCAACACCGATTCGGCGCTGCGCGAGGAACTCTTCGCGGCCGGGGCATGCGCTGGCTGGCTCGCCGACCGATGCGTTGGCTTTCGGCCCTACCGTCGCAGGGCGCTCACCTGAGGCGTCCGCACATTCCGCTCTCCGATCGCCATCCTGCTGGGGCTGGCGGGTGTCGAATTCCGGGGTGTTGAACGGATCGAGGCTCATGGGTGTGGACGTGGACGACTTTTGGACCTTCATCGAGGTGTCGCGCCAGGCTGGGCCGACCCAACGCGAGCGTGAGATCCTCCTGGGCGAGCGACTCGGCCGGATCTCCCGCTCACACCTACTCGACTTCGTCCAGCACCTGTCCGCGACCCGCGAGCCGGCCAACACGTATCGGCTATGGCGCGGAATACGTGGCGTGCATGGTCGGCGAACGTCGGCCCGACATCGACGGCGACATCCGCGACGTGCTCACCGAGGAGCGTCACGTCCGGCTGCGTATGGACCCGAACCCGGACGACGTCCAATGGGCCCGCCTGCACACCGCCGAGATCGCCCGCCGGTACCCCCGGCTGTGGACGCTGTTCGGCGAGGCTTGGACCGAATAGAAACCCAGCGCCAGCGAGAACCCACCCAGATGTCAACGACGGCTGAAAACTGGCTCTGGCACAAGTTCTGTGATTCGGGTGGTGTGCGGGTCAGGGTCGGTGGAGTATGCGTTTGCGGAGGGGCTGGCCGCCCGCGCCGGTCAACGCCGGCAGCGCACGCCCGGTGAGCGGCCGGCAGTCACGCTGGCCGTGCGGAAAGAGCACGAGCTGGTTCGGGTCCAGCATGACCTGCGTTCCTGCGCCAGCGGGATCGGTCGTGGTTCGCTGAGTTGACGGATCGGTACTGGGCCGCCGCCGATGAGACGGCTGGTGTCCAACGCGGCGGTCTACTCGGCGAGGAAGGACAGGATGCTCTTCGCTGTGTGGACGTTGCTGCCGGCGGGGGTGACTACCTTGATCGGGCACACTCCGGAGAAGACGCCCGCGCCGAGTCCTGCGGCGTCGTCGGCGATGCCGGTGGTCGGCGTCTTGACGGTGATCGAGGTGGACGCGGAGTTGAGCGTGAAGTTGGTGCCGGCCACGCCGCAGAAGGTCACGCCGGTGGCGCCGGTGAAGGTGCCGCTGAGCGTGACAGTGACGCTGGTGTTGCTCTTACTGGACAGCGGGGTGACGCCGGTGATGACGGGCAACGTGACGACGCTGGTGCCGAGGTCCGCGGCGAGGAACGTCTTGCTGACGCCCCGGTGCGTGATGACCAGATTGCCGTTGGTCATGCCGGTGGAGGTCTTGCCGGTGAACCAGTTGCCGTTCTCGGCGTTCGAACCGGCCGCCGTGGTGACGGTGCCGTCGGTCTTGTAGACCTTGATCTCGGCGAGCGGCTTGCCACCCAGCGTAGCCGACAGCTGGCCGGCCGCACCGCTGAACGAGAAACCGCTGCCGGCTTTGACACGGATGACCTGGTTGCCGGTGGACATGAACTGCTTGATCCGGTTCGCGGCCGGCAGTTCGCTGCTCAGGTCGGTGATGACGGGGGCGGTGGTGTCGAGGTCCGGCGGGGTGATGAAGACCAGGCCGGACAGCGTCTTGGTGAGCGCGCCGACGCCGTTGGCGAAGTTGATCGTGATCGTCTCTGACGCCACGCCGGAGGTCGGCGCGCAGCCTCCGGGATCGGGGGTCCTGACCACGAGCTGCGTCGTGCCGGGCGTGACGTAGAAGTCGAGCGACTGGCAGTTGTCGCCGAGGTAGACGTCCTGGATCGATGCGTCATCGAGCGTCGCGCCGGTCAGGCCGGCGACGTTGATGGTGACCACCTGCCTCGTCGTGTCGGCGGCGACCTTGCCGCCCGCCGGGGAGACGACAGTGATCGCGGTGGCGGTCGGCGCGGCGCCCGCCACCGACGGCGCACCGAGCACCGCCGCCGCACTGAGCAGCGTTGCCGCAGCGGCCCCCGCGCCGATGGACGCGACAAGACGGGAATGGACGAGTGACATCAGGTGGTTCCTTCCGCGGCCACGCGCCACCTCGGGCGCCATGACATTACGGTACTGCACTGTCACTCTACGTGACCGAGGGTGGGCGCGCGTCGTCGTGGTCACGTGCGCGCGGCAGTCGTCGGCTGGGCCGGTCCGCCCCGTCTTGGTCAGCGGGGCGTGGTACGTATCGTGCAGTGGTGCGTGTGCAGCTCGACGGGGACAAGATCCGCTCCGAGGCCGATTCCATCGGCACCTGGCGGCGCTTTTGGACTTCGGCCCCTACTACGGGCGCAACTTGGACGCGTTGTGGGACCGGCTGACCACCGATGTTCCGCGTCCCGTGCATCTGACCTGGACCGCATCCCGGGTGAGCCGCTCGGCCATGGGAAGAACCACGTTCGATCGAATCGAACGCATCCTGCGCGCGGTGGCCGACCAGGACGCTGCCCGGTGTTGGACCGACCGCTTCACCTACGACCTCGCGTAGCCCTGTCGAGTCGCTTCGCGCACCGGCATCCTCATCTGCCGCGGCGAGCGCCCTGGCGTTCACCACTGCGGGTTGCGTGCGGCGACCGCCGCGTACCTCGGCCGCTACCGCGGTCAGACCCGGCTGCACTGCGAGTCGGACCTGCGGGTCTTCCTGCGCTGGTGCGCCGACCATGACCTCGGTCCGCTCGCAGCGGTCCGGACGGATACCGAACGGTACCTGCGCTCGCTGCAGGACGTACGCCAGTACCAACCGTCCACGGTGTCCCGACGGTTGTCGATCGTGGCCGGTTCGCCCTGATCGCGCCGCTCGGCCTACTCGGACTGCGATCTTCGAACCTGCGCCGCCAGCATCAGCGACCTCGGCGAAGAACACGGCCACCGCGTCCTACGGGTCCGGGGCAAGGGCGGCAAGGTCGTGCTCATCCCGCTGCCGCCGGCCGTCGCCCGGGCCATCGAAAGCGCCGTCGACGGCCGCACCGACGCGCCGATCCTACGCAGCACCCTCGGCACCCGCATGGACCGGCACGCCGCGACCCGCCGACTCAAACACCTGGCCGCGACCGCTGGCGTCCGGACGCCGCGAATGCACCCGCACATGCTGCGCTATGCGTTCGTCACGCCGATGCTCGACGCCGGCGTCAGCCTCCGCGACGTCCAGATCGCTGCCCGCCATGCCGACCTACGCACCACCATGCGCTACGACCGGGCCCGCGACAACCTCGACCGGCACCCGAACTACATCCTCGCGGCGTACATGGCCTCGGGCACGTGACCACGGCTCACGCCGATGAGCGGGCGTATGTTCGCGCGATCGCTGATCAGACATCGTGTTCGAGGTACTGAAGCGGAGCAGGCAACTGGGTTGCTCTGTTCGGGCGCTCCGGGAAATGACGACCGAAGTATTCGTGTGCGTAATCTTCGATGCTCTGGTAGCCCCAAACCGGGCAGTCGTGCAGGTCACGGCCGTTTAGCAGCGTGTCGAGGTCATCGGCATCGAGCGGCCGGTGCCCGAGCAGGAGCCCGCCGGTCTCGCGGATGGTCTTGATGTGCGCCTCGCCATGGGCCAGGACTGTGGCGCCGGGAATGGTGTCGGCGGTGGGAACCTCGGGTCCGCACCAGTCGAGGAGGCCCACAATCAGAGATCGCGATGTCGCGACCTCCGAGACGTTCGTTGCGAGCACGATCCCGCAGCAGTTCCACCCGCCCCTGCGGGTAGGGATGGCCCAGAAGTCACCAGGTGAAACGTATGCAGTCGACCTCGGCTCGAAGGGAAAGGCTGGGCGCCGGGCCATGGCTGGAGCGTACCCGGCCCGCACGAAAGTGGGGGGCAGGCTCCACGACAGCAGGCGGAGGAGCACTCTGGTGCCGCAATCCTGTGTGAGTTCGAACCCGTACAGTCCGCGATCTTGGCGTCCGCACATGCCGCGTCTGTTGCGCGGTGGCCAGCTGCCGCTCGTAACAGAGGGTGACTTACACCTCGCGCGATCTGCGGCCTGACATGCCGAAGTGCGCGCGGTTGATCACGGAAAATCCGGCGGTCATGCTGATGGAGGTGGTCTGCGTCAGGACCAGGTGGCGCCGTTGCCGACGATCAGGGTGGCGATCACTACGATGGCTGCTCCCGTGAGAGTGCTGAGAACTACCGGGAGACACCAAGCGCGTTGTCGGGGTGCCAGTCCCAGGCACAAGGCCACCACTGCGGCTATCGGCACGACGTAGAGCTCCAGGAAGCCCAAGTACGCCGCATAGGCTCGGTTGACGCCCTCGGAGCTGAGGACGCCCAGCGTCATCGCCACCAGAATCAACACATGCGGGATCGCCGCGGCCGCCGCACCGCGCCACGCACGGTCTTCGGTGACGGTCGGCTGGGCAGCCGGGGTGTGCCAGTCCTGCCAATCGTCCACGGCCATCTCCAGTTCACGACAGTGCGCCGTGACATGTCGGCACGAGCACGCCTCGCTGAAGACAAATGGCCTGCCATCTGGATTGCTCGGCGCAAGGACGCGCGCACGCTCATGCCGCTGCGGGCGCTCGGCGGTCGACTGAAGATCGTCACCGAGCGTGCGTGTCGTCAGCGAGCTTGGGCATCCGATCGTGCCGATGAGCGATACCGACCTGGTCACCTGTATCGACGGACCGGACGACTACCCGAACCGGTCGGCGAGCTTCGTCAGCTTGGTGACGTACGCCGGCCAGTCGTAGTTGTCGGGGATGTTGGTGTTCTCCTGCTGCCAGCCGACCGCTCCGTCGTGGTGCTCGCGCATGATGTCGGCGTGACCGGCGTGACGGGCGAGGTCGCAGGTCACGTGGATGATGATCCGGTGCAGCGTTACGTCCTGCCGCCCTGGCCGCCACCATGGCACCTGCCCCGGCGCGTCGAGGGACAGCTGATCGATCGTCTGGTCCGCGAAGTCCCCCACACGGCGGTACAGGTCGATCAGCCCATCCTTCGTCTCGTCCTCCCGCGCGTACCAGTCTGCCTGCGGGTCCTGCTCAAATTCCCGCATGGAGACCAGGTCCTCAGGCGTCGGAAACTCGCGCCCGAAGGTGGGCCCGAAGTAGCCGGCCTCGACATTGAGGCAGTGCTTGATGATCCCCAGCAGGTTGTTGCCGGTCGCCGTGCGGGGCAGTCTGGCCTCGCGTTCGCTCAGCCCGTCGAGCTTCCAGATCAGGTCGTCGCGAGTCGCCTGGAGGTAGTGGTGCAGCGCGGCCTTCGGGTCGCCGAGATCAGCCATGCCAGCCAGTCTTACTTATGCGCACGAGAAATTTCATGCGCGATACCGCATGCTGGGTCAGCGCCACGCTACACAGGCGGCATCCCCATCTGGCGCTGAGCATGCGCGGTGGAGGCAGCCGGTCAGGTCCCGAACTCGGCAACCAGTGCCGGCTCACCGCAGACTGTGTCGCTGTTTGGCCGGCGCCCGTTCGCGGTCGCCGGGTCCTGATGTTCGGCGGGTTGGCCGGCGCGACTTCTCGCCGACGCCGGCCACCCCGCCGACGAGCGCGTTGCCAGAACTGAACGGACCTACATCGACCACCACATGTACATGTGATCGTCGCGGCCCTGGACGCGCCGCGCCAGATCGCAAAGACCGTGGACGGTGTCGTCGAGTTCGTTCTGCTCCCAGGGACCGAACCATTCTTCTGCGGTGGACCAGCGTTGCGCTACTGCGGGGACTCGCTCGACCGCCAATGTCTTCAGGACCTGCACGAAGCCGTCCGCGATCTGGACGATGCCTGACGTGCCTTCAATGTTGTTCATCAGGACGACATCCTGCACGGCGTTGCGCCGATCCAAGTCGAACGACAGGCCGTCGGATGATGCCGAGCCCGGAAGCTCGTCGATGATCGCCCAGAGCTTACTGCCCAGGACCGTAGGCTCGACCCACTTCATCAGCAGCATCGGCACCTCGGTGCCCGCCGGACCGTACTCCGCGAGCGCCACCGCTCTCCGGCGATCAGCGACGAAGTAGTCGGTGTTCATACCCACAAGGGCGAACGATACAGAATGCTGCGATCGAGCTGCGTCGGGACGGACAGGGCCTCGTCGCGCGCCGACGATGCCGTCGCGCGACGAGGCGACCAGACATCGCACCGGTAGGCCGCTGGCGAGGTATCTGTTTGGGCAGACCCTTTTCCAGCGACCCCCGGTCCGAACCCGCCGTGCCAGTTGTCCCGGCAACGGGCTCTCCAGTGACTACTGCGTGAGCCAATGCCGTAGGCGCTGTTGTCCTGAACGGACCGTTATGATGGCGCCCCGGTGGACAGACCGGTCGGTGATCGCCGAAGGGAGGGTCAGCTGTGGGGCTCGATTACAGCTTCGTCCTCTACGTGCCACGGGCTGCCCTACGTCCCTTGCTCAAGGCGGTGGCGGCCCAGGCGGAGCCGCACGGCGCCGAGCACACAGTTGTAGTGTTTGACGACGGCAGCACTCTGACCATGCCGTTCACGAGCCCTTCCCACGCGACGTTGTTCACGTCCGGTCAGACGATCACGGCAAGCCCGCCCGGCCTCGAGCTCAACACCGTCATCCGATTCCCGGCCGACGAGTACCTGTTGGCACACCAGGCTGAAGAGGCGGTACACGGATCGCAGGTGTCGATCGGCATCATCTATCTGACCACGTGGGACCGCACGAACCTGATGCCGGGCTGTGTCAGCGTGAGTTTCACGGCCGCGACGACCTCCATGAGCCGGCTCTTCGTCGCATCACCGTCGGTGCGTGGCTTCTTCATCGACCTGGCCCGGCACGTCGGCGCCCACCTGTGCATCCTCGATGTCGAGGACGACGGGTTCATCCCCCTGTACGTACCTCGGCCGAACCCGATTCTGGAACAATTGGAGCGGCCCCGTCCGGCTGCCTGAGTATCCGACCGTGTCGCTGGTTGCGCGGTGAGTGGTCGGTGTCGTCGTCACGGTTCCGTAGCGGAGGGCTTGGCGAGAGGGCGCGGCGACCGCGTTGGTTCATTGGTCGGGACCGGGTAGCGGCAGCTCAGGCACTTCGCGGTCGTCAACCAGGCCGCTGCGTTGAACCGCATCCACGACGGTCGGATCAAGCAGCACCGCTCGGCCTTCGTTCCCACCCGTGTACAGCGTGAAGGCACGAACCGGCGTGCCCACCGCGGCGAGCAAGTCGTTCACGACAGCGAGGGGCCGAACGGTCGCCTCGAACCACGGCGAGTTGTAACGCCAATCATCGGCATCCAAAACCAGACACCGACGACCGTTGATCTCCACGACGTACCCGCCGTCATCGTTGTTCTCGGACACCGTACGGACTCGTAACGTGACACCGCAGCGCCGCAGCGCCGGAGCCATCTCGCGGAGCAGGTTCTCAACGCCGCCCTCCGCAAGCTCCTCCCCATCAGCGTGAAACGTCACGTCATCCAGGACAGCGCAGCTGAACGGGTATCCTCCGGCCGCCACTTCCCGCCGCTGGGCCTCCGCAGCAGCGAGCGACTGGTCGCGCCAGAAGCCTACGTCGGCGAGCGTCCGCGCCAGTTCGTTCCACCGGTGGTCCTGCCCGGCTCCGGCAGGACGGCGCCGCAACCGGAACAGCCTGACGCGCCGCACCGTCACGCCCAGCTCGGCGTGGCGCTGGTCCCGCCTACGCACCCGTGTGCAGCAGTGCAACGGGTCACACCGGCCAGACAGCGTGGCCGCCGACCGAACGAGCGCGATGCAGGGACGGTTTGATCCATGCCTGACATCGTGACCTTGTCACACGCCAAGCCGCAAGATCAGGTGCACTGATCTGCCGTTGCGACACGAAGTCACACCTTGCGAGTGGACTCGCTGATTGGAGGCCGGCTGATGTCGGTGGTGTAGTTCCGGGCGCGTGCTCATGGCCTGGCCCCGCTCTTGGCGTGCGCCGCTGGTAACGGCGGGGTGCGAAGCCCGAGAGGAAGCCGAAGGGTTCCCGTTCCATCCGGGGATCACGGGCGAGGGGCAGACCGGGCGGGTGAATCGCGTGAACCTTCGTTGATGCCTCGTGAAACGTGGCTCCGTGATGGGGTGGTAACAGCGGAGTGCAGGGACTGGCCGCTGTGTAGCGGCAGGCGCCGATCGGGCACGGCATCCGGTCGGGAGAGCACCGTCGTCCCCGGGGTCGAGAAGGCACCCAATCCGGTCGTAGCTCGTGGGTGTGGAACGTGGGAACCCCGTCGGGGTCCGGACCCGATGTTGGTCCGGTAGGCCGACTGTGAGGGAGGCGGAAGTCCTCGGCGGGATTGGGATGACCCGAGAAGCGAATGCCGGTGGCCGAAAGGCAGCAGGAAACCACGGCGATTGATCTCGTCCCTCCAGGCGGGTGTCGTGGATAACTGGCCGGATACCGGGCCGCGTGCCCGGCCGCGCAAAGCGGGCTGACGCGGGTCAGGTGAGCCTGTGCGGAGACGATGACAATGAGGCCGGTACCGATGGACAAGTTGGACGCCGCCGCGGCTGCGGTCGCGGTGGTGAACGGACCTGAGGGCGATGCCCTCAGCTGGAACGCCGTGCGTTGGCGCAAGGTTGAGGACGACGTACGGCGTCTGCGGCAGCGGATCTTCACGGCGACGCAGGCGGGGGACCTCAAACGGGTCCGCAATCTGCAGAAGTTGATGCTGCGATCCCGGTCGAACACGTTGGTGAGCGTGCGCCGGGTGACCGAGATCAACGCTGGACGCTTGACCCCGGGCATCGACGGTCAGCTGGTGCTGACCGCCGACGACAAGGCGAGC
>NZ_JBIAYW010000053.1:0-7840 GCF_042898305.1 Dactylosporangium sp. NPDC000521
GGGTCCGCGTTCCTGGCGGTACGGAACGCCACCTCGATCCAGTCGTTGCCGGTGGCCTGCAGGTTGGACTGCCGGCGGCTGCCGTCCTCGTTGAACGCCTCGTTCACCACGTCCCAGTAGGCGAGCTTGCCCCGGTAGTGGCCCATCACCCCGTTGATGTGGTCGATCATCGCCTGCCGCAGGGTGCTGCCGGACAGGCTCTGCATCCACCCCGGCTGCTGCCCGTGCCACGCCAGGGTGTGCCCACGCACCTTCATCCCCCGCTGCGTCGCCCAGTCGTAGATGCGGTCACCGGCGCTGAAGTTGAACTGCCCCCGCTGCGGCTCCGTCGCATCGGGTTTCATCTCGTTCTCGGCCGTGATCATGTTGAACTCGCGACCGGCGATCGTCGTGTACGTCGAGTCACCCAGCCGACCGGCCGCGACCGCCGTGCCGAAGTACCGGCCCGACTGCGCCGCCGCCGCGCCCAGCGTGCTCGCCGCCGCGTCCGCCGCCGGCATCATCACCGCGGCCACCGCCACGGCCACGACACCGACCACACCGGCGGTCAGCGCTCTGATGGCGGACGATCTCTTCCGCCGGCTTCCAGCCACCTCGATCTCCCTTACCTTCGGTGATCAATGCATCGCGTTAGCGCTAACATCCCGGACCGGGTGTGGCCTTTGCACCAGCGGTGCCGGCCAATCAGCGAGCGCCTGGCGGAACGTTCGCGCCTAGCACGGTGAGGTTTCCAGAACCGCCGGAAACATTCAAGCCGAACAGCTCCCGGACTCCGGGAACATCGAAATGATCGGATCGTTTCCGCAGGTCATAGCGGCACTCCGACTGCACGGAACACGTCGCCGGACTGCGAAATTTTCGAGCGTCGACTCGACGGACGGGTCATGTATAACAGTTTCCGGCAGGCAACTTCCGGCGACCTCAAAACGCAATGCACACCACTGCGTTTTTCGAAACAATTGACGCACACGGAATGACCGACGCATAATTCCTCCATAGGTCAACATCAAACTTGATGCGGCACCATGACCGGCTCGCCCATCGCGCGTGGAGGTGACGGTCGTTTCGTGTGGGCGGACGGTGCGGGCGAATCGGGTTGCGGGACCGTCACGCACTGGAAGAATGCGTCGATGAAACCGGGTCGACCCCGCGAGACGCAGCAGGAGCCCGCTGCCCGCGATCGTGCCGCTGACCGCCGGGATCTGCTGCTGCTCAGCTGCGGTGTGGTGCTGCTGGCCTGTAACCTGCGTCCTGCCGTCACCAGCCTGCCGCCGATCTTCCCCGAGCTGCAGACCCATCTCAGCCTGTCGCTGACGGCCGTCACCTTCGTCGCCACCGTCCCCGTCCTGGCGTTCGGCGTGTTCGCGCCGGTCGCCGCGGCACTCGGGCGGCGCCACGGCGAGGAGCGCACGCTCGCCGCGGCACTGATCGTGCTGGCCGGCGCGCTGGCCGCGCGGGCAGCCCTGCCCCACATCGCGCTGTTCGTCGCGACCGCCGCGTCCGCCGGCGCCATCGCCGTCATGAGCGTCCTGCTGACCAGCATGATCAGGCGCCGCCAGCCGCGGCGGACCGGGCTGCTGCTCGGGCTGTACCTGTTCGCGCTGTACATCGGCGCCATGGTCGGCTCCGCCGCCAGCGTGCCGCTGTTCGAGGCATCCGGCGGCTCGTGGCTCGTGACCCTCGGCGTCTGGTGCCTGCCGGCGGTGGCGGCCCTGCTCGTGTGGCTGCCGCAGTGGTCCCGGCACACCGGGACCACGCCGGGAGAGGCGGGGGAAGCACCGCCCGTCTACCGGTCAGCGCTCGCCTGGCAGGTCGCCGCGTTCATGGGACTGCAGAGCCTCATCTACTACAGCACCCTGTCCTGGCTGCCGAGCTTCTTCCGCGACCGGGGCGCGACCCCGGGACAGGCCGGCCTGCTGGTGTCGATGCTCAGCATCGGCGGGCTGGTGACCGCGCTGACCACGCCGATGCTCGCGCAGCGGCGGGCCGACCAGCGGGTCCTGGTGGTCGCCGGGGTGTCGATCTGTGCGGTGGGACTCGCCGGTGCGGTCGCGGCCCCGCTCAGCACCGCCGCGCTGTGGACCGGACTGCTCGGGCTGGGACAGGGTGGCGTGATGGCGCTCGCGCTCTACTTCACCATGGCCCGCGCCGGCAGCGCCGCCGAGTCGATCAGCCTGTCGGCGATGGCGCAGTGCGTCGGGTACCTCCTGGCGACCACCGGCCCGCTCCTGGTCGGCCTGCTGCACGACGGCACCGGCGGCTGGCGCTGGCCGTTCGCCCTGCTGTTCCTCCTCACCGCCGTCAAGCTCGCCGCCGGCGTGCTGGCCGGACGTGCACGCACCCTCCGGGGCACGGAAGCGGCGCGATGACGCGGAAATCGAACCCCGACGAGACAACCGGACCGTTCCCGGTGGTCGCCCGCTGTCCGCCACCACGCTGCGCGCCGACGAAGGCCGCCGCCGGCAACGTGCCGGCCGTCGACGCCCGATCAGCGCGACCTGCCACGGTCGCGGACCCGCCCGGCGAGCAGTCCGCGCCGCGGCCGTGAGCAGCGCGACCGGGGCACCGCCCTCGGCGAGGCGTGAATGGCCCGGCGACGGGCGCCGCATGGCAGGCCGGTGGACCCGGCCGGCCATGCGGCTGCCGCAGGGTTCAGACGCGCAGGCTCCACTGCTGGTTGCTGCCGCCGTTGCAGGACCAGAGGATGATCTTCGTGCCGTTGACGGTGCCGGCACCGTTGGCGTCCAGGCACAGCCCGGACTGGACGCCGGTGATGGTGCCGTTGGCGTTGAGGTTCCACTGCTGGTTGTTCTGGCCGTTGCAGTCCCAGATGACCACGGCGGTGCCGTTGGTCGTGCCCCGGCCGCTGGTGTCCAGGCACTTGCTGCCGAAGACCTGCAGTTGCTTGCCCGAGGTGTACGTGAAGCGCTGGTTGGTGCCGCCGTGGCAGTCCCACAGCTGGCCCTGGGTGCCGTTGGCCGGGTTCGTGCCGCCGATGTCGACGCACCTGCCGGACGCGCCGCCCACGATCATGACGTTCTGCTGGCCGCTGGTGCTGCCGCCCTGCTGCCGGACGATCCACTTCGACTCGGCCGACCGGTTGCCCTGCGCGTCCACGACGTAGAGGCGGTACTCCCCGGACGACGCCGGCACGGCGATGGAGGTCGCGGTGCCGGCTGCCCTGGTCATCGTCGGACCGGCGACGAACGTGGTCGTCCCCGAGGGAGCCAGCCACACGGTCCCGGCCGCGTCGCCGGTGCTGCGGATCGGGATCGTCGCCGTGCCGCCGGCGACGAATGTGCTGGCCGGCAAGGCGTAGTTCGGCAGGGACACCTGACCTTGGGTGATGATGTCGCGGTACGCGTCCTCGAGTCCGGAGCTCACGGCGATCGCGTGGGCCGCCGCCGGCCATACGTAGTCGGAAGAGACGAGGATGTCCTGCACGGTGCTGTTCGGCAAGGTCTTGTTGGAGACCTTGTTGATGGCGCCGTACGTAGAAGTGATGCTCAGGTCGTGCTTGCGGCCCCAGTCGTCGGAGTTGATGAGCCACGTGACGTTCTTGTCGACGCTCAGCACGTTGTCCTTGAAGGTGATGTACGCCGATCCTTCGTCCGGGTGCAGCCCGTACTTGTGACCGGCGGGCACGCCTTCGAGGTAGTTGTTGGTGATGGTGGTGCCCGGCTGGCTGCCCAGCGTGTAGATCGGGGCGGTGTCGCTGAGGCGCTGCACCGTGTCGATGATGTGGTTGTAGCTGATGGTGTTGTTCCTCGCCGTGGTCGTCGGCCGGTTCGGCGCGATCGAGCCCGCCGATCCGTCGAAGTTCCACCAGCCCCAGCCGAGCGTGATGCCCGCCCATGGGGCTTTCTCGATCCGGTTGTGCTGGATGGTCAGCGTGTCGGCGAAGTATGCGGAGATCGGGCTGTGCCCGTTGAACAGCACGGCGCTGTCGTAGAGGTAGTTGTTCCTGATCTCGATGTTCTTGCTGAGGCCCTCGACCTGGGCGGCGTACTTCTCGCGGTTCGTCGAGGTGCCGTCCCCGATGTACACGTGCTGTGGATGGCCCACCGTGACCGCGGATCCGGCGATGTCGAAGGTGGCGTTCCCGATCAGCCGGCTGTTCTGCACGTCGTTGACCATGTTGACACCGTCGGCGCCGGTGTGCTGGATCCGGTTGCGTTCCAACAGGATCCCGTCGGCGTTCTCGATCTGGACGATGCCGGGCGCGACGTCGACGTTGCGGTAGTAGTAGTCGTGGAAGTTGCCCTTCGCGTACGCGAAGGCACCGAGATTGCCCTGCTGCGCCTGTTTGAAGGCGGAGCCGGCGACGTTGAACAGGTTCCAGTCCGAGTGCTCGACGGTGAGGCCGGAGAACGTGATGTTCCGGACGTGGCTGCTCGTGGACTGACCGGCGATCCGCAGCGTGGTGGTCACGTTGTTCGGCGCGTACACCGGTGCGGTCGTCATGTCTTCCGAACTGGCCTTGTAGTAGTACAACACCCGGCTCGTCTTGTCGAAGAAGAACTCGCCCGGCGTGTCCAGGAACTCGTAGGCGTTCATGAGCTTGTGGCTGCCGCCGGCCTGGGCGTCGCCGTTGTACGCGCCCTGGGCGATCGCCGCGCCGGGCTGCTGGAAGAGCGCCACCCGGTTCGCGCCGTCCGCGCTCGTGGTGACCTGGCGGACGCCGACGATGGCGGTGGTCCAGGTCGTCGCCGTTTCGATCTCGATGTCGTCCTGGTTGCGGGCGACGGCGGGGAAGTCCGCGAGGCCGTACTTGGACCCGTCGCACTCCGATCCGGACTCCCACGCCCAGGCGGCCTGTCCCGCGCTGACGTTGTACGTGCCGTAACACCCGGCCGAGTTGATGGTCTTGGTGGCCATGACCGCCCGCTTACCGTTCACGTACAGCGACCGCAGTTTGTTGCTCCGGTTGAGCGGGGCCTTCCAGATGTTGCCGCTGTGCTGCGTCCAGCCGGTGACCTGAACTCCGGCTTGCAGCACCGGACGCTCGTTCTGGTAGGCGGCGTAGACGATGCGGTAGCCGTTGGTGCCGGAGTCACCCGGCATGAATTCGATGGTGCTGGAGATCGGATAGCTTCCGCCGCGCAGGTACACGTAGATGTCGCCGGTCATGTTCGCGTTGACGGTGCGGACGACGTCCCGGGCGCGCTGCACGGTCTTGAACGGAGCCGCGATCGTGCCGGCGTTGCTGTCGCTGCCGTCGGGGGCGACGTAGAACGTCGCCTGCGTGGCGGCCGCGGCCGGCGGGGGGCTTGCGACGGCCGGCAGCAGTATCGCGGCGGCGGACACCGCGACCGCTGCGAGCGACCTTCCAGCGATGGAGAGCGCTGACTTCACGTTTCGGTCCCTTCTTCTCTGCCCATCGACAGGGCCCGCGAGCCGTTCGTTCGGCGGTGAACGACGCGTCGACGGGTGATCGCACCGGCGGGGAGTGACGGGCCGCGCCGCCGTCCGGGCATCGACAACGCAGAGAGTAAACATCATACGTATGAAGAGCAAGGTCTTGCATGTTTCGATGCCACTCCCCCAGCCGGCACCAGGCTGGTGGGTGTTTATGTCCGGCAGGATCATGGCGTAACGGTGGCCACGCCGCGGGGCGACGTCGTCGACGCCGAGGCGATCTGGATGGAGCGGTGGCTACCTGGTCACGGGAGTTTCCAGACCGACAGCGCTCCGTCGGCCACGCACGCGAGCATGTCGCGGTCGTTGCGGCAGTCGGCATTGCCGTACCAACCTGCCGGCCTGCCGAACACGGTGAACCGGCCACTGTGCGGGTCGACGGCAGCGAGCAGGGCCGTGCCGTTGTCGCCGGACTTCCACGCCACGACCCCGCGACCGGGCACGACCGCGGCGAGTTGCCACCCCGTCAGCGCCGGAGCGACCCGGCCGGTGCGGACGTCGACCGCCGCGCGGGGCGGGCCGGCGTTGCCGGTCGACCTGCCTGACCTGACGTCGAGGATGTCACCGTCCCCACCCAGGACACCGTTGTAGCCGGCGGCGTGCCAGCGCCGCTCGCCGGTGCGTGCGTCGATGGCCGTCAACCCGGAAGCGTCGCCGAGGCAGTACAGGCCGACAGCGCAGGGATAGAGGCCCATTCCGCCCCAGGCACTGGAGCGCGCGGCCTCCCAGCGCCACAGCAGCCGGCCGCTGCGGCGGTCGTAGACGTCCGTGCCGCGTTCGCCGCCCTTGGCGAGCAGCACCTGCTCGGGCAGGGCCGAGCCGGACTCCCGGAACGAGCTGCCCATCGCGAACGACGCGATGGTCCCGGACCAGTCCAGTTGATCCGTCGCGACGACACGGCCGGTGCCGGCATCCCGGATCTGCAGCAGGCCGGCGGGGCTCAGCTCCGACATGAACGTCGGGCCGGCGGAGCCGCCGACCTGGCTGAAGTCGACGGCGGAACCCTGCGGCACACGAACCTCCCACACCGTCGCCCCGGTGTGCTCGTCGAAGGCCAGGTAGTGCCGGCTGCGTTGCTCCGGCACAACGTTCAGCGGGGTCTCGCCGGGCTGCCAGGCTTCGGCGACCGGGCTCTCCTCGGCAACGCCGGCCAGGTCCTCGGCGACGATCCGCCCTCCGGACTGGGCGAGGTAGGCGACCTGCGGGCGCTGCCACAGCGGCTCGCCCGTGCCGGCGTCCAGCACGGTGAGGGCACCGGTCGAGCCGACCGGCACATCGGTCGTCAGCGCCATGACGTTGTCGGTCAGGAACGTCAGGTGCTGACCGGGCTCCAGCGTCATCGACCAGAGCCGGGTGCCGTCACGCAGACGAAGCACCTCGACCTGCGTGCCCGTGTCCATGGAGTGGTACCGCTCGGCAATGAGCCGGCCACCGCCGGTCTCGACGCTGCCTACGCGGAAGCCGGCGAAGGTGAAGACCGGCTCGATGCCGGCGCGCGGCACCGCCGCCACCAGCGTCCCCGCGGCGAGCAACGCCACCGCCACGAGCACGATCCACGGCCGTCGTGCCCGTGCCCGTGGCGATGCCGCCGGCGGCTCCCACGGGATGCGCGTGTCAAGCTCGATTATCGCGTCCACCACGGGCTCCTCACGCACACAGGATAGATGCCCACGCATGCACGGTGGAGCCCTCGCGATGGTTCGGGGTACCCGGCGTCGAGCCGCCCGACCGGAAGCGGCATCGCCGCGCTGGCACACTTGCGGGTGTGGTCGACTGGTTCACGCAGGCCGAAGTGGGTGGCGGTGTCCTCCGGATCTCGGAGCCGCACGTCAACGAACTGCTGTCGGCGAACTTCTGGTGGTTGCGCGGCGACGACCGCGACATCGTGGTCGACGCCGGGCTCGGTGTCGTCCCCTTGCGGGAGACGATTCCGGGCATGTTCGAGCGCGATCCGATGGTCCTGCTCACCCACGCGCACCTGGACCACGTCGGTGGTGCACCCGAGTTCGCCGACCGCGCCGCCCACCCCGCCGAGGCGCAGGTCCTGGCGGCTGGCGTACCGGCGAGCCTGTACGGACCGAACGCTGCCGCGTCCTAACTGCTGACGCTTATGCCGCCGACCGTGCGCGCTGAACCCGGCGCGCACTCCGCTGGCGGCCTGACAGGTAGCCGATGACAGTGCGCGCCGGGCGAGACTTGGTGAGGTCGATCGGACCGGCCGGGGGGGCCCCCCGGGGGCCGCCCCGGGCGGCCCCCGGGGGGAACCCCCCGGCCCCCCCGGGGGGGCATTGCGGGGGTGGGGGGGTTTGCTTTTGTTTTGAAGGGCTCCTTTCTGGGCGGTGCGCAACCGCCCACAATGGGGGTTAATCTATCAATATGTATTATGGGCCGGGCGGGCGCGGGGCCCTTCCGACACTCAGAA
>NZ_JBIAYW010000054.1:0-6285 GCF_042898305.1 Dactylosporangium sp. NPDC000521
GCGGAGAAGACCGTCAAGAACTACGTCTCCAGCCTCCTGGCGAAGCTCGGCCTGGAGCGGCGCACCCAGGCGGCAGTGCTCGCCTCGCGCCTGCTCGGCAAGCACTGACCCGGGGCGGCACGCGCGGCCGGTGAGCCGCTACCGGAACGCGTCGGTTCGCTGTCGCTGCGACTGGGCGTCGACCTTCGACCGGACGGCCGTGCCCTCGGCGCCGGCCGCCATCAGCAGGAACCAGCCCATCAGCGCCGTCCACACGCCGTCGATCAGGCCGAAGAGCACCAGCTCGACCAGCCCGGCGAGGACCATCGTCACGCCCAGCACGTGACCGACCCGGACGGCGGTCAGGGCGGCCCGCGCCCGGTCGCCGTGCCACCACCACAGCGCGGCCCGCAGCACCCGGCCGCCGTCGAGCGGAGCACCGGGCAGCAGGTTGAACCCGGCGAGCAGCAGGTTGATCGTCGTCAGCCAGAGCAGCATGACGACGACGGCGGCCGGCCCGCCCACGGCCGACAGCAGCACCGCCGCGGACCCGAACCACACAGCGGCCGCGACACTCGTCAGCGGGCCGGCACCGGCCACCAGGAGGTCTGCCCGCGCGCTGGGCGGGTCGTCGCTGAACTCCGCCACACCGCCGAGCAGCCAGAGCGTCAGCCGCTCGACCCGGATGCCGAAGTGCCGGCCAACCAGGGCGTGTGCGAGCTCGTGGGCGAGCAGCGACACCAGCAGCAGCACGGCACCCGCGACGCCGAGCAGCCAGGCGACCGGCGCGGCGGTGCCGGGCGCATCGGCCGGTAGGACGCCGGTGGCCAGGCTCTGCGCCAGCAGCGCCATGATGACTAGCACCGACCAGTGGACGCCGACCGGGAATCCCGCGATGCGTCCGAGCCGCAGCGTCTGTTTCATGGAACACCTGCCTCGGTGGACCGTGCCACGGAGCGGGCGAGTGGAGCTGTTCTCCGCCACATCAAGTCTCGCGCGCCGCCGTGCCGGAGGGTGCAGGCAGGAGTCCCGGCGCCAGCGGTCCTCGTACAGCACGGCCTTGCGGCCCTGCTGTCGCGGCACAACCGGCGCCGGTCGGGCGCCGGACGGGTCACTGCGGCAGAAGCAGTCCCGCGCCTCATGTGTGAGATTCAGGTGAGAAATCGGCGATGCGGGTGTCCACCGAGCCGCGCCGATGGTGGACTGCCCGCGGAGGTGAGCCATGAGCGACGCGCGCGCAGGACCGCCACCCCGCCGGCCGAGGTCCCCAGCGGACCTTCCCGGCGGCGCGTTCGCCTCGTGTCGGCGTGCCGGACCCTCTGGGGCAGTGCCTTCCCGGCTGCCGCGGCGACGACGGCCCGGGCCAGGCTCGCCGTGGAAGCCGCGGCGCACCAGCCGGGTGCCCTCGCCGCCCGGCCCGACCTCGTCTCCGGCGACCGGCCCGGCAGCGCGGTCGGCGCCTTGAACATCACGGTGCGTAGGCAGCCGGTCGTTCCGCTGATCGACGACCTCGCCGCCCTGATCCGCCGTCTCGTCCTCTGGCCCGTGACCGCCGCGCACGAGCGCGGCCGGACGCCGCGGCCGGTCCTCTTGGGGGTCGCGGCCCGGCAGCGCCGCACGGTAAGGTGCCGGTGCCGTGGCGGTCGATCTGGTTACCGCTCAAGACCGCCGAGCTGGCCGGCACGCGCGTGCCGTGCCGCAGCGACAGCGTCGTGAGCGTGCTCAACCAGGACTCGTCCCCCCGGCGTCGCGCCGACCCGCAACGTCGGCGTCACGTTCCGTGACTATGCCCGTTCGACGACATTCTGGGAGTCTCATGTCCGGTAGTGCCGCCCCCGTGGAAGTGAGCGTGGTCCTGCCCTGTCTCAACGAGGCGGAGACCGTCGAGACCTGCGTCCGGAAGGCGCTGAAGGGACTCGCCGAGCTCGGCGTCATCGGCGAGGTGATCGTCTCCGACAACGGGTCGACCGACGGTTCACAGGCCCTCGCCGGCGCCGCCGGGGCGCGGGTCGTCCACGCCCCGATCCGTGGCTACGGCGGCGCGCTCATCAACGGCATCGAGATGGCCCGCGGCAAGTACGTCATCATGGGCGACGCCGACGACTCCTACGACCTGGGCAACCTCGGGCCGTTCATCGAGGAGCTGCGCACCGGCAAGGACGTCGTGATGGGCAACCGGTTCAAGGGCGGCATCAAGCCCGGCGCGATGCCGCCGCTGCACCGGTACCTCGGCAACCCGGTCCTGTCGTGGCTCGGCCGGGCGCTCTTCGCGCTGCCGGGCGTCGGCGACTTCCACTGCGGCCTGCGCGGCTTCAACCGCGCCCGGATCCGCGAGCTCGGGCTGTGCATGCCGGGCATGGAGTTCGCCAGCGAGCTGGTCATCCGCGCCGCCCTGGCCAAGTACTCGATCAGCGAGGTGCCCACCACGCTGCAGCCGGACGGCCGCAGCCGCCCGCCGCACCTGCGGACCTGGCGCGACGGCTGGCGCCACCTGCGCTTCCTGCTGATCTTCGCGCCGAAGCCCACGCTGCTCGTCCCCGGCATGGTCATCGCGTTGACCGGGCTGACCGGCACGGTCCTGCTGCTGCCCGGGGAGCGGCACGTGTCCGGCGTCTCCTTCGACGTCAGTGCCCTGGTCTACTCCTGCCTCGCCACGCTCGCCGGTGCGCAGCTGCTGATCTTCGGCGGGTTCGCCCGGCTGTACGGCATCCAGGAAGGCATCACCCGCGAGGACAAGCACGCGCGATGGGTGCGGTGGCTGAGCTTCGAACGGTGTGTCGCCGCGGGCCTGCTGGTCGGGCTCGCCGGCCTGGTCGGCACGCTGGTCGCGGTCACCGACTGGGGCTCCACCGGCTTCGGCCGGCTGGACCCGCGGGAGACCCTGCGCCTGGTGCTGCCATCGGCGACGGCCATCGCGCTCGGCATCATCCTGATCTTCTCGGGCCTGTTCGCGAGCCTGCTGTCGTTGCGTCCGGCAGCCCGCCGCACGATGCCCCCGGTGACCGGCGTCGAGCCGGAGATCCCGGCACAGCGCCCGGCCGCCGCTGCTGCGAAGGCGTCGCTGCGATGACCCGCGAATGGCTCCGGGAGCACCGGATGATCGCCGCTCTTGTCGCGGTCGGCGTGCTCGTCCGGATCGGCATGATGACCGCGTACTACCCGGCGTTCGGCTACTTCTACGACACGCGGGGCTACATGGACTCGGCGAGCGCCACCACGCCGAGCACGATCTGGCCCTTCGGATACCCGGCGATGCTCAAGGTGCTCGGCGCGGTGACCGGGCACATCGCCTCGGTCTCCATCGTCCAGCACCTGATGGGCGTGGCCATGGGGGTCGCCGTCTACGCGCTGTGCACCAGGCGAGGGCTGCGGCGCGGCTGGTCCGCCCTCGCGGCGGCACCGGTGCTCCTGGACGCGCGCCAGATCCAGCTCGAGCACTTCGTGCTGTCCGAGACGCTGTTCTCGTTCCTCCTCCTCGCCGGCATCGTGCTGCTGATGTGGTCCGACAAGCCGCCACTGTGGCTGATGGGCGTCAGCGGTCTGGTCTTCGCGCTCGTCACGCTCACCCGCACCGTCGGCCAGCCGCTCGCGGCGCTGGTGGTGCTGTACCTGATCGTGCGGCGGGTCGGATGGCGGCGCATCGCGCTGTTCACCGTGTCGCTGGTCCTGCCGCTCGCCGCCTACATGGTGTGGTACGACCGGCACTACGACGCCTACGCGCTGAACAGCTACTCCGGCCGGTACATGTGGCAGCGCACCACGACGTTCGTCGACTGCAGCCGCACCGACTTCACCCCGCAGGAACGGCAGATCTGCCCGCCGGAGCCGCTGGGCAAGCGTGAGGTCGGCGACGTGTACCTCTGGGAGCTGGACCACGACGCCATCGGCCGGCGCTATCCGGGTCCGGCGCACGACGGGCTCTTCCGGAGCTTCGCGGTGAAGGCGATCCTCGGGCAGCCCGGCGACTTCGCCAAGGCCGTCGCCAAGGACGCCTGGCACCTCGTGCAGCCGGGCTGGCAGGCACCGTCCCGGATCTCCTGCACCACGGACCTGTGGACCATGCCGTCCGGCGGGCGATCCAGCAACCAGATCAACAGCAACTGCTATGCGACGCTCATGGTCACCGACTTCCGGGCGGCGGGCGCCGGGGGCGCGGCGACCAAGGCCACGAAGCTGAACAGTGCGATGTGGGCCTATGGGCAGACCTTCGTGCTGCCGCCGTCGGCGCTGGTGGCGCTCGCCCTGTTCGCGCTCGTCGCGGCCGCGTGGCGCAGACGCGGCGCCATCGGACGGCTCCGCGACCGGGAGGCCGCGGACAGCGTCCTGCTGGCGGGCATGAGCCTGCTGCTGCCGTTGCTGGGCATCACGCTGTCGGTCATCGACCTGCGCTTCCTGGTGCCGCTGCTGGTGACCGCGCCGCTGGCGGCCGCGCTGGCGGCCCACCGGCTTGCGAACCCCACCCCCGCGGGTACCGCCGCGGACACCGTCCTGGTGCCGACCGGCACGCCCGAACCGGCGCCGTCCGCGGCGGAGACGACGGCCTCGACGCACCGGGTCGACCCGGCCGGCGTCGAGACCTCACACCGCGAAGCCGCCAACATCCCCCGGTCCCGGCAAGCCGGCGGGTAACGGACGGACGGACGGTTGTGACCGGCCCGCGGCGCTCGCCGCGGGCCGAGCCGGCCGCATGCCTCGCCGCGGACCGAGCCTGCCGCAGGCCTCGCCGCGGGGTGGGCCGGCTGCGGCACGCCGTGCGGGGCCGGCCCGACAGCTGCCGTGCTGCGGGGGCGATGACTCCGGTGGATGCCATCTGCGGTAGGGCCGACCCGACTCCAATCAACCACTCCGCGATGGCGCGGTCGTCGGCCTGGCCGCTCGCTGTCGGGCGATGATCGGACACTTCCCCGCCGTCGAAGCGTCGACCCCGGTCGGGTGACGAGCGTCCGCCCGGCACGCAGGCACGGCCGGGCCGGTCGGCGAGCAGGAGCGTGACCGCGGTGCGGGCGGTCATCGATCGATGACGTCAGCGACCGGGCGGCGGTTCGTGTAGCACGTCGTCGGCGCGTAGCCGAACCGCAGGACGAGCTGCGGGGCGTACGGGCGCCGCAGGGCGAGCCGCAGCTGCTCACGGATCGCCGGCACCTCGATCGGCTGGGAGTACATCGCCGTCGCGAGGCCGAGATCGGCGGCGCGCAGCAGCACCCGCTGCAGCACCATGCCTGCCTGTATCTCGTGCATGCGGTGTTCGCCCTGGTAGCCGAGGACGGCGACGACCGGGGCCAGCGTCAGATCCCGGGTGACATCCCGGGAAGGCCCGCCGAAGTCGCGGCGGGTCATCAGTTCGGCCGGGTGGGGCGCGTCGCCGCGGGCGCTGCGGCCCACCCCTTGCACGCCCTCGTCGTCGGCCGAGGTCCACGCGCGCAGCTCGGCGACGTAGGCCGGGTTCGCCTTCAACTGCGTGTCGGCCTGCCGGGTCAGCTGCGCGACCGTCCACATCGCCGGTTCGTCGTCGACGACGTGCAGCCAGCCGCCCTCGTCGGCGGCCTCCCCCACCAGCTGCGTCATGACGCCCGGCGCGACCCGGGCCTCGGCGAACCCGGACCGGTTGGTGTGGCGACGCCGGATCTGCCGGTGCAGGCGGCACTCCGCCGGGGTGACCCGTCTGCCGCGGTCCGGCACGAGGTGGGCCACCACATCGCCCGACCCGACCGTCCAGGCCGCCGGCGATCCGGCGACGGCGAGCGCCAGGCGCAGGTTGAAGACGGCCGCGCCGCACGAGACGCGGGCCGCGCGCAGGTCCGGGTCGCACACCGGCAGGGCACGGGCCCGGTCGATCAGGACGTCGATGCCGTCGGCGGTGCGCCGGAACCGCCATGGCTGACTGTTGTGGATCGACGGCGCCCACACGGCCTCGCCGACCGCGGCCATGAAGGTGGCTTCCGACCAGATGTCCACGTCGGTCATCGCACGCTCCTGAACAGGTCCGTTTCCTCCATTCCACGGTCGCCGACCGTGTCCGCGCGGCGTCCGGCGGCGGACCTCCCCATCCGCTGAATCACCCGGCAGATCACACCCGTGCGGCTGGCGGGCCGCGCCCCGGTGACGGCAGGCGGCGGCACCGGCGCACAGGACGGCCCGCCGGGCGTGACACGATGGTGGGCGCAGGTTGTGCCGTACCGGCGTGACGTCACGGAGGAAGGGCCGCATGATCCGGGTGTATCTGCTCGACGACCACGAGGTGGTCCGTTTCGGGCTGCGGGAGATGCTGGAGCGGGAGGGCGACATCGAGGTCGTCGGCGAGTCCGG
>NZ_JBIAYW010000055.1:0-6239 GCF_042898305.1 Dactylosporangium sp. NPDC000521
CAGGTTGGTCTGCTCCGCGATCGAGGTGATCAGGTTCAGCACGTTGCCGATCTCCGTCGAGGAGGAGCCCAGCTTTCCCACGATCTCGTTGGCGTCGCGGGCGTCGCGTACGGCCTGCCCGGCGGCCTCGGCGGCGATCGCTCAATGCAACAGCGCCGTGAGTGGCGGTGATCGCCCGTCGGTCAGCGGGCCGCGTGCTCCGTGCGGGCGGGCGCTCCCACGTCGTGCAGGTACCGCAGGGCCTGCCGGTAGGAGGTGACGAGGCTGGTCTGCTCGTACGGCACACCGATGTCGGCGCAGTACGCCTCCACGATCGGCTGGGCCCGGCGGAGGCTCGGGGTCGGCATGCCCGGGAAGAGGTGGTGCTCGATCTGGTAGTTGAGGCCGCCGAGCGCCGCGTCGGTCAGCCGGCTGCCACGCACGTTGCGCGAGGTGAGCACCTGCTTGCGGAGGAAGTCCTCGTCGCCGGAGGGGTGCGGCATGCCCTTGTGGTTCGGCGCGAACGTCATGCCCAGATACACGCCGAACAGCGCCTGGTGCACGAGGAGGAAGGCGACGGCCTGCAGCGGGGACAGGACGGTCAGCAGCGCAGTGAGGTAGGCCGTCGCGTGCAGTACGAGCAGCGCGATCTCCAGCCGGCGGCGCTTCATCCCGCTGCGGCGCAAGGCCTTGACGCTGGACACCTTCAGGTCGATCGCGAGCAGCGTGAGCAGCGGGAAGAACAGGCCGGCCTGGTGCCGGGTGATGAAGCCAGCCAGTCCGCGCCGGCCGACGGCCGATTCGGTTGCCCAGATGAGCACCTCGGGAGCGACGTCTGGGTCGAGGTCGTCGTGGTTGGGGTTGTTGTGGTGGCGGGTGTGCTTGTCCATCCACCAGCCGTAGCTCATGCCGACCGCCAGGTTGCCGGCCAGTAGCCCGGCGAGCTCGCTGGGCCGTTTGGTGCGGAACACCTGGCGGTGCGCCAGGTCATGGGCCAGGAGGGCGACCTGGGTGAACGTGACCGCGAGGACGGCGGCGGTCACCAGCTGCCACCATGACGAGCCGATCAGGACGAACGCGGTCCACCCGCCGAGCAGCATCAGCGTGACGACGCCCATCCGGGCGGCGTAGTAGGCGGGCCGGCGTTGCATGAGTCCCGCCTGATTGATCCGCCGGGCCAGGACGGCGAAGTCGCTGCCGGACGGCGACCGCGGCGTCATCGTGATCGTCATATGTCCAGTACACCTGGCGCTGGCAGCTTCGTCAGGAGCGCCAGGTTCCCCGGCACGGGGGTGGTAGCACCCCCCGTCACCACCGCTGGGCCGCACCCGCGACTGGCAGAATGGAAACGTGAGCGGGACCGGCAGACCGGTGCGTCGATGGGCCGGCCAGGGCATGCACGGCGCCCTGTCCGCCCTGGCGGCCGTCGGCCTGGCGTTCACCAACCTGCCGCTGCTGCTCATCTCCGTGGTCGCGCTGGCGCTCAGCCCGGTGCCGTTCCTCGGCCTGGCGCTCACTCCCTGGGCGATGAGCCTGGTGCGGATGCGCGCGGACCTGGAGCGCCGGCGCGCGTCGCGGACCGGTGTGCTGGTGCGACGCCCCTACCACCCGGCGCCCGAGCGGGCGCTGCCCGGCGGCTGGCAACGCTTCCGGTGGACGGTGACGGACCCGGCCACCTGGCGCGACCTCGCCTGGCTCGTGCCGGGGGCCCTGGTCGGCTTCGGACTCGGGGCCGCCGGTGTACTCGTGCCGCTCTACGGGATCGCCGGTCTGACGCTGACGCCGCTGTGGATCTGGCTCGGCACCGGCTGGTACGGCTACGGCGTGATCTGGTCCGTCGAGTCAGTCGGCGCAGGCCTGCTGTGCCTACCGCAGGGCGCGGCCATCCTGGCCACCGGCCTGTCGGTGGCGCCCTGGCTGCGCCGGGTCGACGCCCATTTCGCGCACCTGTTCCTCGCGCCGACGAAGAACGCCGAGCTCCGGCTGCGTATCACCCAGCTGACGGTGACCCGGGCCGACACGGTCGACGCCCAGGCGGCGGAGCTGCGCCGCATCGAGCGGGACCTGCACGACGGCGTCCAGGCGCGACTGGTCTCGCTGAGCATGGTGATCGGCCTTGCCGACGAGCTGCTCGACCGCAACCCCGCCGGCGCTCGCAAGCTGCTCGTCGAGGCCCGCGAGTCCAGCGGCGCTGCGCTGGTCGAGCTGCGCCATCTCGTCCGCGGCATCCATCCGCCCGTCCTGGCCGAGCGGGGCCTGGCCGGGGCCGTCCGCGCGCTCGCGATCGGGCTGCCGGTGGACATCTCGGTCGAGGTCGACCTGCCGGGGCGCCCGGCCACGCCGGTGGAGTCCGCGGCGTACTTCGCCGTCGCAGAGACGCTGACCAATCTGGTCCGGCACAGCCAAGCCCGGCACGGATCAGTGGTCATGGGGTATGCGGGCGGAGCGCTGAACATCGTGGTCACCGACGACGGTGTCGGAGGCGCCGACCCGGCGGGCGGCTCGGGGCTGCGCGGCATCGAGCGCCGTCTCGCCGCGTTCGACGGCACCGTAACGTTGTCGAGCCCGCCGTCGGGGCCCACCGTCATCACCATGGAGCTGCCGTGCGTGTTGTCATTGCCGAAGACCATGCCCTCCTCCGGGACGGGCTGACGCGGCTGTTGCAGGCGTTCGACTTCGACGTCGTCGCGTCCGTCGACAACGGGCCGGCCCTGCTGCCCGCGCTCGTCGAGCACCGGCCCGACGTCGCCGTCATCGACGTGCGGTTGCCGCCGACGTTCACCGACGAAGGGCTGCAGGCGGCGATCTCGGCCCGGAGCCGGATACCGGGACTGCCGACGCTGATGTTGTCCCAGCACGTGGAGCCCCTCTACGCGCGCGAACTGCTGGCCACGCCGCACGGCGGCGTCGGCTATCTGCTTAAGGACCGGGTGTCCAACATCGGGGAGTTCATCGACGCCGTGCACCGCGTCGCCGGCGGTGGCACGGCCATGGATCCGGAAGTGATCGCTCAGCTGCTCGCCCGCCGGGAGCCGCTCGCGGTACTCACCGCGCGGGAGCTCGGCGTGCTCGGCGAGATGGCCGAGGGCCGCTCCAACTCCGCGATCGCGGCCAAGCTGGGTATCACCGAGAAGGCCGTGAGCAAGCACATCAACAGCCTGCTGGCCAAGCTGGACCTGCCGCCGTCCGACGACGACAACCGCCGGGTCCGCGCCGTGCTCACCTACCTCAACGCCTGAGCCGCTCGGCGGCGGATCCGGTCACCGAGCGCGCGCCGTGCATGTCGTCACCTCGCGCGCCATCAGGAAGATGAGGGCCTGAACGGCGCACGACGCTGACGGGGTGGTGTTCCGGACGTTCTTCCCTGGACGAAGGGGCGCGCATCATAGGGTCTGCGCGCGAACTGGCGTAGGGTTGGCTGCGCGGCCCGTGGTGATGCGGCCGCATGTGGCCGGGGCGACTACTCCTTCTCGCCTGCACCCGCCGTGTTCTGCGGCGTTGGTCCGGAGGTCTCAGCCCGATGCGGGTCATGCAGTTCAAGCCCAGGCCCGATCGCCGTCACGACTCGACAGGTCCAGCTGCCGGCGGCGCGTCGCTGGGCGATGCGACGATCCATCCGATCGGCGCCCAGGCCGTCATCCACGCGCTCCTCGCCGCAGCCAACGCGGCCGGGTTCGCGCCGTCGATTCTCGACTCCCAGCCGTGGCGGTGGCGGCTGACCGGCAACACCCTGTCCCTGTACCACGACCGCACCTGCGTCGACGACGACGTCGACGCGGACGGCCGCTTGGCGATCATCAGCTGCGGGGCGGCCCTGCACCACGCGCGGATCGCGCTGGTGGCGGCCGGCTGGCGACTCACGATCAACCGCCGGCCGGACCGGGCCGACCCGGACCGGCTCGCGTCCTTGCGGCTCAAGGAGCGCTCGCCGGCGGAACCGGCCGAGGCACCGCTCGTGGACAGCATGCCCCTGCGCCGCACCGACCGGACCCCCGTCACCGGCGCGCCGATCGCGGCCGCGCAGCTCAGGGCCGTTTCGTTCGCGGTGCGGGCGGAGGAGACGTCGCTGCACGTGCTCTACCCCGACGAGGTGCTCGAGCTTGCCCGGGTCGCCTCCGGTGGCCGCCCCGTGCCGGTCGGATCGGGGGACCGCGCGACCGGCGTGGGCCCGGCCGGCCTCACCGACGGCACCGGCGCGACCTTCGTGCTGCTGTACGGCCACACCGACGAGCCGGAGGACTGGCTGCGCGCGGGTGAGGCACTGTCCGCCGGCTGGCTGACCGCGACCGCCGCCGGCGCCTCCGTCCTGCCGCTGAGCGCGGCCGTCGAGGTGGTTGCCACGCGGCAGGCCGTCCAGATGATGATCGGCTGCGTGGGCTACCCGTACCTGCTGCTGCGCCTCGGCCGGGCCGGTATGCCACCGCCGGGGCCGCGCCGCGCACCGGCCGCCCAGATCATCGATCGGCGCTGACGCTGTGCGGGTGGCGGCACGCGTGGGTCGCGGCGTACGGTCGCTACCACAGCCGCTCCGGACCCCGGTGGTATCGACACCTCGTCCACCGCAGGAGGGCTCATGCTCGGCGGTCATGCCGGTCCGATCGCCGTCGCGGCAACCTGTGACAGGCTCGTCCGGAAGATCGCCGACGGCGACCCGGCTGCGCTTGCCGGGCTGTACCGCCTGATGGTGCACCAGATCCTCGCTCACATTCGTCCCGGGCTGGACGACGTGGCCGCGGTGTGCGTCACGCGGGCGGTCTTCGTCGAGGTGTGGCGGCTGGCGCCGGTGTCACAGCGGTGGCACGCGGACGCGCAGGCATGGCTCTTCGCGATCGCTGACCGGCGCAGCAGCGAGCAGGCGCGGGCGGCGGGCCCCCGGACGGCGACGGTCGCGGTCTACGACCAGCACCTCAGCTCGGAGCTCAACGACCTGCTGCGGCAGCCGGACGGTTGCCGCCCGGCGGCCGCCGGCCCGCAGTGACGTCTGCCGTCCCACGGTCGCCACCTGCTGCGCTGACGGCGCGGCCTACCCGGCGTGCGGCCGCGCCGTGCGGGCGTTCCGCGCGGCCCGCAGGCGGGACCGGGTGACCTCCGCTTCGGCCTCCGCCCGGTCCGCCCAGATGCCGTGCTCGGCGTCGATGGCCTTGCCCGGTTCGAGGTCCTCGTAAATCTCGAAGAAGTGCTGGATCTCCAGCTTGTGGAACGGATCCAGGTCCGGGAGGTCCTGGAGGTAGGTCAGGCGTGGATCGGCGGTGGGGACGCAGAGCACCTTCGGGTCCGGGCCCTTGTCGTCGCGCATCCGGAACATGCCGAACGCGCGGCAGCGGATCTGGCAGCCAGGGAACGTCGCCTCGCGCGTCAGCACGAGCGCGTCGAGCGGGTCGGCGTCCTCGCCGAGGGTGTCCTCGATGAAGCCGTAGTCCTCTGGGTACTGGGTGGCGGTGAACAGGGTGCGGTCCAGTCGGATCCGGCCGGTGTGCCGGTCCATCTCGTACTTGTTGCGGGTCCCCTTCGGACTCTCGACCGTCACGTCGAACTCCACGCGTGCCACGCTCCCCAGCCGTCGTCGGATTGCGGTGGCGCCTACCGCGGCGCGGCGTGTGCCTTGCCGGTCATGCTCGCCACGTCGAGGGCGAGGAGGTCGAGCAGTCCCGCGTTTCGGGCTGTGTCGATGTCTTCGGGCAGGGACCTGTCGACCCAGGCGGCGCGATCATGTTGACCTCGGCTGCGGAGTGCGGCGAGGACGCTGGACTTTGCGATGATCATGGCTGCCTTCGCGGTGCGGTTGTGCCGGCAGTCGCCCGAGACCGGGCGACGCGGCAACGGTACGCCTGATCGGCGACGGGCGCCGCGCCGCCCGGCCGGGCTTGTGATCCGGGCCGATGAGTGCTGCACTGGACTTAGCACTCGCGACATGCGAGTGCTAAGCCGAATGGGATGCAGCTCCGGGGCGACGCAGCCGTAGCCATCGCAGGTCGGTCCGAACAGTGCCGGACATCCGGCGCGATACGTGAAGGACGACACAGATGGCAAAACTGATCGCGTTCGGGGAAGACGCCCGCCGTGGCCTCGAGCGGGGCATGAACATCCTCGCCGACGCCGTCAAGGTGACGCTCGGACCGCGCGGCCGCAATGTCGTGCTGGACACCGGCTACGGGGTGCCCACCGTCACCAACGATGGTGTGAGCATCGCCAAGGAGATCGAGCTCGAGGACCCCTACGAGAAGATCGGCGCCGAGCTGGTCAAGGAGGTCGCGAAGAAG
>NZ_JBIAYW010000056.1:0-5840 GCF_042898305.1 Dactylosporangium sp. NPDC000521
CGCCGCGCTGGCGGACCGCTCGTCGGGCCGCTCGGTGACGCACGGCACCGGCGCCGCCGATGCCGGTGTTGCCGCCGCACCGCCCGCCACCAGCAGGCCGGCCAAGACCGTCAACGCGACGGAACCATTCGGCCAGACGGTTCGCCTGAATCTGGACATGACCACGGTGAATCCCCCCGTTTCCGCTGGATCAAATCTCGCGCAGCGTAGGGCAGGCGATCACCCTCCTGCAATGCCCGAAACGGGAATGCGATCGTTGTTGACGAATACTGGAGGTTCTGTCCGCTTTGAGCCAAAGTTGACGCGCATATTAAAGGCTCTCACTACCACCGCACTCTCCATCGGCTATCATCACGTATCAGGACGTTCTGCCGGGGTGGTCGGGCCGGGCGAGGTGCTGAAGGCCTCATTCGGCGCTGTTGCGTCCCGCCGGAATTGGCCTTAACGTTTGCCGTTGTATCGATGGGATGGCGGGTATTCGGCGGTTGCTGGAACGGTCCGAATAAATCGTCTTTCAGCGTCACTTAATGGGGGAGTGCGCATGGCTGATCTGCGCGGCCGGGTCAGGGTGACGGCCCTGATCGCGGCCCTTTGCGTCCACGTTGAGCCAGACGGAGTCGAGCAGCCTGACGACCGGGGCCGACGTGGCGGTCAAGCAGGGGCAACAGCTGTACATGGCCCCGAGGGGTCGAGGTGACCTGGCAGAAGGTTCAACTCACCAGAAACGGGCCGAAGGGTGAGAAGGTCGCGGTCGGGACGGCGATCCGGATGAAGGTGCGCCACGTCGGTAACGACACCTACGTCGGCGACGGCAAGAAGGCACCCGCGCTCGGCTGGAACAGCAAGAACGTCCCGAACGCCATCCTCAACGACAGCGAACTCGGGGAGTAGGGCTGTGCGCCGCCCGGGAGGCACGCACGAAGCACCTCCCGGGCGGCGCTGTGGACGTCCCATTGCAGTGACGCTCGAGGCCGATGTTTCAGGTTGCCCCGGCATTGCCGGGGCGATCCGGCAATGCATCGGCACGGCATCGTCCCGGCGCTTCTTCGGCCTGGTAGTCGATTACGAGTGAACGGGAAGCGGCAGATATTTCAGTCGGTCTTCAATCCTCTTCAATATGAGCGAAACGGGGATTCACCGTGGTCGTGTCCAAACCCGGGCGCAGCGCCTGGGCAACAAGTTCCGTCGCGTTGACGGTATTGGCCGGCGTGTTGGTGGCGGGCGGTGCGGCGGCAGCTCCGGCGGCGCCGGCGCCGGCGCCGTGCGTGGCCGAGCGGCCGGATGAGTGGTCCGCCGGTGCGGCGGCGAAGGCCTGCGGCGGCAAGGTGGAGGTGGCCGCGGGACGCAGTGAGTACACGCAGGTGTTCGCCAACCCCGACGGCACGACGACGTTCACGTCCAGCGCGGTCCCGGCCCGGGTCCGTCGCGCCGACAAGACCTGGACGCCGGTCGACACCAATCTCCGCGCCCGCACCGACGGCACCCTGGCGCCTCGCGCGTCGGTCGCGGACGTGGTGTTCTCCGCCGGCGGCGCCGGACCGTTCGTCACCTACCGCACCGGCGGCTCGACGCTGTCGCTGTCGCTGCCGGTCGTGCTCCCGAAGCCGGTCATCGACGGCTCGTCAGCCGTCTACAGCAACATCCTGCCTGACATCGACCTGCGCGCCACGGCCACCGCGACCGGGTTCACCCACGTCCTCGTCGTGAAGACCGCCGCGGCGGCGGCGAACCCGGCCCTCGCAGCCATCCGCTACGACGTCACCGGCGACACCGTGGCCCGCACCGCCACCGGCGGCCGCGTCGCGTTCCGGAACACGAAGGGCCGCACGGTCGCGGTCTCGTCCGAGGCGTACATGTGGGACTCCACCGTCGACCCCGGCGCCGGCGGCGAGGTCAAGGTCGACGCGGCGACGCTGTCCGCGCTGCGGCAGGCGCCGACGGCCGAGCTGCGGTCCACCGAGCACCGGCCGGGCGTGACCGCCCGGATCGCACCCATCGCGGTCACCGCCGCCGCGGACGGCCACGGCATGCTGCTGCGGCCGGACACGGCGATGCTGCGCAACCCGGCCGCCGCGTTCCCGCTGTTCATCGACCCGCAGATCGGACCGGTGGACACCAGGTGGGCCTACTCGCGGTCCCAGGACTCCGACTACGGCCCCAACGACAAGGCCCGGGTCGGGTACAACCCACCCGCCTATGGCGGCGACGGCAAGCTCTACCGGGGCTACTTCGAGTTCCCCACCACGTACGGCGGGCAGACCTACAAGGGCAAGCACGTCACGGCGGCGTCGTTCTCCATCGAGCTCTGGCACTCGTACTCGTGCACCGACACGCCCACCAGCCTGTTCCGCACGGGCGGGATCACCGTCGGCAACGGCGGCCGGATGAACTGGGCCACCCGCCCGCTCGGCGCCAGCGCAACCTACCTGGCCACGGGGTACGGTCACGCGAACAAGGCGGGCGGCTGCACTACCGGCCAGCCGGACATGCTGATGACGTTCGGCGGCACCCCCACCATGCGCGACGACGTCCAGATCGCCGCCAACGGCAACTGGGACACCTACACGGTCGGGCTGTGTGCCTGTGACAGCAACGGCGCCAACGAGTCCGCCGACAGCCGGTGGAAGAAGTTCTATGTCGACTACCGCACGACCATGAGCGTCACCTACAACACCGTGCCCGGCACACCCGCGAACCTGTCACCGCACCAGGGCCAGGTCGCCTGCGGCGGCGTCATTGGCACCACCACGCCGGTCCTGCAGGCGCAGTACGTCGACGCGGACACCGCCGACAATCTCACCTCGACGTTCCAGTGGCAGCAGCTGCCGTCCGGCGCCGTGACGACCCTGTCGGGTCCGTCGAAACCCGCCAACAACAACGGCGCCGTGACGGTCAGCCTCGGCAGCGCTGCCGAAGGCAAGCAGTACCAGTTCCGGGTGCAGACCAACGACGGCACCGACCCGTCGCCCTGGTCACCGTGGTGCACGTTCACGGTCGACACGACCGCACCGCCCGCGCCGGTGGTGACGCCGACGGCCTCGGGATCGGCGCCTGTCTACACCGCGTGCGACCCGGGGAACATCAACGCCTGCACACCGCGGGGCGGACCCGGCATCAGCGGCGGCTTCAAGTTCAGCGAGCCCACCGGTCCCGCCGGGCAGGACGTCGTCAAGTACGTCTACGGCTGGGACGCACCGTCGATCACGGTGACCGTGACGGCGGGCGCCGCCACACCGACCATCATGCTGACCCCGCCGCGCTATGGCATCAACAAGCTGACCGTGTACAGCGTGGACACGGGCGGACTGTCCAGCCCGACCAGTGTCTACAACATCCTGGTCGCCGCCCCGTCGTCGGCGGTGGCGCACTGGCCGCTGGACAGCATCAACGGCCACGGCTTCACCGACAGCGTCTCCGGCTCGTCCTTGACCACCTCCGGCGTCACGTGGACGCCCGACGCCCGGTACATCGGCGCGGACGCGGCGACGTTCAACGGCACGGGTCAGGCCAGCCAGTCGGTGCCCGTGACCACCGCCGGCTCGTTCAGCATCGCGGTGTGGTCTCGGGCGACGCCGTCGCTGTGCGCGACCGGCATCGAGTACGGCATCATGTCGATGGACGGGCCCACGGGCAAAGCCAGTGCCTTCAAGCTCACCTTCGACTGCGTCAAACTGCGGTGGGAGTTCGACATCGTGGCCGACCCGGCCGCGACCTCGCCGACGTTGACCAGCGTGTCGACGGCCGACGGCAGCGCGGTGCCGGGCCGATGGACACTGGTGGTCGTCTCGTACGACAAGGCGCACAACAAGATCAACACCTGGGTGGACGGCACGCTGGCCGACACCTCCACTCCATCGAGCGGGTGGGTGTCGCAACACGACGCGTCCCTGGGCGGGAGCGGGCCCGTGGTACTGGGCCGCTACCGCGCCTCCACCGGCAACGACGCGGGCCGCTTCAGCGGCCAGATCGCGGACGCCCGGATCTGGAACCGGGCGCTGGTCGCCGAGGACGTCATCGGCAGCAACGCCAACCCGGCAACCGGTGTCCCCGCCCAGACCGGCTTGACCCGGCCCCTCGAGGTCGGCTCGTGGCAGTTCCCCGACGGCGAGTGCTACTGCGGCGACACCCCGGACGGCTCGGTGTTCGGCCGCAAGGCGACGCTCACGCCGAACTGGACCCTCGACCCGTCCTGGAGTGGCGACCCCGCCACCACCCCGGCATGGCTGACGAACGACTCCCACGACGGTAACGGCGGCGTCCAGCTCGACGGCACCGCCGGCTACGTCTCCACCCGCGACGACAAGGGCACCTGGACCACCGCCGACGACGTGGAGCGGCCGGTCCTGCGCACCGACCAGTCGGTCACGGTCACCGCCTGGGTCAAGCTCGACGCGATCAAGAGCACCGACCAGCAGGTCCTCAGCCAGAACAACTTCCACCTGTACAACCGCGGCTCGGACCACAGGTGGAGCTTGAACGTGCGCAAGCCCGACGGCTCCGGCGGCTACATCAGCATCGAGTCGACCTCCGACGTCGTCGCCACGACCGGGGAGTGGGTCCACCTCGCGGGCGTGTTCAACGCGGCCACCGGCGACGTGCAGCTCTACGTCAACGGCGTGCGGCAGGCGTCGACCGGCCACGGCTCGGTCGGCGTCGCACCGTCGCTCAGCCTCATGATCGGCACCCGTTCGGCCACGAACCCCTCGCTCTTCGGCGGGACCATCGATGAGGTTCACGCATACCAGGGCATCCTCAACGACCGGGAGATCGCGAACAGCTACACCGGCATCTGACTCTCCTCACCCCCGAGCGCGCGGGCCTGCCGGAACAACCGGCGGGCCCGCGCGTCACCGTCCGCCACCGCCGACCAGCACCGCCACCGTGTTCGCAGCCTTGGCGCAAGTTCCATGATCATGCCGCACGGCATGCCACCATCCATCGAACCCGGTGATTTCACCTGTCCTCGACCGGACTAGTGCGATCTCGTACTGTGCATATCCGGGGGATCGCCCAGCGCGTCGTGTCGTGGAACCTGGCGATGCTTGTCGCACTTGCCGCGCTGACGGCCTGCGCCAGGAAGGTGCAGCCCGCCGGTGCCGGATCAGACACCCGCATCCTATGAGTTGCTGGTCGGCGAGTGGCACTCGACGATGACCGACTCCCTGCACCTCGAAGGCACCCTGCTGGAGCGCCCGATGCCCGAGGTTCCGTGGCCCGCCGGATGGGATTTTCCGCTTCCGGGCGCGGTGCGCCGGCACCGGCGCACTGTCGTTCAGCGTGCGTGGGAAGAACTTCCGCAACAGGTTACAGGCGCAATGCACCGGCAACTGGCAGCTCGACGTGACCTCGGCCCCTACACCGTGACCTACGCCAAGTTCCGGCTGCGGCTGCACCAACGCCACATCAGCTACGTCCTGGCCGTGGCCAGCAACCAGAAAGTCCCGACTGGGCGCGGCAGTTCCCGCGCCGATGCCCGGCCGTCGCAGCGCCGGCACTCGCCTGGAAGCGGCGCGGCTGCGGTGACGGTGTGAAAGGGCCGCGGGTCTACGACTAGGCGGTGGCCACGCTGCCGGACACCGGCACTGCCGAACACGGCTACACCCGCTGGCTGCTGGTCCGCCGCAGCATCGCCAAGCCCACCGAGCTGGCGTACTACCTGTGTTACGGCCCGGTCCGCACCGACGATGAGGAGTTGATCCGGGTTCGACTCGTTCTCGCCTGATGTAGTGGCGAACATCGAACATCCGGAACCTGTCAAGTCAACTGAGACAGTTTCTTGATTTTGTTTAGCTTTGTGCTGCTGGAAGGCCGGTCGCTGCGGGAGCGGTGGCCTGTTCGAG
>NZ_JBIAYW010000057.1:1851-4328 GCF_042898305.1 Dactylosporangium sp. NPDC000521
GGGGTGACGGCGTGCCTTTTGAAGAATGAGCCTGCGAGTTAGTGATACGTGGCGAGGTTAACCCGTGTGGGGGAGCCGTAGCGAAAGCGAGTCTGAATAGGGCGTTCAGTCGCGTGTCCTAGACCCGAAGCGGAGTGATCTAGCCATGGGCAGGCTGAAGCGCGGGTAAGACCGCGTGGAGGGCCGAACCCACCAACGTTGAAAAGTTGGGGGATGATCTGTGGTTAGGGGTGAAAGGCCAATCAAACTCCGTGATAGCTGGTTCTCCCCGAAATGCATTTAGGTGCAGCGTCACGTGTTTCTTGCCGGAGGTAGAGCACTGGATGGCCTAGGGGGCCTACAAGCTTACTGAAGTCAACTAAACTCCGAATGCCGGTAAGTGAGAGCGTGGCAGTGAGACTGCGGGGGATAAGCTTCGTAGTCGAGAGGGAAACAGCCCAGATCACCAGCTAAGGCCCCTAAGCGTGTGCTAAGTGGTAAAGGATGTGGGGTCGCATAGACAACCAGGAGGTTGGCTTAGAAGCAGCCACCCTTGAAAGAGTGCGTAATAGCTCACTGGTCAAGTGGTTCCGCGCCGACAATGTAGCGGGGCTCAAGCACACCGCCGAAGCTGTGGCATTCACATGATAACCCCGCCTGATTCTTCGGATGAGGGTGCAGGTGTGTGGATGGGTAGGGGAGCGTCGTGTCACCGGTGAAGCGGCGGAGTGATCCAGCCGTGGAGGTGACGCGAGTGAGAATGCAGGCATGAGTAGCGAAAGCAGGGTGAGAAACCCTGCCGCCGGATGACCAAGGGTTCCAGGGCCAGGCTAATCCGCCCTGGGTGAGTCGGGGCCTAAGGCGAGGCCGAGAGGCGTAGTCGATGGATAACGGGTTGATATTCCCGTACCCGCGTAGAAGCGTCCATGCTGAACCTTCATGTACTAACCTCCGGAGATTTGGCGGCCTTCGGGCTTAAGGATCGATGTTGGGAACTTGTGGGGTAGTAGGCAAGCGATGGGGTGACGCAGGAGGGTAGCTGGACCCGGCCGGTGGTTGTGCCGGGGCAAGCGTGTAGCCCGTGCTGTAGGCAAATCCGCAGCACATGAGGGGTGAGACGTGAAGCGGAGCCGTTTCAGGCGAAGTCAGTGATCCCATGCTGCCGAGAAAAGCCTCTAGCGAGTTTCGAGCGGCCCGTACCCCAAACCGACACAGGTGGTCAGGTAGAGAATACCGAGGCGATCGGGCGAACTGTGGTTAAGGAACTCGGCAAATTGCCCCCGTAACTTCGGGAGAAGGGGGGCCACCGATGGTGAGACCACGTGCTGGTGGAGCGGTTGGTGGCCGCAGAGACCAGGGGGAAGCGACTGTTTACTAAAAACACAGGTCCATGCTAAGTCGTAAGACGATGTATATGGACTGACGCCTGCCCGGTGCTGGAACGTTAAGGGGACCTGTTAGTCCTTCGGGGCGAAGCGGAGAACTTAAGCGCCAGTAAACGGCGGTGGTAACTATAACCATCCTAAGGTAGCGAAATTCCTTGTCGGGTAAGTTCCGACCTGCACGAATGGCGTAACGACTTCCCCACTGTCTCAACCACAGGCCCGGCGAAATTGCACTACGAGTAAAGATGCTCGTTACGCGCGGCAGGACGGAAAGACCCCGGGACCTTCACTATAGCTTGACATTGGTACTCGAATTCGATTGTGTAGGATAGGTGGGAGCCGGTGAAGCGGCCACGCCAGTGGTTGTGGAGGCAAGCTTGAAATACCACTCTGTTGGATTTGGGTATCTAACTTCGGACCGTGATCCGGTTCAGGGACAGTGTCTGGTGGGTAGTTTAACTGGGGCGGTTGCCTCCTAAAATGTAACGGAGGCGCCCAAAGGTTCCCTCAGCCTGGTTGGCAATCAGGTGTTGAGTGCAAGTGCACAAGGGGGCTTGACTGTGAGACTGACAGGTCGAGCAGGGACGAAAGTCGGGACTAGTGATCCGGCACTGGCAGGTGGAAGCGGTGTCGCTCAACGGATAAAAGGTACCCCGGGGATAACAGGCTGATCTTCCCCAAGAGTCCATATCGACGGGATGGTTTGGCACCTCGATGTCGGCTCGTCGCATCCTGGGGCTGGAGTAGGTCCCAAGGGTTGGGCTGTTCGCCCATTAAAGCGGTACGCGAGCTGGGTTTAGAACGTCGTGAGACAGTTCGGTCCCTATCCGCCGCGCGCGTAGGATACTTGAGAAGGGCTGTCCCTAGTACGAGAGGACCGGGACGGACGAACCTCTGGTGTGCCAGTTGTTCTGCCAAGAGCACGGCTGGTTGGCTACGTTCGGAAGGGATAACCGCTGAAAGCATCTAAGCGGGAAGCTCGCTTCGAGATGAGGTATCCCACCCCTTGAGGGTTAAGGCCCCCAGTTAGACCACTGGGTTGATAGGCCGGAAGTGGAAGCCTGGTAACAGGTTTGAGCTGACCGGTACTAATAGGCCGAGGACTTGACCTCA
>NZ_JBIAYW010000058.1:0-3677 GCF_042898305.1 Dactylosporangium sp. NPDC000521
GGGCTTCGACGTCATGCTGATGTGCTCTCCTCAGGACCGTCCAGGAAGAGTATCCCTGGTAGACAGGCTGTCTCACATCAGCGTGACAGGGAGGGATCCGGCGGCCCGTCCTGGGGTTGCGCCTCCGCAGCCAACCTGGGTGACCGGGTGATCACGTGTGGTGGATGTTTTGTTCGTACACTGGTGCCCGGGAGTCGTGCTCCCGGTTGTGCGCCGTGGGGTGAGGGGAAGGTGTGGAATGCCTCGTCGGAGTCTGCGGTGGATCTGGGCTGGGCGGATCGCCTTCGCCATCCTGATGGCCACTGTGGTGGTCTATCTCGCTGCGGTTGGTGCGGACGAGGCGAACAAGGTCGTCGGCATCGCCGGGCTGGTGGTGGCGCTGTTGGCTCTGGGCGCGCCGTATCTGTTGCCTGTTGCGGGAGGAGCGCCGGTGCCTGAACTGGACCGGGTTGAGGACACCGGTAACGCTGAAGCGCGCGGTGGCGGTCAGGCTACGACCGGAGCCGACATCACCGGAGACAGCGGACCCGTCCACGTCGTCCGATCGGGGGACGCGGCCGCTGACGGGCCGGGTTCGACGGCGACGACCGGCGTCGTGCGACGCCCCCGGTCGTGACCGACCCGAGCACACCGGGTCCCGCTGCCGCGGCTGACGACAGCGGGATCAGCGTCACCGGGTCCGGCGCCGCGACGGCGAGCAGAGGCGGCGTCGCCGTCAGCGGGGTCATCGCCGGTGATGTGACCAATGAGTATCACGAGCACCATCATGCCCCTCCTGCTGAGCCGGTGGTGTGGCCGGTTCAGATCGGCCGGCCGCCGGCGCTCGCTTCGGCGTTCCAGCCTCGCGAAGCTCTGCGGGAGCAGATTCTGAGCGCTCACCGTGACGGTGAGGACCTGGTGCTGGCTCAGCGCTCTGCCGGCGTGGCGGCGAGGGTACTGGCCGGTGGTGGCGGGGTTGGCAAGACGCAGCTGGCGGCGTGGTTCGCCCGTCACGCTATGGAGGAACAGAACGCTGACCTCGTGATGTGGGTGCCGGCTGGGACCGAGGATCAGGTCATTGCCTTGTATGCCCGTGCGGCGGTCCGCCTGTCTGTTCCAGGTGCCGACGGTGCCAGTCCAGCGGAGGCCGCCGAGGCGCTTCGCGAATGGCTGCACACGACCCGCCGTCGCTGGCTGATTGTCCTGGATGACGTCACCGACCCTGCCGATCTCGCTCACTGGTGGCCGCCCGCCGGCCCGCACGGATGGACCCTCGCCACCACCCGTCTACGGACCGCCGCCCTGACCGGCGGCGGACGACGTCGCATCGACATCGACGTCTACAGTGCGGACGAGTCGATCGCGTACCTGACCGAGCGGCTCACCAGCGAGGGCCTGCCGCATCTGCTCGATGACCGGACCGGCGACCTCGCCGAAGCGGTGGGGCGCCTGCCATTGGCGTTGGCGCATGCTGCCGCGTACATGATCAATGAGGCGGAGTCGTGCGGCAATTACCTCGATCGGTACACCAGCGGCCGGCAGCGGCTGATCGAGCTGATGCCAGTCGACGCTGACCCCGATGCCTACGGGCGACCCGTCGATGTCACGTTGCTGCTCAACCTGCAGGCCGCCGATCGGGCGACTCCTGTCGGGCTGGCCCGCCCGGCGCTGGACCTGGCCGCGCTGCTCGACCCGGCCGGTCACCCTGACACACTCTGGACCACCGGGCCCGTCACCGCCTTTCTCACCACGCATCGCGCCGATCCGGGCGGGTCCGTCACCGCTGACCAGGGTCGCGCGGCGTTGCGGCTGCTGCACCGCTACGGGTTGCTGACCCACGCCCCCATCGAGGGTCCTCGCGCTGTGCGCATCCACGCGCTCACTGCCCGGGCCGCCCGTGAACAGTCGAGCACTGACGCGGTGGAAGCTGCGCACGCTGTTGCCGACGCCCTTGTAACGCTCTGGCCCGCCAGCGACCGCACCGTCGACGCGGCGCCCCTGGTGGAGTCGTTGCGCGCCAACGCCACCGCCCTGCACGCCAACACTGGCACCGCACTTTGGCAGCCCAACGGACACGAACTGCTGTTCACGGCCGGTATCAGCCTTCTCAATGCCGGCCTGCCCGCCGCGGCAGTCACGCACTGGCAAACCCTCACCGAACGAGCACACCGACACCTCGGCCCCGCGCACCCCGATTCGATCCACGCCCGCGGCAACCTGGCGGCCTCCTATTGGCAGGCTGGTCGTACTGCTGACGCCATCGCCATCCAGGAGCGGGTGGTCGCCGACAGTGAACGGATTCACGGCTTCGAGCACCCCGAAACGATTCTTGCCCGCGCCAACCTGGCCGCCTTCCATTGGCAGGCTGATCGTTCCGCTGACGCCATCGCCATGCTGGAGAAGGCGGTCGCCGACAGTGAGCGGATGCTCGGCTCCGAGCATCCCCATACGATCCGTGCCCGCGCCAACCTGGCCACCTCGTACGGGCAGGCGGGTCGTTCCACCGAGGCAATCACCATCGTGGAGCGCGTGGTAGCCGAGCGCGAACAGATCCTCGGCGCCGAGCACCCCGATACGATCCGTGCCCGCTCCAGCCTGGCCGCCTCGTACTGGCAGGCCGGTCGTTTCACCGAGGCAATCACCATCGTGGAGCGGGTGGCGGCCGAGCGCGAACAGATCCTCGGCGCCGAGCATCTAGACACGGTCCGCGCCCGCGCCAACCTCGCCGCCTCCTATTGGCAGGCCGGTCGTTTCAGCGAGGCAATCACCATCCAGGAGCACGTGGTCGCCGACCGCAGACGCGTCCTCGGCCCCGAACACCCCGACACAATTGCCGCTGCCGCACGCTTGCGAGCCTGGACGTCCAGCACATAGGTGAGATCTGGCGATGACCGCACGCGCTGCGTGGCGGCGAAGATGGCGTAGAAGCATCCCGAACAGAGCAAGCCCCAACACCAACTGACCGCCGAGCCAGACCCCTCGTTGGCGTGCCCCAACGTCGCCGACCTCGAGCGCGGACCTGGTCGGTCCCAGCCGGCCCGTTCGAAGGCGCTGCTGCCGGTACGATCCCCGAATCGACACGCAGGAACGACCCCACGCTGCCGGGCGCCGGCACCTTCGGGCCGTGCTGAGTCTGGTGACGCTCGCGGCCGCTGTGCTGCCGGCCGGGTGCGGGCTGCTACCGGGCGAGCCGGCCCGGGTCTCGTCGCTGAGCTGGTCGCCCGACGGGTTTGTGTACTTCATCCGCAATGGCGGCTCTCGCAGGGTATGACGCCAGCGCACGTGACGCGCAAGGCCTGACGTGCGGCGACCAGGGCAAGGCCATGTCGCCCGTCACGACCGGCGACGGGCGGACGGTCGCGATGATCGTCACGACGGCACGCCGCGGTGAGGGCTTCGGCTCTTCGATGATCGACGGGTACGACTGGCAGGTCGGCCTCATCGAGGGCGACGCCGTCCGCCTGGTCGGGCCGACCGTCCGCGGCGTGTTGCAGATCGCCCTGGCGCCGGACGGGTCGCGAGTGGTGCTGGTCGATGGCGGGGTGCGGGTGCTCGACCTGCGTCAGGGTGAGACCCGCACCGTGACCACCGTGGGCGACGCCACTAGGCCGTGTCTCTTGGATCTCGGGTGGTGAGGTCGCGGAGCCAGATTTTGATGGTTGCGACGTCGATGGTGGCCAGGTACATGAAGGCACGCT
>NZ_JBIAYW010000059.1:0-1811 GCF_042898305.1 Dactylosporangium sp. NPDC000521
TCGCTCGCCGTCGACGGCGACCGAGGCACGGCGTGGGTCCCAGGAACGGACGGGCGCATGGTCGTCGATCTGGGACGGTCCGCCGCGATCGGCACGGTCAGGCTGACCTGGAACGGGGCGCAGGCGCCGGCCGCGACCGTGTCGGTCAGCGACGACGGCCTGACGTTCACCGACGCCGGCTCGGTCGCGGCCGGCACGCGGCTCGGCTCGGTCAAGCTGGGCGCCACAGCACGGTACGTCGCCCTGACCACCACGTGGCATCAGGGCGACGCCGGGCTCAGCACCCTGGAGGTGGGCCCGGGCGCATAACGCCATCACTGCGAGGACACGTGGCCGCGGTCACCGACCGCGGCCACGTGTGTCGCCCGCCGACTGAGGGAACGGTCCGCCAGGCCGCTCAGCCGGCGTGCAGCTCCCCGGTCCCGCGGGCAACCAGACGCGTCGGCACGACGACAGTGCGTGTCGGGAGGCTCGGGTCCTGGAGGCGGGTGACCGCCAGCACCGCCGCCTGGCGGCCGAGCTCCTGCGCGTCGTAGCCCACCACCGTCACGCCGAGCAGGTCCGCAAGTTCGAAGTCGTCGAACCCGATGAGTGCGACCCGCAGCCCCGGCGTCGCCGCGGCGCGGTCACGCAAGGCGTGCAGCGCCCCGACGGTGATGACGTTGTTGGCCGTGAGCAGCGCGGTCGGCGCCGGGTCCGCGGCGAGCAATTCGCCGACGAACTGGCGAGCAAGCGCAGCGTCGTGTGCGCCCGCGCGCACGTACCGCTCCGCGTCGGCGATCCCGCCGCGAGCGAGCGCCCCGATGAACTCGTCGCGCCGCTCCTTGAACGTCCACAGATGCGACTCGTCCCCGACGAGCCCGATCCGCTGGTGGCCCCGCGCGATCAGGTGCTCGGCGGCGGCGCGCACGCCGCCGCGGTTGTCCATGACCACCATGTCCGCATCGAGGCCGGGCGCCGGCCGGTCGATGAGGACGACGGGCAGGCCTGCCTCCACCTCGCGCGCGAGGTCTTCATGGTCCTGCCCGACCGGCGTCACGATCAGCGCTCCGACCCGGCGCCCGACCAGCTCGGCCGTGAGCGCGCGCTCGCACTCCGGATCCTCACCGGAGCTGGCGATGATCAGCTGCCTCCGGTGGCGCCGCAGCTCGCACTCGATGCCGCTCGCGACCGCCGAGTAGAAGGGGTTCGCGAGGTCACCGGTGATGAACCCGACAAGATGCGACGCACCGCCCCGCGCGAGGTCCGCCGCGACAGCGTTGAGCCGGAACCCGAGCTCGCGCGCCGCCTCCTGGACCCTCTCCCGGGTCGCCGGCGCGACGTTCGGCTCGCCGTTCAGGGCCCGCGACGCCGTCTTCAGGCTCACGCCGGCCCGCTGCGCCACCGCGGCGAGCGTCGGCCGCCCCCCGCCCCGCGCCGGGGTCCGCGCAGCCACCTCAGGGCCATCGTCCGTCGCAGTCACCATGGAGCGACAATACCGAGAGCGCCACCAGTGCTGTCTCGGGCGCGACAGGCGGCGGTGTTGTGCCGGATGGGAATGACGATCAGGAATCCGTGCCAGAGCCAGGATCAACGGTCGTTGACAGAAGTGGTGTCGGCGGCTTCGACGGCCAGGGTGGCGCCGACGACCGCACCAGTCTCCGCGATCCGCAGACAGAACCGTGCCCCGTCCGCCGGGCCGCCGGCTCGACCCAGAAGCGGAACTGCGACACGAGCTGCTGCAGGTGGGCCGCCGTGCGGGCCAGTTCCTGGCTGGCGGCCTGGGTCTCGGTGATGCTGGCCGCGGCCGTCTGGGAGGCCTCGGCGACGCC
>NZ_JBIAYW010000060.1:0-1576 GCF_042898305.1 Dactylosporangium sp. NPDC000521
CCCTCCCTGTCACGCTGATGTGAGACAGCCCGTCTACCAGGGGATACTCTTCCTGGACGGTTGCGAGGAGAGATCATCAGCATGACGTCGAAGCCCAGTTCGAGCCCGGATCCGGACGCCCGGCCCCAACGGCGGACATTCACCGCAGAGTTCAAAGCACGGATCCTGGCCGAGTACGACGCGGCGCCGGACGCGGCGGCTCGCGGGGCGATCCTGCGCCGGGAACGGCTGTACGGATCACACATTCTGGACTGGCGCAAGGCCCGCGACGCCGGAGCCGCGGCCGGCCTGACAGACCACCGTCAAGCGGCCGCACGGGCAGCAAAGAAGGCCGAGAACGCCGAACTTGCCCGTCTGCAGCGGGAGAACGCCCGGCTGCAGGCCAAGCTCGCCAAGACCGAGACCGCGTTGCAGATCATGGGAAAAGCGCACGCGCTCTTGGAACTGCTCTCCGAGAGCGCGGACACCGCGCCGGCGCCGACCCCGTCCTGGCCGAGGCGCAGCAGGCGCTGACCGACCTGTGGGGTGTCGCCGCGGCGTGCCGGCTGACCGGCCTGTCCCGCGCGACGCTCTACCGGCGCCGCAACCCGACCGCCCAGTCGAAGCCGTGGGGACCCCGCAAACCGCCGCCGTCAGCACTGTCCGATGTGGAACGCCGGCAAGTCCTGGACCTGTTGAACCGGCCCGAGTACGCCGATCTGTCCCCGGCGCAGGTGTGGGCCCGTGAGCTCGACGAGGGCCGCTGGTGGTGCTCGGAATCCACGATGTACCGGATCCTGCGCGCCGCCGGACAGACCGGCGACCGCCGCGCCCAGGCCACACACCCGGCCCGCACCAAGCCCGAACTTGTGGCCGACGCACCCAATCAGGTCTGGAGCTGGGACATCACCCGGCTCCGCGGCCCGGTCAAGGGCGTGTGGTTCCACCTGTACACGGTGATCGACATCTGGTCCCGCTACGTCGTCGGGCACCTGGTCGCCGCCTACGAGGACGGCCAGCTTGCCGAAGCGCTGATCGCTGACGCCGCCGCCCGCGAACGCGTCGACCCGGACCAGCTGACCGTGCACGCCGACCGCGGCGCGGCGATGACCAGCAAGACTCTCACCCAACTGCTGACCGACCTGAAGATCGGCCGCAGCCACAGCCGGCCCAAGACCTCCAACGACAACCCATTCATCGAGGCCAGCTTCAAGACACTCAAGTACGACCCGACGTTCCCGGAGCGGTTCGGGTCGATCCAGCACGCCCGGCAGCACTGCGAAGCGTTCTACACCTACTACAACCACGAGCACCGACACTCCGGGATCGGCCTGCACACCCCGGCCTCGGTCCATCACGGCACCGCCGGACAGGTCCGCCAACAGCGGCAACGCACCCTCGACGCCGCCTGGGTCGCGCACCCCGAACGGTTCGGTCGACGCCGCCCGCAGCCGCCCCGCCTGCCAAACCGGGCATGGATCAACAAACCAGACGACTACGACCTCGAACAGATCACCGCCACGGCAGCGACCAGCCCTCCACCAGCACAAAGCTAAACAAAATCAAGAAACTGTCTCACTTGACTTGACAGGTTCCG
>NZ_JBIAYW010000061.1:0-1575 GCF_042898305.1 Dactylosporangium sp. NPDC000521
CCCTCCCTGTCACGCTGATGTGAGACAGCCTGTCTACCAGGGATACTCTTCCTGGACGGTCCTGAGGAGAGCACATCAGCATGACGTCGAAGCCCCATGAGAACCTGGATCCGGACGCCCGGCCCCAGCGGCGGACATTCACCGCAGAGTTCAAGGCGAGGATCCTGGACGAGTACGACGCGGCCTCGGACGCGGCGGCTCGAGGGGCGATCCTGCGCCGGGAGCGGCTGTACGGGTCACACATTCTGGATTGGCGCAAGGCCCGAGACGCCGGAGCTGCGGCTGGCCTGACGGACCGCCGTCAAGCGGCCGCGCGGGCGGTGAAGAAGGCCGAGAACGCTGAACTTGCCCGGCTGCAGCGGGAGAACGCCCGGCTGCAGGCGAAGCTGGCCAAGACCGAGACCGCGTTGCAGATCATGGGAAAAGCGCACGCGCTCTTGGAACTGCTCTCCGAGAGCGCGGACGCCGCGCCGATGCCGAACCTGTCCTCGCCGAGGCGCAGCAGGCGCTGACCCCGGCCTGGGGTGTGGCCGCGGCGTGCCGGCTGACCGGCATGTCGCGGGCGACGTTGTATCGGCGCCGCAACCCGCCCGCCGAGCCGAAGCCGCGCACGCCGCGCAAGCCGCCGCCGTCGGTGCTGTCGCAGGCCGAACGTGATCAGGTGCTGCAGCTGTTGAACCGGCCCGAGTACGCCGATCTGGCGCCGGCGCAGGTGTGGGCCCGCGAACTCGACGAGGGCCGCTGGTGGTGCTCGGAGTCCACGATGTACCGGATCCTGCGGGCCGCTGGACAGACCGGTGAGCGCCGGGCCCAGGCCACGCATCCGGCCCGGACCAAGCCCGAGCTCGTGGCCGACGCGCCCAATCAGGTCTGGTCCTGGGACATCACCCGGCTCCGCGGTCCGGTCAAAGGCGTGTGGTTCCAGCTCTACACGGTGATCGACATCTGGTCCCGGTACGTCGTCGGGCACCTGGTCGCCGCCTACGAGGACGGCCAGCTCGCCGAAGCGCTGATCGCCGACGCCGCCGCCCGGGAACGCGTCGACCCCGACCAGTTGACCGTGCACGCCGACCGCGGCGCTGCGATGACCAGCAAGACCATCACGCAGCTGCTGACCGATCTGAAGATCGGCCGTAGTCACAGCCGGCCCAAGACGTCCAACGACAACCCGTACATCGAGGCCAGCTTCAAAACCCTCAAATACGACCCGACGTTCCCGGAGCTGTTCGGGTCGATCCAGCACGCCCGGCAGCACTGCGAAGCGTTCTACACCTACTACAACCATGAACACAGGCATTCCGGGATCGGACTGCACACCCCCGCCTCGGTCCATCACGGCACCGCCAGCCAGATCCGTCAACAGCGACAACGCACCCTCGACGCAGCCTGGGCCACGCACCCCGACCGGTTCGGGCGCCGTCGTCCGCAACCGCCCCGCCTCCCGGAACGGGCATGGATCAACAAACCCGACGACAACGACCTCGAACAGGCCACCGCTCCCGCAGCGACCGGCCTTCCAGCAGCACAAAGCTAAACAAAATCAAGAAACTGTCTCAGTTGACTTGACAGGTTCCG
>NZ_JBIAYW010000062.1:0-1562 GCF_042898305.1 Dactylosporangium sp. NPDC000521
CTAGTGCAGCACCGCGTTAATTCGTCGGGGGTGTGAGCCAGGCGGTGGGGCTGTTGAGGTAGAGGCCGCAGGCGCAGTCGAGGGCTTCTTCTGGGCTGCCCACGGGCAGCCCGGAAGGTAGGTAGTTGTCTTGGTAGCCGTCGCGGCTGGCGAGGTAGATGGCGAAGCCCCAGGTGTGCAGGACGCCTCCGAACCGTAGCCGGCACAGCGGTTGGACCTGGCCGTTTGGCAGGAGCCCGTCGATGTAGGCGAACCCGGCCCGGTAGCGGATTTGCACCGAGGTCAGTTGCGGCCAGTGGGTGGCGGCGTGTTCGTTGAGGCGTTGCCGCAGGTGGTGCTGCATCGACTCGGGCGGGTTCCGGCGGGCCATGGGGTTCATGTTGCCCTGCCCGCCGATGCTGACGCCATCACGGCGATGATCTGCCCGGTCGGTGACTGCTGGGTCGGGTGAGGTCCATGGATGGGCTGGGTGGGTCGTTGTGACGACAGCGGTGGTGGTCGTGCTGGACGAACAGATCCACCGGCAGTTGCGGCGCACCGCGCGGTCGGCCCGGGGCGAGATCCGGGCGGTGATCCGGGCGAAGATCGTCCTGGCAGCCGCGGACGGGACATCCAATGCCCGCATCGCCGCGGACCTGCGGGTCGGTGTCGACATGGTCCGCAAGTGGCGGGGCCGGTTCGCGGCCTACGGGCTGGCCGGCCTCACCGACGCGCGACGGTCCGGACGGCCCCGCCGGCACGGCGCCGACGTGCGGGTCCGGGTCGTGGCTGCCGCGACATCAGTGCCGCCCGGCCCGGAGTCGACCTGGTCGCACCGGCGCATCGCCGAACAACTCGCCGACACCACGATCTCACCTTCGCAGGTCGGACGGATCCTCGCCGACTGCGACCTGCGCCCGTACCGGGTCCGAGGCTGGCTGACCCGCAAGGATGACCCGCTGTTCTGGGCCCGTGCCGCCGACATCTGCCAGTTGTATCTGCATCCACCCGCCGGCGCGGTCGTGCTGTCCATCGACGAGAAGACCGCGATCGCCGCCCGATCCCGCAAACACCCCGGCCAGCCCACCGCCGCCGGACGGCCGGCCCGGCAGGAGTTCGAATACGTCCGGCACGGCACCGTGTCGATCGTCGCCGCCCTCGACGTCCAGACCGGTCAGGCGGTCACCGAACCGATCCACCGCAACGACTCGGTGACCTTCCAACGGTTCCTGGCCATGCTCGACGCGTCCATCGACCCCGCCAGACAGATCCACGTCGTGCTGGACAACGGATCCTCACACGTCGCGAAAGCCACCCGGGCCTGGCTGGCCGCGCACCCCCGCTGGCACGTGCACTGGACCCCGGCCCACGCCTCCTGGCTCAACCAGATCGAGCTGTACTTCTCCGCACTGACCCGCCGGGTCGTCCGCCACGGCGACTTCCCATCCCGCGACGACCTCATCAACAAGATCGAAAACTACGTGATCGAGAAGAACACCACCGCCAAGCCCTACCGCTGGACCTACGACGGCACTCCACTCAAGGCCGCATGACCCCGACGAACTAACGCGGCGCTGCACTAG
>NZ_JBIAYW010000063.1:0-1373 GCF_042898305.1 Dactylosporangium sp. NPDC000521
CAGGGCGATTGCGTAGTCGGTCGGCGAGGCGCTGAACAGGCAGTTTCGGAGGTCGGTGGCCTCTGTGGAGGCGGCAGAAGCGGGTGAGGCCTCATCGGTGATCATGGAGTTCTCTACGCTTCACGACACCGAGGAAGACCCCACCCGCCGATGGCATCATCTCTCATCCCCGGCCTCGTGGTGACGGCCCCCGCCACCGAGACTGCGCCGGTGCCGGTCACCGATCGTGAACAACACGGGCTGCTGCACGCCCTGGCCGAGGTCCCGGATCCGCGGGACCCGCGCGGGATCCGCTATCCATTGACCGGGCTGCTCGCCGTCGCGGTCTGCGCGGTGCTGGCCGGCGCGTCGTCGTTCGCCGCCATCACCGACTGGCTGCACGATCTGGACGAACACGCCAGGACCCGGCTCGGCTTCGACCGTGCAGTGCCGGTGGGGACAACGGTGTGGCGGCTGCTGACCCGACTGGACCCTGGCCAGCTCACGACCGTGCTCGCCGCCTGGCTGCGGGCGCGCGGCCAGCTGCGCACGGCCCGGCCGAGGCGGTACCGCACCGTGATCGCCGTCGATGGCAAGACGCTGCGTGCCGCCCGCCGCCCCGGCGGTGGCCAGGTCCACCTGCTGTCCGCGCTGGACACCGGCACCGGGATCGTGCTCGCCCAGGTCACCGTGGACGCGAAATCCAACGAAATCCCCGCCTTCGCTCCGCTGCTGGACGCCGTCGAAACCGTGCTCGGCGACCTGACCGGAGTCCTGTTCGTCGCCGATGCCCTGCACACCCAGACCGGCCACGCCCGCGAGATCGCCGCCCGCGGCGCGTATCTGCTGGTCCAGGTCAAGGCCAACCAGCCGACCCTGCACGCCCAGCTCAAACGGCTGCCCTGGGCCCAGATCCCGGCCGGGGACCGCACCCGCGACCGCGGTCACGGCCGGCGGGAGACCCGCACCGTCAAAGCCGTCACCCTGCACACCCCAGGTGGGATCGCCTTCGCGCACGCCGAGCAGGCCGTGCGGATCACCCGCACCCGCACCTGCGCCACCACCGGCAAAACCAGCCGCGAGACGGCCTACCTGACCGTGTCACTGCCCGCCGGACAGGCCCAGCCCCGTGACCTGCAGGACTGGATCCGCCGCCACTGGCACATCGAAAACCGCCTCCATCACGTACGGGACGTGACGTTCCGTGAAGACCTCCACCAAGCCCGGACCGGCACCGGACCCGCCGTCATCGCCACCCTGCGCAACACCGCGATCGGCTACCACCGCACCAACGGCGACACCAACATCGCTCGCGCTACCCGACGCGCCAACCGCCTACCGCACGATCTGATCACCGCCGCGACCAGCAGTTACCCGACAACGCAATGACCCTG
>NZ_JBIAYW010000064.1:0-1241 GCF_042898305.1 Dactylosporangium sp. NPDC000521
CTGCGCAACGTCGCCGCGGGTGCCAACCCGATGGCGCTGAAGCGCGGCATCGAGGCCGCCGTCGCGTCCGTCGCGTCGGAGCTGGCCAACCTTGCCAAGGACGTCGAGACCAAGGAGCAGATCGCCTCCACGGCCTCGATCTCCGCCGGTGACTCCACCGTCGGCGAGATCATCGCCGAGGCGATGGACAAGGTCGGCAAGGAAGGCGTCATCACCGTCGAGGAGAGCAACACCTTCGGGCTCGAGCTGGAGCTCACCGAGGGCATGCGCTTCGACAAGGGCTACATCTCGCCGTACTTCGTCACCGACACCGAGCGGATGGAGACGGTCCTCGACGACCCGTACATCCTCATCGTCGAGTCGAAGATCTCCGCGGTGAAGGACCTCCTCCCGGTGCTGGAGAAGGTCATGCAGTCCGGCAAGCCGCTCGCGATCATCTCCGAGGACGTCGAGGGCGAGGCCCTCGCGACCCTGATCGTGAACAAGATCCGTGGCACCTTCAAGTCCGTCGCCGTCAAGGCCCCGGGCTTCGGTGACCGCCGCAAGGCCATGCTGACCGACATCGCGATCCTGACCGGCGGTCAGGTCATCTCCGAGACCGTCGGTCTCAAGCTGGAGAACGCGACGCTCGACCTGCTCGGCAAGGCCCGCAAGGTCGTCATCACCAAGGACGAGACCACGATCGTCGAGGGCTCCGGCGACGCCGAGGGCATCAACGGCCGGGTGGCGCAGATCCGTGCCGAGATCGAGAAGTCGGACTCGGACTACGACCGCGAGAAGCTGCAGGAGCGCCTGGCGAAGCTCGCCGGCGGTGTCGCGGTCATCAAGGTCGGCGCGGCCACCGAGGTCGAGCTCAAGGAGCGCAAGCACCGCATCGAGGACGCCGTGCGCAACGCGAAGGCGGCCGTCGAGGAGGGCATCGTCCCCGGCGGTGGCGTCGCGCTCGTCCAGGCCGGCAAGTCGGCCTTCGACAAGCTGGACCTGGTCGGCGACGAGGCCACCGGCGCCAACATCGTCAAGGTCGCCCTTGACGCGCCGCTGCGCCAGATCGCCGTCAACGCCGGCCTCGAGGGCGGCGTCGTGGTCGAGAAGGTCCGCAACCTGGACGCCGGCTGGGGCCTCAACGCCGCCAGCGGCGACTACGTGAACCTTCTGGCCGAGGGCATCATCGACCCGGCCAAGGTCACCCGCTCCGCCCTGCAGAACGCCGCCTCGATCGCGGCGCTCTTCCTCACCACCGA
>NZ_JBIAYW010000065.1:0-1173 GCF_042898305.1 Dactylosporangium sp. NPDC000521
CCCGGCGCCGGTCACGACGCGCTACGTGCGGATGCAGGGGGTGCGGGGCAACGCCCAGTACGGCTACTCGCTGTACCACTTCCGGGCGTTCGAGCCGAGCGGCACCGACGTCGCGGCCAAGCGCCCGGCGACGGCGTCGAGCGCCGACACCGGCTTCCCCGCGAGCGCCGTCACCGACGGCAGCCCGACCACGCGCTGGGCCGTGTCGAAGGCAGACCGCCTCCGCAGCGACTCGTGGATCCAGGTCGACCTCGGCGGGCCCACCACGCTGTCGCAGGTGCAGCTCGGCTGGGAGTCCGCGGCGGGACAGGAATACCGGGTTCAGACCTCGATGGACGGCGTCACCTGGCAAGACGTCGCGCGGCACCGGGAGACCGGCAACCGCGTGCTCACGTCGGACGGCGGGTGGATCTCCGTCGAGAACAAGGGCGGCTTCGTCGTCCGCGGCTCCGACGCCCCGATCACCGTCTCCCGCACGAGCGACACCCAGCAGGTGATCCGCCTCGCCGACGGCGGCCAGGGACCGCGCCTGATCGAGATGGTGCCGGGCGCGGCCGCCGCAACAGCCGCGCAGGCTGCGCGGCCCGGGCCGACGACGTCGAACCCCGCCACGCAGGCCGCGCTGGTCGACGGCTTCCTCGTCGTCTTCAACCTCTCCGGCGCCGGGGCCACCACGGCGGTCACGATCCCGCACGACGGCGGTGCTGTTCCGCTGTACGCCGGCACTCAGCGCGTCGGGGCGACGTCCTCCGTGCTGGACGTGACGCTCCGCCCGGGCTCGGCCGTCGTGCTCGCCCCGCGGATCACCGCGGTGACGCCGGGCAAGGGGACAGCCCCGGCCGGACTGACCGCCGTGGTCGACGACGCGCGCACCATCCACGTCTCCTCCGACGGCACCGCCCGCTCGGTGCAGCTGCGCAACCTCGAGACCGGAGAGGTGCTGGGCGCCGGCCTGCCGCCCACGGGCAAGGTCAAGACCGTGGTCTACCCCACCGCCCACCCGTACCCGGTCGCGGACCTCGCACTCAGCACGGAAACCTTCCCCGCGTCCGTGCTTCCGCAGGGCATGACGTCGCCGTCGCTCGCCGTCGACGGCGACCGAGGCACGGCGTGGGTCCCAGGAACGGACGGGCGCATGGTCGTCGATCTGGGACGGTCCGCCGCGATCGGCAC